>NZ_FZON01000096.1:0-5626 GCF_900188425.1 Antarctobacter heliothermus
TCATACCGCCGCGCAAGAATGCCAAGCCGTGGAAGCCATCGACTGCAGGGGCTATCGCTCGGAACGAGGCGCTGCGCGCTTCGAAATACCTTGGCCGCGCCATCTGGAGAAAATGGAGCGGATACCACCGACGAAGCCGCGCCGAGACGAAGATGCATTGCGTGAAGCTGCTGGGGCAGAGCCTCATGGCGCGCGACTTCGATCGTCAGGTCGCCGAACTTCAGATCCGCGCCGCCGTGCTCAACGGCTACACCGCGCTCGGCATACCCGTCACAGAGCCTGTGGGATAATTGCGTCCGGGGAAAGGGGAACTCCGGACGTTACCGACTTTGCGCAACAAAGCCCGATGCAGCAACAAACGGACAGGATGCCTATGACCTGTTCAAGGCAAACAGGTCCTATGATCTGTTGCTGACGGATGTTGTCATGCCCGGAGAGATGCGCGGCCCGGACCTTGCCCGCGCCTGCCGGGCGCTGGAGGCCGATCTGCCGGTCATTTTCATGTCCGGCTATGCCAGCGAGGCAACGGTACACGGCAATGGCCTGCGGGCCGAAGACGTCCGCCTGATGAAGCCGGTCCCGCGGGTGGAACTGTTGGGGGCGATCGAGCGACTGTTGGCAAAAGGGTGATGTATCAGGGTTGACGCAACTGCGCGCCGCAGCCCCGGCGACGGCCATGCCGCTGCCCGCCGCGCAGGGGCGCAAATCCCCACCGATCGGCCACCCATCGGGATGACAGCGCGCGCCACATGGGCGATAACCGCCAAAGGTGACGCACAACCGACTCAAAGGGGAACCCATGAGCATGATGTCCCGCAGCCTCCTGGCCGCCACAGCACTGGTCTTCGCCGCAACGGCGGTTATGGCCTTTGACACACGCGCAAGGGCCGCCTTTGTGCTGGATCAGACCACCGGCACGGTTCTGCTGACCAAAGAGGCCGATCAGGCGCTGCCCCCCGCGTCCATGTCCAAGCTGATGACGCTCTACATCGCGTTCGAGGCGCTCCGCGAGGGCCGCCTGCAACGGGACGAACGGCTGCCCGTCTCCGCCCATGCCATGTCCTTTGGCGGCTCGACCATGTTTCTGGACACCACCGACCGGGTCAAGGTCGAGGATCTTCTGCGCGGCGTCATCGTCCTGTCCGGCAACGACGCCTGTGTCGTACTGGCAGAGGCGCTGTCGCCGGACGGCACCGAAGGCGGCTTTGCCCGCCTCATGACCCAGCGCGCCCAGCAGCTTGGCATGACCTCCTCGACCTTCAAGAACGCCTCTGGCTGGCCTGCGCAGGGTCACGCCATGTCGATGCGCGATCTGGTCTTGCTGGCCAATCGCATCATCACCGATTTCCCCGAGTTTTATCCGATGTTCTCGGAACGGGTGTTCGAATTTGATGGCCGCGCGCCCTCGAACGTCAACAACCGCAACCCGCTGCTGGGGCTGGGCATCGGGGCCGACGGGCTGAAAACCGGCCACACCCAGGAGGCGGGCTATGGTCTTGTCGGCAGCGCCACCAACGGCAACCGCCGCGTGGTTTTTGCCATCACCGGGCTGGACAGCACCCGCGCCCGCGCCGAAGAGGCAGAGGCCATCGTCAACTGGGCCTTTCGCCAGTTCGCCGAGCAGACCGTCGTGACCAAGGGCAAAAGCGTCGCCACCGCCGAGGTCTGGATGGGCTCCGCCGATGAGGTGCATCTTGTCGCCGAAAAGGATGTGACCCTGCTGTTGCCGACCATGACGGCGGGCGGCATCAAGGCCGAGGTGGTTTATACCGGCCCGATCGAGGCCCCGGTGTCCAAAGGCCAGAAACTGGCCGAACTGATCATCCAGCCCGACGGCTTGCCGGAAACCCGTGTGCCGCTGGTGGCCGCCGACAAGGTCGATGCGGGCGGTTTTGTCGACCGGATCATGACCGTCAGCGGCCTGCTCATCAAACGCTTCTCCGAAGACGCCGGGGACGCGATGTGAGTGAGCCGACCAGACCCTGGCCGGGCCTTTTCATCAGCTTTGAGGGCATCGACGGATCAGGCAAATCCACCCAGGCCCGCCGCCTGTCCGAAACGCTGCGCGAACGCGGGTTGGACCCCGTCCTGACCCGCGAACCCGGCGGCAGCCCGGGGGCCGAGGAAATCCGTGCGCTGGTGTTGCAGGGGGACCCGGACCGCTGGTCCGCCGAAACCGAACTGCTGCTGTTCACCGCCGCGCGCCGCGACCACCTTGAACGGGTGATCCGCCCGGCGCTGGACGCGGGCCGCGTGGTGATCTGCGACCGCTTCGCCGACTCGACGCGCATGTATCAGGGTCGCGGTGGGTTGCGCGACAGGGTCGACGCGCTGCACAACCTGATGATCGGGGTCGAACCGGACCTGACCCTGCTGGTGGACATGCCCGCCGACGCGGGACTGTCCCGCGCCAAGGCCCGCGCCACCGATGAAGAACGGTTCGAGGATTTCGGCCTCGCCCTGCAACAACAGATGCGCGACGGCTTTCTGACGCTGGCGCAGGACCACCCCACCCGCTTTCGCGTGATCGACGGCAACCGCGACATCGACACCGTCGCCGCCGAGATCCTGACCACCGTCACCCCCCACCTGCCCGCGTGCCCGGCATGAGCGACCTCGCCGACCTGCCCGAACCGGACCGCCTGACCGGCGCGCCGCACCCGCGTGAAACCGCACGCGTCATCGGGCAAAGCCATGCCGAACAGACCTTTCTGACCGCCTACACCTCGGGCCGCCTGCACCACGGCTGGCTGCTGACCGGACCGCGCGGCACCGGCAAGGCGACGCTGGCATGGGAAATCGCCCGCTTCCTCCTCGCCACCCCTCCGGCTGAGGGCGATGGCCTCTTCGGCGCGCCGCCCCCACCGGACAGCCTGCACATCGACCCGGACCACCCGGTGGCCCGCCGGATGCTGGCCCTGTCGGAACCCGGCCTGTTCCTGCTGCGCCGGGGCGGCGCCGGCTCCACCGACACGGAACGAGACAAGGCGCTGAAAGAGGGCCGCTTTTCCGACGTCATCCGCGTCGACGAAATCCGCAAGCTCAACGCGTTCTTTGGCCTGTCAGCGGCGGACGGCGGGCGCCGGGTCGTCATCGTTGACAGCGCCGACGAGATGACCAACCAGGCCGCCAACGCCCTGCTGAAAATGCTCGAAGAGCCGCCCGCCCGCACCACCCTGCTGCTGCTCAGCCACCAACCCGCCCGCCTTTTGCCCACGATCCGCTCACGCTGCCGCACCCTGCGCCTCGCCCCCCTGCCGCCAGAGGACATGGCCCAGGCGCTGACACAGGCCGGAGCAGAGGTCGCGCCCAATGACGTCGCCCCCCTGACCACCCTCGCCGAAGGCTCCGTCGGCGCAGCCATGCGGCTGCTGACCCTCGACGGCCTGGCGCTCTACCGGGAAATCCTGAAACTGCTCTCCGGCCTGCCCGCGCTGGACCGCGCCGCCCTGTTGTCGCTGGCCGACAGTTGCGCGGGCAAGGGCAAGGAGGCGCGGCTGGACTTGGTGCTGACGCTGGCCGACCAACTCTCTGCCCGGCTCGCGCGCACCGGCGTCACCGGCCACCCGCCACCCGAAATCCTGCGCGGCGAGGGCGATATGCTGACACGGCTCGCCCCCGATCCCGCAGCGGGCCGCCGCTGGGCCAATATCTCACAAGAGGCAGGCGACCGCGCCCGCCACGCCCGGTCCGTGAACATCGACCCGGCCGCCCTGATCACCGACCTGTTCCTGCACCTGCAAAAAGCGGCCTGACACCGCGCCCAAAACCGGCCGCCCAAATGCAACGGACGGGACCAAACGTCCCGCCCCTGCTTCTTTTCTGCAAAAATACCCAATTCCGCGCCGCAGGCGCGCCAGCAACAGCCGCGATCAGACGATCCCGCCCTTGATCAGCCGATCCGCCAGCTGCGCATAGGACTGCGCCATCGCACTGTCCCCCAGCGCAATCGGCTGGCCCCCGTCGCCGCCCAACCGCGTGTCCAGATCAATCGGCAACTGCGCCAACAGCGGCAACCCCATCTTCTCGGCCTCCGCCACCACTCCGCCATGACCAAAGATATGACTGTCCTTGCCGCAATGCGGACAGGTGAACACCGCCATGTTCTCGATCAGCCCCAGAACCGGCGTGTTCAGCGTCGCAAAGGCATCCAGCGCCTTGCGCGCATCCAGCAGCGCCACATCCTGCGGGGTTGAGACCACAATCGCCCCCGCCACCTCGGATTTCTGACACAGCGACAGCTGCACATCCCCGGTGCCCGGCGGCAGGTCGACGATCAGCACATCCAATGTGCCCCAATCCACCTGCATCAACATCTGCTGAAGCGCGCCCATCAACATCGGCCCGCGCCAGACCACCGCCTTGTCCTCTGCCAGCATGGATCCGATCGACATGACCGTGACGCCATGCGCCTGCAGCGGGATGATGGTCTTGCCGTCCGGGCTGGCGGGTTTGGCGGTCAGGCCAAACATGCGCGGCTGGCTGGGGCCGTGAATATCCGCATCCAGCAGGCCGACCCGCTTGCCCGCCCGCGCCAGCGCCACCGCCAGATTGGCTGACACGGTGGATTTGCCCACCCCGCCCTTGCCCGACCCAATGGCGAGGATCGTCTTGACGCCCACAGGCTTCATCACGCCCTCCTGCGGCTTGGCGTGCCCGCCCACTTTCAACTGCGGCGGCGCCTTGCCCCCGGTCGGCGCACTCAGCACCACGCTGGCCGAGGTCACGCCCCCAACAGAGGCCGCCGCCCGTTCTGCCACCTGCCGCAACGGCTCCATCTGCTTGGCCATCTCGGCGCTTGGCGCCTCTATGACAAAGCGGACAACCCCCTGATCCACCCGCAATGCCCGAATCAAGTCGCGTGACATCAGGTTTCCGCCGTCCGGCATTTCTATCCGCTGCAACGCAGCCTCGACGGCATTCTTGATCTCAGACATGATTCCTCCTTGGGATTGTGCCATTTCGGGTGGCGCTGACCTTGCGGCAACTCAACCCTCATCCGGCAATATGCATATCCTTAGTGCGCCAGACTAAAAAATGAACAGCATTCATATGCGATTTCTGCATAGCAGCATTGCCGCTCCGGGCATTGTGCAGGTGCAGCATTTGCCTCATGTTTAGCGCAACCAAACGGTCAAACACACTGAGGCACTGAAACATGGCACTTGCAACTGCGAACATCACCAAAGCCCACGGCGGCCTGGGCGCACGTTTTGCCAGCTTGCTGGAGACACTGCAGACGCGGACAGCGCGTCGCAAAGTCTACCGCGAAACCTACCGTGAGCTGGCCTCGCTGTCCAACCGCGACCTTGCCGATCTTGGCCTGGCGCGCAGCGAAATCGGCCGCATCGCCTGGCAGGCGGCCAACGAGATCTGAGAATACAGGCCGGAGCGTCCTCCTCCCTGCTCCGCCTGAACTGGTGCCGATCCTTTCCTCCTCCCTTAAGGATCGGCGCCGCTAACAAAAGGGGCGCAAGCCTCGAAAGAATGCGGGATCTCCTCCCAATTGACCCGCAGACAAAGCGGCGACACCTCTCCTCCTCCCTGGTGTCGCCGCACGCTTTTTCCGGGTCGCTTGACCCGACACGCAATGTGCGGTCCCTCTCCTCCTCCCTGGGACCAAACA
>NZ_FZON01000096.1:5931-9683 GCF_900188425.1 Antarctobacter heliothermus
ATGTGCGGTCCCTCTCCTCCTCCCTGGGACCAAACATTCGCGGCGGTGCCTCTCCTCCTCCCTGGCACCGCCGCACGCTTTTCAATTCGAGGCCCCTCTCCTCCTCCCTGGGGCTCTCGTTGACTCAACCCGCGATGCTTGGCATCGCGGGTTTTTTTCCGTCTTCGGCCCCATTGTGGCCGCCCGCGGACAGCGGCCCATCACCCGCGCCCCTTCCCCTCGCCGCCCGCGTGTCGTAGACCCGGCGCAACACAGACGAGGACGAGACCGATGCCGCTGGAAAAGAGTTTCAACGCTGCCGAGGCCGAACCGCGCCTCACCGCCAAATGGCTGGACACAGGGGCCTTCCGCGCGGGGGCCAACCGCTCACGCGATGAAAGTTTTACGATCATGATCCCGCCGCCGAACGTCACCGGCGCGCTGCATGTGGGCCATGCCTTCAACAACACGTTGCAGGACATCCTGACCCGCTGGCACCGGATGCGCGGCTTTGACACGCTCTGGCAGCCCGGACAGGACCACGCCGGTATCGCCACCCAGCTCCAGGTTGAGAAAAAGCTCAAGGCCGAAGAGGGCAAGCGGCGCACCGATCTGACGCGCCCGGAATTTCTGGCCAAGGTCTGGGAATGGAAGGGCCAATACGGCGGCACCATCATCAACCAGCTTCAGCGTCTGGGCTGCTCCTGCGACTGGGACCGCAATGCCTTTACCATGGCAGGCGCGCCCGGCGACCCGCGCACCGGGCACGAAAATTCTCCGAATTTTCACGACGCGGTCATCAAGGTCTTTGTCGACATGTTCGACAAGGGGCTGATATATCGCGGCAAGCGCCTCGTGAACTGGGACCCACATTTCGAGACCGCGATTTCCGACCTTGAGGTCGAGAACATCGAAACCCCCGGCCACATGTGGCACTTCAAATACCCGCTCGCCGGTGGCGTGACCTACATGTACGAGGAAAAGGACGAAGAGGGCAAAACCGTCTTCTCCGAAGAGCGCGACTATATCTCCATCGCCACCACCCGCCCCGAAACCATGCTGGGCGACGGCGCGGTTGCGGTGCATCCCGATGACGACCGTTATGCCTCGATCGTCGGTCAGCTCTGCGAAATCCCGGTCGGTCCGAAAGAGCACCGCCGCCTGATCCCGATCATCACCGATGAATACCCCGACCCCAGTTTTGGCTCGGGCGCGGTCAAGATCACCGGCGCGCATGATTTCAACGACTATCAGGTGGCCAAGCGCGGCGGCATCCCCATGTACCGCCTGATGGACACCCGCGCCCAGATGCGCGACGACGGCGTGCCCTACGCCGAGGCCGCCAAGATCGCCATGAAAGTTGCGCAAGGCAAACAGACCCTGTCCGAGGGTGAGGCCGACGCCATCAACCTCGTCCCCGACCACCTGCGCGGGCTCGACAGGTTCGACGCCCGCGAAAAGGTGATCGCAGAGATCACCGCCGAGGGGCTGGCCGTCATGACGACGTCAGACGACCCGCGCCTTGGCCCGCAGAAAAAGCTGAAAAAGGGCGAGGAGCCGCCCGCCGTCACCCCCACTCCGCTGGTCGAATCCAAACCGATCATGCAGCCCTTCGGCGACCGCTCCAAGGTCGTCATCGAACCGATGCTGACAGACCAGTGGTTCGTCGAAACCTCTGAAATCGTTGGCCCCGCGCTGGATGCCGTCCGGGGTGGCGACATCAAGATCATGCCGGAATCGGGCGAAAAGGTGTACTACAACTGGCTCGACAATATCGAACCGTGGTGCATTTCCCGCCAGCTGTGGTGGGGCCACCAGATCCCCGTCTGGTACGTCCCCGGCGAAGAGGACTGGTACCCGATCTGCGCCGCGACCGAAGCCGAAGCCCTTGAAAAGGCCCGCCAGCAATCGCCCGACGGCACCGAATACCGCATCGTCGAGAACGCCCAAGAGGCGGCAGAGGTGCTCGAGGACCTCCGCGAGCACATGCACCTGCGCACCGAAGGCCGCATTCGCACCGCCGACAGCCCCGCGCAACTGCCCATGTTCCGCGACCCCGACGTGCTGGACACATGGTTCTCATCCGGTCTCTGGCCCATCGGCACGCTGGGCTGGCCCGAACAAACCGATGAACTGAAACGCTTTTTCCCGACCTCGGTGCTGATCACCGGGCAGGACATCCTGTTCTTCTGGGTGGCGCGGATGATCATGATGCAGCTGGCCGTCGTCGATCAGGTGCCCTTTCACACCGTCTACCTGCACCAGCTTGTCCGCGACGAGAAGGGCAAGAAGATGTCGAAAACCACTGGCAACGTCATCGACCCGCTGGAGATTGTCGACGAATACGGCGCCGACGCGCTGCGCTTTACCAATGCCTCGATGGCCTCCATCGGCGGCGTGCTGAAACTGTCGGTCGACCGCATCGCGGGCTATCGCAACTTTGGCACCAAGCTCTGGAACGCCTGCCGTTTTGCCGAGATGAACGGCGTTTTCGAGGGCCACGCCACCCGCGCCACGCCCCCGGAGGCCACGCAGACCGTCAACAAATGGATCTTGGGCGAGACTGCCCGCGTGCGCGAAACGGTCGATCTGGCGCTGACCGAATACCGCTTTAACGACGCGGCCAACGCGCTCTATGCCTTTACCTGGGGCAAGGTCTGCGACTGGTACGTCGAATTTGCCAAGCCGCTGTTCGACGCGCAGGACGCCGCCGTCGTGGCCGAGACGCGCCAGACGATGGCATGGGTGCTGGACCAATGCCTGATCCTGCTGCACCCGATCATGCCCTTCATCACAGAGGAACTCTGGGACACACTGGGGGAGCGGTCCAAGCTGCTGGTTCACGCCGATTGGCCGACCTATGCCGCCGCCGACATGGTCGACCCCGCCGCCGAGGCCGAAATGTCATGGGTCATCGCCCTGATCGAAGGCGTCCGGTCGGCCCGCGCACAAATGCACGTCCCTGCGGGCCTCTATGTGCCGATGCTGGTCAAAGGCATCTCTACCGATGAACAGGCCGCATGGGACCGCAATGAGGTGCTGATCAAACGCCTCGCCCGGATCGAGGGGCTGGAGGCGGTCGCCGACTTCCCCAAAGGCTGCATTACCGTCCCCGTGGGCAGTGCCAGTTTTGGCCTGCCGCTCGCCGACATCATCGACGTGGGCGAAGAAAAGGCCCGTCTGGAAAAGAGCCTCGGCAAACTGGGCAAGGAAATCGGCGGCCTCAAGGGCCGTCTGAACAACCCCAACTTCGCCGCCTCCGCCCCGCCAGAAGTGGTCGAAGAAGCGCAAGAAAATCTCCGCCTGCGCGAAGGCGAAGAGGCCAAGCTGAAAGAAGCGCTGGCAAGATTGGCCGAAATCGGCTGAACGGACAGCACAGACAGGAAAAGGCCGGGCATTTTGCCCGGCCTTTTTCGTTGCATGATGCAGATTCAAGGTATCCGTCCGCTGTCGCCGCTCTGACGAGCGGAACCCTCGGCTGATAGTGTCCACCATCGATAGTGGACATCTTGAGGCACTCCATGGCGGGCAAAAAGGGTCAGAAGAAGCGGTTCTGGGCTGACGAAGAGAAGCGGTTGATCTGTGCGCAGGCTTTGGCACCGGGCGTGTCTGTCGCGCAGGTTGCACGTCGCTATTCAATGAACGCCAACCTGATTTTCAAATGGTTGAAGGACCCTCGCTTTTCCCCTGCCACGGGTGAAACGCCTGATGTGCAGAAAGGCGGCAGTGTTTTTCTGCCGGTGCAGATCTCCGGCGCCACCATCGATCAGCGG
>NZ_FZON01000053.1 GCF_900188425.1 Antarctobacter heliothermus
AACCCGCTGACCGCCCCCGATCTCGGGCTCGCGGATACGGCCAATCGGGCGCTGGAGTCCGCCAATCTCTATCGAGGCGCGGCCAGGGATCTTGCCGAGAGCGCCCGCGCGCCACTTGAAAGCTGGCAAGCGCTGCGAGATGCGGTGCGCGGCAGCGATGAAGGTGCGGCTGATGCGCTGACCGAGACGGCTGGTGCCGCCGACAGGTTGGAGACCGCCCTTGGGAATGCCGGACGCGCGGCGACCGACGCGGGAGCTGCCGCCGGGGCGGCTGCGGCTGCGGCCAAACCCGACGCAGAGGCAGCGGTCACCGGCTGGCAGGCGGTGACCGCTGCGCTCTCGGACTATGCCAGCAAGGCGCGCGATATCGGCGGCGACATTGGCCAGAGCCTGGTCGGCGCTTTCCAATCGGCCGAGAATGCCATCGGCGAGTTCGTAAAGACCGGCAAACTGGACTTCCGCGGTCTGGTCACATCCTTGCTGGCCGATCTCGCCAAGCTGGCGGCGCGGCGGTTCATCCTCGGACCCATCGCCAATGCGCTTTCCGGCGCGCTGGGGGGTGCGGGTGGGATCTTCGCGAATGTCCTGCATGCAGGCGGCATGGTTGGGTCCGCGGGGCCCTCGCGGATGGTCCCGGCCATGGCGTTCGCCAACGCTCCCCGGATGCATTCCGGCGGCGTTGCCGGCCTACGGCATGACGAGGTGCCGGCAATCCTGCAGCGCGGTGAGCGGGTGCTGTCGCGCAGTGAGACACAGAGCTACAGCGCAGGCGGCGGCGTCACTATCACCATCATGACCCGTGACGCCGAAAGCTTCCGACAATCCCGCACCCAGGTCGCTGCGGATATTGCCCGGGCCGTGTCGCTCGGGCGGAGGGGCATGTAGTGGCGTTTCACGAGATCCGGTTTCCCGACAACATCAGTCGTGGCGCGCGTGGCGGGCCAGAGCGGCGTACTCAGATCGTCGAACTGGCCTCGGGCGACGAGGAACGCAACGCCAGCTGGGCGAACTCGCGCCGCCGCTACGACGTGGCCTACGGCATCCGCCGCGGGGATGATCTCGCGGCGGTCGTTGCCTTCTTCGAGGCGCGCAACGGACGGCTGCACGGCTTCCGCTTCAAGGACTGGGGCGATTTCAAATCCTGCCTGCCTTCAGGCATGCCAACGCCCAATGACCAGGTCATTGGCTCTGGCGATGGCAGCGCAACCGCGTTCCAACTGGTCAAACGCTATGTTTCCGGTGCGCAGACATGGACGCGCGCAATTTCCAAGCCAGTCGCGGGCAGTCTGCGCATCGGTTTCGACGGCACCGAACAGGCCAGCGGCTGGTCGGTCGACACAACGACAGGTGGCGTCACCTTCGGCACTGCGCCGGGCTCTGGAGTCGCCCTCACCGCAGGCTTCGAATTCGACGTGCCCGTCCGCTTCGACACGGACGTGCTCGATGTGACGCACGACCTCGAGCGACTGGGCTCGATCACCTCCATCCCTCTCCTGGAGATCCGACGATGAACGACACCGGCAGCTTCATGGCGGCTGTCCTGCGCGAACTTGCGGCCTCGACCGCCGTGATCCTGGCCGCCTGGGGCGCGCTTGGCGGCGCGACCAATGCGCTGACCACAAAGATGCGGCTGCGCGATGCTCTCCGGCACATTCTGCTCGGCGGCTTGATCGCTGCCGGGATGGGCAGCCTCTCCATGGCGCTGGTGACCAGCTGGCTGGATCTGCCGCCCGAGGCCATCCCGGCCGGGGGCGCCGCAGGATCCGCCGCCTATCTCGTCGGCGTCTTTGGCCCGGCCTTCATTGAAGTCATCCTCGCGCGGCTGCGCGCCGCGACAGGAGGCAACGGCGATGGGGGCAACAATGAGTGAGCTCCTCCGCCTTGCGCGGTTCCTCCGCTGCGTGCCTGTCGATGCCCGGCAGACCTTCATTCACCGCCTGCGCATCGGCCTGGCCGTCGCAGCGCTGATCCTGATCCTTTCTCAACTGGGATAAATCCATGCAGATGACAGACCGGGGCCTGCTGGCCCTCACCCGGCACGAGGGTATCGTGCCGGGACCCTACCTTGATGTCGTAAACGTCTGGACCTTCGGCGTCGGCCATACGGCTGCGGCCGGTCCCCCCGATCCGGCCAAGATGCCCCGTGGCATGCCAGCAGACCTTGAAGCCGGACTCCGCGAGGCGTTCCAGATCTTCCGCGCGGATCTGGCACGTTACGAGGCTGACGTCCGGCGCGCGGTGAAGGTGCCCCTCGCCCCGCATGAGTTCGATGCGCTGGTCTCGTTTCACTACAATACCGGCGGCATCGCCCGTGCCATGCTGACGCAGCATCTGAATGCGGGCAACCGGGCTGCGACAGCCAGCGCCTTCCTGAACTGGCGCAAGCCCGCCGCGATCATCCCGCGCAGGGAAGCCGAACGCGACCTCTTCCGGGATGGCCGCTATCCGGCTGGGTCGATCCCGGTCTGGTCGGTCGACAGACACGGTCGGGTGGATTTCTCCCGTCCAATCCGACGGCTGACCGAGACCGAGGCGCTGGCGCTCTTGCGCCCAGAACGGGCGGTTTCTTCAGAGTCCAAACCCGCCGCGCCATCGGCATCGGCATCGGCATCGGCATCCAAAGATAAGCCCAACTGGCTCACCCGCCTGATGCGTTTCTTCTCAACCCTGAAGCAGAAGGCCTGACCCATGCGCTACATCCGACCCAACTCCCTGACCTGGTGGGCGGGGGTACTCGCTGTCCTGACCGGCGTTGCCGCCGCGGCACTCCCCGCCACCGGCGCCTTCAGCGAGCTCGCCCGGCTTGTCGCTCTGATGGCGGGCTCAGGCGATGCCTCCCCGGCCGGGCTGATCTTTCTGGGTCTCGGCCTGATCGGCCTGCGCGATCGGATCGAACGGGGGTTCCGAGGGGATGGCTGACCTGGTCACGGGTCTGATGGCCCTCGCCACCCTGATTGCGGGTCTGGCCATACTGCTCTGGCGAGCAAAAGGCCGGGGCGTCGCCGAAGAACAAACACGTCAGGCGCTGCGGGACCGCGACGACGCAGAAGCAACCAAACGGAGGATGAAAGATGCAACGGCTGATCTGGGCAGTGATCCCAATGTGCTGCGCGACTGGCTGCGCACCCGTGGCCGTGAGTGAACCCGCGCTTTGTGCTGGACTGGCGCGCGCCGTGACAACCCACGCCGCAGCGCTCGCTGATGACGGTGGACCGCGCTCGGTCACAACCGGCGCGCGTCTGATCCGCCTGATCGATGCCGGTTGCGGGTGGCCGCAATGAAGTCCCTCGACCCGACGTTTCAGGCCCATCTCGACGAGGGAACAACCACACTCTGCTGGTGCTGGCGCATCCTGCGCGCCGATGGCATGAGCCTTGGCTTTACCGATCATGATCTGGCACTCGACTTTGACGGCACCGGCTTTGAGCCCGAAAGCGGGCTGACAGCCTCCGAGATCCGTTCAGGCACTGACCTCTCCGTAGATGCTCAGGACGCCGAAGGCGTGCTGAGTTCCGACAGGATCACCGAGATCGATATCCTCGACGGGCGCTGGGACAATGCAGAGGTCGAGGTCTGGCGGGTGAACTGGGTTGACCCGGGCCAGCGGGCCCTGTTGCGGCGCGGCGCCATCGGCCAGATCCGGCGCGGACGGCTGGCCTTTGTGGCCGAAGTGCGCTCGCTTGCCCATGTGCTGGGCCAGACGGTGGGACGGACGTTTCAGGCGAGTTGCGATGCAGCGCTTGGGGATTTCCGCTGTGGCGTCGGTCTCGAAGACCCCGCCTTCAAGGGAACCGGTTCTGTCGTGACCATCTTGCGAGACCGAGCTGTTCGCGTCTCCGGTCTGACAGGATTTGCCGCTGGCTGGTTTGCGCATGGCACCCTCGAATGGACCAGCGGTGCCAATGCGGGACGGATCGCGGAGGTGCTGGGCCATGACGCCACGGACGGAATCGCAATCCTAACCCTGCTCGAAGCACCGGTGCGCGAGATCGCCGAGAGCGACGCCATCACCATCCGCGCGGGTTGCGACAAGCGGATCGAGACCTGCGGGGCGAAGTTTGCCAACACCGCCAATTTCCGCGGTTTCCCACACATCCCCGGTCAGGATGCTGTGCTCCGCTACGCGACGAAAGATGGCGGGCATGAGGGAGCCGTGCTGTGAACGTCGTTTCCAGCGGAAACGACGCGCGGCAGTGCATCGCATCGCGATGCATGAGAGCAAGCACCGATCCCCAACGCGTCATCGCCGTGGCCCGTTCCTGGCTGGGCACGCCCTATCACGATCAGGCCAGCCTGCGCGGCGTCGGCTGCGACTGCCTCGGCCTAGCCCGCGGCATCTGGCGGGAGATCGTCGGCCAGGAGCCGTTTCAGATCCCACCTTATAGCCGGGACTGGGGCGAGACAGGGCCTCGAGAGGTCCTAGCCGAGGGCGCGCGGCGCATGATGATCGAGGTTCCGCGTGCCGAAGCTGGACCCAGTGCGCTGGTCCTGTTCCGCATGACCCCGCGCGCCATCGCAAAACACGTCGGGATCCTGACCGGGCCCGACACGTTCCTCCACGCCTATGAGCGCCTCGGCGTCATCGAGGAGCCGCTGACACCCACCTGGCGGCGGCGCATCGCCTTTGCCTTCCTCTTTCCGGATCGGACCTGACTTATGGCCACGCTTGTTCTCGGAGCCGTTGGCTCGGCCATTGGCGGCAGCATTGGCGGGGCAATCTTCGGGGTCAGCGCCGCTACGATCGGCGGTTTTGTCGGCTCGACCCTCGGCTCGGCGGTCGACAGCTGGATCGTCTCCTCGCTCACCCCGGCCCAGAGGATCGAAGGCGCGCGGCTGGACACGTTGCGCATCACCTCCTCGACCGAGGGCGCGGTCATCCCGCGGCTTTACGGGCGCATGCGCATCGGTGGCAATATCATCTGGGCCACGGATTTCCGCGAGCGCAAGAAGACCTCCACCCAAGGTGGCGGCAAGGGCGGTGGTGGACCCAAGGTCAAGACCACCGAGTATCTCTACTATGCTTCCTTTGCCGTTGCCCTCTGCGAAGGTCCCATCACCGGCATTGGCCGCATCTGGGCCGACGGCAAGCTCCTGGATACCTCCGGCCTGACCTGGCGCTGGTATCCCGGTGACGAGATCCAGACGGCAGATCCCTTCATCACTGCGACTATGGGGGCCGAGAACACACCGGCCTATCGCGGCACCGCCTATGTCTTGTTCGAGGACCTACCGCTGGCAAACTTCGGCAACCGCCTGCCGCAACTGTCCTTCGAGGTCTTCCGCCCCCTTGGCGGCGAGGACAGCGCAGAGAGCCTGATCCGGGCCGTCACGCTGATCCCCTCGGCGGGAGAATTCGTCTACGCCACCACGCCGATCCGCAAGGGAGCGCTCGGCACAACCCGGTCCGAGAATGTCCATGCCCGGGCCGACGCCTCGGATCTCACCGTCGCGCTGGACCAGTTGCAGGCAGCCTTGCCCAATCTGGAAAGCGTCAGCCTGGTCATTGCCTGGTTCGGGGACGATCTGCGGGCGGGGTATTGCAATATCCGGCCTTGTGTCGAGACCGGGGAGAAGACCACCACCCCGCAGGCCTGGCGGGTGAACGGGCTGGACCGCGCCAATGCCCCGCTTGTCAGCCGCGATGCGCAGGACCGCCCGGTCTTTGGCGGCACGCCGGCGGATTTCTCCGTTGTCGAGGCAATCCGCGAGATCAAGGCGCGCGGCTGGCGCGTCACCTTCTATCCTTTCCTGCTGATGGATGTGCCATCGGGCAACACGCTGCCGACCCCCTATTCCGACGACGCATCCGCCATCGGCCAGCCCGCGCTTCCCTGGCGCGGCCGGATCACCTGTGCACCTGCGGCCGGGTTTGCTGGAACGGTCGACCTGACCGCAGCGGCGGCCGCCCAGGTCGCGGCCCTGTTCGGCGCGGCCATGCCATCGGATTTCACCGTATCGGGCGAGGATGTCGCCTGGACCGGCAGCGCAGACTGGGGGCTGCGTCGCATGATCCTGCACTATGCAAATCTCTGCGCCGCCGCAGGCGGGGTCGATGCCTTCCTCATCGGCTCCGAGATGCGTGGGCTGACCACCATCCGCGCAGAGAACGACACCTTCCCGGCGGTGCAGGCTTTCCGGGATCTGGCGGCCGACGTGCGCGGCGTTCTCGGATCCACTTCCCGCATCAGCTATGCCGCCGATTGGTCAGAGTATTTCGGCCATCATGTCACCGAGGCAGGGGACACAGCGTCCAGCGATTTCTCCGGCATCACTCTCAGCACCCCGATCCTGGCCGGTGACTACAAGGTATATGTCCCCCAACTGGTGCCGGACTTCACCTCCGGCTGGCGGCTGCATGTCTATTCCGGCGGCCCATCCATCGATCTCGCCGACCTGTCGCTTGGCAGCAGCCTTTCGCAGACCGGACGTGACTCCAAGGCAATCTATTACGCCATTCACGATCTCTGGATCGGCGATGTCCCCCTCGGCACCGAACTGACCTACACCGACATCATGACCATCCAGCAGGGCAGTTCCATCGGTCCCTGCAATGACATCCTCACCCTTTACGGTCTCACCCAGGCCAAGATCGACAGCGTCTTACCGGACGGGCTGCGCATGGCAAGCTTTGCAAGTGTGATCGCCTCACGCAACCTCATTGAATCCGATCCCGGAGATCACCCCCGGTCTTTGAGCTACACGCGCACGGATGCAAACGTCGTCGGCTTGCGGATCGTGCTTCAACTGGAAGAGCCCTATTACTCGGGCAATTTCGACAAACTGGTCAGCTACAGCGCGCCCGTGCTGCCGCTGGCCAGCTCCGAGCCGGTCACAAGCGTCTTTTTTCATCTCGACCCGCTCTGGGCCGATCCAGAGATCGATTTTATCGGCATCGACAATTACATGCCGCTCTCCGATTGGCGTGACGGGTCGGCCCATCTGGACGCAGGCAATGGCTGGCCGTCGATCTACGATCGCGCCTATCTGCACGCCAATATCGAAGGTGGTGAAGGGTTCGACTGGTTTTATGCCTCGGGTGCCGACCGGACAGGCCAGATCCGCACGCCTGTCGAGGACGGCTCTGAAGGCAAGCCCTGGGTGTTTCGGTATAAGGACCTGAACGCCTGGTGGTCAAATCTGCATTTTGACCGACCCGGTGGGGTGGAAAGTGCCTCACCCACAGCCTGGATCCCGCAATCCAAACCCATCGTCTTCACCGAATGCGGCTGCCCCGCCATCGACCGGGGCACCAATCAGCCCAACGTCTTCTTCGATCCCAAATCCTCGGAAAGTGCCGCGCCTTACTTCTCGCGCGGTTGGCGCGACGATGCGATCCAGCGGGCGTATTACGAAGCCCTTCTGACCTATTGGGGGGAAGCCGCAAACAACCCGGTGTCCACAATCTACAGCGCACCGATGATCGATCTGCCTGATTGCGCCGCCTGGACCTGGGACGCGCGGCCCTATCCGCATTTCCCCGCACTCACCGAGATCTGGACCGATGGGCCAAACTGGCAGCGAGGCCATTGGTTGACCGGGCGGATGGGCGGCGGGTCGCTGGCCGCCCTGGTCCGGGACCTCTGTCTGCGCGCCGGCCTTCCGGAGGCGCGCATCGACACGACCGGTCTGACAGGCTCTGTCGAGGGCTACATCCTCACCGCACTGGAATCGCCGCGGGCCTCGATTTCCACGCTGGCGCGACATTTCGGCTTCGATGCGGTCGAGAGCGAAGGGCAGATCAGGTTCCTCATGCGCGGCCGCGGCGCCGTTGTCAGTCTGACCCACGACGATCTTGTTGCCCCGCGCGAGGGTGACATTCTGGAACTGGTCCGCGCGCAGGAAACCGAACTGCCCCAGGCGCTGAAGTGGCAGGTCACCCGCGCGGACGGCGACTATGACACCGCGCAGGTCGAGGCCCGGCGCATCATCGTGGACTCGACCCGCGTCACCTCCGAGGCCTTCCCCATTGCAGTTCCGCCCGAAGAGGCCGAACGCCGCTGCCAACGCGCCCTGATGGAAGCCTGGACCGCCCGAGAAAGCGCGACCTTCCGACTGCCACCGTCGCGGCTGGCCCTCGATCCCGCCGATGTGGTCACGCTGGCGCATGACGGCCGGCAGATGCCGCTGCGGCTTGTCTCCATCGCCGATTCAGACGCCCGGGGCATCGAAGCCCTGCGCCAGGATCTGGAAAGCCTCGAAGTTCCGCCCGGCGAGGCGAGGCCAACATCCCCGAGCCCAGTCGCGGTCTTCGGTGCGCCAGAGGTCACCTTGCTCGATCTGCCGCAGTTGAGCGAAGATCAGCCTGCGCACCGGCCATTTGTGGCAGCTTTTGCCGATCCCTGGCCGGGCGATATGGCGGTGTTCCGCAGCCCCTCAATGGACAGCTTTGAAGTGCTGACGACATTTGGCAGTACCGCCAGGATCGGCGCGCTGGTCTCGGATTTTCATGCAGGCCCCACATCCCGCTTCGATCTCGGCAATGCGCTGGAAGTAGATCTGCTCTCCGGCACGCTGGAGGGCGTCAGCGACTTGACCCTGTTTGGCGGGGCCAATGCACTGGCAGTGGAAACTGCGCCGGGCGTTTGGGAGATCCTGCAGGCAGGTGCGGCTGAATTGATCGCACCGGGCCGGTATCGCCTGACCCGCCTTCTGCGCGGGCAGCGCGGAACCGAAGGCGCACTGGGAACCCCGGCGCTCGCGGGCGCACGGGTGGTGGTGCTGGACGAGACACTGGCCGAACTTCCAATCGCCGAGGGGGACCTCCGGCTTCCGTGGAACTGGCGTATCGGCCCCGCGAGCCGCCCGGTCAGTGATGACAGTTACATCGGCACCCCCTTCACGCCTGCGGGGGTTGGGCTTCGGCCCTTCTCGGTCACCCATGTCGAGCAGCCATGGCGCAAGCCCCGTGTGGCCGGCGCTCTGACCCTTCGTTGGACACGGCGGTCCCGCGCCTTGTCCGCCGACAGCTGGGGCGCAGTCGAGGTGCCGCTGGTGGAAGAGGTCGAAGCCTATGCACTCGAGATTCTTGATGGCGCATCCATCAAGCGCACGCTGACCACCGCCACGACCAGTGCCGTCTACACCGCGGCCGAGCAGATCACTGATTGGGGCGCACTGCTCGGCCCCGGCGATACGCTGACAATCCGCCTCTTCCAGCTCTCAGCCCTCCTCGGGCGGGGCGCCGAGAAAACCATCCCCCTCAACTTCTGAGAACGCCCATGTCCGATACCACGACCAACCTGGCTCTGCCTTACATCCTGGCCGCGCAGGCCCAGAAGCATGTCACGCACAATGAGGCGCTCCGGATCCTCGACGGGCTTGTCCAGCTCTCCGTTCTCGACCGCGATCTGGCCGCACCGCCAGCCAGCCCCGCCGATGGCGACCGCTATATTGCCCCCTCCGGTGCCACCGGCGATTGGTCCGGCTGGGATCTGAACGTCGCGCTCTGGACCGACGGGGTCTGGCTGCGCCTGCCGCCGCGCAGCGGCTGGCGCGCTTGGGTCGAGGACGAGGGGTTGCTGCTGGTTTGGGACGGATCGATATGGTCGGACATTCTGCCGTCAGAGTTGCAGAACCTTGACATGCTTGGGATCCGGGCCGCGGCCGACACGACAAACCGGCTTTCGGTCTCGGCCCCGGCCATTTTGCTCAGCCATGAAGGCGCCGGTCATCAGGTGAAGATCAACAAGGCCGCTGCGGGCAATACCGCATCGCTGCTTTACCAGACCGGGTTTTCCGGCCGGGCAGAGATGGGGCTGGCAGGATCAGATGATTTTGCCATCAAGGTCAGCCCGGATGGCAGCGCCTGGCTGGACGCCCTTGTCGTCAACCGCACAAGCGGCAGTGTGACCGGCGAGGCCGTCCAATCCGACGCGCTGGACGCAACCGCCGGGCGGCTCTTGCGTGTCGGTGGCTTCGGACTTGGCCTGGACGCAGGGCCCAATGTCGCGGATCTGGATACGCATGGTCTGGCCGGGTTCTTCTTTGGTTACGGCGGGGCCTCGGTGACGCCGCCGACAGGGGACAACCCGTTTCCCACCCTGAACGGCGCCTACGGGTTGATCACCGGCAATGGCACTTTGGGCGATGACAGCGGCTACCTGTGGCAGATCGCCGTGCAATACGGCACGCTTTCTCCCCAACTCAAATTCCGCAACAAGGCAGGTGTCACCTGGGATGCCTGGCAGACCGTGGTTGCGACGGACAATATCCTGGGCTCCGTCAGCCAGGCGGGTGGCGTGCCCACGGGAGCCATCATCGAACGCGGCAGCAACGCCAACGGCGACTACACCCGCTTTGCCGACGGCACGCAGATCTGCACGCGCCAGGGCCTCGTCGCCACCTTCGTTGACGCGGAACACTGCGCGGCAACCTGGACTTGCCCGGCGGCCTTCGCCGCGCCGCCCACAGCAGTCACGCTCACCCTCGACGGCGGCGCCTGGGGGGCGAGTGGTCCGGCCAGCGGTGTCGGGCGCGGGGATGTGCAACCGGTGGCAGGCATCAACACAAACACGGCGCTCTCAGCGGAGGTCTGGGCCTCTGGCAGCGCGGTTTTTGTCTCCGGCGATACGGTCCCTTTGCTGGGCGTCGCTTTTGGCCGCTGGTTCTGAGGAGGAGCTTTCCATGAACATCACTCTTGTGCCGCAAAGGCGGGACACACCGCTGGTCGCGGTCAAATCCGGCGATGTGCTTTGGCTCAACGGCGAGGCCTTTGATTTTGGCCCACTGCAGGACGGCGATGCGTTGCCCGCGGATGCCATCGCGTCGGACCTCTTCGCGGGGCCGGTGACGCGCATCACTGGGATCCTGCAAATCTCCCTTGTCCTGCCCATCGGCGCGCATGCGCCTGAGGAGGCGAGGTTTCCGGTGCCGCTTGTGGACGTGCCGGATGGTGAGATTGCTCTGCCAAACTTCGAGGTGATTGCGGGTATTGATGAGGAGGCTTTGTGATGGCCAATATTGATTTCTCAAAGGTGCAGACGACCGAAGCGCGGACGGCCCGCAAACATAAGGACCGTCGTGTTGCGCTAAAAGCCGAAGCCAGACGCCGCATCGCAGCGGTCTTTGACGACCGCACCCAGATGAACCTGGTCGGGGCGGCAATCGCAGGAGATCTCTCGCGCGCCGAGATGGTGGTGTTCCGTGCCTCTCGGCGATGGATCGCCGAAACGCTCGCGGCGTCGCGTGCCGCGGCATCGTCCGGTGCCGATCCGGAGTGGCCAGACGCCCCAACCGGACTCGCAGAACTGGTCGCCAGGTTTTGACAGACGCACGGGCCGCAAATCGCACGTCCTGAAGGTGCCGCGGTGGGGGACCGTGTTCTCGGCCTCAACCCACTGGGAAACGCCGGGCCGGAGGAATGGCCTGGAAGCACCGCATGCCTCGACAGCCCGCCGCACATCCGGCCCGCCGGTTCCAGTTAACTGTGTCAAAAAGCGGTGGATCGAGTCCGATCCATGCCTGAAGTGTACCCCAACCTTTGCGGAAAGTCTTTTCCGGAAAGGGGCAACTTGTTGCACCCAAACTGCTGCTGCTACTGAACCTGCCAATCCCCGACAAGCTTCAGTTGATTACTCACCATCAGGCTCCCTCACGCACGTAAGTCACATAAAAACCCTTGATCGTCCGGTGATCCTGCAGCCGGTCTCCAAGAGAAAACCCATCTTTTCTGATGGGCGCCTGGAAAATGTCCAGCCCACGATCAAGGACGATCTTCCAGCCTGTGTCGGTGGTTATATCGCGCGCATGGCCGGTACCGGTACCGTCGAAGACCCAAGTGAACTCAATACCGGTGCCTGCACAGGCGTCAGCTATGGAGTCGAGAAGCTCGCGCTGCTTGGCCACGTTGCCGTCATCTGGCCCTGTTACCAGATGAATACTGACCTGGTCTTCTGGCGGCTTGCGCTGGATGACCATTTCGACAAATTCCATCATATTCTTGATCTGGTAGAAGTAGCGGACATAAGGGTCGGTCACTACGATCTTGGATGCACCGACGATGTAGGGGCCAAATACCCTGTCGTAGCTGATACCTCTGCGGTTTTCAGCGAAAACATGATGTCCTTCAGCGAGCGCTGCTACTTTCGGTTTGGGGCGGCTGTTTTCGGCAGCAACGGATGCCTCATGGAGGGTCGAGTCCTCAGTCTGGTTGTCTTCGTTCTCTTCACCCTGTTCCTGTTCCTTCGGATCCAGCGCCGGTTTCAGATGATAGAATTGCGGATATTCTTCTTCTTCTACCGTGGTCACACGCCGCTTTTCGCCATCAGAGCCGGTGTAGTAGAAATCCACCTCAGGATAGGTCGCATCGATACGTGCCAATTGGTCCTTTACGCGCTTTCGGCTTTCAATTGCCAGGCGCAACAGCTCTTCGACATCCTCTGCGGTCTCGCCACCGTTCGGGAAGATCAACTTCAAGAACCCGGACATCGTTTTGTAAATGGCGTCACGATCGCGGGTCGATATCTTCTCACTGATCTTGAAATACTGGTCAGGTCGATGTGAGAAATCCTCCGAGCGCAGATGGCGCAGAATTTCCGCCAAATAATCCACGATAAAGCCATAGCCCTTGGTGAACATCTCGCCCCGGATGACGTCGACTTCCCAACCAGGAAGGTAGGAATGCAGACGGTCGATGAAAGCTGAGTCATGGAACTGTGACGGCAGCGCCTCGAAGAGATCACTGTTTTTCAGCATGAAGGGCACGTTGTGGTCGGTATTGCCGACAAAGGCAAAGCTGGCCTCGGCCCCCATGGGATTGACCCCGCGCGAGAAGGTCTTGTTGGCCATGTAATTTTTCATGATGTCAACGAGGGCCTTGTTGGCCTTCTTTTCCCGTCCCGCAAACTCGTCGAAAGCAACGACATCCCAATACCCCACCAGACCAATCCGGCCGTTGGAATTGTTGACAAAGAGCTTTGGGATCGAGACCTCGCCGCCGGAGATCAGCTGCCCGTGCGGTGAGAACTCCGAATAAATATGAGACTTGCCGGTGCCTTTGGGGCCCAGTTCGATGATGTTGTAGTTGCGCTCGACGAAGGGGATGAGGCGCATGAGCTGCAGCAGCTTGGCGCGCCGACCAAATGCCTCCGGATTGAAGCCAATGCTCTGCATCAGAAGGTCAATCCAATCATCGGTGTCAAAGTTCGACCGGGCTACGCGAAAAGCTTCGTAATCGACCTTGGCGATCTGGATTGGTTTGATTGTCTCAAGGATCCACGGTGAAGTCCGGGCGTCTTCGGCAAACTCATACTGGACGTCAGCGATGCACCAAACGCCGGTCACCAGCAGCTTTGGATGGGCCTTGATGGTGCCGCTGTCGACAGCCACCTTCTTGATCCCAAGGTTGTCAAAGGTTGCCTCGTAGCTGTCGGTTTTTTCGTTCAGCGACACGCTGATCTGGTCAATAACCTTGTAACGGCCCTTTTCCTTGATTGTAGACTGGATCAGCCCCGCCTCACTCCGGTGGACATAATGCTTGCGCAGGATTTCCTTGACGGTCTCGATCCCCGTACCGATCGAGGCCTCATCGTCGGTGGCACAATACTGGCCCAAGAGGTACTCGAGCACATAAGTTGGAACGATCGCATTGCCTTTGACGGCCTTGACCAGGTCTTTACGCACCACGAAGCCCGCGAAATGTTCGTTGATCCTGTCGTCGAGATCACTCATGGGCCCGCTCCTCAAAAGTCAAAATCGGTTGTAATGCCACGTTTAAGCTGGAAGCGATGGCTGGTGTAATCCTGATAGTGGCTGGTCTTTCCGACGCGCTCGCGCAGCTTCAGGAAAACGTCCTGATTGTTGAACTTGTCCGTGTCACGCGACAGCAGGAATTTCCGAGGCATTTCGCGTTCGCGCGCACTTTCGGACGCGAAGTCAAACTGCAGGACGTGTTCGTCAGAGATCAGGTTGCCATCAGCTGCGTAAATCCCCGCGATCAATTCCCTGGCCTGCATCTTTTCGGACACCGGTTGTGCTTGGTAGAAGACGACTGCAGTCTGCCCCGATGTGATCTGGCTTCGCCCGGAGACGATAATCTGCACCTCAACCTGGTTCACATCCGCATCGCGCTGCTTGCCAACGCGGATCACCGGGATGACGATCTCCTGTAGGGACGCCCCGCCGTGGACAAAGCGGCTGCCTGCGCCCTTCACCCTCAGACGATTTATCGAATTTGGGATCAAGACATCCAGGTCACCCGCCAGACCGAGGTTGGCAGAGCTGAACTTCTTCATGCCTGCAGTCGTGGCCAGTCCCCGACCGATCACGAAACGACGGTTTCGCATGAGGATTTCATCGCCTTGGGGATCTGCGATGGCAAAGTCGCTCTCGCCGAGGGCCCGATGCTGGTAGAGAAATCCGTGATCTGCCGTGATCAAGATGTTCGAAAAGTTCGCCGAAGTAAGCTTTCGGACCAGTTTCGTGAGGTCCTCGATCGCATCTTCCGTGGCCTTTGGCAGTTGGTCTTCCGTCTGCAGCTTGTCGCCAATTGCGTCGATATGGTTGTGGTAGATGTAAATCACGTCGTTGTCTCGGAAGAGCTCCTTGCCTTCGTCGACCCGCATGTTCTTAACATCTTCGGCTTTCAAGGCCTTGGCACGGTCCCCGGCGCGGCCAGTTGAGAGCAGCTTTTCGCGAGCGGTCAGGCCTTGGGTGCTTTCGCCACCTGACAACACCGCACCGCTGCCTTCTGTGGAAAGTGTCAGCGCCTTGTTTGGCAAGAGGGCGGCCATGCCGAGCTGGGTGTAACTCGGCAAGGCACTGATCATGGGTTTCAGTTCAGCGTCAAACCGGTTCAATGCGCGAATGCGGCGCAGGCATTCCTCCGCGACCTCAAATCGGAGGGCATCCGACACAATGACCGCGACCTTCTGGTCCTTGCGGCGGAACTCAGCAGCCTGCTCTGTGTAGAAGGCGCTTTGGCGCGGATAGCCAGGGATTGCCCAATCCGTCATGCCGCTCACCTGGTCCTGCCAAGCATCGTTCAACTTCAGCAGGAAGCTATTGGTGTATCGGTTTTCCACTGCGTCATAGAGCTCTGCCAGCAAAGAGGCATGCCCACTTTTCTGCATGTGGTAGATGAACTTGCGGTAAAGCTGATCGAGCTTGTACCAGCTGGTCACATACCGCTTAACGCCCTCGGCTGGGCTGGTCATGCCCAGATTGGCCTCGGCGAGCGCCTGCTGGAACTCGGTGGCAAACCCCATCGCTTGGTAGATATCCTCATAAGTGGAGTACCAATGGCTCTGGCGACGTTCACGCACCCACTTCAGAACCTCGGATGCACTGACGGTCTGGGTCGACATCGCGTGGACCATCTGGCGGATGATGTGTCGGTCGATCTCTTCAAAATGGTCGACCGGCATCAACATCCGGAAATCGCGCTGGGACAGATCTTCAAGTATCTTCAGCAGGCCCTGATACCGCGTGGCCAGCGTCTCGAATGCCGCCTCCCAGTGACGGTTGTTCTTCCAGCGCCTGAACACCAGCAGCGCCTCGGCATTCAGCTTGCCATCCTCGCCCAAAGCCCGGAAATAGGCCGACTGGAAAAGGGCAATGGCGAAGTCCTCGAAATCTGGTTCGGATGGCTGATAGCCATAGGCATTGCCGACCTGCTTCCAGAAAACTTCGGTCAGCCCTGCGCGTGTCATCAATCGCATTGCGTCATCGCGGCCCTCCGCCAGATCCCCCAGCAGCGCCTCGATCACCGTATCCAGGCCGCCTTCGGCACCCGCGCAGACGGCCAACATCCGCAGGCGGACCTGCGATTGGGTATCCGACGCCTGCAACAGCCGCTTCAGCTCGGCCACGCGGGCTTTGGAGCGGTAGAACTCCAAATGCTCGCGCACGACGCTCTCGAACTGTGGCGGCAGGCCCAGTTCGCCCAACCAGATTCCGGCCTGATCCGCCTTGAACACGGCGGTGGCCAGCTGCAAGTCCAGCAACCAGTTCTCGGCATTGGGAGGCTCGGGCCCGTCACCAAACACCAGAAACCGCGCCTTGGGGTCCTGCCGTATCATTCGGTGCTTCAGGCCGAACTCGTTGTTGGCGATTTCGACCTTGGTCACACCGGGCAGATCCACGGCGTCAAACTCACCGCGCATGTCGCGGGCAGTGTCGTACCAAAAGACGATCCGGTGATCGTCAAAGAGCCGCCGCAGGCTGGCCGTGATGCGATCCGTCATCAGCTGACCCCGACGATCTTCTTCAACGCGGCGCCGAACTTCGGGTAGTTCGCCTTCACCCCATCATCCAGATCGATCTCGATCTTGGCCTGCGCCAGCGGGAAGACCACCTCGCGCTCCCATTCGTTCAGCTCGTCGATCTGCTTGACCACCACGGCCACGTCCTTCAGCGCCTTGGTGCGCTGGCTCTGGCTGGCGCTGGGGTCGTCGGACAGTTTTTCGAGCCGCCCGCGTTCGGCTTCCAGCTTGCTGATGAACTCGCGCAGATAGTCGTTGAGGATGACCGACACGGTGTCGGCCCGGTAGCGGTGCATGTAGATCAGGGCGTTGAACGTGCCCTTGGGGCTGGAGAACATCCAATAGATCGGGCGCTTCTTGTAGCGCTTCACATGGTCGGTATAGAAATCGCGTGTGAAATACTTGCGGATGTCCTTGCCAAGCGCGTCTTCGATATAGCGCAGGTTCTCGCGGAAATGCGCCTCGCCGAAGGTGGTGCGCAGGAGCAGGCGGAAGCGGTCTGTGATGTCGTCGGGGAACCAGTCGGCGTCGAGCACGGGGATGACGTTGTCTTCGTCCGGCATGAATTGCGGTTCGGGGATGCGGGCGAGGTAGTCTGCCAGCGTCTCGCCCTGATTGGCGAGGATCAGGCTGGGGGTGTCGAGGCTGTAGCGGCCGAACATGCAGCCGACGGCGTAGGAGAGGAACTCGGCCATGGTATCGGCGCGCAGGCGGGCCTCGTTCGCCGCTGCGTCGTTCTTGATGCCATAGCGATAGGCGGGGTTGCAGGTGAGGGTGATCTCGTTCAGCGGCACGTCGGGGGTCAGCTCGTCTTGCAGGCCATAGGCGTCGATGAAGATGCGGTTGTTCTCTTCCTCTAACGTAAGCATCTCGTCCGTCATGCCCTGCCAATGGGTGCGCAGGGTGGTGTAGGTGCCCTCAAGCGTGTCGGCGCGATGGTCGGGTTGGTGCAGCGGAAGCGTGGTGAAATCCCATGAGGTTTCGTAGGCGTCCCAGTCGGATTTGGCGAGTTGGACAGTCTGCACTTCTTGAACTGCCAGATCGGCGAAAGCTTCAGGTTTAGCAAAGGGGACACGAGCCAAATCGCCTACTTGGAAGGTGGAAGTCGGGTTCACGCATCGCATAAACTGAGGCATTAGGCTGCTACAAAGAAGGCTTAGGACAGGGCTCAAATTATCTGGTTGATGGGGAACACCGGATGATCCCTTTACGTCAAAGAGGAAGCCTTTAGGAGAAAAGCGCGCCGCGAATGAACTTGTTGATATATCAGACCAAGTTGCGCATTCGAGGAACATTTTATCCAAGTTCTGAATATAGCGTGACCAGTGTTTTCCCTTGTTTCGATAGGTTGCGAAGTCCTTAACTTCTTGACCATCGTTTTGCCAATTGATGATGTGGCTTTGGTTCCCATACCATTTTCTGTGACCGCCACCTTTGTTGTAGGGAAACCATTTTTCATCGCGAGTCGCAGCATCTTTGATGCTCGATGCGTCAAAGCAGATTTCCTCTGAACCGACCTCAAACCATTGTTTTAGAAAACGGTCATTGTCACCTGTGTTAAGTCCGACCGCTGGTTTGAAAACATCTTTAATGGCATCCAGATTACTGAAACATGATCTGAAATTATCAGAAATCCAATGCGCGATAGGCTGACCTTCAACAGCTTCGAAAGTCGTTGAGCTGGCGTGATTTATCGCTACTTCACCTGTAACTGCGAGTCTCAGTTGCTCAAACTTAGCAGCCTCGGAGCGGCCGTCGCGAAGATCAATGAAAGAGCCTTCGTATTCGCGCGATCCTTCTCGACAAAGAACGAACGCTGTCGTTGATACCACTTCTCCTCCAATTGAATCAAAAGCACCCGAACCGAGGTGCGCCATGGACCTAATGGGAAGAGTAGCGACGACCTTTTCTCTGAGCTTTTGATGTCGGGACAAGAACATCCAGCTCTGCATCGTAATCATGCTGATGAAGCCATTGCGGCGCGACAATTCAGCTGATCTTTCGATGAACATAGCAAAAAGGTCTGATTTTGAATCTGGGTAACTTTCCTTTGCGAATGCATCAAGTTTCGCATTCATCCCTTTCCCGCCCATATACGGTGGGTTGGCCACCACCACATGATACTTCGGCGACAGCGCCTCGGCCATGCGCAGCACGGCCACCACGCGCGCCTGCACGTCCTTCAACAGGAGATCGCCGCCGAAATCCCGCGCCTCCACCACCCGCAACGCCTCTGCCGGGTCGCGCAGTTTTGGCACGATCAGCGAGCCGAAGTTCTTGGCCTGCTCGAACTGTCCCAGCGTCTCGCGCAGCGCGTCCGTAAACAGATCCTTGCCCACCACGGCGGCCACGTCCTGCATCTCGGCATCCGTAAAACTCACGTTCTGCAACACGCAGATGTCGGGCTTTGCCTCCATCCGCAGGAACCGCCGCCGCCCCAGCTTGGCCGCCGCCTTCATCGCCAGCGCAAAGGCCGCCAGCGCGCCCGCGCGGTCGTCAATCTCCATCCCTGTGAGGTTGTGCGTCAGGATCAGCGCGGGGATCTCGGCCGCGTCATAGCCCTCTTCCTCGTAGATGGCGTAGAGCAGGTCAAAGGCATATGTCAGCATGTGCCCTGAGCCTGCGGCGGGATCGCAGATGCGGATATCTTCGGGGCGGGAGATGCGCAGAAAGTCCGTCTCGGGTTCTTCCGGCGCGATGTAGTAGTCCATCCGCTCGGCCAGACGGCTTTGGGGCCGGTTCAGCAGCCAGAGCCGCCCCAGCGAGTTCTCCACCAGGTAGCGGACGATCCAGTGCGGGGTGAAAAGCTGCGTCGCGGCGGGGATGTTCTCGGCCGTGATCTTCTGGTTCTTCTTGAGGCCCGCAAAGACCTGATCCTTCTTCTCGGAGATATAGAACTGGTAGAGCCAGCCGATGATCTCGACGTCCTGACAGGCCTCCTCGGTCATGACCTTGCGCAACTCAGCCAGAATGGAGGTCTGCGAGAGCAGATCCTCGGGCATCAGCAGCTCGGTGTAATCGTCGATCTGCTCGAAGAGGAACGGCATCGGCCCGTGCCACTGGTTGCAGGTGCGGACCAGCAGTTGGCGGTAAGCCTCGGCCTGCGGATCGGACGATGGGGTGCGGCCGTCCAGAAGCGCGGCGATGCCCGGCGGCGCGCCCTCGGGCAGGTTGCCCGCCATCGCCTCGGCCAGAAGCTCGGGCCTTGTCGCGCCATCAGCGGGGGAGACGATGCGCGTGTTGGTGTAACCGTTGGCATCCATGAAGCGCAGCGCAGTGAACCGGTTGAACCAGGTATAGGCGACCTGTTCGATGACCTGCCGCTTGCCGTCCTTGCGGATCGCAGATTCCAGTTCCTTGATCGCCTTGGTGTGTTCGCGTCGCGCCGGGCTGCCCTCGGCCAGGACCATGTCAATCTTCGAGGTCACCTGATCGATCAGCAGGTTGCGGGCGGCCTGGGCGAATTTCTTGAGCGCGTTGGTATCCATCAGACGATCACTTTCTTGCCCGCGCGGATTTCGACCAGCAGGGTCTGTTTCATTTGCTCGACGTATTGCTCAACATCGGCCTCTTCGGTGAGGAATTGTTTCGTGAAGACCACCTTGAGCTCCGAAGCGTTGACGTAGGTGGGCGTGACTGGCTGGATCGGTCGTTCGCTCATGCCCGGGATCGGCTGCATTGGGGTTGTCGGCTTGCCCAACCGTTCGACCTCGGCCAGAGTGCGCGGGAGCAGGTCCAGCCTCGCCCCATTGGCACGATCGCGCAGGATCGGGATCATCTTGACCCCATCCAGACCCGTCTTGTGGCTGTCGATACTGCGTTTGATACGCTCTTGGTCGTCTTGGGCCAGCGCCTGGAACTCGGGTGTTTGGGCAACCTTGTCGGCGCATTCGTTCACTGCCGCAATAACGGCCTTTCGTTCCTCCAGCACTGTCAGTTCCACCCGGTCCTTGAGCGTGTAAAGATCGGATTTCAGGGATTGGATTGCGGTGCCCTTGTAGCAGGCAGGATCGGCCAGCGCCTTGGAAATCGCATCGCCCGCAGCAGCATCAACATAAGAAATATTGGCCTCCTGATCGCGCAGGAACTCGCGTGCGTCGTCATAGATTTCCTTCTGCGCGCCGCCCATGAAACTGCGGACCTTGTCCAGCACCTCTTCTTTGGCATCCAGAAGGTCGTCTTCCTGCTGGGGGGGCTCAGTTATGTACCAGGTGGCTGGTTTGCCGACCAAGGCAGCGATCCTGGTGGCCAAAGGCTCAAGCGCGGCCAGGAACGGATATTGGAATTTCTGCGCCGTAAGTCGGGTCAGCTCATCTGCCAGAAGCTTGGTGCTGTCGGCCCATTCGGCGCCAATCGTTCTGGCATCGGTCCCATCCGAGGGAAGATCGAACAGTTCCTTGTAGAGCTCTTTCGCCTTTCGGATCTGGGCCGAGGTGAACTCGGTCTGCGGCGTCAGGAGGATATTGGCCAGCGCATGGCTGTTGTTCAGATTACGCGCCAGATCGGCTCGCTCCAGAACAGTGCCATCGGAGCGCGCTTCAAGTTTGCCTTTACCGGACAAGCTGGCTGCCAGACAAAGCACAGCGGTCGTTGGCCAGCCATAGGGTTTTCCACCGAAACGCTCGGTCAGGTATTTGACCGAAACCTTCACGCCGTTTCTGGCTTGGCCCTGGACGTAGTTCAGCACATCCTGCTCAGCTTCGGTCAGACCTTCGCCGTTGTTGCCGAAAAGACCGCTTTCCGGGGAGGCCGCCTTGATGATGTCGGCCTCGACGTAACTGACCCCGCGCAACATCGGGAGGTTCACATGGACCTTGTCGACCAGCCCCTGAAATCCTTTGACGATCCGTTCCTGCGGTTCTTCACCTCCGATATCCAACTCATCACCACGGACAAACATACGTGCGTCGGCCACCAGCTTGCGCAGGCGCAGTTCGAGGTCCTTGTAGCGACGGCTGTTCTGATCGCCTTTTTCGGCTACGATCCGATCCCGACCGGGCTGCTGAGATCCAGCACGCGCCTGGCGAATGAACTTGTCCGTCTGCTTGAAGAGCGTCAGGTCCCGGATGAATCTCACGTCGGGCTGGAGCACGACCGCCAGTTCTTCGCGGCTCATGTTGCGCATACGAACCGCTTCCGGCGCTGCTACATCATCGTTGAACGGGCTGATCACATTGATCGCCAGTTCATACTCGCGGCCCAATAGGTGGTCATCGAGCTTGCGACTGAAACTATACTCATGGCCCGTGGTCATATGCTTTATCTTGCGGTGGCGCAGGATCGTGTCAAAGGCCAGCGCTTCCATTTCCTTGGAAAGTTCAGACGGATCGACATCGAGCCCTTTGATTTCGGCTTCGACGTCCTTTTCCTCATTGGTCAGGAACTCGTAGACCTCTCCGTTGCGCTGGATGAGCGTGTTGCGCTCCAGAAACGACAGCGCTTCCTCGATCTTGCGCCTCTGCTTGGCTTGATCGGTGTCGAACTCTGACAGTAAAAGCACGCTGATGTTACGCACCGTCGGCTTAAATTCCTTGACGTATTTGACCAGGAACAGCGCCTTCAAAACCCGGACGGCAAAGGGGTCGATGTCCTGAATTTCCTTTTCGGCGATCTGGATCGATTGCTGAGCTGCAGATTTGAGGGCGGTCCGGATGCCTTCGAACATAAGATCAAAGGTAGCGAGCCCGCCAACCGGCTGATCAGCCAACTTCTTGGCCACCTCTTGAAACACGCCCAGCATGGAACGTTCCCCAATCGAGCTGTGCTTGCCCTCAAAGGCATTGTGTTGCGATAGCGACGTGATCGCCATCTGGAACAGCATGTATTGGTAGGGAGGGAACGGATAGCTGGACACAAACTGCTCGCGGCCATCGAAATTCTTCAGCTTGATCGAGCCGTCGGTGAAGTCGAACAAAGTCTTGAGGTTGTTTTCTTCGCGGTCGTGCAAATTGCCCAAGGTAATCTGTCCGGCATCGGTCTTCGACAGCAAGCGTCGCTGTATCACCTCGGCCACGTCCGCAGAGTTCAGTGGCATTTTGACTCCAAAGCGCGCCATGATTTTCGAGAAATCCTGAGACTGAAACGCCTTCCCGTCTCCGATGATCGCTTCCATGTCTTGCTGTGAGGTTACGATGACCCATGCCTGACCTTTGCACTTCGTGTTGAGGCTTTCGGCAATCGTCTGCAAGTTGGTCATCAGCTTAACGTTTTCAGCGATGTACTGGCCGACCTCGTCCACGAAGAAGTTCAGGCGAAACTTGGAACCCTGTGTGTCGATCCAAGCCTTTACCTTGTTGGCAAAATCCTCGATCGAAACCCGTGTGTCACTGCGATACTGACCAAGAATATCCTGGGCGTCGGACGGATCGCCGTCCGTAACCGAGGCAAAGGCAGCAGCGATGTTTCTGCGCTCCAACGCGGCTTGTTCGCGTCCCCGCTCCCAAGGTTTGCCCGCCGCTGCTTTATAAGCCGACGCGAAGGCCGCAAGCTGGCCGCGCTCATCAAGATCTCGTTCAAATTGAGCGATGTGCGGCAGCTTGCCATAGTAGCCGCAAGCCTCATCAAAGACCTTCTGGAAAACTGACAGCAGAGCATCGACGTCCGTCTTGGAGATGACGTCTGCCTTCTGGTCGATGTTGAACAGGATCGATTTCGAGGGAACTGAAATCGCTTTGCGCAAGGCGCCGGCCAGCATAGGGTCATCGGTCAGTTTTTCGGCAAAGATATCAAATGCGCGCACTCCATCGACTTCGCGATTTTCCATCAACAGCGCGAGCATTTTCAGCAGATGCGATTTGCCCGACCCGAAAAACCCGGAAATCCAAACGCCATTGGCGGTATCGTAATTGTTGTAAGCCTCAAGGAAGGTCTCCAGGCGCCGACCGATCTCGTCTGTGATGACATACTCGTCGAGCTCGATCCGCAGGCTTGCTTCATCGTCGGCCTTGATCACGCCATCGATCGGGCGGTCAACGGGCTTGGCGAAAATTGTTCTCAGAGCAGTGGTCATCGGGTCAGACCTCGTAGTTCAGAATGTTGAAAGCGCGGTAATATTTGTCATCGTGAAGCAGACTGAAGAGGTCCAGCGATCCACCCGTGGCCGTGGAATGAGTGTAGCTGCCTGGAAAGAACAGAACCGTGGGCCTGTCCTTCGCTGTGCTTTGAAGGTTGTTCAGCACATTATGGGAACGAATGTAGGGATAGACCTCGCCCACGCCTGAAAGGAAAATTACGTCGTGGGGCTGACTGTCGATGGCCCCGGCGATCTTGGGGATCAGGTGTTCATGGACATCCAAGACGCCTTGCAGCAGCTCTCGCAGCTCGGATTTCTCCATGCCTGGTTCAGCGCTCAGCACGTCTTCAAGGATCCCGCGTTCTTCAAGAATGCCCAGCGAAAGCTCGTACAGGCTGAGGTCGAGAACCTTCACGCCAGAATGACCTATTCGCTCGATCAAGTCGGCGCGGTCCTCCGTCATCGAGAGGCCTTCGCTGGCTGGGAAGGGGCAGATAAAGAACGGCACCTCATTCCCAAGGCCTTGTTTGGTCAGAAACCGCTCGCTGGTGATCACACGATACAAGTGCTCGGCGCGCTCTTTGCGGGTCAGCTGTTCGCTCACGGTTTGCCCCCCTCGGCCATAACTCCTGGGAAGAACGCTAGGTCAGATGGCGTGTTTGCTTCAATCAAAGCCCGAAGCGAGGTCGACAAATAGGTGGATTGGATCCGACGATCCTCAGAAATCACCCCGGCTTCGCGCATGATCTTGAAGGCAACCTGACGCAACCGAACACGAGTCGCATCCGCAGTCGAAGCCAGAGTGTCATCCCACTCAGCCTTCTGCTCTATGAAAAGTTCAAAGCTTTCTATAGGGATCTCCAACTGATAGGCCAGATAACGATCTTGCACGACTTCCACGGCAAATTCACGGACAAGTCGGTATGCCCGGCATATTGAAAGCCAAAGAAGCAGACGCTGCTCTTGCCGATCTGCGGTGTCCACCAAGAACTGCAATTCCTCATCGCTCAGCGTTTCAAGGCGATTGGTAATCTCGCGTAGCACCCGGCGTTTGGACTTTTCTTTTGGCAGTGAAGTCAGCCCTTCAGATTGGGCCAGTGCGATGGTCTCAATCCAATTTGAGGTCTTCAAATAGCTGGCGGCAAGGTCAATGCTTTCGTTCAGAAACAGTCCGCCAGATGTGAATGACATTTTGTAAGGCTGGTCCGCCCCAATGTCTCCCGATCCTCTTGCCAATGTCATCCAATGACCTCTTGGCGATTGAGCAAGACGATCTGCTGGTGATGTGGTTCGCGTGCTTCAGGATCCGTGTCGAGCCCCAGACGCTTCAGGGCGTAATAGAGCAGCGCACGTCTAACCGGAATCTTCCCTATGCCATCTTGCATGCCATAGTCGAGTGCGATGACTTTCTTCTGGGTTTCGGACAGTTCAGGATGAGGGCAAATTTCAAGAGTAACGTGATCGTGCCACGCCGCATCCGCTGCGTCAGTGATTTCACTTGCTGCGACGCCTCGCGTCTTGATCATCCGCGAGAGCAGGAAGTCCTTGAATATTTCATCCGTCAGGCAGAACGCCCGGCTGTGCCAACGAAATCCGTCGAACGCGATAGCATGCGGGGCAATCCAGCGCCAGCGCGGCTCTGGGTTCGAAAGCGATTGGTATTTCACCTCTATCGCTTCAGCCTGCCGAATGGCGCCAACAACCGAACGTAGAGTTTCCGGCTTTACTCCACGGGCGGGGGCCGGTGCAGCGTCATACGACGGAAGATCGATAATCCAGCAGTCTTCGCGATCGAGGATGTCTTCTCTCACCGATCTTAGTTGTGCGAGGTAGCGCGCCGCGTCTGGCGCTTGAAACCACGGCTCAAACTGAGGGCCTCGGACATACGTCCTAGCGCTCTTGTCGTAGACCATGTTGTTCGGCGCGAGCGCGATATAGCGGTTCAGGTCGGATGACGCCTGGTTCACCGACAGACCGAACTGCTCCATCAAGTCGCTCCGGTTCACATGGCTCTCCCAAAACAGTCGAAACTCAATGAACTCGAGTCGTTGCTCGACGCCCCAGCGCAGTTTCGACCTATTCCCTTCCAACACGCCCTCCTGACATCTCTGTCCACACCAAAAAATATGCGCGCACAATTTCTGGACTGTCTAGACGGTATCCGCGAAACGTCGAGCAATCAAACGAAAACCAAGGCGGGTTGGCTATGCCAGACCGCATAAAGCGCCGTCAGCACGTCGAAACGTGTGTTGCCGTTAAATTGGGTGGCGAAGATGTCAGGCTGCAGGTTCTGGTAAAATGCCTGGCGCAGCATCTCCTCATCAAAGCGGATGCTGTTGAACCCGGTCCAGATCGTCGGTGACCAGCGGTTGATCAGCGTCCCGATTGATTGAGTGAACTCAAAGAGCGTCGGCAGGTCCGGGTCCAGCAACTGCGCTGGGCGCACCCCGGTGACAGTCAGCGCCCAAGGGGATGGGATGATGTGCGGCGCAATCCGGCAGCGCAGATTAACCCGCTCGATCTCCCTGAATTCGTCATCTGTCAGAATGGCGGCGAATTGCAGCAGCTGATCGAAGGCGGGCGAAAGGCCTGTCGTTTCGAGATCGTAGATGGCAAAGGTCGTGGGCGTAGCCTAAATTTTGAAGCGGAATTCATCATCTGCCAAACACGGCGCGCCCACTCTGCAGAAGCTGCTGGTATTCCGCCACTTTGCTCCATCTACCCATCGCCCTTTTCGATATCGGCGATCAGAGATTTCAGCCGCGCTGACATGATCACGTCCGTAGCGGTATTGGCCGCGAGCCTCTGGAGCTCCCTCAGCACAGGGTCCCGCTGCCCGATCCGCGCACTGGCGTCCATGACATGGGTGACAGCCTCATCAATATCGAGCGGGCTTGGTTCATATCCGCGCCCAGCCAGCAGATGTGCGATGGCATGAAGGCCGATTTGTGCCGCAAAGGCTGGCTCCTTGATCGCGAAATCCCGCGCCGCGCGGATCAGCGTCGCCGGTGCCGCGTCAGAATGCGCTGCGCAGTCGAGTGCAAGATCGAGGTATTTTGCGGTCTTGGCGGCGGCAAACCATTTTCCTTTGGACCCGTGGCTCTCGATCAAATCGACGAGGATCATGCGCGCGTCGAGATCAGGATAGCGCTTCACCAGATCGCGCCACATCGCAAGATAGGTGTTGCCCGAAGCGGTGGGGAGGCCGAAGCGGCGATAGGCTTCGTCCTCACGCCCCTGCCGGACCAGAATGTCCTCACAGAACCGCGCGATTTCGTGGTGACCCCATTGGCGGCCATCATCCTTCAACAGCGCCTCGGCGAAGGCCAGTGCCTGGTCTTCGCGCCCCTGCCGTAGCTGTGCTTCAGCGCCGAACTTCATATCGAACCACAGAGACGTCTTCTTCAGCGCCAGAAGGGCCATCAATTCGTCGTAGCGCCCAGCCTCAAGCAGGCAGGACAGCGTTAGCGTGCCCGTCGTGACATGGGAGAACCGCTCGTGATCCGCCCAAGCCTCTCGCATCATGTCGAGATCGCAGTCGGCATGCAGGTTCATCAGCGCAGGGTATGCCGCGATCTGCCCAAAGCGATCGGCTAATGGCGCGAGATAATCGACGCCGTCGTCCTCGATCGCCTCGCGCAGCTGCTCGAGCCATTTCGTGCGGGTTTTCTCATCAGCAGGTGCCTCGATCAGGATCGGCAGCAGGTCTTCGAGCGTCCGGCGCACAGCATTGCCAAGCGCACCCGAGGACGTGTCGATATGCTCGAAGGCGGGCCAGATGCGCTGGGCCAGCGCGATGACACCCTCGGCCGCGGCGGTCGGGTCAGTGCGCGCGACAGCCCGGATCTCTGTGCTGGCCGATTTCAGCCGGTCAATGGCCTTGGCAGACGACTTCCAGCTGTACGCGCCAGCGCGCATGCCCGGTTTGAATGCCCATTTGTGCGTCACCTTGCCCGCCATCTATAGCCTCCCCGCTATGCGCAGCGCATTAACTTCGACAGCTTCCGCAGTCTGCGTGACATAGCCCTCTGTCGCACCCTGAAGTGCTGCCACCTCGGCTGTGACCTTCACCCTACATGCCACAAGCTTGTCGACGAGGTCCTGGACCCGGTTTCTCACATCGGTCGGGCGATAGCCAATGTCGCGCGCCATCTCCTCCCAATGCCGTCCCGCGATCATGTCCGGTGTACGCTTCCTGCCGGCGATGCTCTGGGCGTAACTCTGGACGACATGCGGCCAAGGCAGGACCGAGGACACGTCGTAAAGCGGGGCAAGGCGCGGCGCTGCCGCGACCGGCAGGATCAGCGAATAATTCTTCGCATGGGCATCGGTGTTGGCGACCAGAATGTTGAAGATGACCTGATCCAGCAGGGCAAGGGCGTCGCTTGCGCTGACGTGCCGCCCGGTCTCAAGCAACGTCATGAGGTCCAGCCCGCGCAGTGTGCCGCGCTCGTATTTCCGCCCGGGGGGAAAGCCATTAGCCTGTGCGAAATCCTCTTGGTGAAGGCGCAGGACCTGACCATTCCGCCCAAGCCTGCGATCATAGCGCAATACACCGATTGCCGTGCGCCCAGATGCCTTGAGAATCGTTGCTTGTGCAGCCTCAATGCCGACGGCCTGCGCCATCCGCAGGCACCAGACCTCGTTCTCGGTGATGCCCGGCAGATTGGGATTGTCCGGCTTCACGATCAGTGTGGACGGGGCACCGTTGAGGGGAATGGCGAGCACGTCATCCGGGCCGGGCAAGCGCAGCACAGGCACGCCATCTGGACCAAGGACGGCCAAAGCAGACTTCTTCTGGCCACCGGCGAGGGACTGGCGCACCCCTTCCTCGCCCACCAGAAATGGTCTTCGGCCAAGATCTGCAAAATGCCGCTCCAGTGCTTCCTGCGCATCGCCGGTGCCGTAGAAACGCGTAAGCAGCGTGTAGGCCCAGCGGCTGGGATCCGCAGGCTCCCCAAAAGACAAGGCGCCCGCAGTATCCCCGCCAATCTCTGTCAGCACGGCCAGCACATCAGCCTGATCCAGCCCCAGTGAGCGTGTCAGGACCTGAAGCTGTTCTTCCTCCGGGAGCAGGTTGGCAAGCCAAGGCGAGATGACCTCGGACGGATAGGCCTCGGCGCGCAAGGGCATGGTGACCGATAGCGGAAACGCCCCTGCGGTCTGCAGCCATCTCTCGCCGTAGCGCAAAGACAGCGTGCCATCAGCGGCAACATCGACATCACCAACCGCCAGCGCATCGAACCAGGTCGAGACCGAGGTCATCACAGGTAGTCTCCAAGGTCGTAACCCTGCGGAGCGTCTTTCGTCTTGGCGTCCGGGCCAGGCGACGTATCATCCATCAGGACCGAGAGCGACACACGCAGCGCCGCCGCAATCTTAGCAAGTGTCGTCAGCCTGGCATCACGCTTCCCCGTCTCGATCAGTGACAATGCCGGAGCACTGATCCCGGTGAGGCGAGCGAGCTGGTCGAGGTTGAGGCTCTGCTCTGCACGGATCGCCCTGATGCGCCGCCCGACATCGGCAAGAAGCTTCCGCTCGTTTTCGATTGACATGACGAGGCTCCTTACCGTTATCGGTAAGGATAGACAAAGATGTGGGATCGCTCAAGAGTTCTTATCGTTATCGGTAAAACGACACGGATTTGGGCTAAGAGCGATCACTGTTTACCTTATTGGATAATTTCTTCTGACTTTGGCTCGGTAATCCGGTCGGTTCATCTGCGACACATCAAAACCCGCGAATGCAGCCCAATGTCGGCGAATGCCCGCGAGTGCGGACGAATGCCGTTTTTTGGTCGTGGTGTTGATGTGGCGTTGATGTAAACTGCAAAACGCCCTGTGGTATCTAAATACCACAGGGTAAGCGTTTGTTATCACGGTATTTTTTGGTTGCGGGGGTCAGATTTGAACTGACGACCTTCAGGTTATGAGCCAAAGCACTAGCGACTCCAACAGTTTAGCGATTTCCGTGACTTATGGGCCAAGCCTTTGATTTCGTAAAATTCTCATTCCGAAAACGCCCGACATTGACCCGCTTTCAGCAGCATCAATCGCGCAAAAATGGCATATGCGGGTTGACGTGGCGTTGACACGGATGGATTGGGAACCCTTCATACAGTAATCATAAGCACGTATAATGCACTGGAGAATCGAGCGTCAAATTTGGCAATTTGCGGTGTTTCAATTCAGTACAACGGATCAGTGCGTTTCCCCAAAGAGATCATGCTTTGAGCAAGTCCACTCTCAGGTAGTCAATAGGGCTGCGGCTTGGGCGGATGCTTCAGGCCTAGCCGTCGGGCCATAACCACAAGCAGGATCCGCCACCAGTTCTGGAAACAGTGCAAGAATCTCGGCCTGTGTTGCGCCGTCAAATGAGTCAAGCGTGGCGGGGCCGGGATAATAGCTTTCGCTCCACAGCCCTTCTGCGCAGATGATTTCGTGGCGATCAAACAAAAGGTGGTGATAGCTTATTAACGCGCCCGAGTGATCTTGGCGCAGGTGGCCGCTTCTCACCAGGTGCGCGGCCTTGACCAAAACCTCTGGCGCGGCGCAGTGAAGCTCCACCCGCCAGCCTGATTGGTGAATTCGGTGCTGCGGCGAGACGCGCAGCGCGCCATGATCGCCCAGAGCGCCGGGCGGAATTACCACCGCAGCGTGCGCCCCGCGAGAAACAACGGTTCGGCTGCCACGCCAGCGAACGCGCTGCGGTCCACCGTCAAGCGTTAACACGAGATCGCCAACTTCAATATCTTCAACCGGAACAAGGCCACGTACTGTCCTGATCCGGGCGCCAGCAACAAAACACGGTAGCACCTCGCCCGTGACGAAAGCCAGATCTGTTACCCCGTCGGCATTCGTAACCTCATAGGAAAAGCCCGCCCCGCCTGGCTGATCTGAAGGATCAGTGATCACGGTGATCGTGCCATCACCATTGACCACAATCTCCAGCCCCGAGGGCAGGGTGACAATCGATCCCTCCGTCACCGCCACACCGTTGATCTTGGTAATGGTCAGCTTTCCACCGATAGAGTTGCTGTCATTCCCTGTCAGATCAACAACAACCTTATCATTCGGGCCGACCTCAAAACTGTCGTCGTTGGCCACAACAGCGGTTTGCACTGAATTTCCGGCAATCAACAGGTTGCTGTCATAAGCCGCATCACCACTGTCGGCGATACCGATTTTGATCGTGTTCACCTGTCCTGGCACCACCGGCGCTTTCAGCGTCAGCGTGACGGTAAAGCCGTCCATTTCGGTATTGAATTGATCCTTTGCATTGTCGATATAAAGGTCGCCGTTCGAAGTCAGGTTGATATTGTCGATCGAGATGTCGCCACTGCCGACCGTCAGCGTGGCCTTTACGCCATTGACCCAGACACCCACCGCATCGTTGAAGCCAGATCCAACGTATTCGAGGTATTCTTCTGACGAAAAAGTAACCTGCATTGTCAGGACAGACCCTTCAGGGATGAACTTCGCCTCTAGAATCGCGGCATCAAACGTTTTGGCTCCGGCGATTTCATTAAGATCCTTGTCGTTATCTATCCCTTTGGTGTCAGAAGACGTCGAAGCGGACTGATTGGCTTCGCCCTTGGCGTTGGTAAAATTTGCAGCCTTGCCGGTGGACAGGATCACACCCGTGTCCGAGGGCGTCACCCCCGGAGCGACCTTCAACCCGTTCGAGTAAATCCCAGCCGAGGCCGGGTCGCCAGAATAGCTGGCGCTTACAATTTTGATCCCTGAACCGAACATTGAGTCAGCCATCTTCATTGCGTCGCCACCAGAGGTGACAGGAAGCTTCGCGGCACTGACCATACTTTTTTCCTCGTTGAACTGAACCGCGTCAGTCTCCGACAAAATCATTGAGAAAATGCTATGATGACACTTGAAAATAGCAGATCGCCCCGCACCGTTCATGGCACTATGCGGATCCGGTTGTGCGGACAGGCGAGTGCCCGCGCCTTTGCCGTTAATTTGCGCTCAAAATGGAAGATCGCGTCGGTCCTTTTTGCAGTCACCAGCGCAATGGGCGAGATATAGCGTGTTGGTTTTCTGTCACGCACGTTGCCCTCAGTATCCAACATCTCAAAAAATTAGCGCCGTGCATGGTTCCAACAAAGGACACTGCTGACAGGCCCCATGCTGCGATCCTAAAGATAGGACCCATGCCACACATTCATCCTTTGTTCTCTTTCTGGCGTTATCCACAACTTCCTGATCGGCCCCCTCTTGCTCCGAATCGTGGCCCCGTGCAGCATGCACGCATGGGGAGAGCAGTCCTCAACTAAAAAGCATAACAGGACGTATCATCCGGCACACCAGGTCGAAGAAGGCGCTTTCGCGTCCTGACCTTTTGCGCCGATTTCTCCTATTTTGCACATAAGAAACACGGCCAGCAGGCGGTACAGGCACGTTCACTCCTCTGGCCCTTTTGAGGGCGGATTCATCATGGCACTACCACAACGCGTATTCTTTACTCTTCACGAAGCCTCGGCTCGCTGGGGTTGTTCTATTGCCGACATCGCTGGCTGGGCGGCCATCGGCAAACTCAAAATCATGACCGGGATCGGTTTGGTGCGCTGCGGCGACGCCGACTTCGCGGGCCGAGTCACCCTCTCGGCCATGGACTTGCAGCCGCTGTTTCGGCGATGCGGCACTGGCCCGGTCGAAGGGATCGTGCGTCGGATTATGCCCGATGGTGGCGCAGATTGGCTGATCATCACTGAACCGGCTGGCGGGATCGCGGTCGCGGTGGTCGACATGCTGATCTTGGCCGAGGACGTCTTTGGGTTTGAAGACGATCACGACATGATCCGCCGTCCCACCACCAATGGAACTCCATACGACTGGGAGGGTATGATCGTCTTTCTGGTTCAGCGCATCCATGAGCGCGGCCTGCCAGAAACGCAGGCCGAGCTGATCGCAGAAATGCAGGACTGGTTCGCCAATCAGTCAGACGGCACCAAGATCCCCGACAGCCGCAGTATCCGCCGACGGATCACACCAATCTGGCGCGCCTTGCGGAAGGAAGCTGCCTGATTGATCGCGCGCTGGGCCAGCGGCGTCATGCAGTTTTGCGCGCAACTGGTTCAGCGTCGGCGTCATGTACCAGAATGGGGCGGGGCCGAAAGGCGCTGGCCACAGCATCGACGCCCGCGCGCAGGGGTGAGTCCATCAGGTGGGCATAGCGCTGGGTTGTTTGCATCTGCGAATGACCCAGCAGCTTGCCGATCATCTCAAGCGATGCGCCGCCACTGACCAGCAGGGATGCAAATGTGTGCCGCAGATCATGAATGCGAACTTCGGGCAGTTTGGCATCCTTCTGGATGTTGATCCAGAAGCGGCGGATTTCCTTGACGGGCTGACCCGGCATGTCGCCGGGGAACAGCCATGGACTGCCGTTGGGCACCAGCAGCTGGCGCTGGCGCACGATGGCCGCAACCTCGGCCGAGATTGGGATCCGGTGGATCTTTCGCTGCTTGGTGGTGGCGGCAGGTTTAGACCAGCTGCCAAGTTCCAGATTGAACTGTTCAAACCGCGCCTGACGCACCTCGCCCACCCGGCTGCCAGTCAGCATGCAAAGACGGATGATCCCGGCCGCGCGCTGATCGGTGGCGGCGTCGAGCACTTCGGCCAGCTTGCCGATTTCGTCTTGCGACAGGAACCGCTCGCGTTCGTTCTCGATCCGCTTTTTGAAAGCCGCTGCCGGATTGTCAGTGCGCCAGCCCCAGCCGATGGCAAGGGTGAACATCTTGCGCAGCACCTCGCCCACCCGATTGGCACGGATCGGCGTGGGCTTTGCGCCCTGCAGCTTCCGCGCGCGGTTGTTCGGCTTTTCCTTGGAGGGGCGCGCCCTGCCCTTCGCGATGATGTTCAGCAGTTTCGCCACATCATGCGGCGTTATATCCATCACCAGTTTTGTTCCCCAATGTGGGGCGACCAACTTCGTCAGCATGGATCGCTGATCGGACCCGTTGGTCTTGGCCAGATGGGGCACATGCTCGGCAAGGTAGCGGTCGATCATGTCGCTGAACCTCGGGGCTTCGCGCAACTCACTCCGTTCGCCCAAGGGGTCGCGCCCCTCGTCGATTTCGCGCCGCAGCTCTTTGGCGCGCTCGCGCGCAGCCGTCACCGTCCATTCGGGCCAGCGCCCGATGGCCATGCGGCGCTGCCGACCAGCAAAACGGTAGTCCAGCGAGAACGACCGGCTGCCTGATCGCAGGATCCGGATGGAAAAGCCCCGCACGTCGGTGTCGAAGACCTGGTAATCGCGTGCTACTTCAGGTTCGCACTCCCTAACTGATTTCTCGTTCAAGCGCAGACGTTTAAGCATGGATGATCTCCCCTTTCGCCTGCGACACAGGCTTAGATTCGCGGCTCTATTGTGAACAGGCATGCAATTTTGACCCCGTAACGGGGTGATCGGCGTCCAACAATGACCCCCTTACACTGATGTGGATGATGCTCCCGAGGCTATCGGGGAGCACAGTGTGGGATGTTGGTTGTGGAGACGATTGCGAAGATCCGTCGGGCGTATTTTCAGGACAAGAAGCCGATCAAGCAGATCTGCCGGGAACTGCGGATTTCACGGAACACGGTGCGCAAGGTGATCCGGTCCGGTGCGACCGAGCACACCTACGAGCGGACCGTCCAGCCGCAGCCGAAGATCGGTCCTTGGAAGGACGAACTCGACGAGATGCTGGCGACAAACGCG
>NZ_FZON01000132.1 GCF_900188425.1 Antarctobacter heliothermus
GTAGGGTCAAGCGGTTTTCGGTTTTAAACTAACAGTTTTCGCCGAGACCGGTGCGTCGGCATTTGATGTCCTGCAATCACCAGGGCAGGGTTTTTACATACATTCCTTTAAAGGCAGAGTTTTGCAGATTTCGATCGTGAAAAAAAGTCTTGATCTTTTTGCTTGAGCTTCCAGTGACTGGAAGCCCTATGTAAGTCTCATATCAAAAATAAGGCTCATGTCATGACGAACGAATTCCAGACAACACTCAGCATCGAAGGTATGAGCTGTGCGTCCTGCGTGGGGCGGGTTGAAAGAACTTTGTCTGCGCTTGATGGCGTGTCCGGTGTTGCCGTCAATCTTGCCTCGGAGACGGCCCGCTTTACTCTTGCGGACACGACAAGGCAGGCGGAAGTTGTGCAGGCTTTGCACTCTCTGGGCTATCCGGCGCGCATATCAAAGATCACCTTGAACATAGCCTCCATGTCCTGTGCTTCTTGTGTTGGACGCGTCGACAAGGCCTTGGCGGATGTGCCGGGGGTTGTTGCGGTAGCGGTGAATTTGGCTGCTGAGACAGCGATGGTGGAATACCTTGAAGGCGTCGCATCGGCGCATGATCTGATGGCCGCCTCTGCGGCGATAGGATACCCCGCAGAGGTCGCGGAAGCGAACGCCAGTCAATCCCGCGTCGAACGCAAAGCAGATGAGGCCCGCGCGCTTTCGCGTCGGGTGGCAATTGCGGCGGCCCTTGCACTCCCGGTCTTTGTTCTGGAAATGGGCGCACATTTGATCCCCGCATTTCATATGGCGATCGAAAACAGTATCGGAACACAGACATCCTGGCTGATCCAGTTTGTGCTGACGACGATCGTTTTGTTCGGCCCCGGACGACATTTCTTTTCCAAAGGCTTACTGGCCTTGCTCAGGGGTGCGCCTGACATGAACAGCCTTGTGGCTGTCGGAACAGGGGCGGCGTGGAGCTATTCGGTCGTCGCCACCTTCCTTCCTTGGGTGCTGCCTGAAGGGGTGCGCGCAGTGTATTTTGAGGCTGCGGCGGTCATCGTTGTTCTTATCCTTATCGGGCGCTGGCTTGAAGCCCGCGCCAAGGGACGGACAGGCGCCGCCATTCAGGCGCTCTTGGGTCTGCAGGTGCGCACCGCGAGGGTGATACGGGACGGGGAAGCGACCGAAGTAGATGTCGACAGTCTGGCAGTCGGCGATGTGATCCTGGTGCGTCCGGGTGACCGAATTCCGGTCGACGGCACAGTGACAGACGGCACGAGCAATGTTGATGAAAGCATGATCACGGGCGAGCCTCTGCCCGTCTCCAAAGCTGCCGGTGCAACAGTCACCGGCGGCACAGTCAACGGAACTGGTAGTTTGACATTCCAGGCTGCGAGGGTCGGGGCCGATACAACGCTGGCGCAGATAATTCGCATGGTCGAAGAAGCGCAAAGCGCGAAGCTGCCTATTCAAGGCCTCGTTGACCGTGTCACCCTTTGGTTCGTTCCGGCAGTGATGGCGCTCGCAGCGTTAACAGTCCTTGTTTGGCTGGTGGTCGGACCGGACCCCGGGCTGACGTTCGCACTGGTTGCCGGTGTATCCGTGCTGATCATTGCCTGCCCTTGCGCCATGGGTCTGGCCACGCCCACGTCCATCATGGTGGGCACGGGCCGCGCTGCCGAAATGGGTGTGCTGTTCCGCAAGGGGGATGCGCTTCAGGAACTGTCTGAGGTTGATGTGATCGCACTCGACAAGACCGGGACGGTGACAGAGGGCAAGCCCTCACTGACAGATCTGGTCGTCACGGACGGTTTTGACCGTGACAAGGTGCTTGCCCTGATCGCAGCGGTCGAGGCGCAATCCGAGCATCCCATTGCAGAGGCAATTGTCCGCAGCGCGCGCAACGAGGGGATCAATGTGCCACATGCCACCGGCTTTCGGTCGATCACCGGCTACGGCGTGGCTGCGACCGTGGATGGGCAGGACGTCATGGTCGGCGCAGATCGTTACATGGAGCGTGAAGGCGTCGACATCTCGGCATTGGTCGATACGGAGAGTGATCTTGCGATGCGCGGGCGGACGGCGCTCTATGCCGCCATCGACGGACGGTTGGCAGCCGTGATCGCCGTCGCCGATCCGGTAAAACCCGCGAGCCGTATTGCCATCGCGGCGTTGCATAACCGCGGTTTCAAG
>NZ_FZON01000054.1 GCF_900188425.1 Antarctobacter heliothermus
GACTGCAGGGGCTATCGCTCGGAACGAGGCGCTGCGCGCTTCGAAATACCTTGGCCGCGCCATCTGGAGAAAATGGAGCGGATACCACCGACGAAGCCGCGCCGAGACGAAGATGCATTGCGTGAAGCTGCTGGGGCAGAGCCTCATGGCGCGCGACTTCGATCGTCAGGTCGCCGAACTTCAGATCCGCGCCGCCGTGCTCAACGGCTACACCGCGCTCGGCATACCCGTCACAGAGCCTGTGGGATAATTGCGTCCGGGGAAAGGGGAACTCCGGACGTTACCGACTTTGCGCAACAAAGCCGCGTGATAGCAACAAAGCTGGTGCCGTATACCTTTACGGCGACCTGCTCGTTGAGCAGAGCCTCCATGAGGCTTTCATAGTTCCGGTCTCGGTCTGCTGGAATTCTTAAATTGATAGCTGAAACTTCGAGCTTGGAAAGTCGTGCCATTCGATTTTCTCGTACAGGGGTAATTTAGCTTGATTGAAACTATCATAGGCAGTGTCGACTGCAACATGCGATGAAGAAAAAGGCGAAGGTTTAAGTCCCTTACCCGCGCTCGAACCCAGCGCGGACGTTCGTTCATCAGACTTATTGCACGAACGAAAGCCCTCGTAAGAACTCACCGTCGTTAGAGAGAAATTCTACTGCTTTGAAAAATAATACAAATCTTTGCGGCTACTTCTGACACTGTTGCTCCCAATGAAAAATTTTCGGCGATTGTTGCACCGCGTTGCACCGTCGGTGCAACACTTTAGCCATCGGTGCAACAATTTGGTGCAACAGGAGCCACGCGCTAGAGAGAGGGCGGTGGTAAGTAGTTGATTTTACTTAGGTGTGGTAGCGGAAATCGACCCCAGAAGGCCAATGGTCGGGCTAGCAGGACTCGAACCTGCGACCTTCCGTCCCCCAGACGGACGCGCTACCAGACTGCGCCATAGCCCGACGTGTCGGGGTGGTTTACGCTTTTTTTCGTCAAGAGCAACCCCTCACAACGAAAAATCGGAGGCTCAGGAAAGCGGTGAAGACAGCCGATCCCGAAGCGCTTCGAGTGCGGGAAGATGCGCGCTCAGCGCGGCCTTTTGCGCGGCCGTCAGGGTAGAGATTCGCGCGATCTGGCCAAGCGGGCCGATGGCGGAGCGGACGACTGGTGCGGCGGCAGGCGGTGGGGTCTCGGACGCACTGAAATCGGGCAGATCGAGCGGATTGTGCGCGACACTTGCCGTGGCGGGATCGATCTGAGGTTCATCAAGAGGTTCTGGAGACGCGTCGTCCACCGACGCGGCAATCGGCGTCTCGTTGAACGGCAATTCGGGCGCGTCTGGCTGGACTGTTTCTGTCTCAGGTGCGTCCGTCTCAAGGATGTCAGTGTCGATCGCCAACGAGGCCGCACTTGCGGCTTCGGCCTCTGAATTTTCTATGCTGTCCGGAACGTCTGACGCGTTCTCTTCATTCGCTTCTGGCATGGGATCCATAGGGGCCGACTCAGGAGCGGCGCTCACCGGCGACTCACGGTCGTCCGGGGACGGATCCATCGGGGCAATGTCGTCGACCTTTGTCGGATCGGTGCCCCCGGGTGTCTCAATCTCGGGCACCGGGGCGGTCATCGCCACCCTGTCGGGCGCGACGTCATCCTCGTCTTCGATATCCGGCTGATTGTCGTCCGGTTCGGCAACCGGCAGGTCGGTCTCAATGGGTGGTTCGGACATGGCGACTGGTTCCTCCGGTCCTGGCTCCTCCGGCTCAGGCTCCAGCGCAATCGGCTGGGGGGCGGGGGGGGCATCGACCCGTGGTACAACCGCCTCTGACGGGAACGCCACGACCTCGCCTTCGGTGTCGTTCAATGGCACTTCGGCATAGGGCGCGTCCTCGATCAGGTCGCCGTTCACGGTCTCGTCCTCGTCTGCGGACTGGGCCGCGAGTGATGAGACATGGCGCACGCCCTGTTCGCGGAGCACCTTCTGCACGCCTTTGATGGTCATGCCGTCGTCATGCAGCAACTTCTTGATTCCGCCCAGTAATTCCATATCCGCCGGGCGATAGTACCGGCGGCCACCGGCGCGCTTGACCGGCTTGACCTGGCTGAACTTGCTTTCCCAAAAGCGCAGCACATGAGCCGGCGTTTCCAGCCAGTCGGCCACTTCTGAAATAGTGCGAAATGCGTCCCTGGACTTGGGCATCATCTGCGCCTCAGCGCTTGTTGCCCGCAGCCACGCGATCCTTCATCAGGTGCGAGGGGCGAAAGGTCAGCACGCGGCGCGGTTGAATCGGAACCTCTTGGCCGGTTTTGGGATTGCGGCCCACACGCGCCGCTTTTTCCCGAACCGAAAAGGTGCCGAACGAAGAAATCTTGACCTGTTCGCCCGCGACCAGCGAATCCGACATATGTTGCAGGACCGCCTCGACCAATTCGGCGCTTTCGTTGCGTGACAGACCGACTTCGCGGAACACCGCTTCGCTCAGGTCCATGCGCGTCAGCGTCTTTTCACCCATGATCGTCCCTCCCGATGGTTCACTCGGATTATTGGTACGAAAAATCACAAGTCAATATCAATGACTTGCGGCTAGCAATTTATCCGCCCGTCAAACACTAAACTGCAACATCCCGTGTCGGCTGTCACTGTTCCGGGCACTCTGACACCGCTTACCAGCGTAGGACGACCGATCCCCAGGCCAGTCCGCCGCCGATTGCCTCTGTCACCACAAGGTCACCGGACTTGATCTGGCCGCGCGCCTTGCCAACCGACAGGGCCAGCGGAATCGAGGCCGCAGAGGTGTTGCCGTGGTCCTGAACGGTCACGACAACCCGTTCCATCGGCAGACCCAACTTCTTGGCCGTACCGGAGATGATGCGGATATTGGCCTGATGCGGGACAACCCAGTCAATTTCTTCCGAGGTGATTCCGGCCTTTTCCATGGCAGTCGTGGCCGTAGACGCGAGCTTTTCTACCGCGTGACGAAAGACTTCCTTACCCTGCATCCGCAGGAAACCCGTGTTCTGTTTGCTGACACCGCCGTCGACATACAGGATGTCGCGGAACCGCCCGTCGCTGTGCAGGTCGGTCGACAGGATGCCACGATCAGCCTTGGTGCCTGCGCCCTCAACGGCCTCCAGCACCAGCGCACCCGCGCCGTCACCGAACAGGACACAGGTGCCCCGGTCGGTCCAGTCCATGATGCGTGAAAACGTCTCTGCGCCGATCACCAGAATGCGTTTGGCCTGACCGGAGACGATCAGTGCATTCGCATTGGCCAGTGCGTAGATGAACCCGGCACAAACAGCCTGCACATCAAAGGCAAATCCGGTGGTCATACCCAATTCGGCCTGCACCATGGTCGCGGCAGAGGGAAAGGTCAGGTCGGCAGTCGATGTGGCGACGATCAGCGCATCCACCGAGTCGGCAGTGATGCCAGCGTCAGCCAGCGCGGCCCGGGCCGCGCGCGTGGCAAGATCCGACGTGGTCTGGCCCTCGGCGGCAAAATGGCGTCGTTCGATTCCGGAACGACTGCGGATCCAGTCGTCAGTGGTCTCCAGCGTCTTTTCAAATTCAGCGTTTTCGACAACGCGGTCGGGCAGGTAGTGCCCGACTCCGGTGACGACGGCGCGTATGGTCATGATTTATTGACGTCCTTTTGTGCGTCGCCATCCTGCGCTGCCTCGGCGGCAGAGGCAACCCGTGCGGCCAGCCTGTCGCCAAAGCCCGAGCGCGCCAATTCATAGGCCAGTTTCACCGCTGCGGAAATGCCGGTCGCGTCCGCCGACCCGTGGGATTTCACAACCGTTCCGTTCAGGCCGAGAAAGATACCGCCATTCACCCGGCGGGGGTCGATCCGCTTTTTCAGCCTGCGCAACGATGTCAGCGCCAGAACCGAGGCGATGCGCGACAGTGGCGAGTAGGCAAATGCCTCGCGCAGCAGGTCGCCGATCAACGATGCCGTGCCTTCGCCGGTCTTGAGTGCGACGTTGCCGGTAAAGCCGTCGGTGACGATGACGTCACAACGCTTGCCCGGAATGTCGCCGCCTTCAACAAAGCCGACGAATTTGTAGTTGCCCGCGACTTCGCGGGCAGCGATCAGGTCATGCGCCTCTTTCAGTTCGGCGCGGCCCTTGTGTTCCTCGGTGCCGACGTTCAGCAGACCGACCCTGGGTTTTGTCAGCGCCAGACCGTTGCGGGCATAGGCCGATCCCATCAGCGCATATTGCAGAAGATCTTCGGCGTCGGCACGAATATCCGCCCCGACGTCCAACATCACGTTGAACCCCTGCGGGTTTCGGGAGGGCCAGAGAATTGCGATGGCGGGGCGGTTGACGCCGGGCAGTTTGCGCAGGCGGATCATCGACAGCGCCATCAGCGCGCCGGTATTGCCGCAGCTGACGGCCACGGTGGCCTCACCCGCACGCACCGATTCCAGCGCCGACCACATAGAGGTGCCCTTGCCATGCCGCATGACCTGGCTGGGCTTGTCCTCCATGCTCACGACGCCTTGGGCGTCGCGAATCTGGCACCGTTCGCTCAACCCGCGCCGACGTTGGACAAGCTTTTCAAGCTCATCCGCAGGACCGTGCAGGATAAAGTCCAGTTCAGGATTGATGCCGGCAGACGTGTAAATACCGGCGATCACAGCCGCCGGTCCCCGGTCTCCGCCCATGGCGTCGACCGAGATCACGATGCGAGACGAGTCGGAGCCTCGGTGGTCCTTCGGAGAAGACATTCAACAGGCGTCCTGACGGGAAGATCGCTTAGGCGGCGTCTTCATCCAGTTCGATGTCGTCAGTCATCGCAACAACTTCGCGTTCAGCGTAGTGGCCGCAGGACGGGCAGACGTGATGCGGGCGCTTCAGCTCGCCGCAGTTGTCACACTCGTTCGGGTTGGCGCCGGAAAGGGCGTCATGCGCGCGACGGTTGTTGCGACGCGACTTGGAAACTTTGTTCTGTTGGACAGCCATGTCTCAACCTTTTTTGTCGCCGGGGGGCGGGGCCGCCCGTGGTGTTTCGGATTGGGACATGCCGCGCAGCCTGCAAAGGCTCGCAGCGACATGTGCCTGACGTAGTCTTGAGCGCGCGAAAATACGCGGTAACGCCGGATTGGCAAGCGGATTCTCAGGCCTCATTACCGTCGTCTTGCATTTTTTCGCGCAGCGCCGCAAGTCCTGCAAACGGCTTGGTCTCTTCGTCAGTGATTGGCGTCACACCATCGGCGGCAAACTGCGCCTCTCCCATTTCGACTCCCGCCTTGCGCGGGTAGGTAGGCAGCGCCAGTGACAGCGCCTCCAGCATGATGGCCTCGACGTCGATCTCGTCGCCCAGCACCTCGACGGTGTCATCGTCGGGCATTTCGGTCTCTGACCCGGCCTCTGGCGCGTCCAGCCGTTCGGGTGGCAAGAATTCGCGCACGACCGTCGTGTCGATCCGGGTTGTCACCGGCTCCAGCGTGACGATGCAGGCCTGCACCGCCGTGGCCCCCAGAGTTGCCTCCAGCCGCCAACCGGATTTGCCCATCGGTGACAGTTTTCCATCGAATCGCAGCTTGCGCAGTGCCTCGGCGCCCAGTTCTGCCGCATAGCGCGCGCGTTCCTTGGGGCCAGGTTCCAACCGCACCGGCGTCGATCCGGTATGACGGAGGCTTGCGACGCGCAGTCGCGTGGCGGTCAAACGGCCTTCGGAGGGATCGGTGGTCATTGTGACGGCTTTTCCTGTGCTTGAATGGCGGGCATTCCTTATGTAAGCGGGATAGGTGGCAGAAGGGCCCATGACAAGAGGGGCGTGACATGATCGGTTTTGCAGGCAAGGTGAAGGTTCTCGTCGCGGCGGGGATGCTGATGGCGCTCTCGGCGTGTTCCGCGCAGTACCGGACGCATGGCTACCTCCCCTCGGAGGAAGACCTGCAACAGATTGTGCCCGGCATCGACACCAAGGCTTCGGTCGAGGATCTGATCGGTGTACCCAATGCTGCCGGCGTCCTGAACGGGGCAGGGTACTATTATATCGAGACCGAAGTCCGCCACTTCGCCTACCAAAAGCCGAAGGTGATCGAGCGGACCATCGTCGCCGTCACCTTTGATCAGGCCGACGTGGTCCAGAACATCGCCACCTACGGGCTGGAGGATGGGCGCGTCGTGACCATCAACCGCCGTGTGACCCAAACAACCGACGGCGACATCAGCTTTATCCGCAAGCTGTTCGGCAACGTCGGTGGTATCTCGGCGGCAGGGCTGTTCGGCGAGTGATCGCGCTCTTTTTTCGGCTTTTTGCAACCGTCATTTGATTGTCACGCGGTTTTGGCATCTCGTCAAAGACACGGACGTGCGAGTCGCACGCCGGGCAGGAGCGAGCGGGATGATCCAGTTGACACGCGGCCGCTATCGCGCGCGCATGGCTGACGCAGACGCGGACATCCTTGCGGCGCAGAGCCTGCGCGGTCGTGCCTTTCACGGTGGCGGGCTGGACAAGGATCGGTTTGACGCGATTTGCGACCATGTACTGGTCGAAGAAATCCGCAGTGGATCTTTGGTTTGCTGCTTTCGGTTTTTGCCGCTGGCCAGCGGCGATGAGATCGGGCGCAGCTATTCGGCACAGTATTATGAGCTCTCGGCGCTCGAATCCTTTGCCGGACCGATCGTGGAGATGGGGCGCTTTTGTATCGATCCTGATCTGCGCGATCCCGACATCCTGCGCGTCGCATGGGGCGCAATGACGGCTTATGTCGATGACAGGGGGGTCGAGTTGTTGTTCGGCTGCGCCAGTTTCGCAGGTACAGACGCACGCGCCTACGATGATGCGTTTGCCATGCTCAAGGCGCGCCACCTTGCACCGCGCCGCTGGCTGCCGCGCGTCAAGGCACCGGATGTCTTTCGCTTTGCCCAACGTCTGCGGCGCAAGCCGGATGCCAAACAGGCCATGCTGCGGATGCCGCCGCTGTTGCGCACCTATCTGATGATGGGCGGCTGGGTCAGCGATCACGCGGTCGTGGATGCGCAGATGAACACCCTGCATGTCTTTACCGGGGTCGAAATCGCGGCAATTCCGCCCGCGCGCAAAAAGCTGCTGCGCGCGGTAGTGGGGTAGGGCCTCCGCGCAGCGGTTTCGCTTGTCCGCTTGACGCCGCGCCCGCGCTTGCCTAGCTGGCCTGCATGGCAACACCTCCTCTCCTTCAGCTCACCGATGTCTCGCTCACCTTTGGCGGCAACCCTGTTTTCGACAACCTGTCGCTGACCGTCCATCAGGGCGACCGTGTCGCGCTGGTCGGGCGCAACGGGTCCGGCAAATCCACCCTGATGAAGGTCATGGGCGGGCTAGTCGAACCGGACCGGGGCGACCGAATCGTGCCGACCGGGTCTTCGGTCGGATACATGGAACAGGAACCGGATCTGTCGGGGTTCGAGACACTGGGCGATTTTGCGGCCTCTGAACTTGCGGCCGCTGAAATGTACCGGGTTGAACGCGCCTCCGAGGGGTTGAAATTCGACCCCGATCGCCCGGTCGCCACGGCATCGGGCGGTGAGCGGCGCCGCGCCGCACTGGCCAAACTGATGGCCGAGGCCCCCGACCTGATGCTGTTGGATGAACCGACCAACCACCTTGATATCGAAGCGATTTCCTGGCTGGAGGATGAGTTGAAGTCCACCCGCAAAGGATTTGTCCTGATCTCGCACGACCGGCGTTTCCTGAGTGAACTCACCCGCGCCACCCTCTGGATCGACCGGGGAGAAGTACGTCGCCAGGAACAGGGGTTCTCGGCGTTTGAGGTGTGGCGCGACAAGGCCTGGGATGAGGAAGACACCCAGCGGCACAAGCTGGACCGCAAGATCAAGTCAGAGGGCCGTTGGGCTGTCGAGGGCATCAGCGCCCGCCGCACCCGCAACCAGGGTCGCCTGCGCGCCTTGCAGGATTTGCGCAAAGAGCGGTCCGGCCAGATCCGCAGGCAGGGATCTGCGGCGTTGGAACTGACCGCCGGGCCAAAATCCGGCAAGAAAGTGATCGACGCTAAGGGGGTGACCCACGCCTTTGCCGACAAATCCATCGTGCGCGACTTTGACATGACGATCCAGCGCGGCGACCGCGTTGCCTTTGTCGGCCCGAACGGTGTGGGCAAGACGACGCTGATCAAGATCCTTGCCGGCGAAATCACCCCCGACGCAGGCAGCGTGAAGCTGGGCACGAATCTGGTGCCCGCGATCTTTGACCAGAGCCGCGCGCAACTGGACCCCGATGCCTCGCTCTGGGACAGCCTGACGCAGGACCGCGGGATGCGGGTGTCCGGGTCGTCCGATCAGGTCATGGTGCGCGGCGCGCCGCGTCATGTGGTGGGTTACCTCAAGGATTTTCTGTTTGACGAACGGCAGGCGCGCGCGCCTGTGCGGTCCTTGTCCGGCGGAGAAAAGGCGCGGCTGTTGCTGGCTAAACTACTGGCGCGGGAATCGAATCTGTTGGTGCTGGACGAACCGACCAACGATCTGGACGTCGAAACGCTGGACCTGTTGCAGGAACTGCTGGACGACTACGACGGCACCGTCATGCTGATCAGCCACGACCGCGACTTTCTGGACCGCGTCGCCACAACAACAGTGGCGATGGAGGGCGGCGGCCGCGCCACTGTCTATGCCGGTGGATGGTCCGACTATCAGGCGCAGAAACGTGCGGATGCTGCGCCAGAGAAAAAGGCAAAGCCTGCTTCGAAACCGGAGAAATCCGCCGTTGCGGCCAAGTCTGACGCGCAATCCGCCCTCAGTTTTACTGAAAAGCACCGGTTGGAGGAACTGCCCGCTGTGATTGACCGGCTAACCGCCGAGATTGCCAAGCTGGAAGAATTCCTCGCCCAGCCCGATCTGTTCACCAAGGAACCGCTGAAATTCAAGAAGGGAACCGAGGCGCTGGTCGAACGGCAAAATGCGCTGGCGGCGGCCGAGGAAGAATGGCTGGAGCTGGCGGAAAAGGCCGAAGAGGCCTGAACGCCCTTAGCGCAACCCCAATAGGCGCGCCGCCACGCTCAGTTCCACCACCGTCATCAGGATGCGCGCGACGTGGTGCAGACTGACCAGCGCCGGGTTGGCGGCAAGGCTCAGCGCCACAACGGACATCTCGGCCACGCCGCCGGGTGAAAAGCTGATCAGCAAATGCAACCATTCGATCCCGGTGATTTTCCAGAGGATCGCCGACAGCACGCCGCCCAGCACCAGCATGTAGACCACCGACACCAGCGCCAGCCAGGCGCAGCGCCGGAGCAGCGCGAGGTTGGTGCCCTTGAACCGCATGCCCAAGCTGACGCCGATCACCAATTGCGCGGCGGCGATCAGCCAAACCGGCAAATGCAGGTCCAGCACGCCGGTTGTGGTTGCCAGCGCAGCAAGGATCATCGGCCCGCTCAGTTGGGCGGCGGGCAGGCGGATCAATCGCGCCAGCCAAAGCCCTGCGCCCGCTGCCAGAGCAATCAGCAACAGTGTCTGCGGCGTCACGGGGGCGTTACCTGACGCGGCCCGCAGGCCCGCAGCGCTGCCCACCGGCGCACCCATCCAGAGCGACAGACCCAGCGGCAGCAACGTGATCACCACGATGATCCGCAGGAATTGCTGCGCCGTCAAAATGCGGATGTCCGCACCCGCATTTTCGCCCATTACCATGCTTTCCATCAGCCCTCCGGGTGTGCCGGAATAGAAGGCCGTGGTGCGGTCGTATCCGCCAAGGCGTTGGAAGATCACGGTATTGCCGAGATGCGCACAGATCACAAAAACCACCAGCCCGGCCATCGTCCACGGCAATTGACCCGCCAGAGACACCAACTCTGCCGTGACCTGTGTCCCGATCATGACCCCGATCAGCGCCACAAAGACGGTTCGGAACGGCAGCGGAAAATCATAGTCGTCGAGAAAGGGCGGAGCCCAGGCAAGGGTCACAAGCGCAGAGGACAGCAGCCCCCCCAGCATCCAAGGCATCGGCACATGGGCCCAAGTGGCGGCAAAGCCTCCGAGTGCGCCAAAGGCGATTATCGCGACAGTCTGCCAGATCAGGCGGATAGGGGGAAAAGCAAGCATGCAGGGTTGATATTCGCGCTTGCGGCGCTGTGCAATGCGCCGGGGATTTCCTTTGGGGTGCAAAGGCACTAGCTGTCCGACATGCTTGGTCAGTGCTTTATCGGATCTCCCATCTATCGCGGCTCTGTCTACGGGGCGCGGCATCCGCTTTCCATTCAGCGGGTGCCTGCCGTGATGGATCTGGCCCGCGCATTGGGCTGGTTGCCGAACGGGCGCTACCGCACCTCGCCGCGCGCCAAACCCGCTGCGCTGACGCGCTTTCACACGGCGGACTATGTGGCCGCGTTGCAGGCGGCAGAGGCGGCGCAATCGGTCGATGAGGCCGTGCGGGTGCGACACGGGCTGGGCACGTTGTCCAACCCGATCTTTGCCGAAATGTTCTGCCGTCCCGCCACGGCGGTGGGGGGCGGTTTGCTGGCCGCCGGATTGGTGGCTGAGGGCGGTTTCGTCCACAATCCCGGTGGCGGTCAGCATCACGGGTTACCCGACCGCGCCGCAGGGTTTTGCTATCTGAATGAGCCGATCCTGACCATTGAACGCCTGCTGGAAATGGGGCTTTCGCGCGTTGCCTACGTCGATATCGACGCGCACCATTGCGACGGGGTCGAGGCGGGCTTTGCAGGCCGTGAGGACGTGCGGATGATCTCTGTCCACGAGGCGCGGCGCTGGCCCTTTACCGGGGCGCTGGAGGACACGGCGGGCGGGGCGGCGTTCAACTTGCCGGTGGCGCGCGGGTTCAACGACACCGAGTTCGCGCTGGTGCTGGAGGAGTTGATCCTGCCCGCCGTGGCCAATTTCCGCCCCGATGCGATCTATCTGCAATGCGGGGCCGATGCGCTGGCAGAAGACCCACTTGCCCGTCTGGATCTGTCGAACCGCTGTCATGTGGCGGCGGTGCGGGCGCTGCGTGCCTTGGCCCCTCGGCTGATTGTCTCGGGAGGGGGCGGTTATAATCCATGGAGCGTGGCGCGCTGCTGGACCGCTGTCTGGGGTGAGATTGCCGGATTTGAGGTGCCGGAAAGGGTGCCGCAGGCGGCAGAGGCTGTGTTGCGCAGGCTGGTGTGGCACCGCAAAGGTACACCCGATCCGGCGCTTTTGACCACGCTTTTGGACGCGCCGCGCGAAGGGATGGTTTCGGCGGATCTGAAAGCCGACGTCGCCACGTTGAAAGCACGGTTGCACTCGGTCGTCTGACACGCCGGATGTATGAATGTGCGGGATTTGGAGCGGGTGAAGGGAATCGAACCCTCGTCACTTGCTTGGGAAGCAAAAGCTCTACCATTGAGCTACACCCGCCGCGAGAAGCATGGGTAGCTCAGCCCCGCCCTATCGTCAAGAACTCTCCGCGCCTGTTCCGCCCGCTGGGGATATGCTCTAGACCTCTGGGAAAGCCAGAAAACACCCCGGGAGGATTCATCACATGACGCTCGCATTGCCCGCGACGGGTACTTTTGTCGGCCGCGCCTGGCGGCCCGATCGCAACGGCCCGGCGCTGATTGTCCGGCGCGGAGCCGAGGCGGTGGACATCACCTGCAGCGAGGTGCCGACCATGCAGGCGCTGTTGGACCGCGATGATGCCGCCAGCTTTGCCCGCACGGCCCCGGGCGAGAGCCTCGGGCCGCTGGATGCACTGGCCGAGGCGTCAGTTGAAACACCCGGCGGCGCGCATCTGCTGGCGCCCTGCGACCTGCAGCCAGTCAAGGCCTGCGGTGTGACCTTTGTGTCCTCGATGCTGGAACGGGTGATCGAGGAACAGGCCAAGGGTGATCCGGCGCGCGCCTTGGCGATCCGCGACCGCTGTACCGCCATTCTGGGCGACAGCCTGCGCGCGGTGGAGCCGGGGTCGGACAACGCCCAAAAACTCAAGGAGGTGCTGATCGCCGATGGCGTCTGGTCGCAATACCTTGAGGTTGGCATCGGTCCTTATGCCGAGGTCTTTTCCAAGGCGCAGCCCATGGCAGCGGTGGGCTTTGGCGCAAGCGTCGGGTTGCACCCGATTTCCACATGGAACAACCCGGAGCCGGAGATTGTTCTCGCCTGCGACGGGCAGGGCCGTATCAAGGGCGCGACCCTTGGCAACGACGTGAACCTGCGCGATGTCGAAGGGCGGTCCGCGCTGTTGCTGGGCAAGGCCAAGGACAACAACGCCTCTTGCGCGGTGGGGCCGATGCTGCGGCTGTTTGACGACAGCTATGGGCTGGACGATGTGCGCAACGCCGAACTGACGCTGACGGTCACCGGCACGGATGGCTATGTTCTGAACGGGCGCAGCAGCATGTCCCAGATCAGCCGCGATCCAGAGGATCTGGTGGCGCAGACTTGCGGCGCGCATCACCAATATCCTGACGGGTTTTTCCTGATGCTGGGCACGCTGTTTGCCCCGACAGAGGACCGCGACGTGCCGGGAGAAGGGTTCACCCACAAACTGGGGGATGTGGTTGAGATTTCCGAACCTGCGCTGGGGCGGCTGGCCAATACGGTGCGGCTGTCGACCGAATGTCCGCCGTGGCGTTTTGGCACCAGCGCCCTGATGCGCAATCTGGCGGCGCGCGGGCTGTTGTAGACAGCCCCACGCCCGGGCGGGTCAGGCGCGTTTGCGCCGCCGCCGTCCGCCCCGGTCATCGCCACCCGAGTTGAAACTGACGTCAGGTAGATTGACGAGCTTTTTCAACTCCGGGAACGGGTCTGTGGCGTGGGGGATCGCATTGGCGGCAACGAAATGGTCCTGAAACTTTGGCTCGATTGCTGTTTCAACCTTGGTGATCTCACGCACGACCCGTTCAATCTCGCGCCGGGCGGCTAGGTTGCACAGGGCGATGCGTGCGCCGGTGCCGGCGGCGTTGCCCGCGCTGGTGACCTTGTCCAGTGGCACGTCGGGGATCATGCCCAGCACCATGGCGTGCAGTGGCGAGATATGCGCGCCAAAGGCCCCGGCCAGCACCACCCGGTCCACCTTGTCGACGCCGCGCGTGTCCATCAGCAGGCGCGCACCCGCGTAGAGTGCGGACTTGGCCAGCTGGATGGCGCGGATGTCGCCCTGGGTTACGGTGATCCGCGGCCCGCCATCTTCGCTGGCGTCATGCACCAGATACGAAAAGGTGCGCCCCTCCGGGATGCAGCGGTCCGTGCCGGTCTTGTCGGGACCGCCGATCAGGCCGGAGGGGTCCAACAGGCCCGCGATGCGCATTTCGGCCACCGCCTCGATGATGCCGGACCCGCAGATCCCGGTGATGCCAGATGCGGCGGTTTCCTCGGCAAAGCCGTCCTCATCCGACCACTTGTCACAGCCAATCACGCGGAAACGCGGTTCCTTGGTCACGGGATCAATTCGGATCGCCTCGATTGCGCCGGGGGCGGCGCGCTGGCCGGAGCTGATCTGCGCGCCCTCAAATGCCGGTCCAGTCGGGGACGAACAGGCCAGCACGCGGGTGGTGTCGCCCAGCAGGATTTCGGCATTGGTGCCCACATCAACAATAAGCGCCAAGTCATTGGATTTTCCGGGTTCTTCGGACAGCGCAACGGCGGCGGCATCGGCGCCTACATGACCCGCGATGCAGGGCAGGATGTAGATTTGCGCCGAAGGCGGTAGCGTCTTGAGGTCCAGATCGCGGGCGGTCAGCGTCATGGCATTCGAGGTGGCCAGCGCAAAGGGCGCCTGGCCCAGTTCCACCGGGTCAATGCCCAGCAGCAGGTGGTGCATCACCGGGTTGCAGACAAACACCGTCTCCAGGATCAGGCTGGGGTCAATGCCGGCCTCGGCCGCAATCTCGACCGCCAACGCGTCCAGCGCCTCGCGCACCGCGCGGGTCATTTCGGCATCGCCGCCGGGGTTCATCATGGCGTAGGACACCCGGCTCATCAGGTCTTCGCCAAAGCGGATCTGCGGGTTCATGATGCCTGAGGATGCCTTGACCTCGCCGGTGTCCAGATCGGTCAGATGCGCCGCGATGGTGGTCGAACCAAGGTCAATGGCAAGGCCATAGATCCCGCCCTCATGCAGACCGGGCCAGGCTGCGACAAGCCGCGGCACGGCATCTGAGTCGTCTTTGTGCAAGGCGACGGTGATTTTCCACCCCCCTTTGCGCAGAACGGGTTGCAATTTGGAAAGTGTGGAAAACTCTGTGGATATCTCCGGGATATCCCATTGTGCTGCCAGTGCGCGGGCGACACGTTCGAGATCGCCGGTCGGTTCGTGCATGTCGGGTTCCTGCACCTCGACGTAGTACAGGCGCGTTGCCGGATCCATTTCGATCACGCGGGCGGTTGCCGCCTTGCGCACGACCTGGCGGTGAACCTGGCTTTCGGGGGGGACATCGATCACCACATCGCCCTGAACGGCGGCCTGACAGCCAAGGCGGCGGCCTGCCTTCAGTCCGCGCTTTTCGTCATAGCGCGCCTCGACGGCGTTCCAGTCGGACAGGGCATCCTGTGCCACATGCACGCCATGTTTGGAGAAGTCGCCATAGGACGGGGTAATCTGGCATTTCGAACAGATCCCGCGCCCGCCGCAGACCGAATCCAGATCGACGCCCAACTGGCGCGCGGCGGTCAGTACCGGTGTGCCGACAGGAAAGCGGCCGCGCTTGCCTGAGGGCGTGAAAATAACAAGGGGGTCTTGCGCCATGTCTGTGACTCCGTCGGGTGTTGCGGCGGACCATAGCGCCTGTCGCGCCGATGGAAAGGCGATGCCGCGTCAGGTTTGTGCCGGAAAGCGGCATGGCCGCCGGACAGAGGTCTATCCCTGTTCCAGCCAGCGCAGGATCTCGCCTCGGTTGCCATCCAGATCCGGCGCGGGGCCGCGGGTGGTCGGGTCCGGCGCATCGCTCATCTTGATCGGATTTCCAGCGGCTTTGTAGGCTTGGCGACCGTTCTTGTCCAACACGTCCACGACCATGTTGCGCGCGATGATCTGCGGGTCTTTCAACACTTGGGCCACGTCCTGAATCGGCCCGGTCGGGATGCCTGCGGCAGTCAGCCGAGAGATCCAATAGGCGCGGGTATTGTCCAGCGTCACCGCCTCGATCAGGCGTTTCAGCAGGCGGGTGTGTTTGCAGCGCGACGGGTTGGTGGCAAAACGCGGATCGTCCGAGATGGGCAGATTTAGTGCGATGCACAGTTTTTCGAACAGCCTGTCGTTGCCCGCTGCGATCACAAACAGCCCGTCGCTGGCATGGAATGTCTCGAACGGGCTGATCGACGGATGCCGTGCGCCGGATGGCCCCGGGGCCTTGCCGGTGACGGTGGTCAATGCGACTGCGTGTTCAAGGATCGCCAACTGGCTGTCCAGCATCGACACGTCTATCTTGCGGCCTACGCCGCTACGGTCACGGTCCAGCAATGCGGCAAGGATGCCCTGACTCAGGAACATGCCCGCCACGATATCACCGATCGACGCGCCGACACGCACCGGCTCACGGTTCTTTTCGCCGGTGATCGACATGACGCCGCCGCGCGCCTGCACCACCATGTCATAGGCAGGCCGTTTCGAATCCGGCCCCGTGTGACCAAAACCTGACACCGCCCCGTAGACAAGCCGTGGAAAGGCGGCGTGCAAATCGTCCCAGCCATAGCCCAGACGTTCCATCACGCCGGGGCGGAAATTCTCGACAATCACATCCGCCCGTCCCAGCAGGCGTTCGAAAATCGCCCTGTCCTCATCTCCCTTGAGGTTCAGTGCGATGCTTTTCTTGCCGTGGTTGAGTCCTGCGAAATAGGCGGATTTGCCATCCTTGAAGGGCGGAAAGGCGCGGGTGTCGTCGCCGGTTCCCGGCGATTCGACCTTGATGATCTGCGCGCCCATGTCCGACAGGGACATGGTGCAAAAGGGGCCTGCCAGTACATGCGTCAGGTCAAGAATGACATATCCGGCGAGAGGGGCGGTCATGGGCGGGTCCAGTTCTGAGTAGCGTTGCGCTCCTGACCACACAAGCGTGACAGGGCGGTGACGGCAAGGGGCTGCGTGACGACTCGCGCCGCTCCGCCGAAGGCAGAGCCGCGCCAAAGCCGGTTTTCCCGCCGTGTGTCAAAGGCGAGGGCGCCGTCTCAGGCGCGGGGCAACCCGGCGTGAAAGACAAAACCCAGCAGGTTCATCAACAGTTGCGCCGCAAGGATCGCGGTGCTTCCGGTGGGGTCATAGTCGGGCGCGACCTCGACCAGGTCGATGCCGACGATGGGGTGCGTGCGCGTGACGTTTTGCAACAGTTCCAGCACCTCGTAGTACAGAAACCCCCCGTGGCTGGGCGTGCCGGTGCCCGGCGCGATCGAGGGGCAAAAGGCGTCAATGTCGATGGTGATGTAGACTGGCGCGCCTTGGGGCGGACGGGCGGCGGTGGCCTCGGCGCCAAGGGCACGCATCTGGCGCACCGACAGGATGTCCGACCCGCGCGACCGGGCGTCCTCATACCCTTCACGGGCGGTGGACGAGACATTGCGGATACCGACCTGCGTCAGCCCCGTCACCCAGGGTTTTTCAGCGGCGCGGCGCATCGGGTTGCCGTGGCCGCGGGTAACGCCGTGCCGTTCATCGACAAAATCCAGATGCGCGTCGATCTGGAGCAGGTGAAACGGCGCGCGTCCCTCATAGGCCTCGATACAGGGGATGTTGACGGAATGGTCACCGCCGATGGTGACGGGAAGGGCGCCCGCGTCCAGCGCCGCCGCGACCCCCCGGCGGATATTGGCGTGGCTGGTCAAGGTGTCGGTGTGGACGATGTCTGCGTCGCCCATGTCCACAATGCGGACGCCCTCCAGGTAAGTGACGTCGTCCTCATGGTCATAGGCACCCGCGTGGCCAAAGCTGAAAAGGGTCGACGCCTCGCGCACGCCGCGCGGGCCAAACCGCGCGCCTGCGCGCCACTGCGTGCCCGCGTCAAAAGGCGCGCCAAGGATGGCGGCATCGGCGTCCAGCGCGCTCCAGTCCGGTTGGTAAGGCGCACGGGCAAAGGTGCAGATGCCGGTAAAGGGCAGGTTCAGGCGGCCGCTGTCGTATCCGTGGGTCAATATGCGCTCTCCGTTGTTGAGCAGAGCCTATCCGTCAGGCCCCGCGCGGCAAGGGGCGCAATGTGTCAAGCGCGTTATTACCGTAAAAGTTGAATGATGCGCTTTGTTTTCTCCTTTACGTTATGTAACGTAACGTCACTTGAAGCGAGCCTTGGATTGGGAAAAGGAAACAGGAATGCGTTATTTCGGAGTTAAGGCAGGGCTATTGGCTTTCCTGCCGTTGGCAGCAGGGGCGCAGGATTTCGGCGTCGACATGCCCGCAGAACCGGCGCCCGGGGTGGTCTTCCCCACAGCCGAGGAAGAGATCAATTCATGGATCTATGCCGATCCGCAGAACGCTGCGGCCATTCACGGCCATGCCTGGGGCATTTGGGCGGGCCTGACCAATCCGGTCGATGGTGAGGGTGCCTTTGCCCGCGTGACCTATCAAACGTGGTTGACCAAGGCGAATGTCATAGCCGTCTTTACGGGCAAGGAACCGCAAAGCCATTTCCAACTGGGTGAATCCTCGCAGATGTTCCGCCACGGCCTGGTGGATGGGTTTCTGGCCGATGCCGCCTCTGAAAAGAAGGACGGGACAGAGCCCAAGGCCAATGCCGCCGGGATCATCGTGAACACTGATGTGCTGGAAAACGTGGCTTATAGCCCGCCCTCGGCGTCGTATCTGTTGGAAACCGGGACGGGCAAGCCCGAGGTTCTGGACAGGTTGCTGGCGGACGGCGACAAGGTGCAGTTCCCCGACAATGCGGTGAACGTCAAACCGGTCTACAAGCTGATCACACAGGACCGACTGACCGATTGGACCGATGGCGACGGGCGCACACGTAAACTGTATGCCTTTACCGCATGGCCGGGCGTTCCGGATCTGGCCGACTGGTCACCTGACATGAAGGCGGGTGGCTATCCCGAAACGCTGTGGCAGCAATGTGTCTATGTCGACATGGACCTGAAAGGACCGACCACCTCGACCGGCGTGGACGTGAACTGCAAAAGCCCCGGTGCGGGCAATATCTATTCCGTCGACGATTTCATCGCTGTGGATCTGAAGGCGCAGGATGCCGCCTTTGTGAACAAGACCACCGGCGAGACCGAGGAAATTGGCGGTGACGGCCCGGCGATTGCGCTGCTGGTGGCGATGCATGTCACCTCTCGTGAGACGACACAGTGGACATGGCAGACCTTTTGGTGGGAGGCGGATGCCGCGCATCCCAACACGCCCTCCAGCGCCGCGATTGCAGCGGCGCGGCCTTCGACCCTGACGTCGCAGGCAGCGCATTATGCCATGGCCCCAGCCTATTCGATGCTGGTGCCGGCGCAGCCACTGGTCGGCGGCAAGAATGTCGGCGCACTGGTCACGGCCTTCAATCCTTACCTGGAGGCGGGCTTTGGCACGCCTGTCATCTCGATCATGGAGACAGTCCAGACGCCGGATGGCAAAGGAGCGTGGACAACCACGACCACCGACATGGGCATCCAGACCAACTGCATGACCTGCCACGGGCTTGCCGCATGGGGCGGGCGCGGTTCGAACTATGCCGCCAACTTCTATGTGCCGCGGGATTACTGGGTGTTCGACACGGCGCTGGATGTCGATTTCGCATGGTCGGTCGAGGCAATCGGTAATGCAATCAAGGCGTTGGAGGCCAAGGCGGACTAAACACATTAAGTCTTTGACCAAAACAGGCGTCCCCGGGGCGCCTGTTTTCGCAAATCAAGATGGATCGCGGGTTGTCGCGCATTGCGGATCACCGCAATCTGCGTCTGTCAGGTGCCCCTGCCGGGGAGAATCGGGAAGCTGGTGAAATTCCAGCGCGGGCCCGCCGCTGTAAGGGGGGACGGAACGGACGAGTGCCACTGGGCTATCCCGGGAAGGCGTGCGTTTCGGCAGATCCCAAGCCAGAAGACCGGCCTGACGACATGGACCGACGCCTGGAAAGCGTCTGGTCGTTGTCAGTTGCGAGGCCGCATATGTCCGATCCCTTGATCGCCCCCGAAAGGGCGCGCCAGTTCACCCCGTCCGAACGCCGGGCGGTGTACGATGTCATCTATGCGCGCCGGGACGTGCGCAATGAGTTCCTGCCTGATCCGATAGCGCCCGATATGTTGCGCCGGGTGCTGGAGGCCGCCCATGCCGCGCCGTCGGTCGGGTTCATGCAGCCGTGGAACTTTATCCTGATCCGCGACGAGGCGCGACGGCAGGCGGTACACGCGGCCTTTGCGGAGGCAAACGCAGAAGCTTGCCAGATGTTTGATGGTGAAAAGCGAAACAAATACGCGGCGTTAAAGCTCGAAGGTATCCTGAAATCGCCGCTGAACATCGCCGTGACCTGCGACCGGGCGCGCGGTGGAAAGGTGGTGTTGGGGCGCACACACAATCGCGACATGGACCTGTATTCGACGGTCTGCGCAGTGCAGAACCTGTGGCTGGCGGCGCGGGCAGAGGGGCTGGGTGTCGGATGGGTCAGCATATTCCGGCAGCAGGATCTGCGCGACTTGCTGGACCTGCCAGACACGGTCGAGGTGGTTGCCTATCTGTGCGTCGGCCACATTGCCGAAGCCTTTGACCAGCCCGAATTGCAGGCGCGGGGATGGCGGCAAAGGCTGCCGCTGGATGATCTGATCATGGAGGACCGCTGGCGCGAGGATCGCCCCCGCAGAGACGCGGAGTGATGCGGGTCACTGCGTGGGCTTTCCTTTCCCCGCTGCCCATGCGATAGGGACGCGCCAACCGATCCCTCCCAAGGAGTGCCCCCATGGAGATTCGCGAGGCTCTGACCTTCGATGATGTTCTGCTTGTACCTGCGGCCTCGTCCGTGCTGCCGTCGACGGCGGACACGCGCACCAAGGTCACACAATCCATCGCGCTCAATATTCCACTGCTGAGTTCGGCCATGGATACGGTGACCGAAAGCCGTATGGCCATCACGATGGCGCAGGCGGGCGGCATGGGTGTGATCCACAAGAACCTGACGGTCGAGGAGCAGGCGCGGGAAGTGCGCCGGGTCAAACGCTTTGAAAGCGGGATCGTCTACAACCCGGTCACGCTGCGGCCCAACCAGACGCTCGGCGATGCGCGCATGCTGACCGAACGCTATGGGTTCACCGGCTTTCCGGTGATTGACGAAAATCATCGTGTTCTGGGCATCGTTACCAACCGCGACATGCGCTTTGCCGAAAATGACGCGACCACGGTTCAGGCGATGATGACCCGCGACAACCTGGCCATCCTGACCGAACCCGCCGACCGTCAGGAAGCGATCAACCTGATGAAGGCGCGGCGCATCGAAAAGCTGCTGGTGACGGACGCAACCGGCAAGCTGACAGGCTTGCTGACGCTGAAGGACACCGAGCAGGCGGTGCTGAACCCGACGGCCTGCAAGGACGGTCTGGGGCGGCTGCGTGTTGCAGCGGCCACCGGCGTGGGCGACAGTGGCTTTGAGCGGTCAGAGGCATTGGTCGATGCGCAGGTTGACATCATCGTGGTGGACACGGCGCACGGCCATTCTGCCGGGGTTCTGGAAGCGGTGGAACGGGTCAAACGTCTGTCGAACCATGTGCAGGTTATTGCGGGCAACGTCGCCACAGCCGAGGCAACCAAGGCGCTGATCGGTGCCGGCGCGGACGCGGTCAAGGTGGGCATTGGCCCGGGGTCGATTTGTACCACGCGAATGGTGGCAGGGGTGGGCGTGCCACAGCTGACCGCAGTCATGGACTGCGCGCGCGCGGCTGGGGATGTGCCGGTGATCGCCGATGGCGGCATCAAGTTTTCCGGTGATTTCGCCAAGGCAATCGCCGCCGGGGCAAGCTGTGCCATGGTGGGCAGCATGATCGCTGGCACAGATGAAAGCCCGGGCGAAGTGATCCTGTATCAGGGCCGGTCGTACAAGGCGTATCGTGGCATGGGCTCTATGGGGGCCATGGCGCGCGGTTCTGCGGACAGGTATTTCCAGAAGGACGCGGCCAGCGACAAACTGGTGCCCGAGGGGATCGAAGGGCAGGTGCCGTACAAGGGTCCGGCGGGCACAGTGATCCACCAACTGGTTGGCGGATTGCGCGCGGCCATGGGGTACACCGGCTGCGCCACGGTCGAAGAAATGCGCCGAAATTGCAGCTTTGTGCGGATCACCGGCGCGGGCCTGAAAGAAAGCCATGTGCATGACGTGCAGATCACCCGGGAGTCGCCGAACTACAGGATCGGATAAAACCATATTTTATTGGTCTTTTCTGATGCGGGAGCGGGAAACTGCTCCAGCCCGTCTTCTGGGGCAAAGCGTGAGCTGGCCCGAGCCACCCCAGAACTTGGCTACTGAGCTCCCCCCCAATCGTTGGACAGGTTCTGGCGCAGTTTAAGCTACTCTTTGCACCTGCTGATCGGGGGGCACTTCTCTGCCAATAGCCCCCGGCAGGTGGTTTGCCGCCCAGGGCAGAATGTGGTCGTTTGTGGTTGAAAATGTCTATCCATTTCCTGACGCCAGCCTTGGCCTCGGAGCCAGCCTCCCATTTTCTGCCCTTTTCCCAACAGGATCTGAAAAAGAGACCGGAGTTCACCATAGTGATCTATGCGAACACAACTTTCAGCGCCAAAGGCATGCAGGCCATGCGGCGTGAAATTGCGGCCCCTACGCGCTATCACCGCAAGAGGCTGCAGCGGATGAAGGCGCTTGTCGAATAGGCGGACCGGACCAGTCCGGGTTATGAGCGCCCCGGTTGCGCCCGGAAATAAAGGCGGCCATCGAAGCGTGGGCGCTGGACCTGGGACGGATCAAAGCGACCTTTGGCGTAGAGTTCCCCGAAATCTGCGAACCCTCTGTCCCTCCGGGCGAGGCCGACCGGTGCGTGCGCGGCCTGAACAGGGTATCGGATATTTGCGCCGTCGATACCGGGCGTCTCATGGCCTTGCAAAAGGAAATCCTTCGGCTGGCCGCCTCAAGGCGCGGCTCTTTCGACCTGTTTCACCGCAAGAACGGCCTTTAGTCCGCCAGCCTGTCAAGGGAAAGGAGGCGCGTTATTTGGCTTCAAAATCCAGATGCCAATTGGCATAAGGCCCGAGCCATGACCGGACTGGACAATATGACCTGCGAACGCTCCACCATCCTCACGATTTCCGGCTCCGGTCGGTCCGGCACAACGATCCTGTCCGTCCTGTTGACGCAGGACGAGGGCGCATTCAACATCGGCCAGTTGCGCGACGCACTGTCGGGCTGGGCGACGGATGTCTCCTGCACCTGCGGGGCGACGGTGAACAACTGCGTGTTCTGGGGCGAGGTGCGCCGCCGGGCCTTTCCCGAGCATACGGCAGAAATGCTGGCGGCAGAGGATGCGGATTTGCGGCGTTTCATGTCCGAGGCCGCGCAGCTTGCGGACTGGAACGCGACATCGGGGCTACAAGACCTGGCACAGGCGCATCGCGGATTCCTCGACAGGCTGGGCCGTCTGTTGCAGGTGCTTGTCGCGGTATCCGGTGCGCGGCTTTTGGTCGACAGTTCGAAATCGCCGGAGTTCGCGTTGGCCTGCCACCTGACCGATACGGTCGACCTCTACGTTCTCAACCTTGTGCGCGATCCACGCGCCGTCGCCTGTAGCTGGGCCAAGAAGAAACCGGGTCGGATCACACAGCGGCTGGATGCCTGGGGCAAGCGTCAGCGCCGACTGGAAAGGTGGCATGACGCGGCCTGTCTGCACCATCGGTCGTTACGATACGAAGACTTCACCGATGCGCCTCAGGTTGCGCTGCGCGAGGCACTTCGCTGGGTCGGAGAGGACCTGCCGCCCGACCTGTTCAAGGACAGCCGCTCCGCGAGGGTCACATGGGCACGGCAGCATCTGTTCCCGCCGTCGAATGAAGCCGTGCTGGCCGAGAAACGCACCGAGGTCGAGGTGCGTGCGCCCACCGACTGGCGGGCACCGCAGCATTGGCCACTACATCTGCGTGCCCTTGTCAGAAGTTTCCCACAGGGCCCGGCCTACGTGCTGGGCTTCGGACGGTCCGAAAGAAGGCTCAAGCCATGACCGAGGGCCAGATTCTTTTCCTGATATGTTCCGAGCGATCGGGCTCCAACCTGATACGAGCGATGATGGACGCTCATCCGAAGGTCAGCGCACCGCAACCGCTGCACCTGATTCGCGACGTCATTGTACGCGCCGACGCGCTGGTCCATGGCGACCGCGACGGACCCGTGGCGCAAGCGATGCTGCAACTGGTCCGGGAAAGGCTGCACAAGCAGTTTCCGGCCCCGGTGGCCGCCGCGATTGCAGCCCGCATCGAAGGCGCCGACCCATTCGTGCCAAGGGAAATCCTGCGCGCACTTTATGGTGGTATCCTTGCGGAAACCGGCTCCGACATGGTGATGGTCAAGGAAAATGAACTGCACGAGGCCGCCGCCCAGATCATTGACGCTTTTCCGGACGCGCGTTTCGTGTTCCAGACCCGCGATCCGCGCGACTACCTTTCCTCAGCCGTGGCATTGAAGACCGGCGCCTTTGGAAACAAGTTTGGATCGTTTCGCAACGCGATGCAAGTCTGGGCCTCGGACCAGCGGTTCGGACTGCGAATGCTGGGCCATTTCGGACCGAATCGCGTTTTCCTTCAGCGGTACGAAGACCTTGTCGCGGACCCAGAGGGCGTGCTGCGCGACCTGTGCCGTTTTGCAGGCTTCGCCTTTGAACCCGAGATGCTGGAATTCCACCAGACCGATACGGTCAAGGCGTTCTCGACCCGAAAAGACGCGTGGAAGAACCTCGCACGCCCGGTGATGAGCGGCAATTTCAACAAGTACCGGAACAGCCTGTCACGGCGGCAGATCGTGGCCGTCGAATCCATGGTCGGACCGCTGATGGATCGGCTTGGGTACAAGAGGGATCATCCGCAAGGCAAGGCCGCCCGGTGGCCGATAGTCTGGCCGTCCCTCGTCGAACCGCTGGAGCGGTGGACAAACAAGGAATGGTCACCCTTTTACACGGTGGCGAACACCAAGCATCACGCCGACCTCGACCGGCAGGCTGCGCCGGTGCTGCTGCCCTATGCCGGTCGCGCGGCAACTGAGATGCCCCCGGGGCAACGGCTGCCCGATCTGGCCGGACGGCTTGTTGCCGCAGCGGGGGCTCATGGAGATCGTCCAGCCCTTTGTGTGGACGGCGAAAACTGGAGCTATGAGCGCCTGTTCGCGGCCGCCGCAGACCTTGCATCGCACTTAACGCCTGGCAAACCTGTGGTGGCGGTCTATGCGGCCCGGCATGCCTCAGCCTACCTGTCCATCCTCGCCACTGTCTTGGCCGGCGGAACCTATGTGCCTTTGAACTGTCGCTTTCCGGATGCCCGCAACCGTGAGATTCTGCGCCGCTCCGGCGCAACGCACCTGATGTGCGGGGCGATCTTTGCCGAAGAGGCTCGGCGTATCGCCGAAGGCACCGAGGCAGATCTGCGGATCGTCGATCAGGACCCGCCGGCCGGGACTCAGGCTGGCTGGACGCCAACACGCGCCCGTCCGGACGAGGCCGCCTATATCCTTTTCACGTCCGGCTCGACGGGGACCCCCAAAGGGGTGGCAATCAGCCAGACCAACCTCGGGGCCTATCTGGACAACGCCCTGGCCCTTCTGACACCGACGGCAGAAGATCGTTTTTCCCAAACCTTCGACCTGACCTTTGACCTCTCGGTCCATGACCTATTCGTCACCTGGTCCAGCGGGGCCGCGCTTTGTGTTCCGTCTGCCAGTGATCTGGCCGATCCGGCGGCCTTTCTGGCGCGCGAAGGCATTACGCAATGGTTCTCCGTCCCAACGCTGGCAAGCACGCTGCATCGCGGTGGGGCGTTGAAACCCGGTGCCTTTCCCGCGCTGCGCTGTGCGCTGTTTTGCGGCGAAGCATTGCCATCGGATCTTGCCACCGCCTGGCAGCGGACCGCCCCGCAGGCGAGAATCGAAAATTGGTACGGCCCGACCGAAGCGACCATCGCCTGTTTGCGTTACGATCTTGCGCGCGGTCCCGGCGATCAGATTGTCCCGATCGGGACACCTTTTCCCGGGATGACCGCGCTGGTCGTCGACAAGGACGGGAACGACGTGCCCGAAGGCGAAATCGGTACATTGCATCTGGGTGGCGCGCAGGTCGCGGCGGGCTATCTGAACGATCCCGAACGCACGGAACGAGCCTTCGTCACGCTGCCGGATCGCTCGGGTCGGTTCTACGATACCGGCGATCTTGTCTCATGCCGCAAAGGTATCCTCCACTTCCACGGTCGGAGCGATTTCCAGGCCAAGATTCGCGGCTATCGCGTCGAACTGGGCGAGATCGAAGCCGCGCTTCGCCCCTTGTTTCCCGGGGCATCGGTCGTGGCGCTGACATGGCCTCCGGGCGATCCCAATGCCACTCATGTGATCGCGGCGGCCGAGACCGAACAGGCCGAGCCCACGCTCGACCGTGCCACGCTGAAGGCGCAGTTGCCCGACTACATGATCCCGTCGAGCCTGTTCGGCTTGCCGGAACTTCCCAAAAATGCCAGCGGCAAGATCGACCGCCCTGCGATCGCCCGCACCATAGAGGAACGGCTTGCCACCCGTGAGGCGATTGGTGCCGGTTCGTTCGAGGCCCGCGTGCTGGACGCCGTCCTGCGGATCAAGCCGACTCTGTCGACAAGTGAGATCCGCACTGCCGAGAATTTGCTCATGGCGGGAATGGACAGTCTCGATTTCGTAAATCTCACCATGGTCTTCGCAGAGGATTTCGGGGTCGAGCTGGACGAGACGCGTGTCGCGCTGTTGGCGAACCTCAGCTTTGCCGACCTGGTCGATAATATCGAAAGGGGACAGGATGCGGCGACGGCGCTGGCAGCCATCCCCGGAGACAGGATCGTTCGGGCAAACCGTGCTTTGGCATTCCTGAACGCGTCCCCCGCGGTTCTGTCGGGGTCGCAACATCCATTGGTGCTTGCGTTCGGCTCATCCGGGACGATGCGCGCAATAGACACGGTCCATGGTGACGCCGTGATGCGATCCGCCGGGCGTGATCTGCGCGTCCTGAACATCGGTCTGCCCGCGCTGACGGCACGCGGCCTTGCCCGCATGGCTCGTCATCTGGCCGAAGTCGCAACATTCAACAATGTCGCCGCCGTGCTGCATGAATTCGATCCGGTCCTATTGTCGACAGTGCCGCCTAAGGGGGACGTGGAGTTAGACGACGTGTTCTATGCCTCCGCCGGGGCCTTGCGCCGCGCGAAAAGGGGCGGGCAAGAGCTTGACTGGGCGCCGGAATTGCGTGGCATGCTTGCTGAGCGCCAGAGGACGCCCGGCAAAGCCAAGAAACCTCTCTGGGAGCGCGAACGCGATCACGAGATCGCAGCCGTCTACCGCGGCGAGATCCCCTTTGACGAAAACGCCTTGCGGGCGTGGCGGGAAACGAGCGCGTCGCTCGCCGCACTGGGTGCGCCGGTTCTTGGCTGGGTGCATCCGATCGTGGCGGGGCCGACCGGTGGCAGCGCCTTTGACAAAGCCCTTGCAGACTGCGAGACGGCTGCCTGCCCGCGCATCCTGCGGCCCGACGTCTTCGATCTTGCGCCGGACCGTTTCCTGAACATCAATCACGTGGCGCCGGGTGCCGGGATGCGCGACCTGACGGACCGGTTGATGCGCGAGGTTGCCAAAGACTTGATACCTAAGGTGCATTCGTGATTCTCAGCCATCGCAACCGTTTCATTTTTCTTCATTGCCGCAAGACGGCGGGCAGTTCGATCAGCGTCGCGTTGTCGCGCTATCTTGGTCCCGAAGACCTGCAATTGAGCGGCCTTAAGGAAACCTTCGAGGCGGGCATTCCCTTTCCGGACAGGGTCTATACCGAGGCAGGGCAGGTGCCGGACCGGAAAATTCGGACGCGCATCGAGGATCGGATGCATCTTTCGGGTGCCTTGGGAGCGCCCCGTCGGGCCGAACGCGCGCGAAAGCGTATTCACAGGCTGTATCGTGGCCTTCTCGGGGCGTACCCGTACCATGCGCGCGCCACTGCGATCGCCGCAGCTTTCCCCGAAGCCTGGGCCTCCTATACCAAGTTTTGCGTGGTGCGAAATCCGTGGGACAGAGTGGTGTCCGATTATTTCTGGCGTACGCGCAATGTTGAGACACCCCCGACCTTTGACGCCTTCGTCAAGGCGATCCGGGATGGCGAAACGCTGGGTGGGATTGTAGCGGGCGAGCCGGACAACTGGCCCCTCTATACGATCGACGATCAGATCGCCGTTGACAAGATCATCAGGTTTGAAAGCCTGCACAGCGACCTGCAAACGGTCCTGGGCCAACTCGGGCGCGATTGGGATGGCTGGTTGCCAAGGGCGAAAGCGCGGGGAGCCCGGCAAAAGTCCGCGCCAAAACGGACGGGGATCTATACGCCCGAATTGCAGCAGATTGTCGGCGACCTCTTTGAAAAGGAAGTGACTGCTTTCGGTTATGTGCCCCCTGCGGACTAAGGTTTCTAGCTAGGGCGACCCACAAGGAAACGCCGTCGGCCGCCACGGGCCTCTGCGTGGCAACCTCATGCTTAGACAGATGCAGCGAATGCAGTCTCTCGCCGCGTCTCAGGGAGTGGTCTTGGTGCCTTGAACGGCGCATTTCTCCAGTTTGCCCAGACCGGCTGTTCAACCTCGTCAGCCGCCTCTACGAGCGCACGTCCATCATCGTGGCGACAAATCTCGACTTCGGTGAATGGCCGCGTCGGAAAAGACCGGCGGACGCCCGAGCCGACCGTCACGCGGCGCGTGCCAGGTCATGTCCTTGTCGACCCACCCTCTCGCACATGCGGGCATGTGCTGCCGGGCAATGGATCAGCAGGGGATCCTCGCTTGCGCAGCGACGCGTTCTAGCTGGACCAGTTCGTCGTGCGATAGCAGGCGGGACATGGCTTGCTCATGCACCGCATCTAACGCCATGGATTCTCGAAGTGAATCCTCCGTCGTCAGACTTGTGCAGCAATGCGGTTCTCTACTCTGGTTGATTTCGATCATTGACGTAACGCGAAATATATTGAAACGTGAATATGACAAATCAGACATGATTTGACCTATTTGGAGATCCTCATTTGGGCACTTATTCACGAACGCTTTTCGGTTTGATGGTCGGCGGCGTGACATGTGCCGTCCTGATCGCGGCTGGTGGACAAATCTATCACGCCTATTTGAACGCTGATTTGGCAGCGACCAAACTCCGCACTCCGCGTGAACAGGTCTTTTCCGTCGCCGTCGCGACACTGACGCCTGCAACCGTGACGCCCATCATCACCGCCTATGGCAGGCTTTCCAGTGGCCGTTCGCTGGAGGTCCGCAGTTCGGTGCCCGGTGTGCTGGTTGGGCTGTCCGAAAACTTCCGCAATGGCGGCTCTGTTTCTGTTGGCGAGGTTCTGTTCCAGATCGACCCTGCGCGCCTGAAAACCGCGCTGGCGCTGGCCGAGACGGATCTGCTCGAGGTGAATGCCGCACAGGCAGAGGCCAAAGCGGCGCTTGAACTTGCCAAGCTGGAAGCTGAGGCATCAAGCAAGCAGTTAGACCTGCGAGACCAAGCACTTTCCCGCCAGCAAGGACTGCGTGATCGCGGCGTTGCGACCGATACTATTGTCGAAGCAGCGGTGCTTGCCCGGGCTGCCGCAGAACAGACACTGATCAGCCGACAACAATCAGTTGCTGGTGCAGAGGCGCGAGTTGCCCAAGCCGCAATCGCCATTGCCCGCCGAGAGATCGCCCTGACCGAAGCCCGCCGGATGTTGACGGAAGCCACGGTCGCAGCCCCCTTTGCGGGTAGGGTAATGGATGCCGATGCGGCCTTGGGGCGGTTGGTTTCGACAAACGAAAAACTGGCCGAGATCATCGACCCGACTGACATCGAAGTTGCGTTTCGTGTCACCAATACCCAGTACTCGAGGCTGTTGAACGACAAAAATGGCCTGCGCAAAACCGAGGTGACCCTGGTTTCACAAAGCGGCAAGGCGGTTCATGAGATCACTGCCAAGGTTGATCGCGTCGATGGGAATGTGGGCGATGACCAAGTGGGGCGGCTTGTGTATGCCCGTCTGGTCGACCTCGATACGACTCTGGTGCTGCCCGGTGATTTCGTGACAGTGAAAATCCCCGAACGCCCACTGTCTGAAGTTGCGCGCATCCCGGCGACGGCGGCCACCGCTGACGGGCGGATTTTGTTGATCGCCGAGGACAACCGACTGGAGGAATTTCAGGCAAAACTGCTGCGCCAGCAAGGCAACGATCTGATCGTGTCCGGCGTTCCGTTTGGTCGACAATACGTGATCACCAGAGCCTTACAGCTTGGACCGGGCATTCGGGTGCAGCCTGTTCTGCCAACAGCCGATGGTGACACCGTTGTGGCGGCTCCGGCTGCGCCGACGACCATCGCGTTGGATGACATCCGCCGCGCGGCACTGATCGCCTTTGTCGAAGGCAACGAAACCATGAAGCCCGACTCCAAGGCGCGGGTGCTGACAGAGCTGAATGAACCCGAAGTGCCGATCGCAACGGTAGAGAAATTCGAAGCCAAGATGGCGGAGCAATGAAGGTGGTGCGCGCGCAAACCCCCTCCCAAAGAGATCGCGGCATCATTGCCTATTTCACGGGCCACCGCACGGCGGCGAGTTTTGTCATGGTGCTGATGCTGGCGCTTGGCATCTTTGCTGCAACCAAGATCCGCTCGCAGTTCTTTCCCGACGTTGTCATCGATACGGTGACAGTCGTCGTCGACTGGGACGGTGCTGGCCCCGAGGAAGTGGACAGCGCCATCGTAGCGCTTCTGGAACCCGCGTTACAGACCATCGAGGGGGTGGAAAGCACGACCTCGGTGTCAAAGGATGGGTCTGCCACCGTCACGCTGGTGCTGGAAGCTGGCTGGGACATGGGCCGCGCCACCGAAGACGTGAAGGCGGCGGTTGAAACGCTGCGAAACCTGCCGGACACCGCCGACGAGCCCATCGTGCGGCGCGGAGTCTGGAAGGACAAGGTGACGGAGGTGGCCATCTATGGCGATATCTCGCCCGAACAACTGGGGCAAATCGGCGATGATCTGGTTGGACGGCTGTTTCGAGCCGGGGTGACGCGAACCACAATTACCGGCGTCGCTGCCCCCCAGATCGAGGTCACCGTCCCCGAAGTCTCGCGGGTGCGCACCGACACGACGCTGAAAGACGTGGCCAATGCAATCGCGGCGCAGGCCAACACCAGACCCGCAGGCGAGGTGTCAGGCGGACTGTCCCGGCTGCGCGCCGGAGAAGAATTGCGCAAAGCCGAAGACATCCGCAACATGGTGACGCGCCTCGCTCCCGATGGGTCAAAGCTGTACGTTCGCAACCTGGCGCGAGTCACCGTCACGGGTGCCGATGCCGGGCGCGCCTATTATCTTGAGGGCAAGCCGGGCGTTCTCATCCGGGTCGACCGGACTTCGGACGGCGATGCGCTTGGGCTCTACAGAACCGTAAAAAGCGTCACCGAGGAAATGCGCCCAGGCCTGCCTGCGGGCGTGGATATCAAACTGATCAATGCGCGCGCCAATTTCATCACCGATCAGCGAGCATTCTGCTGAAGAACGGCATTGCCGGCCTGATACTGGTGTTAGTGGTGCTGTTTCTATTCTTGAACACCCGCACGGCGATCTGGGTAGCTATGGGTATTCCGGTGTCGATGTTCGCCGCCGTGGGCGTCATGTATGTTGGCGGTCTGACGATCAACATGATGACCCTGTTCGCGCTGATCATCACGCTTGGAATCGTGGCGGACGACGCCATCGTGGTGGCTGAACATGCCGACCACCGCGCGCGCGTTCTGGGAGAAAGCTCTGACGTCGCCCCCGTCAGGGCCGTGCGCCGGATGCTGGGGCCTGTGTTCAGCTCGACGGTCACAACAGTGCTGGCCTTTATCGGGCTTCTGTTCATTGGTGGCACTTTCGGGTCGTTGATTGGCGACATTCCATACGTGGTTGTCGCGGTCTTGCTGGCCTCGCTTGTGGAAAGCTTTCTTATCCTGCCCAACCATATGCGCCACGCCCTGGCGGCGGAGGCCAGATCGCACTGGTACGATCGGCCCAGTGAGTTGTTCAATCGCGGCTTTTCATGGGTAAACGAGCATGGCTTTGTGCCATTGATGCGCTGGGTGATCCGGCTGCGATACTTGGTGGTTGCGCTGATGATCCTGGCCCTGACCACCTCGGTTTCGGCAATCATCAGGGGGGACGTTGTCTGGCAGTTCTACACCGCGCCGGAAAGCGGATCGATCACGGGCAATTTTGCCTTGTTGCCCAGTCCGGACAATCGCGCCGAGACCCGTGCCATGACGTTGGAGTTGGAGCGAGCGGTGAATGTGGTTGCCAAGCGGTACGAGGCCGAGATCGGCCTGAACCCGGTCGTGCACGCGCTGGTACAGGTTGGTGGCACCAGCGCCAAGGGTCTGCCCGGGCAGGACACGATGGACCAGGATACGCTGGGCTCTATCGACATCGGGCTGGTGAATGCCGACTTGCGACCGTTCTCGGCGCAAGAATTCGTGCGTAAACTGCAACAAGAGATAGCGCGCCCGCCTGGTCTGGCTCTTCTGACTTTTCGCAGTCAGGGCGCGGGGCCTGGCGGCGATTCCCTCTCGGTGAACTTTTACGGCGACGACAGCTTCGCGCTGAAGGCTGCGGCAACTGACCTGATCGTAGCACTGCGGCAATTCCCGGAGGTAACCGGCGTTCAAGACAGCCTGCCTTTCGGCAAAGAGGACGTCTCTTTGGCCCTGACCCCGCAAGGAGAGATGTTGGGCTTTTCGACAGATGCGGTCGGGGCAGAGCTGTTTACCCGCCTGAACGGTATCACCGCTATCGAATTCCCTGCCGGTGTACGCACCACCGCTGTCACCGTCCGTCCACCCGCTTCTGAACTGACCGCAGATTTTCTGGATCGCACCCTGCTGCGCACCGGATCGGGCGAATACGTCCCCTTGGGCGAAATCGTCACAACCACTGGCAAGGTCGCCTTTTCCTCGGTCGAGCGTGAGAATGGGCGCAAGGTCGTCACCGTCAGCGGCAGCATCGCAGAGGATGATGCCGCCCGCGCGGCTGAAATCGGCGCTCTTCTGCGCAACGATATCCTGCCAGCAATCGCTACGCGCCATAACCTTGAATGGACTCTCGGTGGACTCGCCTTGCAAAAAAAAGAGTTCCTGACCGAGGCCATGATGGGGTTTCTGCTGTGTATCCTCGGTATCTATCTTGTGCTTGGCTGGGTCTTTGGCAGCTGGACACAGCCGCTTGTCGTGCTCGCCGTGATCCCGTTCGGCCTGATCGGTACAGTTTGGGGCCATGCCAGTTTCGGGCTGGCGATGTCGCTTTTTACCATCATCGGGCTGATCGTATCCGTCCGGCGTGACCGCCGTTGACATTCAACGTGGCTGCCAATTCCACGGCGCGAGTTCGTCGATGCGGTTGATCTTGTGATCGGCAATGTGGGCCAGCACCCATGTCAGCCAGGCTTCCGGATCGATGCGGTTCATGCGGGCGGTTTCGATGAGGGAGTAGGCGATCGCGGCAGCCTTGCCACCACCTTCCGATCCCATGAAGAGATAATTCTTGCGCCCGAGAGTCAGCGGCCTGATTGACCGCTCACAGATGTTGTTGTCCAGCTCGAGTTGGCCGTTTTTCAGATAGGCCCGGGCTTTGGGCATGCGGCCGAGGGCGTAGCGAATGGCCTCGGC
>NZ_FZON01000008.1 GCF_900188425.1 Antarctobacter heliothermus
AGCACGGCGGCACGAAACGCCGTCTATGGCGCAAGATCCACATCGGCGTCGACGAAAAGACGCTGGAGATCCGAGCCATCGAGGTCACCGGAAGCAACGTCGGGGACTCGCCCATGCTGCCCGAGTTGCTCAACCAGATCCCCGCCGACGTCGAGATAGGATCGATCACCGCCGACGGAGCCTACGATACGCGCAAGTGCCATGACGCCGTCGCCAACCGCGGCGCCCATGCCGTCATACCGCCGCGCAAGAATGCCAAGCCGTGGAAGCCATCGACTGCAGGGGCTATCGCTCGGAACGAGGCGTTTCGCGCCACCATGCTTGCGCGCATGCCACTCGCCCTCGCCCTCCGCCTTGATACCGGTGCTGTCGATCAGAAGGTTCAGCGGCCCCTGGGAGCCCCGGTAGGGGATGGTCACGGCCAGGGTCTTCTGCCGCCTGCTCAGCGTGCTGAAATCTGGTACCGCCCAGTCGAGGCCGACCAGCCGTAGCAGGCTCTCGACGAACCCGGTCGTCTGCCGGAGCGCCATGCCGAAGAGGACTTTCATCGTCAGGCACGTTTGAATCGCGGCATCGCTATACTGTGGCTGTCGGCCTCGCTTGCCGGTCGGCGGCGGCACCCAGGTCATGTCCCGGTCGAACCAGATCGTCAGGGAGCCGCGCTGTTTCAGCGCTTCGTTGTAGGCCGGCCAGTTTTTGGTCTTGTAGCTCGGCGGAATGGGTCTGCTCATGCAGGCCAGCTACCACGCTGGGTTCACGAGATGAATCCCTCACCCGGCCTTTGCGCAACAAAGCCTTTCTTACCCATCAAACCCGCCTTGCTTTCATTAGATCTATGAAAGCCAGCACATCCATGTTTCGCGGTCAAATAGATATTCGCATTTCAGTGCATTCCAAGACCGAAACCATTCCTGAGGCGAAAGACTGCTTCACGCCCAAAACAACGCAGTACACCTGCGCCTCACCGGTCCCCCGGGGCTCCGCCCGTTCGAGCCTCGAAGGCTCCACTGGAGCCTTCGCCGCTACGCGGACCGGCCCGAACCCCTAACAAATCCTAAAAACGTCTCTGTAACCCATTGATTTCTAACACCCCCAAAGCTGTCCACATGTGGACACGAAAAAAGGCGGGGTTTCCCCCGCCTTTCTGGTAAAGCTTTCGAGTCCCCAAAATCAGTGGACCACGGCATCGTCCGGCTTGGGCCTGTTCGAGGCCCCCACCCGGTCGCCAATCAACAGCCCGTCCGAGCCCGCCGACACCACGACCAGATCGCCATCCGCCACGTCGCCAGCCAAAAGCATCTCAGCCAAGGGATTTTGCAGCGCCCGCTGGATCACCCTTTTCAAAGGCCGCGCGCCAAACACAGGGTCATACCCCTCATCCGCCAGCCAGGCCTTGGCCGCATCGTCCAGCTCCAGCCGGATCTTCCGCGCCGCCAACCGCTTGAGCAGCCGCGCCAGCTGAATATCGACGATGCCCGCCATATCCTCCCGCTTGAGCCGGTCAAAGATGATCGTCTCATCCAGTCGGTTCAGGAACTCCGGCCGGAAATGCGCCCGCACCGCGTCCATCACGTCCCGCCGCGCCGGTGCCGGGTCGGCCCCCTCAGGCATTTGGCTGAGCGCCTGAGACCCAAGGTTCGACGTCAGGATGATCAGCGTCTGCTTGAAGTCCACAGTCCGCCCCTGACCATCGGTCAACACCCCATCGTCCAGCACCTGAAGCAGCACGTTGAACACGTCCGGGTGCGCCTTTTCGACCTCATCGAACAGCACGACCTGATAAGGCCTGCGCCGCACAGCCTCGGTCAGCACACCGCCCTCATCATAGCCCACGTACCCCGGAGGCGCCCCGATCAGACGGGCAACCGCGTGTTTCTCCATGTACTCGGACATATCAATCCGAACCATCGCGTTGTCATCGTCAAACAGGAACTCCGCCACGGCCTTGGTCAGCTCGGTCTTGCCGACGCCCGTGGGCCCGAGGAACAGGAACGAGCCCAGGGGCCGGTTCTCGTCGTTCAGACCCGCCCGCGCGCGACGCACCGCGCTGGACAGCGCCGCCACCGCCTGGCTTTGGCCGATCACCCGCTTGTGCAGGGCATCCTCCATCCTGAGCAGCTTTTCCCGGTCGCCTTCCAGCATCTTGGAGGTCGGGATGCCGGTCCAGCGCTCGACAACGCTGGCGATATGTTCCGGCAGAACCGCCTCTTCAACCATGACGTCTTCTTCGGCGCCTTCAGCCTCCACCAGCTTGCGCTCCAGCTCTGGGATGCGCCCGTATTGCAGCTCACCCGCCTTGGCAAAGTTACCGTCCCGCTTGGCCGATTCCAGTTCGGCGCGCAGGTGGTCCAGCTCTTCCTTGATGTCACGGGCTGAGGCCAGCTTGTCCCGCTCTGCCTGCCAACGAGCCGTCATCTCGGACGATTGCTGTTGCAGTTCGGACAGATCCTTTTCCAGCTTGGACAGCCGGTCCTTGGACGCCTGATCGTCCTCCGTACGCAGCGCCTCGACCTCGATCTGCTTTTGCAGGATGTCGCGGTCCAAAGCGTCCAGTTCCTCGGGTTTGGAATCCACCTCCATCCGCAGACGGCTGGCGGCCTCATCCATCAGGTCGATCGCCTTGTCCGGCAGGAAACGGTCGGTGATATAGCGGTGCGACAGCGTCGCCGAAGTCACAAGGGCCGCGTCCGAGATCCGCACACCGTGGTGCAGCTCGTACTTTTCCTTGATGCCGCGCAGAATCGAGATCGTGTCCTCGACCGTCGGTTCCTCGACCATCACAGGCTGGAAACGCCGCGCAAGGGCCGCGTCCTTTTCGACGTGTTTGCGGTATTCGTCCAGCGTGGTCGCCCCGACGCAGTGCAGCTCACCGCGCGCAAGCGCCGGTTTCAGCAGGTTCGACGCATCCATCGCGCCGTCCGCCTTACCCGCGCCAACCAGCGTGTGCATCTCGTCGATGAACAGGATGATTTCACCGGCGGCAGAGGTCACTTCGGAGAGGATCGACTTCAGCCGTTCCTCGAACTCACCACGGTACTTGGCCCCCGCAATCAGCGCGCCCATGTCCAGCGACAGCAGCTTTTTGTTCTTGAGGCTTTCAGGCACGTCGCCGTTGATGATCCGCAGGGCAAGGCCCTCGGCAATCGCGGTTTTACCCACGCCCGGCTCCCCGATCAGCACCGGGTTGTTCTTGGTCCGGCGACTGAGCACCTGCATGGTGCGACGGATTTCCTCGTCCCGACCGATGATCGGGTCGATCTTGCCCTCGCGGGCGCGCTCGGTCAGGTCCATCGTGAATTTCTTCAGCGACTCGTAGGTATCTTCGGCTGTGGCGGTGTCCGCCGTGCGCCCCTTGCGCACATCGTTGATCGCCTCGTTCAGCTTTTGCGGCGTGACATTGCCCGCCTCCAGCGCCTCTTTGGCCGGGCTGCGCACCATGGCCAGCGCGGTCAGCATCCGTTCGACCGGGACAAAGCTATCGCCCGCCTTGCTTGCCAATTTTTCGGCCTCATCCAGCACTTTGCCGGTGGCTGAATCCAGATAGACTTGACCCGCATCGCCGGAAACCTTGGGAATCTTGGCGAGTTTGGTGTCCAGCACCTGAACCACGCGTTCCGGCGCACCGCCCGATGCCTTGATCAGGTTCGTGGCCAAGCCTTCTTCGTCATCCATCAATGCCTTGAGCAGATGTTCGGGTGCCAGTTTCTGATGGCTTTCCCGCATCGCGATTGTCTGGGCGGCCTGAATGAAACCGCGCGCGCGCTCTGTGAACTTCTCCAAGTTCATGGTCTGTCTCCTTCCAACAAGCGCCCCTGTGAATGCGCCGCGCCTGCCGTGCAGCGCGCGGTCCCGTCGGGGCCTCACACCCAAGATGGCCCTGCGACGCAGTCGGTTCAAGGGAGCAGCGTTGCAAAATAGCAACGCCAGCGGTCTTGACCTTGGTGGCGCGGGCTTTCATGAGATTTCAACCAGCCGCCCAGAAGGAAATGCACATGTCCGATGACCGTTTGATCGTAGCCCTTGACGTGCCGAACGTGATCGCCGGGCTCGACCTTGTCAGCCGATTGGGGGACGCCGTGTCCTTTTACAAGATAGGGTTGGGGATGCTGACCGGCGGCGGTCTGGCGCTGGCAAATGAGTTGAAGCACGAGCACGGCAAGCGCATCTTCATTGACCTGAAACTTTTCGACATCGGCGCCACGATCGAGGCCGCAGTGCGCGGCGTCGCGCAATTCGATCTCGATTTCCTGACCGTTCACGGCGACCCTTATGTGGTGCGCGCCGCCAAGGAGGGGGCCGCCGGATCGCAGACCAAGATCCTTGCTGTCACCATTCTGACCTCACTCGACCGCGCCGATCTGGACGGCGCGCTGATCAAGGACGGCGCAATCCCCGATCTGGTGACAGAGCGTGCGGGCCGCGCGCTGGAGGCCGGGGCCGACGGGGTGATCTGTTCGCCGAACGAGGCAGCACTTGTGCGCGCCTTGCCAGAGGCCGAAGGCCGGTTGATCGTCACGCCCGGCGTGCGCCCCGCCGGTGCAGATGTGGGTGATCAAAAGCGTATCGCGACCCCGGCGCAGGCCATTCGTGATGGAGTCGACCACATCGTCGTTGGCCGCCCCATCCACCGCGCGCCTGATGCGCACGCCGCCGCACAGGCCATCCTGACCGAGATGATCTCTCCTCAGGCGCAACGGCCCAACGGCCCGCGCTGACAGCGCTGCGCAGCGTCCCACATTCGCGAAACGCCTGAGCCTGAGGATTGTTCCGACTGACGGACTGCCCGGCATCGAGCCGCCGATTCCAACGCCCATAGGCGAAACTCCGCCCAAAAAGCATCAAAAGCGGGGAATTCCTGACCTGTGCCCCTGATGAAACACTGCCACAGTGTTCCTACGTCTACTGCATAAGCCCGATCAAAAAAGGGCATGAGGTTAGGAGACCATCATGAGCACATGGACCCCCCGCATCGATCAGGTGCGTTACAACGCCACCGAACAGTGTTTCGAGGCCCTTGTCACGGTCGTCACCCCGCAGGGGCTCTTGCGGGTTGCAAGCCAGTATGTGGCCCCGATCACAACCGAATTCGAAGAGGCCGCACGCGGGCTCTGGATGCGCGCCCGCCTGTCGCTGGGCACGCCCGAGCACCTGCAACTGCGCGAAGCTGCGGTAGAGATGCCCAGCGCTGCCTGACGTTCCGGCTCAGTTACACGCCTGTATGAGCCGCACCGCCGCCCCCTTGTCCCTCGGGTGCCGCGGTAGACTGCCGGGATCCGCGCCCTATCCTGCGGGTCCCGGCCCTTTTGCCAGATAATCACGCAAGATATCCCGAAAATGCGGGATCGCATCGCTTGCGTCGACAAAGCGTTCGGGCAGCATCACATCCCAACCTTCGCCCTCATCCCCAAAGACCACGTCATCAATCACGCCTGCGGGCAGATGCGCGGCAAAAAACCAGCTGACCTTGCCCGCGTCATCGCGCAGATGCACCGGCAGCAATTGGGCCTTGCTCAGGGTCAGTCCCAGTTCCTCCTGGGTTTCGCGGATGGCGCAGGCCTCGGGTGTCTCGTCGCCGTCTCGCTCACCCCCCGGAAAATCCAGATAGCCCGGCCAGGGGATGGACGGCTTGCGGTCCCGCCTCAACACGATCAGATCCGCGCCTGCGAACAGTATCAGTTTGGCACCGGAAAAGACCTGCCTTGGGTCGATTGGTTCTGGATCGCTCATGGCGTCCCCTTCTGCATCGGCGTATATTCGGACCATGCCCGCCCTATGCCGCGATTGTCTGACCCAGTTCGATGCAGGCCCGCGCTGCCCGGCCTGCGGGCGGCCCCGTGTCCTGCGCCATGACGAATTGTGGAACCTGTCCATTGCCCATATGGACTGCGACGCATTTTACGCAAGCGTGGAAAAGCGCGACAACCCGGAACTGGCCGACAAACCTGTGATCATCGGCGGCGGGCGGCGTGGCGTTGTGTCGACCGCCTGCTATGTGGCACGCATTCGCGGCGTCCGGTCCGCCATGCCGATGTTCAAGGCGCTGGACCTGTGCCCCGATGCGGTGGTCGTCAAACCGCGCATGTCCGTCTACGTCGAAGTCAGCCGCCAGATCCGCGCCTTGATGGAGGAATTGACCCCCGCGATTGAACCGCTGTCGCTGGATGAGGCGTTTCTGGACCTCACCGGCACCGCGCGGCTGCACGGTGCGCCGCCCGCCGTCATGCTGGCGCGCCTGGTCAAACGCATGAAGGAGGAACTGGGCGTGACTGGCTCTATCGGACTGTCGCACAACAAGTTTCTCGCCAAGATCGCCTCTGACCTTGATAAACCCCGCGGCTTTGCGGTGATCGGTCAGGCGGAAACGCAGGAGTTTTTGCGGCCCAAACCGATCCGCCTGATCTGGGGCGTTGGACAGGTTTCGCAGGATTCGCTGGAGCGTAGCGGCATCCGCACGTTCGAAGACCTGTTGCGCTGGGAAAAACGCGATCTGATGGTGCGCTTTGGGTCCATGGGCGAACGGCTCTGGCATCTGGCGCGCGGGCAGGATCAGCGCCGGGTGACGCGCAACGCCCCGATGAAGTCGATCTCGAATGAAACCACATTCAACGAGGACACCGCCGATCCGGACATCCTTGACGGGCATCTCTGGCGCATGGCGGAAAAGGCATCCGATCGCGCCAAGGCCAAGGGCCTGGCGGGCCGGGTTGTCACGCTGAAACTGCGCCGGTCGGATTTCCGCGTCGTCAGCCGCAGACAGTCCCTGCCGGACGCCACCCAGATCGCCGACCGCATCTACCGGGTGGCGCGCGGCCTGTTTGACCAGATGCCCGCCGGGCAATCCTATCGCCTGATCGGGGCGGGCATTTCGGATCTGGTGCCAGAGGCGCAGGCCGACATGTCCGGCGATCTGCTGGACCCGCAGGCCGAGGCCCGCGCCAAGGCCGAGCGGGCCACCGATGCGATCCGGGCAAAGTTCGGTGCAAACGCGATCCTCAAGGGCCGCACATTGCGCTGACGCCTAGTCGTGGCTGCCCAGCACCTCATCCTCTTCGCCCGTGGCGTCATAGCCATAAGCCTCAAGACCGGCTTCAAGGTTGTCTGCCAGGTGCGGCGTGCCGATCAGGTAATCCGCCGTGGGCGTTGTCGCCTCGGTTACGGCTGTCTGATAGGCCTCATCCCAGTCCTCGGCCTCAAACGCGCCGCGGCCAACCCACATCACTGCGACCAAAGCCGCCTGTTCTTCGACGTCCATCCGGTCGATGAGGCCCCGCAGTTCGCCTTCGGCGCGGCCCAACTCGCGGGCCATAACGATGACGGCTGCCACTTTGCTCGGGCTGATGTTCTGCATCTCGCGTCTCCTCACTGTTCGCTGGACAGGCTAGACACCACAAATAGGCGCCTCTCTTTGATCCTACGCAAACAGACGGAAGTAAAGCCAGTCCGGCAACAGTTGACTGCCCCGAAACAAAAGCGAAAAGGCACGCGGAAAGGCGCGTTGGAACCGGCTGCCCGACATGTGACGGAAACAAATGTCCGCCGCCTGCTCGGGGTCCATGATGAATGGCATGGTAAAGTCGTTCTTTTCGGTCAGCCGCGTCTTGATGTAACCCGGCACCAGCAGTTGCACGTCAACGCCTGTCTTGCGCAGATCGGCATACAGCGATTCCGCCAGCGCCATGACCCCGGCCTTGGACGACACATAGGCCGCCGCACCCGGCAAGCCGCGATAGCCTGACAGCGACCCGGTCAACACGATGTGCCCCCGGTCGCGCGCCACAAAACGCGGCACCACGACCCCGGCCAACCGCATAGCCCCGGTAAAGTTCACATCCGCCATGGTGTTGGCCTGCTCGGCGTCCCAGTCCTGTGCGCCAAACGGCCAATAGACACCGGCCACCTGGATCATGCCGTCAATTTCGCCGTTTGTTGCCGCCACCCGTTCCAGCGCCTCGGCGTTGGTCACGTCCACCGGCGCCACATGTGCGGGACCGGGCAGATCATCTGCCAGGGCGCGCAGCTTGTCTTCGGACCGCGCGCTCAGGATCAGGTCAACACCCTCACGGCTCAGCCGATGCGCCAGCGCCTGTCCCAATCCCTCACTGGCACCGACCAGCCAATATCGCTTGCCTTTCCAATCCCTCACGCCGAGGACTCCTTGCGGCGCATGGTGGCAACCAGTTCAGCCACCTTGATGCCGAATTTGCGAAACTGAGAGCGGTTCACGATGGTCCCGTTCGGGGCAAGATACATCCAGTCGGTGGTGTCCAGAACATGCCCGCCCGCGTCTTCGTCCAGTCGGATGCGATAGCGTAGCTGCACCGTTGGCCCGCTTTGCTGGCCTTGCCCCTCTCCCACCAGATCCGGCGCGGTGGCGCGAATGTGACCGTCATTACCAAGGACAAGCGTCCACTGCCGGTGCTGTTCGCTACCGGACTCGTAGCGGAAATGTTCGTCCATCACGCCCCGGTTGCCGTCCCAACGCGCCTCCATATCCGCCACAAACCGCGAAGTCACACGGCCCGTCGGGCCGTAGATCACGCCTTCGCAGATCATCGGCCCGTTCAGATGTGTGCGCAGGTCAAACACCTCTCCTGTGGCATTGGCATAGTCGGCAGGCCGCTGCGCCATGAACCCGAAGTACCGAACGCGCAGATAGACGAGGACAACAACAGCCGCCGCCCCCAGCGCAACCAAGGTGAATGTGTTCATCATGATGCCTCCTTGATGCGGGTGCTGGGTGTATGGCCGCTGACCTCATGTGCCGGGGGGGCCGGGCGCCTACGATACGCCGCCCCCTTCCACCACAGTTTCAGCGCCTGCCAGTGAATCAGGGCCAGAACGCGGCGCGCGCCAAACGGGCGGCGCAGGGCAGAGCGTAGGATACGCCCGTTGGTCAACGGCTGGCGCGGCCCGCAAAGCGTGGCGATCAGCCCGCCGTTTTCATGGGTGTAGTCGATCCAGATTCCAACGCGATCGGCCTGGATATCGAACCGAAAGACATAGTGTCCTTCGACCGGCTGAAACGGCGAGACATGAAAGACCTTGCGCGCCGATATGTGATCCTGCGCCGTTATTGGCGATCCGTCAGCATGCACGCATAGGTAAGAGTGCCGGTCGCCAAAGGTATTCGACACTTCGGCAATTACGGCCCGCAAATCATCCCCGTCATAGGCCAGCCAAAAAGACGCCGGGTTGAACACATGGCCCAGAAGGCGCGGCTGCGCCAACAGCATCAGTGGCCCGTCACAGTCAATGTCATGCGCGGCCAGCACTTCGCGCGCCCAGACCGCGCCGCGCCCCTGCCCCGGCGCACCGCCGTGATCGCGGTCGCGCAACGCGGTGACATTGCCCCGATTGCGGGAAAACAACAGCGGCCCGCTCACCTCTGCCTCGGCGTCCAGCATCACGCAATCGACCGAGTAGCGAAAGCCATTGGCCACCGCCCCCTTGCGCCCGTGATAGGTGTGCCCCCGGATCAGATCGATGTCGCTCATGCCGCCTCCTGTACTGTGCCGCGCGCAAGGATCGCGCCCGCCACATCCGCCGCACTCGCCAGCCCGTCCTCGTGAAAGCCGTTCTTCATCCAGGCCCCGCAAAACCATGTCCCCGAGGTGCCGTTCATCGCCGCCACTGCGCGCTGCGCCTCCAAGGCGCCAAGGTCGAACACCGGATGGCGAAGAGTGACCTCATCATAGATGAGCTCCTCACGGATCGCGCGGGTGGAGTTGAGCGTGACAAACATCGGATCGTCCAGCGGGATCGGTTGCAGACAGTTCATCCAATAGGTCAGATCTATGGCGTTCATTTCCTTGCGCGCTGTTTCTGTATAATTCCACGACGACCAACAGGCCCGCCGCTTTGGCATCACCGAGGCATCACCATGCAGCACCACGCGGTTCGGCTGATAGGCAATCTTGCCCAGCGCGGCGCGTTCCTCTGGTCGGGCGTCGGACAACAAGCGTAGGGTGTCATCGGAATGGGTGGCAAAGACCACTTCATCGAACAGCTCCCATCCGCCGCCTTCTGCGCGCACCTCGACCCCGGCCGCCACGCGACGCACCCCCGCGATTGGCGCACCCAGCCGCATTTGCACGCCCTGCGCCACCATCGCCCGCCCCAAGCGGGACACATACTGCTCAGATCCGCCCTGCACCGTGTACCACTGGTGTTGACCCGTGTGGCTCAGCAACGCGTGGTTCTCAAAGAAACGGATCAGCGCATAGGCCGGAAAATCAAGGATCTTTTCCGTCGGCGTCGACCAGATCGCCCCCGACAGCGGCAATAGGTAGTGGTCACGGAACCAATCGCCTGTGCCCATCCGATCAAGGAAATCCCGAAGCGAGACTGACGGGTCGCGCGCCTGATCCAACGCCCGCGCGTTGAACTTCATGATGTCGCGGATCATGCCCAGAAAGCGCGGGTTCAGCGCATTGCGCTTTTGCGCAAACACCGCCCGCAGATCACGCAGGCCGTATTCCATCGCCCCGCCCCGCAGGCTGGCCGAAAAGCTCATGTCTGACTTGGCAACCGGCACATCCAGCCGCGCAAACAGATCGGTCAGCAGCGGATAGTTGGCGTAGTTGAACACGATAAACCCGGTATCGACCGGCTGATCCCCGTTGCGCCCCGCCATCCGGGTGCGGGCATGACCGCCAAGGCGCGGCTCTGCCTCAAACAGGGTCACGCGATGCTGGTCGCCCAACATATGCGCCGCCCCCATGCCAGAGATGCCGCCACCGATCACGGCGATAGTTCGGGGGATGGCCGGGGTGGCTTCGAATGGCATGATGTTTTGCGTCCCATGGTCGTTTGCGTTGATCAGTTTACGAACCGGCACCGCAGGCGGATGTAAAAAAAGAAAAAAACTTTGCGCCCGAAAGTGATCCGGGCACGCGGGTCCGGCGTAAACAGCTTATGATTGGCGCAATAGAAACTCTCGATCCCTGCGACGCTTCGTTTGTTGCGACCTTGCCGCCAAAGCGGCATGTCAGGACAAAGCACCATAAAGGGAGGGAACGCGCGGCGGTGGAACAGACAAAAGCCGACACACATGATTGGACAGCGGTCCTGGTCCGCATTCGCGATGACCGGGATGAGACTGCGTTTGTCGAGTTGTTCCGCCATTTTGCCCCACGTCTAAAGGCTTTCCTGATGCGATCTGGCGGTGATCCGGCCTTGGCAGAGGAATGCGCGCAAGAGGTGATGGCGACAGTCTGGCAAAAGTCGGCGCAGTTTGATCCAGCGCGCGCCTCTGTCGCGACCTGGATCTTTACCATCGCACGAAACCGCCGAATTGACGCCCTGCGCAAACAAAAACGGCCGGAACCTGAGGATTTGCCTTGGGGACCAGAGGCCGAGCCGGATCAGGAGGACCAGCTGGGCCTCCAGCAAGACACGGAAACCTTGACAGAGGCTATGGCCGCGCTCCCCTCAAAACAGCGGGATTTGATCGAAAAGGCTTATTTCGGCGATCTGACGCACAACGAAATCGCCGATCTGACCGGCCTGCCTTTAGGCACAATCAAATCCCGTATACGTCTGGCGCTGCAGCGCCTGCGCCACGCAATGGACAGAAAGTAACGACGCGATGACCACCATCACCCATCACCTGACCGATGACCTGATCCTGGGGTATTCCGCAGGCACGCTGCCTGAGGCGGTCAATCTCATCATCGCGACGCATATCTCACTTTGTGACGAATGCCGCGCCGCGATAGAGGCGCAAGATGCTGTAGGCGGCGCCGTGTTGGACACCATCGGGGAAATGCCCGTGTCGGATGCCTTTCTTGACGGCGCACTGTCGATGATCCGGGGCGGCGATTTCGCCCCCTCGCCGCGCCCGATCAAGATCGCTCAGGATGCGGTCGCCCCAGCGCCGCTGCGCGATTACATCGGCGGCACGCTGGACGATGTCAAATGGCGCCCCATCGGTATGGGCGTAAAGCAGGCAATCCTGCCCACCTCTCGTGAGGCCACGGCACGGCTATTGTTCATCCCTGCGGGCACGGCGATGCCGGATCATGGCCATCGCGGACTGGAATTGACACTGGTTCTGCAAGGCGCGTTTCAGGACGACGAAGGCTGTTTCCGGCGTGGTGACATCGAGATTGCCGATGAGGATCTGCACCATACGCCCGTCGCCGACATATCCGAGGACTGTATCTGTCTTGCCGTGACGGACGCGCCGCTACGGCTCAAGGGGCTGGCGCGGCTGGCGCAACCGTTCCTGCGGATCTGATCCCGCTGCGGGCAGCACACCAAACACGAAAGGGCGGGGAAATTCCCCGCCCTTCCTTTTTGGATTGACTGCCCCTTAGTGCTTGCGCTTTTTCGGCGGCATCAGGTCGGTGATTGTGCCCTCGAACATCTCGGCGGCAAAGTTCACCGTTTCCGACAGCGTCGGGTGCGGGTGGATCGTGTGGCCAAGGTCCACCGCGTCGGCCCCCATCTCGATGGCCAAAGCGGCCTCCGAAATCAGGTCGCCCGCGTTGGTGCCCACGATGCAGGCGCCGATGATGCGGTCGTCTTCGGGATCGAACAGCAGCTTGGTGATGCCCTCGCTGCGGCCATTCGACAGCGATTTGCCCGAAGCCGCCCAAGGGAACACACCCTTTTCGTACTTGATGCCCTTCGCCTTGGCGTCGTTCTCGGTCACACCGCACCACGCGACCTCTGGATCGGTGTAGGCAACGCTTGGGATCAGGTTGGCATCAAAGAACCGCTTGTGTCCGGCGCAGACCTCTGCCGCCACCTTGCCCTCGTGCACCGCCTTGTGCGCCAGCATCGGCTGGCCCACCACGTCGCCGATGGCAAAGATATGGTTCACGCCGGTGCGCTGCTGCTTGTCCACCGCGATGAAACCACGGTCGTCCACGGCAACCCCTGCCTTGTCGGCGTCGATCAGCTTGCCGTTGGGCTTGCGGCCCACTGCGACCAGCACCTTGTCGAAGGTATCCGAAAAGCTCTCACCCTTGTCATCTTCAAAAGTGACTTTCAGCCCCTCATCCAACGCCTCGACCGCCGTGACTTTGGTCTTGAGGAAGATGTTCTCATACCGGCCCTTGATGCGGGTCATCAGCGGTTTGACGATGTCCTTGTCGGCACCGGGAATGATCTGGTCCATCAGTTCGACAACCGTGATCTTGGACCCCAGCGCGTCATAGACACAAGCCATTTCCAGCCCGATGATCCCGCCGCCCAGCACCAGCATCCGGCCCGGAATGTCTGCCAGTTCCAGCGCGCCAGTGCTGTCGATCACCCGCGGGTCGTCATGCGGGATGAACGGCAGCGCCACGGGTTCGGACCCCGCCGCGATGATGCACTGGTCAAAGGATACGGTGGTCACACCGTCGTCGCCCTGCACCTCGATCATGTTGGGGCCAGAGAACTTGCCGAACCCACGCACAACCTGCACCTTGCGTCCCTTGGAAAGCCCGTCCAGACCGCCGGTCAGCTTGCCGACAACGCTGTCCTTGAAGGCGCGCAGTTCATCAAGGTTGATTTCGGGCTTGGCAAAGCTGATGCCATGCGATCCCATTTCCTCGGCCTCGGTGATGACCTTGGCAACGTGCAACAGCGCCTTGGACGGGATGCAGCCCACATTCAGACAGACACCGCCAAGCCGATCATATTTCTCGATCAGCACGGTTTTCTTGCCCAGGTCGGCGGCGCGGAACGCCGCCGTATAGCCGCCGGGACCGGAACCCAGAACAACCACCTCGGCATGTACGTCACCGGGGCCAGAGGCGGTGCCGGTGGCGGCAACCTGCTTGGGGGCTTCGGCGGCGGGCGCGTCGTCCTTGGGGGCCGCATCCTTGGCGTCCGCGCCTTCCAGCACAAGGATCACCGATCCTTCGCCAACGCGGTCGCCTTCCTTGACCTTGATCTCGGTGACCTTGCCCGCTGCGGGCGAAGGCACCTCCATCGTGGCCTTGTCGGATTCCAGTTCGATCAGCGGGTCTTCTTCGCTGACCACATCGCCCACGCTGACCAGTACGGCAACGACGGGCACATCGGCGAAATCACCGATATCGGGTACTTTGACATCCATCGTGTTCACCTCACCACATCAACTTGCGCATGTCGCCCAGCAGCGTCTTGAGCGTCACGGTAAACCGCGCGGCCAAGGCGCCATCGACGGCACGGTGATCATAGGACAACGACAGCGGCTGCATCAGGCGCGGCACAAATTCCTCACCGTTCCAGACCGGCGCCATCTTGGACCGGGTCAGGCCTAGGATTGCCACCTCTGGCGCGTTCACGATGGGCGTGAACGAGGTGCCGCCGATCCCGCCGAGCGACGAGATGGTAAAGGTGGCGCCCTGCATGTCCTTGGATTTGAGGTTGCCCTCACGCGCGGCCTTGGACAGGTCCATCAACTCTTTCGAGATGTCGACCAGGCCCTTGCGATCCGCGTCCTTGATCACCGGAACCATCAGGCCGTTAGGCGTGTCCGCCGCAAAGCCGATGTTGTAGAAGTCCTTTTTGATCAGCTTGTCGCCGTCGGGATGGATCGACGAGTTGAATTCCCAATGGGTTTTCAATGCCGATACAGACGCCTTGATCACAAAGGACAACAGCGTGACGCGATAGCCGTTTTCCTTGGCGTGGGTGTCCATCTCTTTCCGGTACTTGTCCAGATCGGTGATGTCCGCCTCATCATTGTGGGTGACATGCGGGATGTTCAGCCACGACCGGTGCAGCGCCGGGCCAGAGATCTTTTTGATGCGGGGCATCTCGATCTCTTCGATGGGGCCGAACTTGGAGAAGTCCACCGCCGGGATCGGCGGGATACCCGTGCCGCCCGACACAGCGCCGCCGCCAGCAGCCGCCGCTGGAACGGTCTGCGCCTTCAGCGCCTTTTCCACGTCTTCGCGCAGGATACGGCCCTTGCGGCCCGATCCGTTCACCTTGTTCAGGTCCACCTCTACGCGGCGCGCATAGGCGCGCACCGACGGCGAGGCGTGAACCTTGGAGAACCCGGCATCCGTCACCGGCGCGGGGGCTGGGGCCGCTGCCGGGGCGTCGGCCTTGGGCGCGTCAGCCTTTGGGGCCTCTTCCTTGGTTTCATCCTTGGCCGCGGGCGCGTCTGACGCCTCGACGATCAATAGCACTGCGCCCTCAGAGACCTTGTCACCCTCGGCAACCTTGATCTCTTTCACCACACCCGCTGCCGACGACGGCACCTCCATCGTTGCCTTGTCGGATTCCAGTTCGACAATCGGGTCTTCCAGCGCAATCGTGTCACCGACGCTCACCAGAATGGTCACCACCGGCACTTCGTCGAAATCGCCGATATCCGGCACCTTAACTTCTACAGTCATTCGTCAATTCTCCTCGTGCCGCCGGTCAAACCAGACGCGGGTTCGGCTTGCCGCCGTCAATGTCGTATTTCTTCAGAGCCGCCTGCAGATCCTTTTCGGACACGGCACCCTCACGGAACAGATCCACCATCGCGGCTGCCGCGATATGGTTTGCGTCCACCTCAAAGAATCGCCGCAGGTTCACCCGGCTGTCCGAGCGGCCAAAGCCGTCGGTGCCCAGAACCGTAAAGCGGTTCGTGACCGCGCCCCGGATCTGTTCGGCGTAGTTTTTCATATAGTCGGTGGCGACGATGATCGGCCCCTGCGCATTGGTCAGCGTTTGCGTTGCGTAGGGCACCCGCTCTTCGGCGAAGGGGTTCAGGCGGTTGTGGCGCTCACAGTCCTGAAAGTCGCGGGCCAGTTCGTTGAACGAGGTCGCCGACCAGATATCGGAGGTGACGCCAAAGTCGTCCTCCAGCATCTGCGCCGCCTTCAGCGCCTGCACAAGGATCGTGCCAGAGCCCATCAGGTTGACGTGCTTTTTCGCCGGTTTGGCCGTTTTCTTGAAACGGTACAGACCTTTGATGATGCCCTCTTCGGACCCCATCGGCATGTCGGGATGCTGATAGTTTTCGTTCATCAGGGTCAGGTAGAAATAGACATCTTCCTGATCGACGAACATCCGCTGCAACCCGTGCTGCACGATCACCGCGACCTCATAGCTGAAGGTCGGGTCATAGCTGATGCAGTTCGGGATTGTGCCAGCCAGGATATGGCTGTGGCCGTCTTCGTGCTGCAAGCCCTCGCCATTCAGCGTGGTGCGTCCGGCGGTGCCGCCCAGCATAAAGCCACGCGCCCGGCTGTCGCCCGCCGCCCAAGCCAGATCGCCGATCCGCTGGAACCCGAACATCGAGTAGTAAATGTAGAACGGGATCATTGGGATGCCGTGGTTGGAATAGGCGGTCGCCGCCGCGATCCAGTCGGCCATGGCACCCGCTTCGTTGATGCCTTCCTGAAGCACCTGACCGGATTCAGACTCCTTGTAGTAGGACATCTGTTCGCGATCTTCGGGCGTGTATTGCTGGCCCTTGGGGTTGTAGATCCCGACAGAGCGGAACAGCCCCTCCATACCAAATGTGCGGCTTTCATCCGGAACGATCGGGACAACCTGTTTGCCGATCTTCTTGTCCCGCAGCAGCGTGGTCAGAATCCGGACAAAGGCCATGGTGGTGGAGATTTCGCGGTCGCCGGTCGACTCCAGCTGGCCCTTGAACTTGTCCAGTCCGGGGATTTCCAGCTTGGGCGATTCCGTCTCACGCTTGGGGAAGGATCCACCCAGTTCCTTGCGCCGTTCGGCCATATAGGCCTTTTGCGCGTTGTTCAGGGACACAAAGGGGATGTCCTTGTCCAGTTCTTCGTCTGTGACCGGGATCTTGAACCGGTCGCGCATCGCCTTGAGCTGGTCCAGCTGCATCTTCTTTTGCTGGTGGGTGGTGTTCTGGCCTTCGCCAGCGGTGCCCATGCCATAGCCCTTGACCGTCTTGACCAACAGCAAGGTCGGCTGGCCCTCAGCCTCTGTCGCGCGTTTGAAGGCGTTGTAGACCTTTTTCGGGTCATGCCCGCCACGCCGCAGCGCCCAGATCTGGTCGTCGGTCCAGTCCTTCACCAGTTCGGCAGTCTCCGGGTATTTGCCGAAGAAGTTCTTGCGGATATAGGCACCGTCCTTGGATTTGAACGTCTGATAGTCGCCGTCGATGGTCTCATCCATCAACTGACGCAATTTGCCGCTGGTGTCCTGTTCCAGCAGATCGTCCCAGCCTTTGCCCCAGAGCAGCTTGATCACGTCCCAGCCGGAGCCACGGAAATTGCCCTCCAGCTCTTGCACGATCTTGGAGTTGCCGCGCACTGGACCGTCAAGGCGTTGCAGGTTGCAGTTCACGACAAAGATTAGGTTATCCAAACCCTCACGCGCCGCCAGATGGATCGCGCCCAGCGATTCCGGTTCGTCCATCTCGCCGTCGCCCAGGAACGCCCAGACCTTGCGGTCCTGCTTTTCGATCAGGCCCCGGTTTTCGAGGTATTTCATGAACCGCGCCTGGTAGATCGCCATCAGCGGACCAAGGCCCATGCTGACGGTCGGGAACTGCCAGTAGTCGGGCATCAGCCAGGGGTGCGGGTAGGACGACAAACCGCCGCCCGCGACCTCTGAGCGGAAATTCTTCAGCTCTTCGACGCTGATCCGGCCTTCCATAAAGGAGCGGGCGTAGATGCCGGGGATCACGTGGCCCTGAAAGAACACCAGATCGCCGCCGTGGATGGCGGACTTGGCGCGCCAGAAGTGGTTCAGACCAATGTCATACAGCGCGGCAGAAGAGGCAAACGACGCGATGTGACCGCCGTATTCGCTCGATTCCTTGTTGCGCTTGACCACGGTCGCCATGGCGTTCCAGCGGTTGATGGTGCGGATGCGCCATTCCATCTCTGTGTCGCCGGGGATCTCGACCTCATCATCGGGCGAGATGGTGTTCTGATAGGGGGTGGTGGCCGAGAAGGGCAGTTTCGCGCCTGCCGCCCGTGCCCGTTGTACCGCCTTGTCGAGCAGATAGTGAGCGCGGTCCGCCCCATAACGCTCGATCACATCCTCGATCGCGTCTTGCCATTCCTGGCTCTCGACGGGATCGACGTCCTGCGGAGTGTCTTTCATATGCCCTCTTCCCTTTCTTGCAGCCAGCGCGGCGCAATTTGGTTTAGCGTTGAACTACTTTTGGGAAGGCTGAAATGAATGGTGTATTCACCATCTCCGTCGACTCCTCCCAAAGTTGACCCTGCGTGTAACAGCCCTGTGTGCCTTGCGGCAGGCGCATGCATGCATAGCCTCCATGCATGCGGCGCATGGCAAATGTTTAGCCTTAAACCATCAGGCGTTCGCATTGTGACGTGTCCTCCCGCCCCGGATTGGGGCAGCGCCGGGCACGCAGGCGCGGTGCGGTCTCTGGTGTCCACATCCCCGTTGCCGCGCGTTCCGGCGATTCTTGTTTCAGTATAGCGTGCTAAACCGGCATCAGTTCAACCGGTTACTTGGCCATCGGCAGGAAAACCTATAGCGCTAACATCCCATCCCGCCCAATCACACCCCAACGCCGGATCGCACCCGGCCAAAGGGGAGGAATGGCTACTCCGCTGGATCGCCCAGGCGCAACACCCGCCCCGGCGTTGCAACGGGGGTTTCCAGGTCTTCGAAATCGAACTGATCCAGACGCCGCGCACGTTTGCCGGCCTTGTCGGCGCTGATCTTGATGTCCTCAATGTCCCGCGCCGCCTGGCCAAAGTGCCTGTCCAGATTTGCCACCCGCGACGTCAGCCGTTCCACATCCCCGTACAGCGCGGCCAATTCCTTGCGGATCGCGCCTGCCTGTTCCTTCATCCGGGCATCTTTCAGAACCGCGCGCATGGTGTTCAGCGTCGCCATGCAGGTCGTGGGGGACACGATCCAGACTCGCGCATCGAACCCCTCGCGCACCACGTCGGGAAAGTTCCCGTGCAGTTCGGCATAGACCGCCTCGGACGGCAGGAACATCAGCGCACCGTCCGCGGTTTCGCCCTCAAGAATATAGCGCGCACTGATATCGCGGATGTGTTTGCGCACCGACATGCGGAACGCCTGTGCTGCCCGGGCACGCATCTCTTTCCCCTCGGCCTGCATCAAGGCCTCATAGCCTTCCAGCGGGAACTTGGCGTCCACCACGATTGGTCCCGGCGGGTTGGGAAGATGAATCAAACAGTCCGCACGACGCCCGTTCGTCAGGGTCGCCTGCAAGGTAAACCCGTCCGGCGGCAACGCCTTGGTCACGATCTCGCGCAGTTGGATCTCACCAAAGGCGCCGCGCGTCTGTTTGTTCGACAGGATGTCCTGCAAGGACAGCACGTCGCTCGACAGTTTGGTGATATTGGCCTGTGCCTTGTCGATGGATTGAAGGCGCTCGCGCAATTGTCCCAGACTATGCGCCGTGCGACGGGCAGAGCCGTGCAGCGTCTCGCCCATGCGGTCCTGCACCTCGGCCAGGCGCCGCTCCATCATCTCCAGCATGGCGGTCTGGCTGGTTGTCTGCGCCTCTGATACATGGTGCAGACCGCCCGCCAGCCGCTCTTGCCCGTCGGACAGATTTTGCACGCGGGCGGACAGATGGCTGACGTGTTGCAGGACGGGTTCCGACAGACGTGCCGCCCGCCGCGCCCCGCGCGCCGCCTGCCAGAGCAGCAACAAGACCAGCACGGCAAAGCCCAGCGCAGCCAGAGTCAGAGGGTCATCCAACCTGTAGGACGCATCGCCGATCTGGATCATGTGCGCCCGAACAGCCTTTCGATGTCCGACAGTTTCAGCTCCACATAGGTGGGCCGCCCGTGGTTGCACTGACCGGAATGCGGCGTCGCCTCCATCTCGCGCAACAGCGCGTTCATCTCTTCGGCGCGCATGACGCGGCCCGACCGGATTGAGCCGTGACAGGCCATGCGCGACAGGATCGCCTCTATCCGTTCCTGCAACAGACCACTATTGCCAAGGTCCGACAGCTCATCAAGGATGTCGTGGATCAGTGCGGCGGCATCGATCTCACCCAGGATGGCGGGCGTTTCGCGCACCGCGATGGCCCCCGCGCCAAAGGGCTCGATCCGTAGGCCCATGCGGTCCAGATCATCCGCCCGCGACAGCAGGTGCGCGGCGTCGTCCGGCGACAGGTCCACCACCTCAGGGATCAGCAGGCCCTGCGCGGGCACGCCCTTTTCCGCCATCTGGTGTTTCAGTTTTTCATAGACAAGCCGTTCGTGCGCGGCGTGCTGGTCGACGATGACAATGCCATCCTCGGTCTGGGCGAAAATGTAGTTCTCATGCACCTGGCCACGCGCCGCGCCCAATGGCAGTGAGACCGCGCCACGGACCTGGTCCGGGGACTCGGCGATGTCTGCGGGTGTCTCGACCACCCGTCCCGAATAGTCGCCGCCGAAATCGGCAAAGCCCGGAGCCTGCGCCGCATAGGACGCCTGACGCCCCCCCCCGGACGGTCGGTCCATCTGATAGACCCGCGCCGCGCCGGGGTGCTCTGTCCGGAACGCGCCCAGCGTCGCCCCCGCCACCGTGGTCGAGGCGCGATGCCCGGCCTCTGCCAGCGCGTGCCGCAGGCCGGACACGATCAACCCGCGCACCACTCCCGGCTCGCGAAAGCGCACCTCGGACTTGGCCGGATGGACGTTCACGTCCACACGGTGCGGATCACAGTCGACAAATAGCGCCACCGCCGGGTGACGGTCCCGCGACAGGAAATCCTGATAGGCCCCGCGCAGCGCGCCAATCAACATCTTGTCCCGCACGGGACGCCCATTCACAAACAGGAACTGCGCCACGGCAGAGCCGCGTGAGTAGGTCGGCAGAGCAGCATAGCCAGTCAGCCGCACCTCTTCGCGCTCCGCATCTATGGGCAGCGCATTGTCGACAAACTCCGCGCCCATGACACGCCCCAGCCGTCCGCGCAGCGCGTCGAACAAATCGCCGGTTTCAGGTTCGACGCGAAAGGTCACCCGCTCTTGCCCGCCGGTCACATCGCGCAGGGTAAAGCCAACGGACGGCTCCGCCATCGCCAGCCGCTTGATCGTGTCGGAAATTGCCATCGTCTCGGCCCGATCCGAGCGCAGGAATTTCAGCCGCGCGGGAGTGGCATAAAACAGGTCGCGCAGCGTCACGACCGTTCCGGCGTTCACAGCACAGGGCTTGACGCCCCCGGACACCCCTCCGTTCACGGCGATCTCGGCACCGGCCTCTCCGCTTGCGCGGCTCTGCACCGTCAGGCGCCCCACCGCCCCCAGCGAGGGCAGCGCTTCTCCGCGAAAGCCGAAAGAATGAATGTTGAGCAGATCACTTCCGTCAATCTTGGACGTCGCATGGCGCGACAGCGCCAGCGGCAGATCCTCGGGCGACATGCCACAGCCGTCGTCGGCCACGCGGATCAGCGTCTTGCCGCCATCGGCAATGTCGATCTTTACCCGTCGCGCCCCGGCGTCAATGGCGTTCTCGACCAGCTCTTTGACAGCAGAGGCAGGCCGCTCCACCACCTCGCCAGCGGCAATGCGGTTGATGGCAGCCTCGTCAAGCTGTTGGATAAGCGGGCGGATATTGCGGTCTACAGCATTCATGCCACAAGACTTAGCAGGCTTTGCGCGATTCTGAAAAGCCCAGTCGCAAGCAACCGGCACGATGTGGCGCGACGTTCACGATATACGACGAAAGTATCGTAATAATTGAACGTATGCCCCCTATTCGGTGAAAGATTGTTGCGTTAACCTTTAGATGCGACAAATACAAGGAAGCGAACATGCTAGTGCCCCTGATTACGTTTGAGACAATCTCGGCCATCTATGGCGATGCGTTCGCCAAGACATGGTTCCGCCCCGTCTCGGCGATCAAGAAGACTTTTTGATACGCTCCTGCCCCGGCGGACCGCCGGGGCATCAGGCCTGCCGCTTTTTGCTCCGCACACCTCGGATCACGCTGCGCAACACTCCGTGCGCCTCTCCGCTGAAACCGCTGACAGGCTGACGCCTTTTCGGGGCAGACCATCCTGTCGCCCACGTTTCGCCATCCTTCAAATCAGTGCATGAATCAGCGCCGCATTCCGTCCCCTCGCGGCGCAAAACAATCTTTTGCGATCTCCCGGCCTTTTCCGACCTCAAGGAACAAGGGTAGCTTGTACTGCGTTTTGCATTCTCCTAACTGAATATCTCAGGCGACAGGAGAGAAAGACAGCAGCGCGGCGGATCAGCCGCCCCAAGTTTCCAGACGTCATTTTTTGAGGACATGAACACATGAAAACCGAAACCACAGGCGACGCCACATTCGAGACATGGACCGTGGATGAAGTCGCCAAGGGCATCGCCGACCACGCCATCGTCGTGATAGATGTGCGCACGCCGCAGGAATACATGTTCGAACACATCGAAGGTGCGTTCCTCATGCCGCTCGCCTTTTTCAAGGCCGACGCCCTGCCCGGCCAGTCCGACAAGCGAATTGTCTTTCACTGCGGCTCTGGCGTGCGGTCGGAAAAAGTCTCGCGCGCGGCCATCGACGCGGGCATCAAACAAATCGCCCATATGGAGGGCGGGTTCGGCGCGTGGAAAGCGGCGAAGAAGCCCTACGTCGGCACCAACATGGCCACCGGCGCGCCGCAACGCGTGGACGGCTGATCAACCAGGCATCACCCGCCCTGTTGTAGCGTGTGTTAAAACGCTGAATGCCCCAACGCGCACGATGCGCGCGAGCCCGTCTCAAATCCAGTCAGGAGTATGCCATGATTTCCGTGCAGCCAATTGGCGATAGAGGTCTGTATGAGGTCCGCGTGTCCGGCGTCGTGACCGACATAGACTATGAACAGATGCTGATGCCCGCGCTTGATCAGGCGATTGAGGATCACGACCGCATCCGCGTTCTGGTGATCTTTGACGCGGATTTTGAGGATTTCACGCTGGGCGCCATGTTGGACGATGCCCGTATGGGCCTGCGCCACTGGCGCGGGTTTGACCGGCTCGCCATTGTTTCGCAACGGCCCTGGATTCGGCGGGCCGCCAGCGGTCTGGGGGTCATGCTGCCCTGCCCTGTGCGCGTCTTTCCTCTGGAAGAGACAGACGATGCGCGGCGCTGGCTGACGGAATCGCTTGGCGCAATCCACCAGACCGATCTGGGCGACGGTGTGCTGCACCTGCAATTGCGCGGACAGCTCGACAGTTCAATCTATGCCGAGGAAACCGAGGATCTGAATGCGTTCATCCGCGCCAACGACCGCTTTCGCCTGCTGATCGACGCGCGGGATTTCGATGGCTGGCAGGGCATGGCCGCGCTGTTCGAACACCTCAAGGTGGTGCGTGAGCACTATCGCCTGATCGACCGTGCCGCCATTGTGGGCAATTCTGGCTGGCAAAGGCTGGGTGAAAAGGTGCTTGGCCGCCTGAGTGGGGCCAAGACCAGGTTTTTCAAGGCAGACGCCATCGAACAGGCGAAGGACTGGATCAAGTCCTGACGATCAGACCGGGGCGGCCTGCATCAGGCCGTCCTTCTGCAACCGCTCCAATGCCTCGTCCAGGCTGAGGCGCGCGCGCGTCACCAGCGTGTCGATCTCGTCCTTGGAAATCACCAGCGGCGGCGAAATCACCATACGGTCGCCGACGTGCCGCATGATCAGGTTGTTGGCGAAACTGCGTTCGCGGCAGATGAACCCGGCGGTGCCAGCATCTGCGGAAAACGCCGCCCGCGTCGCCTTGTCCGGGGTCAGCGCAAGGCTGCCCATCATGCCGACGATCTTGATCTCGCCCACCAGCGGATGGTCGGCCAGGCTCTCGAACCGCTCTTTCAGGTAGGGCGCGGTTTCGTCCCGCACGCGGTCAACAATCCCCTCTTCCTCCAGAATGCGAAGGTTTTCCAACGCAACTGCGCAGGCGACCGGGTGGCCGGAATAGGTGTAGCCGTGATTGAACTCTGTGTTGCCGATCACGCCGGCGACCTTGTCCGACACAATCGACGCGCCGATGGGCTGATAGCCAGACGACAGACCCTTGGCGACGGTCATGATGTCGGGTGTGATGCCGAATGTCTCACTGCCGAACCAGTTGCCGGTGCGGCCAAAGCCACAGATCACCTCATCCGCGATCAGCAGGATGTCGTATTTGTCGACGATGCGCTGGATCTCGGGCCAGTAGGTGTCCGGCGGAATGATCACGCCACCGGCGCCCTGCACGGGTTCCGCGATAAAGGCGGCGACCTTGTCCGGACCAATCTCAAGGATGGCAGTTTCCAACGCCTGCGCACGTTCCAACCCAAATGCCTCGGGTGTGCTATACCCCCCCTCAGCCCACCAATGCGGTTGGTCGATATGGTGAATGCCGGGGATCGGCATGCCGCCCTGCGCGTGCATCCCCTTCATTCCGCCAAGCGACCCCGACCCGACGGATGACCCGTGGTAGCCGTTCCAGCGCGAGATGATGACCTGCCGCTCTGGCTGGCCCTTTTCTTGCCAGTAGGTACGAACCATGCGCAGGTTGGTATCGTTCGCCTCTGACCCCGATCCGGCAAAGAAGACGTGGTTCAGGTCACCGGGCGCCAGTTCCGCCAGTTTCGCGGCAAGGTTCAGTGCGGGCACATGGCTGGTCTGGAAAAACGTGTTGTAGAACGGCAGATCCAGCATCTGACGATACGCGGCATCGGCCAGTTCGGTGCGGCCATATCCGACGTTCACGCACCAAAGGCCGGCCATTCCGTCCAGAATGCGGTTGCCGTCACTGTCGGTCAGCCAGCAGCCATCCGCGCGCGTGATGATCCGCGCGCCTTTCTCGGCCAGTTCGGCACCATGAGTGAAGGGATGCATATGGTGCGCGGCATCCAGCGCCTGAAGTTCGGCGGTAGGCGAATTGGGGGTCAGGATCGTCATGCGGGGCCTCCGGAAATGGTGAGGCGCAGAATATGATCAAATTATGGGAAGTCAATCGAATCAGGCTCTGCAGGCCCCGCCTTGCCGAGCCGGTGGCCTAGGTGTCGTTCCGCAGGAACGGCAACCGGCCACCCCCCTCCATTCCGGACGCCCCCTCACCGCGCAAGCCCCGCCTTCCAAGGCCGGTGGCCAAGGTGTCGCCCCAAAGGAACGGCGACCGGCCACACCCATCTGCTCTGGACGCAACACACGACCCGCCCTGCAAGGTTGAAAGCCAAGGACTCGCTACGTCATTCACCGTCTTATTGGCATCTTGGGATCTGCGCCTGGAACCCGGTCACCTCAAAGACTGCTCAGTACCACGTCCATCCCCTGCGCAAGATCTTCTTCGATGGCGCGCGCCGCCATCGCACCGTCGCCCGCCGCCAATGCCCGGACCAGATCCTTGTGACAATCCGGCAGGTGCCGCGTGCCAACCTGCCCGCAGACCACTCGCAGCGACGGCCCGAACCGCAGCCACAAAGAATCCGCCAGCGCGGTCATGATCGGGGCCTCGGCCATCTCATTGAGACAGGCGTGAAACCTATGGTTTTCACGCAGATAGCCCTCAATGTCCCCGCGCTGGATCGCTTGATCCAGTTGTGCATCTATTGCGGCCAATCGTGCCACATCCTCTGCATTGGCCCGGTCTGCCGCCCGCATCGCCAACCGTGGCTCCAATGCCAACCGCACCTCGGTCAACTCTTCGACAAGCGCAGCCGTCAGCACCGGCACCTGAATGCGCCGGTTGCCCATCGCCTGCAACGCGCCCTCGGCGGTCAGTCGGCGGATCGCCTCGCGGACCGGCGTCATTCCGGCGCCCAATCTCTCGACAAGACCCTGAATTGTCACGGGTTCTCCGGGGGTCAGCGCCCCGAACAACACCACCTCGCGTAGCGATCTGTAGACCTGTTCATGCGCGGGCAACCCGGCCTGGGACGTCACCTCTGCCACATTTTCCGCCATCGCCACTCCCCCTTGGCTGTCCCACCTCGACCATCCCTTGCGCAGGACATCGGGCCGTGGAACCATCGCGCATGTTGCACGACGGCGCAACTTATGATCAAAAATTGGGGACGGGGCGCAAAAAGACCCCCCGACACCAACGGGAGAACGACATGACCAAAACCCTAGTGACCCTGACAGCGTCCCTTGCGCTGGCCGCCGGTTTGGCTGCCGCCGAGGAAGTGCGCGTCTACAACTGGTCTGATTACATCGACGAAGCCCTGCTTGAGAAATTCGAGACTGAAACCGGCATCGACCTGATCTATGACGTCTTTGACAGCAACGAAGTGCTGGAAACCAAGATGCTGGCCGGTGGCTCGGGCTATGACGTCGTGGTGCCTACCGGCACCTTCCTGCAACGGCAGATCTCGGCCGGGGCGTTCCAGCCACTGGATAAGTCCAAGCTGCCGAACATCGAAAACATGTGGGACGTGATCGCGGACCGCACCGCCAAATACGACCCCGGAAACGAATACGCCATCAACTACATGTGGGGCACCACCGGGCTTGGCGTGAACGAACCCAAGGTCAAGGAAATCCTTGGGGACGATGCGCCGATCACCTCCTGGGATCTGATTTTCAAGCCGGAGAATGCGGAAAAGCTGGCCGCCTGCGGCATCCACATGCTGGACGCCCCGGCAGAGATGATCCCGGCGGCCCTGAATTATCTTGGTCTGGACCCCGACAGTCATGACCCAGAGGTAATCGCCCGCGCCGAAGAGGTGCTTGGCCCGCTCCGTCCCCACATCCAGAAGTTCCACAGCTCGGAATACATCAACGCTCTGGCGAATGGCGACATCTGCGTGGCCGTCGGCTGGTCCGGTGATGTGCTTCAGGCGCGTGATCGCGCAGCAGAAGCGGACAATGGGGTCGTGATCGGCTATTACGCGCCTGATGAAGGCGCGCAAATGTGGTTCGACCAAATGGCGATTCCGGTCGACGCGCCCAACCCCGATGCTGCCCATACCTTTTTGAACTTCATCATGGATGCGCAGAACATGGCGGCGGCGTCGAACTACGTCTACTACGCCAACGGCAACAAGGCCTCGCAGGAGCTTCTTGCAGAGGATGTGATCGGCGATCCGGCGATCTACCCGGATGCTGCGGCGATGGACAACACGTTCACCACCACGCCGTATCCGCCGAAGGTGCAGCGCGTCGTCACGCGCCTGTGGACCAAGATCAAGTCGGGCACCTGAGCCCTTTCCGGACCGCGCCACCCCGGCGCGGTCCCACTCATTGCGTGGTGAGATACTATGGCCGAACCCGTTTTTGCCCCGTGGAATGACCCGGCGGCGAAACCGCTCATTCAGTTCAAGGGCGTGACCAAGCGTTTTGGCGATTTCACCGCCATCGACGACCTGACCCAGGATATTTTCGAATGTGAGTTTTTTGCCCTGCTCGGACCATCGGGCTGTGGCAAGACCACCCTGATGCGGATGCTGGCCGGGTTCGAGGAACCGACAGAGGGCCAGATCCTGCTGGACGGGCGCGACATTGCCCATGTGCCGCCAAACAAGCGCGCGGTGAACATGATGTTCCAAAGCTACGCGCTGTTCCCGCATCTGTCCGTCTACGACAACATCGCCTTTGGCCTGCGGCGCGAGAAAAAGTCCAAAGATGAGGTACACGCCCGTGTGCAGGAAATGCTGCGGCTGACCCGGCTGGAACGCTTTGCCGCCCGCAAGCCGCATCAGATCTCTGGTGGACAGCGACAGCGCGTGGCGCTGGCCCGGTCACTGGCCAAGGCCCCGAAACTGCTGCTGCTGGATGAACCGCTGGGCGCGCTGGACCGCAAGCTGCGCGAAGAAACGCAATTCGAACTGATGGACATTCAGGAAAAGACCGGCACCACCTTCATCATCGTGACCCACGATCAGGAAGAGGCGATGACCGTCGCCACCCGCGTGGCGGTGATGAACGAAGGCAAGATTGCACAGGTCTCGACGCCGGACGTGATCTACGAGGCGCCGAACTCTGTCTACGTTGCCGATTTCATCGGCGACGTGAACCTGATCCGCGGCACCGCCAAAGCCCGCCCCGAGGCCCCGGAACAGGCCGTGGAAACAGCCGTGGAACAGTCGCCAGAGCCGATCCCCACGCCACAGCCAACGCCCGCCGCCGCACCGACAGCGGCACAGCAGACCGCCCCGCAGCCCAACGACATCGGCCGTGTCCTGCATGACCGCGTGCTAAGCCCGATCTTTGGAAAGTGGATCGACGACGAACAGCGGCGCCTGCCGCCCCCGTCCAAGGCAGAGGACAGCACGCCTGCGCCCGCTCCGTCCCCTCCGCCCGCATCCGTGCAGCCCGCCGAGGTTAAATCCGCGCCAGACATTCCCGCCGGTGGGCTTGCGATCCATTGGGCAGACGGCCAACCGCCGGTGATTGCCGCCAATGGCGATCCGGCAATGGCGGGACAATCGGTCGTCCTGTCGCTGCGGCCCGAAAAGGTCAGCATCGCCAAGGAACGCCCCGACGCCGCCAACACGCTGCGCGGCAAGGTCATCGACATCGCCTACCTTGGCAACATCTCGACCTATCATGTCGAGATTGAGGGCGGCACGATGATCAAGGCGCAGGCCGCCAACACCCGCCGCATCGCGCGTCGGGACATCACTTGGGAAGACGAGGTCTGGTTGAGCTTTACAGCGACTGCCGGCGTCGTGCTGATGGACGCGTGATGCGCCGCGCCGTCCTGATCACCGTTCCCTACCTGTGGCTACTGGCGCTGTTTCTGGTACCGTTCCTCATCGTGCTGAAGATCTCGCTGTCGGACTACGCGCTGGCGCGACCGCCCTACGCCCCGCAACTGGACTGGAACGAAGGCTGGGCCGGGGTGCGCGCCTTCTTTTCCGGCCTCGACATCGAGAATTTCATCTTTCTGACCACCGACGACCTGTATTGGAAAGCCTATCTCAGCTCTTTGCGCATCGCTCTGATCTCGACCGTCGTCACGCTGTTTGTTGGCTATCCGGTGGCCTATGCCATGGCCCGCGCACCGCACGAATGGCGTCCGACCCTGCTGATGCTGGTGATCCTGCCGTTCTGGACCAGCTTCCTGATCCGGGTCTATTCGTGGATCGGCATCCTCTCGACCGAGGGCGTGCTGAACCAGTTTCTCATGGGGATTGGCGTGATTTCAGAACCGCTGACCATCCTCAACACCAACTGGGCGGTCTATATCGGCATCGTCTACACCTATCTGCCGTTCATGATCCTGCCGATCTACGCGGCGCTGGAAAAGCTGGACGAAAGCCTGCTGGAGGCGGCAGAGGATCTGGGCTCAACCCGCTTTGCGGCGTTCTGGCTGGTCACTATCCCGCTGTCACGCAACGGCATCATCGCGGGTTGCTTTCTGGTGTTCATCCCGACCATCGGCGAATTTGTGATCCCCTCGCTGCTGGGCGGGTCCGATACACTGATGATCGGCAAAGTGCTGTGGGAAGAGTTCTTTTCGAACCGCGACTGGCCTGTGGCCTCAGCGGTGGCGGTTGTATTGCTGCTGATCCTGATCATCCCCATTGTGCTGTTCCAACGGTCCGAAGAAAAAGCACGGGAGGCCGCGAAATGAGACGGTTTTCGTGGTTCAATGCCACCTCCCTGACCCTTGGCTTTGCCTTTCTCTACCTGCCGATGGTCCTGCTGGTGGTCTATTCCTTCAACGAAAGCCGTCTGGTCACCGTCTGGGCCGGGTTTTCGACCAAGTGGTACGGCGAGCTGTTGCAGAACGAGGAGTTCCTTGATGCAGCTTGGGTCACGCTGAAGGTCGCATTCTTTTCGTCCTCGATTGCCACCGTTCTGGGGACCATGGCCGCCTATGTCATGGTCCGCGCCGGGCGCTTTCCCGGTCGCACGCTGTTTTCCGGCATGATCTACGCGCCGCTTGTCATGCCAAGCTTGGGTCACGCTGAAGGTCGCATTCTTTTCGTCCTCGATTGCCACCGTTCTGGGGACCATGGCCGCCTATGTCATGGTCCGCGCCGGGCGCTTTCCCGGTCGCACGCTGTTTTCCGGCATGATCTACGCGCCGCTTGTCATGCCAGAGGTCATCACCGGTCTGTCGCTGCTGCTGCTGTTCATCGGGTTGGGTATGGACCGGGGCGTGCTGACAGTTGTGCTGGCGCACACCACCTTTTCGATGTGCTATGTGTCGGTTGTCGTCTCCTCGCGTCTCAGCACCTTTGATCAGGCGCTGGAAGAGGCGGCGCTGGATCTGGGTGCCTCTCCGTTTGAGAGCTTTACGCTGATCACCCTGCCGATCATTGCACCTGCTGTGGTCTCTGGCTGGTTGCTGGCCTTTACCCTGTCGTTGGACGATCTGGTGATCGCCAGCTTTACCACCGGACCCGGCGCGACAACCCTGCCGATCAAGGTGTTCTCAGCCGTCCGCCTTGGCGTCAGCCCGGAAATCAACGCGCTTTCGACCATCCTGATCGGTATTGTAACGGTGGGTGTGATCTCTGCCTCGTTGATCACCAAACGCGCCTCTGTCCAGCGCTTGCGCGAGGAACAGGCCGCTCAGCGTACGGCGTGACCCGTTTGTTTGAACCTGCGGCCTACGGGCCGCAGGGGCCCTGTTACTGGGCCGACACGGTTCCGCCCCAAGACTGGCCACAACTGGAAACCACCCAACGCAGCGACGTGGCGGTAATTGGCGGCGGCTTCACCGGCCTCAACGCCGCATTGCGTCTGGCGCAAGCGGGGACATCCGTCACGGTCTTGGAGGCGGACCATGCCGGCTGGGGCGCATCCGGGCGCAATGGTGGGTTCTGCTGTTTGGGCGGATCCAAGGCTCCCAATGCCTTGCTGCGCAACCGTTTCGGGCCGGACGCGCCACATCAATGGGCAAAGGCCGAAATTGCGGCGGTGGACCATGTGGGCGCGCTGATCGACCGCCATCGTTGGGATGTGGACAAACATTCGCAGGGGGAAACCCTGCTTGCCCACAAACCCCGTGCCTTTGAGGCGCTCAAGGCGGGGACAAAAGACATCATCTCCGCCTATGGTGTCACGCCAGACATTCACTCGGCGCAAGATCTGCTGGACAAGGGCCTAGGCGGGCCGTGGCACGGGGGCATGACCCTGCCCATCGGATTTGCCCTGAACCCGCGCAAATACCACGCCAGTCTCACCGGGTCCGCGCAAGAGGCGGGCGCGGCGCTGTATGCGCACAGCCCTGCGACCGGCCTACGCCGCAGCGGCGGGCGTTGGCATGTCGAAACCCCGCGCGGACGCGTCACGGCGGACACCGTAATCCTGGCGACCAACGGATACAGTCACGAGGACATGCCGCCCTGGCTGCGCGGCCGAACCCTGCCCGTTCAATCCAGTGTCATCGTCACCCGCCCGCTGACCCCGGCAGAGCAGCAGGGCGCAGGCTGGTGGTCGGCGCAGATGGCCTATGACACGCGGTTCCTGCTGCACTACTTTCGCCTGCTGCCTGACGGGCGGTTCCTGTTCGGAATGCGCGGCGGGTTGCGCGCGACCCCGGCGGCGCAGGCGCGCCTGTCCCGGCGCATCCGACGCAGCTTCGCGCGGCTCTTCCCGGCTTGGGGACAGGTTGAAATCACGCATGAATGGTCCGGTCTTGTCTGCCTGATGCGCAATCTTGTGCCGTTTGTGGGGGCGATACCGGATCAGACCGGGCTGTTCGCGGCATTGGGCTATCATGGCAACGGGGTTGCCATGGGATCTTACGCGGGTCGACTGGTGGCGGACAAACTGTTGGGACACCCGGTGCAAGCGCCAGATTGGCTAGGCAACACGCCACCGCGCTTTCCCCTGGGCCGATACCGCCGCCTTCTGCTCGCCCCCGCCTATCTGGGGGCCGCGGCGATGGATCTCTGACAAAGACGGCTCACCCTTGCGGGGTCATGTTGGGACGTGCCTTACCGCGTTGCAGGCCAAGCTGCCGTTCGCGCCAGATAATGATTCCACCTGCGGCCACCACAACCACCGATCCAATCAGCACCATGGCGGTCGGCACCTCATCGAAGAACCAATAACCAAACAGGATCGCCAGCAGGATGGAGGCATAGTCAAACGGAGCCACAACCGCTGCCCCGGCAAAACGATAGGCCGAGGTCAGGAAAATCTGCGCAATGCCGCCGATCAGCCCCGCCGCCACCAGCATCATCACAACCTCCGGCGCGGGCCAGGCCCAGCCGAACGGGATTGTCGCCAGCGAAAACACCGTTGCGGTCAGCGAGAAATAGAAGACGATGGCTGATGTCTCCTCGACCGCAACCATCTTGCGGATCTGGATCTGCGCCATTGCACGCATCACGGCAGAGGTCAGCACCAGGACCACGCCCAGTGTCGCCGATCCGCCCATCTCGTCCAGGCTGAGGCGCGGCCAGAGCACGATCAGAACACCCATCAGACCCAGACCCACCGCCGACAGACGAAAGAGCCGCAGGCGTTCCCCCAAAAGCAAGGCCGCCAACAGGACCGTCATCATCGGGGCGGCAAAGCCGATGGCCGTCACCTCTGGCAGCGGCAACAGTCCAAGCGCGGCAAAGCCGCAGCCCATCGCCGTCACCCCGATCAGACCGCGCCAGATGTGTAGCATCGGGTTTTTTGCCTTCAGTCCGGTCTTGAGGTCGCCGCGCATCGCCAGCCAGGCGACGATCACCGGCATCGCAAAGAACGACCGAAAGAAAACCGCCTCTCCCGTTGGCACATGCTCGGAACTCGCCTTGATGAGCGAGGCCATGATGGTGAACAGGACGACAGAGGTCAGCTTCAGCGCGATGCCACGCAGCGGGGACATGGGGGCTCCTTCGGGGATGCCGCGACTGTGGCCCCGCAAGCGGCAAAGGTCAATCTGCCCCCTTGGGGCGCTGCCGGGAATGCCGCTCTGCTAGGTTGTCTCGCGGCAATGCTTGCGGAACGCACGTTTGAGCAGATCCAGTTCGGCCCGCAGCAGCGCCATTTCGGCGCGAATGTCCTCATCCAGCGCCTCTCCGGCGATCACTGTAAAGCTGTCCAGCAGATCATCGTCGCGGCCGTCGCGGATCAGGACCGTGCGCACCCCGTCGCCCAAAGCCTCGACCGGGACCGGCACTTCGACCACCCACCGGCCCTGCTCGGCCGTGTCGGCGACGACAACCCCATGCACCGGGCGTTCCTCCAGGCTCGCCACCACCTCTGGCGGACGGTCGTTGCCCAGCCCGGCAACCAGCAGCCCTTCCCAGACGCCATCGCGAAAGCGGGTTTTGGTCAATGTAAATCCGCTCATTCAGATCCTTTCCGGCCCATCACAGCGCGGCCCGTCTGCGGCGGCTGAACGTCAGATCACGCAAGTTGACCTGGTTCATGCGCGGCCCCTCAAAGATCAGGTCCAGCCACATCTTTTCGACCCGCTTTTCATTGAGCCGCGTATAGGCAAGGTCAAACTCCACCTGTACCGTCTCTTCGTGCAGCGGCAATTCCCGTACCACCTGTTCCGTGTTGGGTCCGTGCTTGACGTTCAACCGGGCAAAGATCTCCAGCGGTTCCTCGGACTCGACGATCGTCTCCAGCCGGATGAGATGCTGCCGTGTCAGTCCCGCCACCGCGTTTTTCGGCAGATCCACCGCTAGCGAAAGATAGGACCCGGTGAACCCGAAGACATCCAGTTTCAGCCCATAGGCCGCAAGGTCGGCGGCGCGGGTGTTGCGGATCTGGCGCAGCGTCAGTTCGGTGCGCTGGCAATCGTGATATAGCGTTGCCTCATGCCCCAATCCGGCCTTGCTCCGCACGCCGACAATGCCCTGAACCGGCAGCGGACCACACCACAACTCCGGCCGCCAGGCCCAGTCGGAATCTTCCGGGCGGGGAAAGGACTGGTTTCCGACCATCGGCAGCGCAAGCCGCGCGTCCGCATGATGGATCAACTCATCCAACCGCGTCTTGAGCCGCCGAGCATGTGTGCGCTGTTGGCGCAGCTCCACCAGATCCGCCGTCGGCGCCTCGCGCGCAGCGCGCGTCCAACGCCGCAACCCCGCAACAAAAGCTGCCTTGCCCAACCAGTCTTGCACACTTGCTCCCATGCCCGTTCTGCCCGTTGTTCGCGTCGCGCGTCTGGCGCTCCGGCCCCGCAGGATAATTTCCGATATGGAAGCTATTGTGGCAAGTCCTGACGATTGAATAAACGACCAAGCATTCCGCCGGCCGGTTTTTGCGTCGGTGTCGTTTTGCGCGGCGCAGTTGCCTTGCTCAGGGTCGCAATCCGGTCCTTGACCCGCGTGATCATGGCCTCGCCCTGATCACCTGCCAAGGCACTGCCGCGCGGCGCATACAATGCCAAGCCGACCATCCTGTCGCCTTGCAGAAAGGCTGCCCGCCAATAGCGCGGATCGCTGCCCTCAAACATGCCATCGCCGCCGTCCGCAAGATGCGCGGTCACCCGCCCTGACGACGCATTGCCATCCAGCAGAACCGCATTTGCCGCCTGCGCAAGCGCCTTTGGCGTCGGCAAATCAGTGCTGTCGCCGCGCGGGCCGACCGTAACCGTCACCAGCATCGGCACCACAGGGCGTCCCGCCTTGCCGCCGCTCAGGATATAACAGGAGGCAATCAGCGCGAAACCGCGTTCCGGTGCGCTCCGTCGGGTCGAGGGGTCAACACAATAGCCATCAGGCCCGGCAACGGTCACATCGCCGCCCGCCAGACTGGCTCGCGCCAGCGGGGCCTTTCGTCGTCCTGCAGCAGGGCCGCTGCGCGCGAAAAACGCCGCCAACCCGTCGCGTGCCTCGGTCTCGGCCCGATCCGGGTTGGATTGGGGCACACCGCCCAGACATCCCGAGACCAGAAGCACGCCGGCGGCGCACAACAGCTTGCGCACCGCCACCATGGGTCAGAGATCCGCGTAGACGTGCTTTTCCTCGGCCCCGCCCGGATGCGTGACGGCACCCTTGTAGGTCTCGCCCACCAGTTGCGCATATTTCCACAGCGCACCGGAGGCATAGATGGTGTCCCTCGGACCGGCCCAGGCCTCTTTGCGCTTGGCCAGATCCTCATCGCTGAGGTTGACCGAAATCTCGCCGGTGATCGCGTCGATGGTGATCATGTCGCCATCCGCGATCAATGCAATCGGCCCGCCATGCGCCGCCTCCGGACCGACGTGGCCGACACAGAAGCCGCGTGTCGCGCCAGAGAACCGGCCATCGGTGATCAGCGCCACCTTCTTGCCCATGCCCTGTCCGGACAGGGCCGACGTGGTGGACAGCATTTCACGCATGCCGGGGCCACCGGCGGGGCCTTCGTTGCGGATCACGATGACATCGCCTTCGCGGTAGGCGCGCATCTTGACCGCCTCAAAGGCGTCCTCTTCGCATTCGAACACCCGCGCCGGGCCGGTGAACACCTGATCCTCGGCCGCGATCCCCGCAACCTTTACGATGGCGCCCTGCGGTGCAAGGTTGCCCTTCAGGCCCACAACACCGCCGGTCTTCGTGATCGGCTTGTCGACAGGGTAGATGACCTTGCCGTCTGCCTCACGTTCGATCATGTCCAGCTCTTCACCAATCGCACGGCCGCTGGCGGTCATGCAGTCCTCGTGGATCAGACCGGCGCGACGCAGTTCCTTCATCACGACGGGCACGCCGCCGACCTCATACAGATCCTTGGCGACATAATTGCCGCCCGGCTTGAGATCGACGAAATAGGGCGTGTCGCGGAAGATGTCGCAAACATCGTCGAGGAAGAACTCCAGCCCCGCCTCATGGGCGATGGCAGGCAGGTGCAGGCCCGCATTGGTCGACCCGCCGGTGCAGGCGACAACCCGCGCGGCGTTTTCCAGGCTCTTGCGGGTGACGATGTCACGCGCGCGGATGTTCTGCTCCAGCAGGTGCATCACGGCAATGCCTGACGCGGTGCCATAGGCATCCCGGCTTTCATACGGGGCAGGCGCACCGGACGAATTCATCAGCGCAAGACCGATCGCCTCAGAGACGCAGGCCATCGTGTTGGCAGTGAACTGGCCACCACAGGCCCCCGCGCTGGGGCAGGCCGCCTTTTCGATGGCGCGCAGCTCTTCGTCGCTGTTGGCGCCTGCCTGATGACGGCCAACCGCCTCAAACACGTCCTGAACGGTGATATCCTTGCCCTTGTACTTGCCGGGGACGATGGAGCCACCGTAAATAAAGACCGACGGCACGTTCAGACGCACCATGGACATCATCATCCCTGGCAGCGACTTGTCGCAGCCCGCCAGACCGACGATGGCGTCATAGCAATGGCCGCGCATGGTCAGCTCGACCGTGTCGGCAATAGCCTCACGCGATGCCAACGAAGAGCGCATGCCCTCATGGCCCATCGCGATGCCGTCCGTCACGGTGATGGTGGTGAATTCACGCGGCGTGCCGCTGGCTTCCTTGACGCCCAGCTTGACCGCCTGCGCCTGCCGGTTCAGCGAGATGTTGCAGGGCGCGGCCTCATTCCAGCAGGTCGCCACGCCGACCAACGGCTGATGGATCTCATCCTCGGACAGGCCCATGGCGTACAAGAAAGAGCGATGCGGCGCCCGCTCCGGTCCCTCGGTCACATGACGGCTGGGCATTTTGGTCTTGTCGAATGGACGCTTGAGCATCGGACTGGCTCCTCCCGCAGAATGGCTTTGCCTTGGAATAGCGAAGCGCCGGGGGACGCACAAGCGTCTAGCGTCACATGGTATACCAAGGTTTCGGGCGCGGTGGGGCGGACGGTAAGTCGAGCGATTTCAGCGAAGAAGCCGGGTGGGATCAAAAAGACGCTCAAAGAATCATGAAGCAGTCAAGATAAAAGCCACGCACGATCTCGTCCGGAATATTCAAGAATTGTACAACTCAACAGCCTTTGCTGATATGGCACTCGCCATAATAATAACCGCCATCGCCCCACTGAGAAAAACATCTTTCGTTATCATGCTAATACCATCAATACTACTCATATTTACCGCGGCAATTACGAAAATTAGCGGTATTACGACTGTCAAATTTGAGTACACAAGCAAAAGTAGGGATTTTCTGCGGCCATATTCAAAATCGGAAATTACCTCAGTCGCGACACCAGATTTAGGAAGGGGATAAAATGCCAAGATTGAGTTCAATATTGCGTAAGCGAAAATTGGAATCATAGTGCAATAGACAAACCCCCCCTTCAGGAAGCTCTCCACCCAAAACCCCAATGAAGGGGCGGTCAATTTTTCAAAATTGAACATGTCTGTCTTAAAAGCAAACACTTTACAAAAAACCAAAATAGCGAGCGCGCCACTCACCCAAACTACTCCTCGGTTCACGACACCTACCAGCATTAAAAAGCGGCTATTCGTTCTTTCTGCTAGAGATAATTGGTGGTGCCAGATATCGCCACCTGACATGACAAGCGCCCATAGAGATAGCCCCTTACATAAATCCACAATTCCCGTCAAAGAAATTCCGGCGCCGCGTTGCCCATTCAACCAGTGAACGCCCAAGAGCAGTACGCCATAACGAAGCAACCAGACGATAGTATAAATAAAGATTCTGACAGTCGGCGACGAAGTCAGCATCGCAATCTCCAAGCTTCCACCCAGTTACTATTTTAATCCAACAAAGGTTGCAAGCCCCTTTCAACCCCCTAGCCGCCCAATTGTAACACTATTGCTCACCTCATTAGCTGACCAACTCTTAAAAGGGCAAATTTCTCCGATCTAACTCTTGCGCTCGAGGGGAATAAATGAGATTATATTGCATTTACCGTAGGAGGAAGAGGTGGACCCCGCAATATCAGGTTACTTGGCCGTTGCGTGTGCTTTGGGCGCGATTTTAATGAATAAACTATTTAACATGAGCAGCCGAACTGACAAAGTCGATCCAGAAAGAAGCAGCTACCTATTTGAGGCGACTGTATCTCGACAACTTTGCCCAAGACTATCAGGAATATTGAAGGAGGGAGATCGCCTTGTCATCGTCGGAAATGACGCTGGCTATCCAAATACTGTCGCGGGCAATTATTGGATCGACAACGTTCGATCCTAGCTTACAACGGGTGTGATAATTGATTATTTGATTATTTCAGTAACACCAAACGACTGCCCTAGTCTAGTTGCTTTATCCAACGAATTTGACCGTTTAAGTCTGCGTTTCGTTTGTGAAGCTGGCCCCCTGGAGCCAATAGAATGGGATGGACTGAGATCAATGAAGCACACGCATCCTACCTTTGCAATGGATCCAAACAGCGTTATTAAAGCCATTTGGTTTGAAAGCTATCATCAAGACAAGTCTCACATTGCTCGATCTGTTTACTATTACTATGGCGAAGATGCAGCACGACCGAATCGCGCCTCGGCATACGTTGAAGCAACACAACACCTAATTCAAAGGATACCAGTTCATCGGGTGGCACCTGGAGAGCCATTGCTTGTAGCCTGATAGGTTATTGGAATCTCATATGCTCGCTTAGGTTTAAACCGTTTCCACTCATGCGGTTCCCTAGCTTTGGAACAATGACATCACAATAAACGACATGAGTTCTATCCGCTTCCGATCAAGGCCCCCGCGGCAAAGACCAGCGCGCCACCAAGCACCACCTGAAAGGCGGCCCGCAGGAACGGCGTTTCCATGAATTTGTTTTGGATCCAGGCAATCGCCCAGAGTTCGATAAAGACAACGACCAACGCGATGGTTGTCGCGGTCCAGAAATGCGGGATCAGATAGGGCAGCGCGTGCCCCAGCCCGCCCACCGTCGTCATCACCCCCGCCGCGATACCGCGTTTGGTCGGAGAACCACGCCCCGACAACTCGCCGTCGTCGGACGCCGCCTCGGTAAAGCCCATTGAAATGCCCGCGCCGACAGAGGCCGCGAGCCCGACAAGAAACGTGGTCCACGGGTCATGGGTGGCAAAGGCAGTTGCAAAGATCGGCGCAAGGGTCGACACCGAGCCATCCATCAACCCTGCCAGACCCGGTTGCACCCAGGTCAGAAGGAATTGCCGCTTGGCACGGTCGTCCTCGCCGACCCGTGCCTCATCGCCCAAGTGTTCCTGTTCCAGTCGGCGCGCTTCATCCTGATGTTTCGCCTCCATCGCCGCCAGGTCGCCCAACAGCTTGCGGGTGTCCGCGTCCTGCGCGTTCTGAGCCGCCATGTGGTAAAAGCGCTCTGCTTCCCGCTCCATGTTTTCGGCTTCTTCGCGGATCCGTTCCAATGACAGTGCCTCTGCCAGCCAGACCGGGCGACGAGCATAGAAGCCCGCCACATGTTCTCGACGGATCAACGGGATGACCTCTCCGAACCGGGTCTGGTGCAGGTCGATCAGGGCGCGGCGGTGGCCGTCTTCTTCAAGGGCCATCCCCTCAAAGACCTTCGCGGTGTCAGGATAATCTGCCCGCAAGCGTTCGGCGTAGCCGCGATAGATCCGTGCGTCGTCTTCTTCGGACGAAATGGCCAAGGCCAGGACTTCCTGCTCTGTCAGATCCCGAAACCGGCGACGACTTCCCATGTACAGCATGGCTTCACCTCTTTTAGAATGGTTCTAGACTAAGGAGTCCGACAAAAAGCTCAAGTCCGTAAGCGCGATCCTGTCCATTCTGCCGCAGGTGCACAATCGGTCTTGATTTTCGATCCGAAGCGTTCCAAATTAAAACTGAACAGTTCAGTTTACTTGTAGTCTGGAGCACATCATGACCCGCTTTCTCCTGCCTCTCGTCACCGCCTGCGCCCTGCTTGCCGGGCCGAGCTATGCCGATGTCGGTCCGGTCTTTTTGCCGGATTTCACCTTTCCGGCCCCGTCTCCGCAGCCGGACGTATCCACTCAGGGCTGCACGACAACGCATCCTTGCAAATGACGTGGCGCATTTCTTGCCCAAACTGAACCGGGCGGTTTATAACTGCCTGGCAAGGGGAGGGCCGGAATGTCCACACAGGCAACCGTCCGCAAAGGGCGCAAATTCGACCAGGTCATCGACGGCGCGCGCGAGATCTTTCTACGCGACGGTTTCGAGGGCGCCAGCGTCGATGAGATTGCCCGCGAGGCAGGCGTCTCCAAGGCGACCCTCTACAGCTATTTTCCCGACAAGCGCCTGCTGTTCATCGAGGTGGCCAGCGCGCAATGCGGGCGGCAGGCGGATGAGGCCGTGCTGTCGATCAACATGTCGCGCCCCCCGCGCGAAGTCCTGTCACAGGCCGGGCGCAAGTTCCTGAGCTTTCTCTACTCCGAGATGGGGCAGCGTATCTTCAAGATCTGCCTGTCGGAATCCGAACGCTTTCCCGATCTCGGACGCCAGTTCTATCAAAGCGGTCCGATGATCATGCGCCGGGTGATGGGGGACTACCTGTCCGCCGCCCGCGACCGGAACGAATTGCAGGTCGACGACATCGACCTTGCTGCCGACCAGTTCGCCGAACTGTGCAAGGCTGATCTGTGGCCAAAATTGCTGTTTGGCATCCAGACGACCGTGACCGAGGCAGAAATCGCGCGGGTAGTGGATGGTGCTGTCGACACCTTCATGGCACGTTACGGGGTGTGACATGCGCCCCGGCGGGCGCGCCGGGGAGAACTGATGAAGACCGTTTCCGAGAATACCTGTTTTGGCGGTGTGCAAGGCGTGTACACGCACACGTCCGAAACCTGCGTCTGCGACATGACCTTTGGCCTGTTCCTGCCCGAAGAGGCGACATATGGCCCGGTCCCGGTGTTGTGGTATCTGTCAGGCCTGACCTGCACGCATGAGAATGCCGTGGTCAAGGCCGGCGCACAGGGCTGGGCGGCCGAACAGGGCATCGCGCTGATTTTCCCCGATACCTCGCCCCGTGGCGAAGATGTGGCCGATGATGAGGCCTATGATCTGGGCAAGGGCGCAGGGTTTTACGTCAACGCCACTCAAGACCCTTGGAAACCGCATTTCCGCATGTGGGACTATATCGCCGACGAACTGCCCGCGCTGGTGGCCGAGCATTTCGCGCTCGACATGGACCGGCAGGCGATCACAGGGCACTCCATGGGGGGGCACGGTGCGCTGACTCTGGCGATGGGCCTGTCGGGACGTTTTGTGTCCGCCTCCGCTTTTGCGCCCATCGCCCATCCGACCGACAGCGATTGGGGACGCAAGCAGCTTGGGGCCTATCTGGGGGATGACGTCTCCACATGGCAGCCACATGATTCCACACTGTTGATGCGCGACAAAGGCTTTGACGGACCGGTCCTGATCGACCAGGGCGCCAACGATCAGTTCCTTGACCTGCTGAAGCCCGAGGCGCTGGCAGAGGCCATGGCCGCCCGCCGTCAGGACGGCAGCTTTCGGATGCAAAAGGGCTATGACCACAGCTATTTCTTTGTCTCAACCTTCATGGAGGACCATGTTGGTTTTCATGCCGAAGCGCTCCATGCGTAATCCCGCCCCGGGCCCGACCCGGGATCTCATGACAAGAGGCCGGTCAGGCCCGGGACGCGTGCCGCAATGACCCTCTATGTCGATGCGGACGCCTGCCCGGTCAAGGCAGAGGCCGAAACCGTCGCCACTCGTCACAAGGTGCCGATGATCCTTGTGGCCAACGGCGGCCTGCGGCCACCGCGCAACCCTCTTGTGTCATTGCAAATCGTGCCGGACGGCCCCGATGTGGCCGACATGTGGATTGCAGAACGCGCGGGCAAGGGCGACGTGGTCATCACCGCTGACATTCCGCTGGCCGCAAAATGCGTGGCGGCGGGGGCGCTGGTACTGCGACACGACGGCAGCGCCCTGACAGAGGCCAACATCGGCCAGCAACTGGCCATGCGCGATCTCATGACCGATCTGCGCGCCGCCGATCCCTTTCGCCAAGGCTCTGGCAAGGGGTTTACAAAGGCCGACCGCAGCCGTTTCCTCGACGCGCTGGAGCGGACCCTCAGACAGGCAGGAAAGACAGTATGACCATCAAGGCGGTGATCTTCGACATCGGCAATGTGCTGATCGAATGGCAACCGGAACGCTACTATGACGCCAAGGTGGGTGAGGATCGTCGCCGCGCCATGTTTGCCCAGCTTGACCTGCACGGCATGAACGACATCGTCGACCGGGGCGGCGACTTCCGGCAAACGATCTATGACTGGGCCGACAAGACGCCCGAATGGGCCGATGAAATCCGCCTCTGGCACGACGACTGGCTGGAGATGGCAAAACCCGCCATCCCCCGATCTGTCCGCCTGCTGCGCGCGCTGCGGGCGCAGGGCATTCCGGTCCATGCGTTGACCAACTTTGGCATCGGCACATGGGCCATCGCCACCCCGGCCTATGATTTCCTCAACGAATTCGACCACGTCTTTGTCAGCGGCCACATGGGCGTCATCAAGCCTGAACAGCGCATCTACGAGATGGTCGAAGATAAGCTGAACTTGCCGGGTGAGGCGCTGATCTTCACCGACGACCGCGCCGACAACATCGACGCGGCCAAGGCGCGCGGCTGGCACACCCATCACTTCACCGGACCGGACCGCTGGGCACAGCGCTTGGTGGATGAGGGGCTACTGACACAGGAGCAGGCGCAATGACCACCATCATTCCATTCGACGAAGGTGAGAAAAACCTCGACTGGCTGGCGTTGTGCCGCGCCATTGACGCAGGCCACCAACGGCCCAAGGCCGAGATTGCCGATGTCTTTCTCTACCGCGGCAAGGACACGCTGCTGAACCGTTCTGCGTGGATCGACGGACTGGGGCTGGCGGTCAAGGCGGCCACGGTCTTTCCCGGCAACCCAGGCAAGGGCAAGCCGATGGTCGGCGGCGCAGTGAACCTGTTTGACGATACGGACGGCAGCCTGACGGCGGTGGTGGATTTCCACCTTGTGACCAAATGGAAAACCGCCGGAGACAGCCTGTGCGCCGCGCTGAAACTTGCCCGCCCAGACAGCAAGCATATCCTGATCGTCGGCGCGGGCACCGTCGGCACCGCGCTGCACGCGGCCTATTCGGCAGGCTTCCCCGATGCAAAATTCACCGTCTGGAACCGCACTCCCGAAAAGGCCCGCGCCTTTGCCGAGACCCATGGCATCGACTGGGCCGAGGATCTCGAAACCGCCGTGCCCGCTGCGGATATCATCACCTCGGCCACCATGTCGACCGATCCGATCCTGCAAGGCGCATGGTTCCAGCCGGGACAACATATCGACCTGATCGGCGCCTATCGCCCCGACATGCGCGAGGCCGACGATACCGCACTCAAACGCGCAACCGTTTTTGTTGACAGCCATGACACAACGCTGGATCACATCGGTGAGCTAAAGATCCCGCTCGCCAATGGCACCATCACGAAGGCCGACATACAGGCCGACTACTACACGCCCGATGCCATGCGCCGCACCAGCGACGACCAGATCACCCTGTTCAAGAACGGCGGGGGTGCGCACCTGGACCTGATGTGCGCGCGCTACATCCTCGACGCCTGGCACGCCGCCAGCAGGTCACCCCTTTGATCCAGCTGCTCTAGGGATCGCCGCCCGCCTGTCGGAAACACCGCCGCTTTGCGGCCGAAAGATCGCCCGACCGCGCCGGGGCCGGCACCACAAGACCATCCCGGTATGAGGCCACCGAAGTCGCCGCTCTCATACAACAATCGGCGCGCAATCCCTGACGTCCTGACCGCACCCCAGGTTTCTTCTGTCCAGAAATATCCCGGGGGAGGCGCCAAAGGCGACGGGGGCAGCGCCCCCTCTTACGCCGCCGCTGGCATCGGTACAGGTCGGGTCTCACGGATCGGCAGATGCACCACCGCACTCAGCGCGCCAACGCCCACACCAATCCACCAGACCATCGCGTAATCCCCGGTTACGTCATACAGCCGTCCGCCCAGCCACACGCCGAGAAATCCGCCGATCTGGTGGCTCAGGAACACCACGCCATACAGCGTTCCCATGTACCGCAAGCCATACAAATGCGCGACCAGCCCCGAGGTCAACGGCACCGTCGCCAGCCAGAGTGACCCCATGACCGCCGAAAACACCAGCACGCTGGTCGGCGTGATCGGCAGCAGGATGAACGCCGCCGCCGTCAGCGTCCGCGCCGTATAGATCAGCGCCAGCAGGTATTTTCGGGTGAACCGCGCGCCCAGCCAGCCCGCCGTCAGCGTGCCCGCAATGTTGAACAGCCCGATCAACGCAATGGACACCGCCCCCAGGGCCGAGGTGGTCGTCACGCCCATCGAATGCAGGACTCCACCCGCCGCGATGGGACCGCACATCTCTGTCACGAAGGCCGGAAAATGCGCGGTGATGAAGGCCAGCTGATAGCCGCAGGAAAAGAATCCGATAAAGATGAGCGAAAACGAAGGGTCGCGAAAGGCGCGGCCAAGGATCACCCCCATGCTTTCCTCGATCTCTATCTTTGTTGCAACCGGCGCGCGCATCAACGGCAAGGTGATCAGCATGGCAAGGACAGCGCCCGCAAAAATGAAAAAGACAGATTGCCAGTTCATCACCGATAGCAGCGCTTCGGCGATCGGAGCACCGATCACCTGCCCCGCGCTGCCCGCCGCCGTGGCGATGGCCAGCGACATGGAGCGGTTTTCGGCGCTGGAGGCGCGCCCGACCACCGCCAGGATCACGCCGAATCCTGTCCCTGCGATACCGAACCCCACCAGAACTTCCCAAGCCTGCATGGAAAACGGATCCGCCGACAGACCCGACATCACCAGGCCAACGGCGTATAGGACCGCGCCCAGAACAATCGCCATCCGGTCACCAAGTTTCTCGGCAAAGGCCCCGAACAGGGGTTGTCCAATGCCCCAGGCCAAGTTCTGGATCGCGATGGCAAGGCTGAACTCGGCCCGCGCCCAGCCAAATTCCTCTGCAATCGGGATCTGAAACACGCCAAAGCTGGCCCGGACGGCAAAGCTCACCATGATGATAAAGCACCCGACGATCAGGACAGGTGTAAACAGCGGGGCGCGGGTCGACATGGCAAAGACTCCGGAACTGGGTCGCGCAGCTTTGCCGCGCCCTGCCCGAAGCGTCAAACGGGAATGGTTGATGGGTCAGTTCAGTTTTGCTTATGCATCGCCGCGCCACCCCGCCTCGCGCGCGCCGCCGGTCAGGTGATCGACCAGATCCTCGGCCCGCAGGCCGGGATCTTCTTCATCCGTGGCGATCCGGGCCAGCGCCTTGCTGCGGGCCGCCGCGGGTGTGTTTTCAAAGGAAATCCCCACCTCGCCGTCGCCCTCGCAAAAGGCGGGCAGGCGCAAGAGCGGCGTCAGATCACCCACCTGCGTCCCGGTGATATCCAACACTGCAAGGTCCGGCAATCCAGCCAGCGGCGACAGATCACCGACCTCTGTGCCGCGCAAGGACAGCTGACGCAGGCCGATGCAATCCTTGAGCGGCGACAGATCCGTGACGCCGGTATGATCCAGCCAGAGTTCCCGCAGCCGCGTCATGCCGGACAAGGCGGACAAATCCGCTACGCCTGACCCTTCCAGAAACAGATGCCGCAGCGCCGTCATCCCCACAAGAGGCGACAGATCGCTGACCGGTGTGCTGCGCAAGTCCAGCTTTTCCAGCCGCGTCAGCGGGCTCAGCGGGCTCAGATCGGACACCTGCGTGCCCTCCAGATCCAGCCAGACCATCCAGTCCAGACGCCCGATCTGTGCAGGCAGTTGGCGCATCGGCGCACTGCTTTCCAAATAGAGAAAGGACATGCCGTCGCGCCGGTTCATCTTGACCGACAGGATCATTTCGCGGACCTCTGAGTCCAGCGCCGCCTCGTTGTCGCCCTGCGCCATGCGCCCGCTCCTGTTGTCCGATCCGCAAGGTGACACGGCGACCCGGACGGCACAAGCACGCCTGTCACGCCGCCTCTACACAATGCCGCGCGCATTGAGTATGCGAAGGCATGCCAAGTGTCATTGACCTGTACGACTCGCGCGTTGCCTCTGGCAAGATCAAGCCGGATGAGGCGCAAACCACCGTCCTGCCCGAATTCGAGCGCCTGCGCGCCGATCTTGCCCAGCCGGTCAAACGCGGCTTTTTCCGGCGCAGCGTGGAAGCCCCCAAAGGTCTGTACCTTTGGGGGGGTGTCGGGCGCGGCAAATCCATGCTGATGGATCTGTTTGTCGAAACGCTGGATGTGCCCGCCCGCCGGGTGCATTTCCACTCCTTCATGCAAGAGGTGCAGGGCCGCATTCACACCCTGCGCGGCGAGGGCGCAGAGGATCCGATCAAACCCGTCGCCAAAGACATCAGCGATGCAGTGCGCCTGCTGGCCTTTGACGAGATGCAGATCACCGACATCGCCGACGCCATGATTGTCGGCCGCCTGTTCGAGGCGCTGTTTGAGGGCGGCACCACGGTTGTCACCACGTCAAATCGGGTGCCGGACGACCTGTACAAGGACGGGTTGAACCGACAATTGTTCCTACCCTTCATCGGCCTGTTGAAGGACCGCATGGTGGTGCGTGAACTGGCCTCGGAACGGGATCACCGGCAAGACCGACTTGCCGGGGCGCAGGTGTTCTTTTCCCCCGCCAATGCAGAGGCCCGCGCGCAGATTGACGCGCTGTGGGAGGAATTGACCCACGGATTGGAAGAACCGCTGACCCTGCACGTCAAAGGCCGCAAGGTGGAACTGCCGCGCTATCATAACGGTGTGGCGCGCGCGGATTTCTTTGACCTCTGCGGACGGATGCTGGGCCCGGCCGACTACCTGAAGCTGGCAGAAAGTGTCCGGGTTCTGATCCTTGAAAACATCCCGCAGTTGTCACGCCGGAATTTCAACGAAGCCCGCCGCTTTGTCACCTTGATCGACACGCTGTATGAGGCGCGGGTCAAACTGATCGCCTCTGCCGCCGCCCAACCGGAAATGCTGTATGTCGAGGGTGAGGGCAGTTTCGAATTTGAACGTACCGCCTCTCGGCTGCGCGAAATGCAGGCCGCCGACTGGGCGGTCGAGGCGGGCTGACACCGGGGCACCAGACAAAAAAAGGAGGGTCCCGAAGGACCCTCAGATGCTGCTGCTCGTTAAGGCTTTGCTGCCCGTGTTAATTCAGGTCCGGAATGCGCAACGTCATGCCCGCGCGCAGGTCCGATGGATCGTTCAAAAGACCTTGGTTGGCCTTCAGTATGTCAAGGTAGGCGACCGTGGTGCCGTAAAACCGAAAGGCGACGCCGGGCAGGCTGTCGCCTGGTTGCACCGTATAGCTGCGTCCGGCAGCGGCGATCAGCGGCGCCGGGACCGGTGTCGCCTTGGAGACCACAACCGGCGACGCCGCAATGGGGGCCGGTTTCTTCATTTCTTCGACAATCCCGTAGCTCATGGCCCGCAAAATCGTCATCACGTCGTCATCATCCGCAAGCGGTGGCTCTGTCGGCACACCAGCGGTCAAATGCCCGGGGCGCGCCTGAGGCCGCAACGACCGCGTGACAGGCACCAGAGCCGCCACAACCGGCTGCCCCGAAACGGGCGATATTGGCGGAGTGGCGACAGGGAGCGCAGCAGGACGCGTCATGGCCGGTTGCAGGCTAAACGTGTCAGGCCCCGCGCGGCTGACCTGATCCCTGCGCTCTGTTTCCAGTGGCTCTCCGACGGACCAGAGCAGCGCGCCGGTGGACACGGCAAAACCAACGATCAAGAGCGTTAGCCGGATCATGCAAACCCCCTGCACGTCGCAGGGATGCACGCCCGTCGATTGGCGTCGCACAAGAATGTCACGCTGTCTGTCCCCCAAGGAGTCGCGTCACAAGTCGGCAGATGCGCGCTCCTTCCTTGACTATAGGCGAATCACCGCTAGTGCGTCAACATGTGGTGGCAACGTCAAGCTGTATGAAACACGGACTGCAACACCCACAACAATTGCAGGTTCAGTTTTGTGGCAAGATCAGGTTTTGACCGGGGCGCAGATCGTCCGGACGCCGCAGCACTGACTGGTTTGCGGCAAACAACGGTCCGGTCATATTGACGTCGCCATAAACCCGCTCTGCAATGGACACCAGACTGTCGCCCTGCTGAACAACATAGATCTCAGGGACCGGCGATCTGACAACAGGTGCGGCGGGCGCACCGCCCAGAGACCGCTGAACAATCGTATGCAGCAGACTGCCCGGCTGACCCGGCGCATTGTCGCGCCCGGTGGCGATATTGAGGTTGGACAGCGCATCCCAAGTCATCCGGCGCATATCGGCATCCGCCAGACCAGCGGGGTCAGCGACGGTTCGTCCCGGCACCGGCCGCGCATCCTCGGTCGCGACTGCGAAACCTGCCGGATACCCCAGCCCCCGATCCGCCACCACCGAGGTCTTCACAGGCTGGACTGGCACGACAATCGCCGCTGGTTCGGCGCGGGTAACAGGCTCTGGCGCGGATCGCTCTGCCGACCGGCCAAAGGCCCCCGGTTGCGCGACCAGCAGCGCTACGGTCACCACCGCAAAGCCCAAAGCCAGAAGGACCATCCTGATCATCACACCACCCTATCGTTACGACTTGCCGGCAACGGTCAGCCCAAGCGCGCGCCAGCTGTCCAGCCCGCCGCGATAGTACTTCAACTTCGTCGCCGGATACCCGGTCTCCAGCAGCCGACGCAGCGCATTTGGCGCGTCCTGGTCATCTGCACCAGTTCCGAAAAACACCAGATCGAACGCCCCGGCATGATCGCCGTTCCGAACCCCCAGCGCGGTCAACAGATCGTCGCGATACGGATTGTCGGCCCGCAGCGTCTGGGCCGGAAGGTTGACCGCCCCGGGCAAGGTGGCCGCCGCATAGGCAGCGGGCAGGCGCGCATCGACAAGCAATCCCTGGCCGCCTCCGACAAAGATCTCCAGAAACTCCAGCACTTCGAGCTCTCCGACCGTCCCCACTCCGGGGGCCGCCATCATCGGCTGCACACACCGCGGCGGACAGGCTGGGCCGGATCGGTCAATCCTGAGCGTTTGCCCGTTGAGGGTGAGAGAGAAACCGGGTCGATCTTCGGTAATCTGGCTGGTTTGCGCAAAGGCAGGCCGCACGGCAAGAGTCGCCATGGTAAAGCATAGGGCCCAAACAAGACCTTTCCACATCTGCTCGTCCTCCGGGCGTCGATCTGGCGTTCGCCTCTTATAGTTGCCACGAAATATAGGGCAGACGCGGCGAATCAGTCAATAAGGTCAAGCGCAAACAACGTGCAAAGGGATGCGCCCAAGGCGCGCAGGCGGTCACGCCATCCCGCGCAGCACATGCCCGGCCAGATAAAGTGACCCGCAGATCAACACCCGCGCCTCTGGCTGCTGTGCCGCAATCCCGGCCAACGCTGCGTGCAGATCCTCGGCCTCATGGACAGAATGCCCGACCTCACGCGCCAGCCGCGCCGTCTCTGACGCCGGCAGCGTGTTGACCTCATCGGGAATGGACAGGGCCGTCAGACTGTCGCAAACCGCAGCCAGAGGCCGCAAAAAGCCGCGCGCATCCTTGGTGTTCAGCATTCCGCAGATCAGGTGCGTAGGCCGCTTCGGCAGCCCCGCCAGATGCACTGCCAAAGCCTCTCCCGCGGCCGGGTTGTGACCGCCGTCCAGCCACAACTCGATCGCAGGGGCCACTGCAACCAGAGGACCAGACCGCAGCCGTTGCAGACGCGCAGGCCATGCTGCCCCGGTCATCGCCCCCTCAAACGCCGCCTCTGGCATATCCAAATGCCGCAACACTGCCAACGCAGCACCGGCGTTCTGGACCTGATGCGCCCCGGGCAATACCGGCAAGGGCAGATCCAACAACCCGGTCTCATCCTGAAACACCAGCCGCCCATTCTCTTGCCAGACGTGCCACTGCTGACCATGCGCCAGCAACGGCGCGCACAGCGCCGCCGCCCGCGCCTCGATCACCTCCAGCGCGGCCTCCGGTTGCGGGCCGACCACACAGGGAACGCCCCGCTTCAGGATACCCGCCTTTTCCCCCGCAATCAGCGCCAGCGTGTCGCCAAGATACAGCTCGTGATCCATCGAAATCGGGGTAATCACCGTGGCCGCAGGTCGTTCGATGACATTGGTCGCATCCAGCCGCCCGCCCAGCCCCGTTTCCAGCAGCACATAATCTGCGGGCACCCTGCTCATCGCCAGCAATGCGGCACAGGTCGTGATCTCGAAATAGGTTATGGACTCGGCACCATTGGCGACAACGCACTCGTCCAGAACCGCCTCCAGCGCCGGTTCCGAAATCAGCGCGCCCGCCAACCGAATCCGTTCATGAAACCGCGCCAAATGCGGCGAGGTATAGGCGTGGCAGGTCAGCCCCGCCGCCTCGATCCCCGCCCGGATCATGGCTTGGGTCGAGCCCTTGCCATTGGTCCCGGCCAGATGGATCACCGGCGGCAGCTTGCGTTCTGGATGATCCAGTGCCTCCAACAGACGCCAGATCCGATCCAGCGTGAGATCTATGATCTTGGGATGCAACGCCATCATGCGTTGCAACAACAGGTCAGACCCACGCGCCGCTGCGCTCATGCTCCGAAACCCTCTGTCATGACGAAGATCACTTTGCAGTGTCGTCCAGCGCCGCGTTGGGCTCCGGTTTCAGATCCTCCGGCCCCGGCGGCGGCAAATCACCCCATGTCGCGGGCGACATCCCCATCAGCATGCGGGTGATCACAATTAACTCTTCGCGCATCTTGCGCCGGTCGGTGACCCGGTCCAGCATCCCGTGCTCCAGCAGGTATTCTGCGCGCTGAAACCCCTCGGGCAGCTTTTCGCGGATGGTCTGCTCGATCACGCGCGGTCCGGCGAAACAGATCAGCGCATTCGGCTCGGCAATCTGCACGTCGCCCAGCATCGCATAAGACGCCGTCACACCACCGGTTGTCGGATGGGTCAGCACCACGATATAGGGCAGCCCGGCCTCTTTCAGCATCTGAACTGCCACGGTCGTGCGCGGCATCTGCATCAGGCTTAGAATGCCCTCCTGCATCCGCGCGCCCCCGGCGGCCGAAAACAGCACCAATGGGCGGCCCAGTTTCACGGCCTCTTGCGCAGCGGCAATGATCGCATTGCCGACATACATCCCCATCGACCCGCCCATAAAGCTGAAGTCTTGCGCCGCCGCCACAATCGGCGTGCGGCCGATTTCACCGGCGGCGACCAGCATCGCCTCTTTCTCGTGCGAGGCTTTTTGCGCTGCCTTCATCCGATCCGGATACCGCTTTTGATCGCGAAAATGCAGCGGGTCGGCCAGCGGCTCGGGCACTGCCAACTCATTGAACACGCCACCATCGAAAAGTGCCAGAAACCTGTCGCGCGGCGTGATGTGCATGTGATGCCCGCAATTGGTACAGACATTCAGATTGTCGCTGATCTCACGATGAAACAGCATGGTGCCGCAATCGTCGCACTTGGACCACAGGTTCTCCGGCACCTCGCGGCGTGAGAAGATCGAGTTGATCCGCGGACGGACGTAATTGGTGATCCAGTTCATGGGCGACCTGCGCAAGTTCCAAGATGGCCGAGAAATAGGCAAGCCGCAGCAGAAATGCAATCAACCATGGGCACGCGATCCCCCCGGCTTCTTCTGTCCGAAAATATCCCGGGGGAGGCGACCAAAGGGAGCCGGGGGACATGCGGCAAGCATGCCTCTGGCAGGACGTCCCTCCCCGCTCACAACCGGAGTGCCACCCGTGCGGTCAACCAACTCACCCCGATCATCACCAGATCCAGCGGCAACAGGGCGGCGACGGCTGCGGTGTCTTCCGGCCCGAACGGCCATTGCCGCAGTGCCAGTCCCGACATCTCTCCGCCCATGGAAATCCCGGCAAACACCATGACGTTGTTCACGAAATGCAGCGCCACCGCCGGACCCAGACTGCCGGACCGCGCTGTCAGATCGGCGGCGGCCAGTCCGAACAACGCGCTCCATCCAGCCACCATCAATGCGTTGTCGCCGTAAACGTCGGGCATATAATGCCCCAGACCAAAGGCCAGTGAGGGCAGCCCCAGCCAAATCACCGGATGCCGCAACCGCGCCGCCAGTTGGGACTGAAAGTATCCACGAAAGAACACTTCTTCAGCGCCGGTCTGAATGAAGATCACCACCAGCGTTGCCGGCAGACACAACAGCCATGTACCCAACGGCAGCCCCGGCCGCGTCGCAGTCAGGAAATCCCAGGGCGGCAGCACCAGAACAGCAGCGTTCAGCACCACCAGCGCCCCGGTAACCCGCAGAAAATCCCACCGGAACAGCCGCCAGGGGCCCAGCAGGCTCACACCGCGCCGATGATGTAGCATCTCGGCCACCATCATCACCCCCACGCCCAGCGCGCCGGTCAGCAGCAGCACCAACAACAGGCTTTGCGGTGTCGTGCCGGTCTGCAATCGCTCCAGCAGGGTCAGATAGGCATCACCCTGCATGACACTGCCCAACACAGAGATCACCCCGCGCGCCAGCCCGAACCAGATCACGATGCACAGCACCAGTCCCAGCGCCAGGCGCCACAGTTCGGAGCGCGGCTCGGCAGGGGCCGTCATCATCTGGTGACGCCTGTAGCGCATCGGGCCGTTCATATCGGGCCGGTCATGCAGCGGGACGATCGGGACGGGCCGAGGCCTCGCGCAGCACCTGACCATACCCCTGCGCCAGCGTCATTCGCGCTGCCACGCCCTTTTGGCGCAGCAGCGCGTGCAGCCGTGGCAGGTTATGTGCGGGCACATGCATCACTAGGTGATGCTCCAGGTGAAAATTCACCCAGTAAGGCGCAAGGAATGCGCGCGCCAAAGGTCCGGCCAGCGTGGTGCGGGTATTGCGCAACGGGTCATCACAGAACGCGACCGCGCCATGTTCGGCAATATTGCGAATCCGCAGCACCAGTTGAAACCACGTCAGAAGCGGCAACAGCCACAGCGCAGGCCACAGCCACCAGCCGCCAAAGGTCCAGAACACCGCGAACAGCACCGCGTTGGCGATCAGCGCACGGGTCAGGACCGGCCCGCCAAAGGCCTGCGCCAGATCCTGACTGGACACGCTCTCTGTCTCGCCCACCAGACGAAAGGCGAACAGGATCTGCGCCGCGCGCTGCTTGATCCCGGTCTGGCCGGTGATGTCGCGGAACAGCTTGCGCCGCAACGACGCGCGCGTGGTCGGAAAGGGTTTCGACAGCCGCAAATCCGGATCTCTGTCAGTCTGCGTATGGCGATGGTGCATCAGGTGGTAGTGCCGATACGCCGCCAGGTCGGCGAGGATCGGCGCGCCGCACAGCCAGTTGCCCGCAAACGCATTCAGCCAAGGTGTGCGGAACAGCGCATTATGCGCCGCCTCGTGCATCAGGATCGCCAGCCCCAGCTGGCGCGACCCGATCACCATGAGCGCCAGCAGAAAGGTCGCCACATTCGGCCACCACACAAACAGCGCCGCCGCTGCCAGAATGACCAGCCAGCAATGCGCGACCAGCGCCGCCCCCCACAGGTCAGAGCGGGCCGACAGGCTGCGAATCTCGTCGCGGGTCAAAAAGGTCGTTCCCGGTGTCATGTGCCCATGATCCGGCCCCTTTGCCCCCGCTGTCAACGCCCCGCGCCGTTGACGCCGCCGCCCCCCATGCTACGACAAGGCCATGCTGGATATCTTCCTGAAGACCGTTCCCTTTTTCTGCCTGATCGCGCTGGGATACGGTGCGGCAAAGTCGCGTTTCTTTACCGAAGAGGCCAGCGCCAGTCTGACCAAATTCGTCTTCTACTTTGCCCTCTCGGCAATGCTGTTCCGCTTTTCCGCCAATTTGCGCTTTGACGAAATATTCGAGCCGCGTCTTGCCGCCGCCTATCTCTGGGGCACCGCCTTTACCTGGGGGCTGGGCATGGCGGTCGCGTTTCTGCGCGGGCTGGACCTGTCCACTGCCTCGATCGAGGCGCAATGCGCCGCTATCGGCAACACCGGCTTTCTGGGTGTTCCGATGCTGGCCTTGTTGCTGGGACAAGAGGCGGTCGGCCCGATCATCCTGATCCTGTCCATCGACCTGATCGTGTTTTCCTCGCTCCTGACACTGATGGTGACCGGCGCACGCGAGGGTCGCATGCACCTTGGCATTCTGCGCAAACTGCTGGCCGGGCTGCTCAAGAACCCGATGATTGTCTCCATCGGTCTGGGCCTCATGGTGTCGGCCAGCGGGTTGGGCGTGCCAGAGGCCGCCAACAGCTTTCTCACCACGCTGGGCAATGCTGCCACACCCGGCGCGCTGTTCGCCATCGGTGCCTCATTGGCCTCAAAATCCGCCGAGCGGGTCCAGATCGCCGTCTGGCTGAGCTTTGCCAAACTGATCCTGCATCCGCTGTTTGTCGGGCTGGGGGTCTACGTCTTTTTCCCGGTCGACGCCTACCGCGCCGCCGTCGCCGTGTCCGCCGCTGCGCTGCCCGTGGCGGGCAACGTGTTCATCCTGGCACAGCACTACGGCATCGCACCACAACGGGTGTCGGCGGCAATCCTGATTTCCACCGCCGTCAGCATCCTGACCGTCAGCGCAGTGATTGCCACGGTCACCGGCTGGATCGACTGACACCGCCGCGCGACACGTCGGCGGTTTGCCGTGCCCCGCCTAGTCGACCCGCCGCAACAACAATTGATTGCCGCTTGCGCTGCGCTGGGTTTCGAACACCTTCAACTCTGTCACCAGGTCCGACAGCTTGCGCTTTCCATAGCTACGCGTGTCGAAATCGGGGTTTGCGGCGGTGATCACCTGTCCGATATCGCCCAGACGATACCATTCATCGTCCTGGTCAATCGACTCCATCGCCTTGAAGATCAGATCCCGCGCCGCCGTCAGATCATACACTTTGCTGGGCTTCGACCCAGAGGTCTTCTCCGGTGCGGAGTCGAGGTTTTCGAGAAAGATGAAGCGCTTGCAGGCTTTGCGGAAGGCATCCGGCGTCTTTTGCATCCCCATGCCATAGGCCTGCAGCCCCTGTTCGCGGATGCGACTGGCCAGCCGAGTGAAATCGCTGTCCGAACTGACCAGCACAAATCCGTCAAACCGTCCGGTATGCATCAGGTCCATCGCGTCGATCACCAACGCAATGTCGCTGGAGTTCTTGCCAACGGTATTGGCGGGCGAGTGATGCGGCACGATGCCGAATTCGGCCTGTACCTTGTTCCAGCCCGCCATCTGTTGGCTGGAAAAATCGCCGTAGCAACGCCTTACACTTGCCTCTCCAAGGGTCGCGATCTCATCAAAGATCGCCTTGGTGTATTTCGGAGAAGTGTTGTCCGCATCGATCAGCACGGCTAAAAGTGTGTTATCTGCCATTGGGTCTCCGCGTTCTTCGGTCCGCCCCGTGTCGGGCACTACGGACCTGCCAGCATGGTGTCCTCAAGCCTTAGTCTGACAGGATTTTCAGACAACAGCCATTGGGAACGCCATGCAATTCATAGAAAAATCCCCCATCGAGACCGGTTTTGCCGAGGTCTTTGCACAACGGGTCGCCCCGGAACTGGACGCGCTGGAGGCCAAGCGCGCCGAATTGCTCAAGGCGGGCTGGCGCAATTTCGGCATCACAATGGCCGTCGGCGCAGTGATCGGCGGCGCGCTGGCCATCTGGAGCGATTTGGTCATCGGCATCATCGTCGTGGTGTTCTTTCTCATTCCCGCCTTTGCGATCCGCAGCAGCCAGTCCAAGAAGTGGTCCGGCGAAGTGGCGGAAAAGGTAATGCCTGCCGTCTGCGATTTTCTGGGCGACGTGCAGTACGATCGCAAGGCCGCCAACAGCTTTTCTGCCACGCAGGCCAAGGAGATGGGGCTGGTTCGCGGCTTTGACCACGCCAAGCTGGAGGATCACATGACCGGCACATGGCGCGGCACCGGCTTTGAGATGGTCGAGGCCAAGCTGACCACCCGGAGCAAGAGCAACAGCAACAGCTCTTCCAATGAAAACACGGTTTTTCAGGGCCTGCTGTTCCGGATCACCCTGCCGCACCCGGCACCGACCCGCATCCTGATCGCGCGCAATTTCGGCCGCACCCTGAACAAGCTGGCGGGCTTCTTTTCGTCCGACAAGACCCGTGGCATGCCCCGTGTCGAGACCGGACACACCGAGTTCGAAAAGGACTTTGAGCTGCACGCCCAATCCCCCGAAGGCGTGTTGAACTACCTGCCGCCCGCGTTTCTGGACAACCTGACCGCCATCGGCAAGGCAGAGTCCGAAGGCGGCACATCCGGCATGGTCGCCGCGTTCGAGGGCACGGATTTCTGGCTGGCGCTGTCGCGGACCAAGCCGTTTCTGGAAATGGCCAAGATCAATGAGCCGGTCGACGCCATCGCCGAGGAACTGCATGGCGTGTTCGACGACATGGCGCTGATCCGGCGCATCATCGACCGCCTTCACGGCTAAAGCGCCCGGTACATCACCAACGCATCGACATAGCCCTGTTCCGGGTGCCTGAAGGCCCCGGGCAGGCGTCCCACCACGTCAAACCCGGCCCGCTGCCATGTCGCAACCGCGCGCGTGTTGGTGGCGACGACAAAATTGTACTGCATCGCGCCAAAGCCAAGCTGCGGCGCAATCTCCAGCGAATGGGCCAGCATCGCCCGCGCCACTCCTTTGCCCCGTGCGGCCTGAGACGTGACATAACCGCAGTTGCAGACATGGCTGCCACCGCCCTTTTGGTTGCGCACGATATAATAGGTGCCCAACAGCGCGCCGTCGGCCTCGGCCACGAAAACCCGCCGTTCCGGCCCGAACCAGTAGGCCAGCGCATCGTCGCGTGAAATATCCGCGTCGATGGCGTAGGTGTCGCCGCTGCGGAACACCGGCTCCAGCATCGCCCAGACGCCGGCGCGGTCTGCGTCCACGGCCTGTCTGATGATCATGTCTGGCCCTCCGTCCTGATGTGCACCACCTCACCGCAGTGCTTGCAGTGCACTGCATCCGCGTCATGCAGCACCAGCCCGCACGTCGGGCATTCGTGCCGCACCTTGTCTGGCCGCAAGACCACCTGCACCAGCCGTAGGAACAGCGTCACGCCAAAGATCATCACGATGACAGAGATCATCCGTCCCCAAGGACCCTGCAAGGTGATGTCGCCAAAACCCGTTGTCGTCAGCGCGGTGACAGTGAAATAGAGCGCGTCGGCATAGTTCCCGATCTGCGGGTTGACTGTGTACTGAGTCGCGTAGACCAGCCCGGTCATGATGAAGATAAAAACGCCAAGGTTCAGAACCGCCAGGATCACGTCGTCATTGCGCCGAAAATAGGGGAAATCCCGCCTGAGCTGCCGCGACAGGTGATAGGTATGCAACAGCCGCAGCGTCCGCATCACCCGCAGAAACCCGAGCCCCTCACCTGCCAGTGGCGCCAGAAAAGAGACAATCGCAATCAGATCGGCCAGTGTCACTATGCGTGTCATCAACCGCAGCCGGTTGGTCGAGATCCAGAACCGCGCCCCGAACTCGGCCAGGATCACGACACCGAACACCGCATCCACCGCCTCGACGAAGGAGCCGTGGTGGGTGAACGAGGTGACGATCACAAAGAGGATGGTGACGATGTCGAAGGCCAGCAGGGCATAGCGGAATCGATGCGCCCGCTCGCTTTCGCCCACATAGAGCTCACGGATCTTGTTGCGCATGGCTGGTCCTTCGGTGGTCTGACCGAAAGGTAGGATGGATTTCAGGAGAGGGAAAGGCGCCCGGTCTCCGCGCCGGAACACGGCCGCAAGTGTCTAGTTGCCGCAGGTGTTATGCACCGCCACGCCTGACAAGGTCGCGCACCTTGTCAGGCCATCGCGATCATCGGCAAAACTGACCGGACTTCATCTCACCGTCATTGGTTACTGTGCGCGTCTGGAAATCATAGCAACCGGGTGTTTCCGCTGGCGCAAAGCGGATAAAATAGTCCTCACCTTGATAGCTGTAATCCATGCTCCGCTGACCGTCGTCCTTCTGTGAAAAGACAAGACCATCAACACCGCCACGAGGCGGCCTGCCCGGTCCGAGTTTGTCACCCGAAACATGTTCCAGCGGGCGTACACGGGGTAGTTTGTCAAAATCCGTTACAACACCCATCAGGCACTGTACGAGATAAGGCGCGTCCGGCGAGGTGTGATAGCGATAGCCAAACACGGCGTCCGGCTGTCCATTGCAAATGTCCAGCGCGCCCTCTGCAATTTTCGACCCGTCGGGATTGTCGTCTCCATAAATCGGAAAACCGTCAAAGGCCCAACCGATAATGGCATCGTCGCCTGAATTGGCCATCGCCTCAATCATGCAGGTGGGTTTGGCGTGATAGTGATAATCGTCTCCGCGCCCGGCATGGCCACCACAGATATCAAGCTGCCCGGTTTGCACCGTATCGTGCTGCGCTTGATGGTGCGCCAGGTCAGCTAGGCTCATTTCGCCACCGGCGGTGTAGTCGTAGATCGGCACTCCGTTCACCGCAACGCCAAGCGCCGCGTCGCGGGTTAGCGGCGTTTGCCCTGGCACCGGCGACAGAAGAATCGGCGCGGCATACTTCGCAGGAACAGGCACCTGCTCATTCGTTCCGACGATCCCCGTCATCAGATCGTGCTCCGGGTAGGTGTCAGAGGAAATAACGGCATGGTCCTCCGTGCAGGAAATACTCACCCTATCGTTGAAACCCGCCTGATCCACTGAGGCGGCGATTGCGGCACAGTGATCGTCATGGGCCAAGGCGGCGGATCCAACGAAGCCGGCAGCAATCACCGTCACAGCAGACAAAACGGTACGCGGCATCGGGCCTTTGCGTGACATGGACAGCCGCATCATTCGACAGTCGCCCGGCACAGAACCGTGTTGCTCTGCTCAAGGTCCGGTCCCCAGATCAGTTTTGCGGCATCCGCCCACCGGATGTCGTCATATCCTCCCTTGGGGCTGACCTGATCCGCAGAAAAAACAGTGGCCTGATCCCAGTCCGAGGCATCGAAATCAACCAGATCCCAACCTGCCGGCTCATCCAAGGTTTCAAAGGTACAAGCCCCTTCGCCTGCCACTGGATTGCTCACCCCTTCGCAGGATTTGTCCAAAGGCGCTGTGTGGATGACAAGGCATTGCCAATCCGCGTCGCTGACTAAAACCTCAGCACCAGAGGCATCCTTGATCTGCAGGATCACCCCCCCGTCGCCCATTTGCTGGCGTCGGCTGCCAATGTACTCCAACCCAGTATCGTTTTCTTTGAAATCCTTGGCGACGAGTCCAACCACAAACGGACGATCGGCTTCAAACTCGAAGCTTTCCGCGTTGAAAGACCGCTCTGTCGTGATCGGCACGCTATCCTCGGCGACCTGTACTCCGTTGACCCTCAGTTCGAACCAGTTGTCTGCCCAAACATCGGCCAGAAACGTCTCCGCCGAAAGGGCGGTGGTGGAAAGGGCGAATGCTGCCGCCGTGAAAATGGCGCGTGTCATATCGCGATCCTTGTTGTGCGTTGTCTGTTGGCGTTTCTTATTGAACGTAGCTCGGGCAGATTTTTGTCGCTACATCGTCAAGTCGCCTTGTCTAGCGGATATACCCCACAAAACGAAACGCCGGTCCCGTCACGGCACCGGCGCTCCCTCACCCCGCCGCCCGGATCAGAACACCACAACCGCGCGGATCGATTCACCTGCGTGCATCAGATCGAACCCCTTGTTGATCTCGTCCAGTGTCAGCGTGTGAGTGATCATCGGGTCGATCTCGATCTTGCCGTCCATGTACCAGTCGACGATCTTGGGCACATCTGTTCGCCCGCTCGCACCGCCAAAGGCGGTGCCGCGCCAGACGCGCCCCGTCACCAGTTGAAACGGCCGGGTGCTGATTTCGGCCCCTGCCGGGGCCACGCCGATGATGATGGATTCGCCCCACCCCTTGTGCGCCGCCTCCAGCGCCGTGCGCATGACGTTGACGTTGCCGGTGGCATCAAAGGTGTAGTCGGCCCCGCCCTTGGTCAGTTCGACCAGATGCGCCACCAGATCGCCCTCGACCTCTGACGGATTCACGAAATCGGTCATGCCGAAATGCTCGGCCATGGCCTGCTTGTCGTTGTTCAGATCGACGCCAACGATCTGGTCGGCCCCGGCCAGCCGCAGCCCCTGAACCACGTTCAACCCGATGCCGCCCAAACCAAAGACAATCGCCCGGCTGCCGATTTCGACCTTGGCGGTGTTGATCACCGCGCCGATGCCGGTGGTGACACCGCAACCGATGTAGCAGACCTTGTCGAACGGCGCGTCGGGGTTGATCTTGGCCAGCGCGATCTCCGGCAGGACCGTGTGATTGGCAAAGGTCGAACAGCCCATGTAATGCAGGATCGGCGTGCCATCGAGCATCGAAAACCGTGAGGTGCCGTCCGGCATCAGCCCCTGCCCCTGCGTGCCGCGAATTGCCTGACACAGGTTGGTCTTGGGGTTCAGACAGTATTCGCACTGACGGCATTCGGGGGTGTACAGCGGGATCACATGATCCCCCGGCTTCAGGCTGGTCACGCCCTCGCCCACCTCCAGCACCACACCAGCGCCCTCATGGCCCAGGATCGCGGGGAACAACCCCTCCGGATCCGCGCCCGACCGGGTGAACTCATCGGTGTGGCAGATGCCTGTCGCCTTGATCTCGACCAGAACCTCACCCGCCTTGGGGCCCTCAAGGTTCACTTCCATGATTTCCAGCGGCTTGCCCGCTTCCAATGCCACTGCGGCCCTTGTGCGCATGTCCTGTTCCCTCCGGTGTTGCGATTTGTCCTGACACTGGGGCAATCCCCCCGAGGTCGCAAGCACCGCCTCGACAGGTCCGCCGCCGGACTCGACTCTGCGCCACCCCGCACTTAGAACAAAAGCAGAACAAATGATCCCGAGTCCCATGCCCAACCGCCGCATCCTCTCGCTCTGGTTTCCCCGCCTCGGCGCCGAACGGCTGATCCGGGGGGAACCGCATCTGGCAGAGATCCCCTTTGCCACCGTCGCCCGGAACGGCCCCGCTCAGGTGCTGGGCGCGCTGTCTCTGGCCGCCTCGCAGGCCGGGCTGCGCGCAAACCAGCCGCTGCGCGACGCCCATGCCATGTGCGCCGGGCTGATCACCCGCCCCGCCCAGACCCGCCGCGAAGAGGCGTTTCTGGACGCGCTGCACCGCTGGGCCGGCAAGTTTTCGCCCTGGGTCGCCCCCGATGCACCCGACGGGCTGGTGATCGACCTCACCGGCTGCGCGCATCTGTTTGGCGGAGAGGAGGGGTTGGCAAAACAGGTGACACAGGAGTGCGCTGATCTGGGCCTCACCGTCTGCTTCGGCATCGCCGACACGCTGGGCGCGGCCTGGGCACTGGCGCGATTCTCAAGACAGGACGCAGGCCACGCCCGCTCTGGCGATGCCATCGATCAAGAGGCCCCCGCCACCCGAGCCCGTGCAGGCAAACGCCGCCACTGGGAACGCGGCGGCGCCGCCCCCGCGCGCGACGCCCCCACTGGCACCGAAAAAAACCGCATCGCCCCACCCGGCCAGACTCGCGATGCGCTGGCGCCCCTGCCCGTTGCGGCACTCCGGCTGGAGCCGCAGGTGACCGAACAGCTTGCCCGCCTCGGGCTGCGCCGCGTCGGTGATCTGCTGGGCCAACCCCGCGCGCCACTGGCCCGCCGCTTTGGCCGGGGCCTTGTGGACCGGCTGGATCAGGCCACCGGGGCCGCGCCCGAACCCGTCTCACCCGCTGCTCCGCCTGACCGCTTTGCCGTGCGCATGTCCTTTCCCGATCCCATCGGGTTTGAGGACGACGTGGCAGAGGCCCTTTTGCGCATGACACAAAAGCTCTGCGCCACACTCGACGCCGAGGCGCGCAGCGTCCGCACCCTGCGGATAGAAGCGCACCGCTGTGACCACCTGATGCAATGGCTCACCGTCACCAGTGCCGCCGCCAGCGCGCAAGCGCACCGGTTGATGCCACTTATCCGTCTCAAGCTTGACCAAATCGACGCAGGCCCCGGCATCGACATGCTGCGGTTAGAGGCTGTGCATCACGAACCCCAACACGCACGCACCCGCAGCGGCCACCTGGAGGCCGCCCGACACGGCACCCGCCGCCTGCAAAGCGGCGCCGCACTGGAGGATCTGACCAGCCGCCTCGGCGCGCGGCTGGGCATGGAGGCGATCACCCGCCGCGCGCCCGCCGCCAGCCATATCCCCGAGAAATCCGCCCTGACCCTCGCCGCCGCATGGTCCGAGGCCGCGTACGACTGGCCGACGCCACACATGACCCGCCCGCTGCTGCTCTGGCCGCCAGAGCCGGTGTCCACCCCCGACCGACCCACCCCGCCACAGACCTTTCGCTGGCGCGGGCGCGACTGGCAATCCAGGGCGCAAACCGGACCGGAACGGATCGCGCCGGAATGGTGGCTCGACGAGCCCGAATGGCGCTCGGGCCCGCGCGACTACTGGCGTATCGACACCGACCACGGCGACCGGCTCTGGCTGTTTTACGCCCACGGCGGCGCCACCTCGCCCGGCTGGTTCTGCCACGGCAGCTTTGCCTGACAGCCTTCCGCGCTTCTTCTGGCCTGAAATATCCCGGGGGAGTCGACCAAAGGGAGACGGGGGCAGCGCCCCCGCCGCCACTGGCCAAACACGCCCCCCCATGCCAAAAGCGCCCCGACCACAAAGGAGCGTCGCTTTTGTTCATCGCCTCACTGATCGCCAAACCCGGACACCTTGACCCCGCACTGGTGGAAAATCTCCGCAACGCGCTTGGCGGCGGCAGCGCGGACTGGCTTTCCCCCGACGAGGCTGCCGAATTTCCGCTGCAAACAGCCCCCGCCAATCTCGAAGAGATCCGGATCTCGATCACCGACATGGCCGATCTCAACATCCTGCCCGCCGAAAACCGTCGCAAGAAAATGTTGCTGGCGGATATGGACAGCACCATGATCCAGCAGGAATGCATAGATGAGCTGGCCGAAGAGGCCGGCGTCGGCGCCCACGTCAAGGACATCACTGCCCGCGCCATGAACGGCGAACTGGATTTCGAAGCCGCGCTGATCGAACGAGTCAAACTGCTCAAGGGTCTGCCGGAATCGGTGATCGACAAAGTGGTTGAAACCCGCATCACCCTGATGCCCGGCGGCAAGACCCTGCTGGACACGATGCACGCACAAGGCGCGCTCTGCGTGCTGGTCTCGGGCGGGTTCACTGCGTTCACCTCGCGCGTTTCGGCCCTGCTGGGCTTTGACGAAAACCGCGCCAACACGCTGCTCATCGAAGGCGGCAAACTCACCGGCGAGGTCGGACGCCCCATCCTTGGACGCGCCGCCAAGGTGCAAACGCTCGAAGAGATCACCGCCCGGCAGGCCATCACAGAGGCGGATGTCATTGCCGTCGGCGACGGGGCCAATGACCTTGGCATGCTGGGCCGCGCGGGCATGGGTGTCGCCCTGCACGCCAAACCCAGCGTTCAGGCACAATGCGACCTACGGGTCAACCACGGCGATCTGACTGCGCTGCTGTACCTGCAAGGCTACGCCAAGAGCGATTTCACCAAAACCTGAGGCCCCCGTCCCGGGCTTGCCCCGAGACCTCATGTCCGCCCGCCAGAGGCCCCCGATCAAGCCCGGGGCGAGGCAGCGCGGTCCTTATCCCGCCAGCCCAGCCACGGGGCGGATTTCTCCGGTTTTCAGTCCGTCCCAGTTGCGTACCGGCGGGTTCAGGAACCGCGCGACATCTGGATGCGCCGCCTCCAGCACGCCCAGCCGAACCAGAAGCGCGGCAATGACACAATCCGACGCCCGTGTTGCCCCATCGACGATCTTGACGGCGATGCCCATGCCCCGTTTCGGCAGGATGGCCACAAAATAGCCTTCGGCCCCGGTCTTGATCGCCACGGGTTCCTTGGCCGCCTGCATCAACAGCGTGCAGGCTCGACCCTCCCCCGCCACCAGCATCGGATGCGCAATCATCGCCTCGACCAATTGCGCCGCCGCCCGCGACTGCGCGTCGCCCCGCGCCCCGGCGCTGGCATAAAACGCCATCGCCCGCGCCATGCCGGTCATGGTGGTGGCGAAATTCGGCGCTGAACAGCCGTCGATCCCGAAACCGGGGCTGGTCTCTCCGGTCACTTCTTCGAACGCCGCGCGGCAGGCCATCTGCACCGGATGCGCGGGATCGACATAATCCGGCCCCGCCTTCAGGTGCTGTGTCAGCGTCAGGAACCCGGTGTGCTTGCCCGAACAATTGTTCAGCACGCGCCCCGGCGCCTGATGCTCGCGAATCATCGACAATCGCAGATCCTTGTCACGCGACGGTTGCGGACCGCAGATCAGGTCATGCTCGGACAGCCCAAGGCCCGCCAGCCATGCCTCGACCAACCGCGCATGCAGCGGCGCGCCCTCATGACTGGCACAGGCCAACGCCAGTCGCTCTGCCCCCAGACCCGCATCGTGCGCGGCCCCGGAGGACACCAACGGCAAGGCCTGAATCATCTTCGAAGAGCTTCTCGGCAGCACCACAGCGCCCGGATCGCCCCAAGATTCGACAATCTGCCCCGTCCCGTCGCAGATCACCGCATGCCCCGAATGCCAGCTTTCGACCACTGGCCCCCGGTGAATCTCGACCATCGGAACCGCTGTCATGCTATGACCTCCAAGACTTGAGCGAATATCTGCCACCGGGGCTTTTACGCCTCGGTTCTTTCAGGCTATTGTCCCGCCGTCGAGATAAAAACCCAGTAATGCATCCTGCATTCGGGACGTGCGGAACGTGCGGGACATTTGAGGTAGAGAACGCTGGAGGCGGCAGGAATGATGTCAGGTCTTGGTCGGGGATTGGGCGCACTGGCGGTGGTGCTGAGCGCCTCCGCAGCAGGCGCTCAGGATAGCAGCACGGCGCGCGTGGACGCCATGACGGACTGGTCGGTCTTCGAAGAGGCCAGCCCGCGCGAATGCTGGGCGGTGACCACCTACAAGGAAAGCGTAAACACCAAGGACGGGCGCGTGGTTGCCGTGACGCGGGGCGAGATCCTGTTGATGGTTTTTTACCGTCCCGAAGCAGGCGTAAAAGGCCAGGTGGCCTTTACCGGCGGGTATCCCTTTGCCCCCGGGTCGACGGTCAACATGGCCATCGGCGACACCGAATTCGAGCTTTACACCGAAGGCGAATGGGCTTGGCCCGCGACTCCGCAGGACGACGTCAAGCTGATCACCGCGATGAAACGCGGCGCCGATGCCGTTGTCACCGCCGTGTCCAGCCGCGGGACAGAGACCAAGGATACCTTTTCCTTGCTCGGCTTTACCGCAGCAATCGAAGACGCGGACAAACGCTGTACCTGACGCCGTGCTCTGGCCCGTTCCGGGCAGAGCGGGTATTTGAACACAAGAGAAACAAGGGCCGCATGACCTCGTGTCATCCGGCCCTTTGGCATTCGCCCGCGAATCCTGTATACGGCAGGCTTCGCGCCAGACAGGAGCCCTTGGCATGACCGCGACGACGCCCATCACTCAGGATCTCGTGACCATCCCCCGCAAGATGCCGGAGGGGCCGGTAAACCTGATCGGATTGACCCGCCCGCTGTTGCGTGAGGCGTTGTTGACGGCTGGCACGCCGGAAAAGCAGATCAAGATGCGGGTCAACCAACTGTGGCAGTGGCTGTATCACTGGGGCGTGCGTGACTTTGAGTCGATGACCAACTTGGCGAAACCGTACCGCGCCATGCTGGCCGAAAACTTTGTGATCTCTTTGCCAGAGGTCGTGTCGAAACAGATCTCTGCCGATGGCACCCGCAAATACCTTGTGCGTATTGCGGGCGGGCATGAGGTTGAGGTCGTCTATATCCCGGAGGCGGATCGCGGCACGCTGTGTATCTCCTCGCAGGTGGGCTGCACGCTGACCTGTTCGTTCTGCCACACCGGCACGCAAAAACTGGTCCGCAACCTGACCGCCGGGGAAATCGTCGGTCAAATCATGCTGGCGCGCGACGATCTGGACGAATGGCCCGAACCGGGTACGGGAATGGGTGTCGATGGTCCGCGCCTCTTGTCCAACATCGTCCTGATGGGCATGGGCGAACCGCTATACAACTTTGAGGGTGTGCGCGACGCCATGAAGATTGCCATGGACGGCGAGGGCATCGCCCTGTCCCGTCGCCGGATCACCCTGTCCACTTCTGGCGTGGTGCCCGAAATCACCCGCGCCGCCGAGGAAATCGGCTGCCAACTTGCGGTCAGCTTTCATGCCACCACCGATGAGGTCCGCGACAAGCTGGTGCCAATCAACAAACGCTGGAACATCGAAACTCTGCTGAACACGCTGCGCGAGTATCCGCGCCTGTCAAATTCGGAACGCATCACCTTTGAATATGTGATGCTGAAGGACGTGAATGACACGGACGACGATGCGCGGCGTCTGGTCAACCTGATCAAGGGCATTCCGGCCAAGATCAACCTGATCCCCTTCAACGAATGGCCCGGCGCGCCCTACCAGCGCAGCGATTGGTCCCGGATCGAAAAGTTCGCCGACATCATCTACAAGGCAGGCTACGCCTCTCCCATCCGCACCCCGCGCGGGGAGGACATCATGGCCGCCTGCGGTCAGCTGAAATCGGCGACGGAGCGCGCCCGCAAATCCCGCGCCCAGATCGCGCAGGAAACCGGCCTTTCCTGATCCTGCGACAGTTTATCCGCAGCCACCCCTTTACCTTCCTGTGACTGGAACCCCTATATCCAGCCGCAGGAGGCACGATCAATGGCTGTTTTACGCTTCGAAGTAACCGGGATGACCTGCGGCGGCTGCGCTGGACGGGCAGAACGCGCCTTGGCCGGGGCCGAAGGCGTAACCAGCGCCTCTGTCAACCTCGCCAACCGCATGGCGACGGTGGACACCGACCGGCCCGCCAGTGACCTCCGCGACACGCTCAAGGCCGCAGGCTATCCCGCTGCGGAAACCCTGATCCGCCTGACCATCGACGGGATGAGCTGCGCCTCTTGCGTGGGCCGTGTCGAAAAGGCGCTGGCCAACCTGCCCGGTGTCCTGAGCGCCCGCGTCAACCTGACCACGCAAACCGCCGATATTGAGGTGCTGACCGGCACCGTCACGGCGCAGACGCTTGCCGATACCGTCACCCAGGCCGGGTATCCCGCGCAGGCCCTGGAGGACGACAGCACCCCCGATGCCGCCCAGCGTCAGGCGACAGAGGCCGCCGCACTGAAACGCCAAACCCTGATCGCGACCGCGCTGACCCTGCCCGTGTTCCTTGGGGTCATGGGCGGCCACCTGATCCCCGCGCTTCATCACTGGATCAGCGCCACGTTGGGCCAGACCGGCTGGTGGGGCGTGCAATTTGTCCTGACAACGCTGGTCCTGATCGGCCCCGGACGGCGGTTTTATCGCATCGGCCTGCCGCTGCTGGCCAAAGGCACGCCGGACATGAACTCACTGGTGGCGCTGGGCACATTGGCGGCCTGGGGCTATTCCTCCGTTGCTCTCTTCGCCCCCGCCCTGTTGCCGGACTCCGCCCGCGACGTCTATTTCGAGGCCGCCGCCGTCATCGTCACGCTGATCCTACTGGGTCGCTGGCTTGAGGCGCGCGCCAAGGGGCGTACCGGCGCCGCCATCAAACACCTGCTGAACCTGCGCCCCGATCTGGCGCGGGTTGAACGCGATGGCGGCACGGTCGAGATCCCCTTTGCCGACCTGCAAAAAGGCGACGTCCTGCAAATCCGTCCCGGTGAACGCATCGCCACAGATGGCGTTGTCCTCACGGGTCGATCCTATGTTGAGGAAAGCATGGTCACCGGCGAACCTGCCCCGGTCGAAAAATCAACAGGCGCGCAGGTCATTGGCGGCACCGTCAACGGTGCCGGCGCGCTGCGGGTGCAGGCAGAGGCGGTTGGCGCGGACACCGTCCTGTCGCGTATTGTTGCCATGGTCGAACAGGCGCAGGGCGCGAAACTGCCCATTCAGGCCCTGGCCGACAAAGTGGTGCTGTGGTTCGTGCCTGCCGTGCTGGTCATTGCCGCACTGACGGTGGGTGTCTGGCTGGCCTTCGGTCCCGGTCTGACACATGCGCTGGTCGCCGGGGTGTCGGTTCTCATCATCGCCTGCCCTTGCGCCATGGGGCTTGCCACGCCGGTTTCGATCATGGTCGGCACGGGTCGGGCCGCCGAACTGGGCGTGTTGTTCCGCAAGGGCGAGGCGCTGCAACGGCTCGACTCGGCCCGCGTCATGGCCTTTGACAAGACCGGCACCCTGACAGAGGGCCGCCCCGCGCTGGTCCGGTCCGTCGCCGCGACAGGGTACGACGCCGACACGGTTCTGCGGCTTGCCGCCAGCGCCGAACAGGGATCGGAACACCCCATTGCCCGCGCGCTGGAACAGGCCGCAACGGACGTCCCCGTTCCCGAAGAGGTCACAGCCATTCCCGGCCACGGTCTGCGCGCCCGCGTCGAAGGTCAGGAACTGCTGGTCGGCAATGCCCGTCTCATGGCGCGCGAAGACATCGACATGACCGGGGTTTCCGACGCCCTGCACGAAATGGAAACTGCCGCACAGACGCCGGTTCTTGTCGCCGTGGACGGGATCATTGCCGCCGCTTTTGCCGTCGCCGACAAGGTCAAGCCCGGCGCACGCGCCGCAATTGCCGCGTTGAAACACCAAGGCATCCAGGTAGCCATGATCTCGGGTGACGCCCGCGCCGTGGCAGAGGCCATCGCGCGTGATCTGGGCATCGACCAGGTCGAGGCCGAGGTCCTGCCAGAGGGCAAGGTCGATGTTGTCCGGGCGTTGCGCGAAAAATTCGGCTCCGTGGCCTTTGTCGGGGATGGCATCAACGATGCCCCCGCCCTGGCCGAGGCCGAGGTTGGCCTTGCCATCGGCACCGGCACCGACGTCGCCATCGAAAGCGCCGATGTCGTGCTGTCATCCGGCGCGGTCGCGGGCGCGGTCAACGCACTCCACGTCAGCCGCGCCGTGATGCGAAATATCCGGCAAAACCTTGTCTGGGCCTTCGGCTATAACGTGGCGCTGATCCCCGTGGCGGCGGGGGTTCTTTATCCGTTCACCGGCCTGCTCTTGTCCCCCATGCTGGCTGCCGGGGCAATGGCGCTGTCCTCTGTCTTTGTCCTGACCAACGCGCTGCGTTTGCGGAATCTGCAAAGCGCGCTAGGGGAGACGCCCGCTCACACGCCAGCCATTCCACAGGAGGTTGCCGCATGAACATCGGAGAGGTCGCCACCCGTTCGGGCCTGCCCGCCAAGACAATCCGCTACTATGAAGAGATCGGTCTGGTGACGCCGCCGCGCGACACCAACGGGTATCGCGCTTTCCGTGAGGCAGACCTGCACAAGCTCGCCTTTCTCGCCCGCGCCCGAGCCCTGGGGTTCTCGATCGAGGAATGCCGCCTGCTGCTGGGTCTCTACGAAGACGAAAGCCGCGCCAGCGCGGATGTCAAACAGCTGGCACTGGAACATCTGGCCAGCATCGACGACAAGATTGCCCAGCTACAGGGCATGCGCGCGACGCTGGCGACCCTCGTCCATGCTTGCCATGGCGACGACCGCCCCGACTGCCCGATCCTGCAGGACCTTGCCGAAGGCCCGTGACCTCGTCCCGGGCCTGACCGGGGCCTCGTGATGTGTGCAACAGCACTGTTGTTTCAACGCGTCCAGCCACCGGGGTTCTCTGTGGCCTTTGCCAAGTGTGCGGACGCGCCACAGCGAACGGGAACCCCACCATCGGTCGATTTACTGACGCAGGCCCTGTACGACAGGGCGCGTCAGCACGACCAGCACCGGGATCAGGGACAGGATCGAAGTGACCGCGAGAAAGCCCAGCGCCAGGTTGATCTCTGCCCAGGTGATCGAGGCGGACACAAGAATATCAGTCCGCAAGGTCACGATCCGTGACAGCACAGCGGCAGCGCCGAAACCGAACAGCAGACCCAATGCCGTTCCCGCCGCCATCAAGGTGGCGCCATAACCCCAGACCACCGCCATCACAAATCGACGCGGCGCGCCCAGCGCGCGCAGCATGGCCAGTTGCCGTTGGAACAGCCGCGACAGGATGAACAATCCCAACAGGACAGAAACCGCGACCAGCGCCTGTGTCACGATCGACATGATTTGCATGGCTTGCCGCACATCGCCCATCACCCGGTAAAGACTGGCCAGAACCGTGCCGGGAAAAAACGCCATGGTCTCTCCCGCTTCGGTGAGTGCGGACCGGAGCGCGTAGGCCCCTGACATGTCGGTGGCCCGCACGATCACCGCTGGCGTTCCGGGGAACAGGGCCGGATCAAAGGGCGGGCCGATCTTGTCGCCGTCTTCGAACGGATGGCCATTGGCCAGTCCATGCACCTCCCAGACCGTTTCGACCGGGATCAGGATCGCGTGGTCCCAGGGCGATCCACTGCGCGCCATGCGGCCCACCACCTCGATCTCGAACTCGTCGTGCGCATCGTGTTCGGCCTCTTCACCCTCGCCATGCGCGGGCGCAAAATGGTCCCCCAATTGCAAGTCGATCGCCGCGCCGACAACTGCCTCGCCGGTGCGGGCAAAGAGGCGGCCCTCTATCTGATCATCGGTAAGGTAGGTGACAAATTCCGCGATGGTGCCGACAACGGGTGCCCCGTCAAAGCTGTCGCCAAAGGCGATGGGGGCGGCGATCTCAACCCTTGGATGACTGGCGATCCGGTCATAGGCCGCCCCATCCAGCAATGGCACGGCTGAAGGTTGCAGAAACACCGAGGCCAGCATCAAGGTCAATTCAGAGCCGGGTGCAGCCACCACCAGATCAAACTTTTCCGCCGCCTGCGCGCTACCGACACGCAAGCCCCTCTCTTGTGTGATCAACCCGATGCCCATGCCGGTGGACACCGCAATCAGCACAACGAACATCAGGTTGGCCCAGCGAAACCGCCAGAGCAGCGCCCACACCAACGGCAAGGGGCGGAACCCGCGCAGCAGCACAAAACCCAGCCCCAGCAGGGGCAACAGCAATGCAGCGGCAATCAGCATATCCTGCGCAAGGGCGGACAGCGTCTCCCATAGATCTGTCATACTGTCGGATCACCTCTGAAAGGGTCATTCGGGCGGATCATGCCGCACTAACCGGGGTGTCGTCTGTCAATTGTCCGTCTTGGATGGTCAACACCCGGTCCAGCCGGTCAAGCAGGTGCAAATCGTGGCTGACCGCGATCAGCGTCTTGCCGCTGCCGCGCACCAGAGCCACAAGATCCTCGATCAACCGATCCGCAGCGGGGCGGTCAAGGCTGGCCGTCGGTTCGTCCGCCAACAGGATTGCCGGATCGGTTGCCAATGCACGCGACACTGCAACGCGCTGCCGTTCGCCACCAGAAAACGACGCCACCGACCGGCTGCCTTGCGCAACACCCAGCCGATCCAGCCAGTCTGCGGCGCGGGCCTCAATCTGTGCGCGATCCCCGGGCTTCAAGAACAGCGCTGCGAGGCAGGCATTTGCACGCGGCGACAGTTCTTCGAACAACTGGTAGTCCTGAAAGATCAACCCCATATGCGTCGCCCGAAAGGCGGTGCGCCGCTCCGCAGACAACTGCGCCAGATCGGTCTCCCCCCAGCGCACGGTGCCTTTTACCGCCAGCAGCCCGCTGAGCGCATACAGCAGCGTGGATTTTCCGGCCCCCGACGGTCCGCGCACGCCGATCAGCGATCCGGCGGGCAGCGACAGCGACGGCACCCGCAAAAGGGTCCGCGCCCCTGCCACGACGGACAGGTCAGTGATATGCAACGGCAGGCTCATACGCTCAGACCTTTGAAAATATGGCGTCGGTCAGACGCGTGAGGTCATGAATGCCGGTTTGGACGTGCGAAACGCGGTGCAAATGGGCTCTGCGCATCCGCATCCCCCAATCCGCCGGTCGCAAAAAAGTCAGCATGGAGAATGTCCCAAAGTCAGCAATACGCCGACAAGGTCATAAGCTAGGACACATCAAAGAAAAAGGCCCCGGGACAGTTAGTCGGTCACACCAGCGGCACCCGCAGAACGCCCGCCGGTGGCAAGGTGATCCTGCCGACCTGCCGTTCCTGTGAGCTGTGATTGAACCAGAAACGCTCTGCCGCGGTTGTGCGGGTGCGCACGCCTTCGGGCAAATCAAACGTCTCAAGATCCGCGCGCGCGCACAGGACCCGTGTCAAACGATCCATCGCCGTATCGTCCAGCCAGCCGCCGAGGTAGATCATGGCCTCCGCCCCCACCGCGACGGGCACGCCGGAATTGGTTTCCAACACAGGATCGGCGGTGGTTTCCAAGTCTTCCAGATACATCTGAGCCGCGCCACCACCGCGCAACGGCTCCGGCATATCGGGCCGCAGGCTTTCGACCCGCGACACCGTTACCGGCAGACCGGGAAGCGCAGGCGGCAGGGGCAGTGGAATGCGGAAATCCGCATCGCGCGCGGCGGTGCGCGGCCCGAGCAGAACCTGCGCATCGCTAGCCAGCAGCGCCGTTAGCAACGCATCCGGCAAATGCATCAATCCCGGCGCAAGGATCAGCTTGTAGCCCGCCAGCGCCTCGGGCTGGGGCGGAAGGATATCCACGTCCAGCCCGACCCGTCGCAGCGCGCGGTAGGTGTCGAAGACCAAGGCAAAGTAAGACGCTCCCTTGGCGTGCGGCTGAATTGCCCACATCCATTCGGCCTCATAATCAAAGATCAGCCCGACGGGGGCCTGCGCCGGGGCCACCTCTGGCGTTGCCGTCAGTTCTGCCGCCACTTGCTGTGCCTCACCGAAACCGGGCGCCTCAACGCTGTCAGGTCGCAACAGGCCCGCGTGCATCTGTTCCTGCGCCATGGCTGCCTGCCGCCAGCGGAAATAGCAGACCGCCTCTGCCCCGTGGGCAAAGGCCTCCCACGTCCACAGGCGCACCATGCCGGGCAGCGGCGCGGGATTGTAGGGCGCCCAGTTCACCGGGCCGGGCTGTTGTTCCATCACCCACCAGCGGCCGTTCTTGCCGACAGCGCGATACAGATCATGGTGGAATGCCTGAAAGTCCGGGTCGCCCTGACGCGCATAGGCGCGCTGGTCCTCGACCGGGCGTCCAACGCGATCCTCCAGAAAGCCCAGCGGGTAACTGTCCCAAGTGGCGATATCCAGATCGGCACCCACCTTGTAGTGGTCAAACTCCGTCACGCGGCCCATGTAGTTATGCGCAATCGGCGCGTCGGAATGGGCACGGATGATGTCCACCTGCGCGCGGTTGAAACGCACAACCTGATCGGATGAAAACCGGCGAAAGGCCATCACATGCGCCGGATTGGGTTCCGTCACCGTCAGGTTGGGTAGACCGATCTGCTCAAAGTCATCGTAGATCATCGACCAAAAAACATTGCCCCAGGCCCGGTTCAGCGCATCGGTCGATTGATACCGCTGGGCGCACCAGTCCTGAAATGCGCTGCGGGCGGCATCGGAATAGCTGAGGATCGTATCGTGGCAGCCGTATTCATTGTCCGTCTGCCAAGCGGCGACATGCGGGTTGCGGCCATAGCGTTCTGCCAACAGGCGGGTAATGCGTTTCGATTCCTCAAAGTACCCGGCGTGCGAAAAACAATAGTGGCGTCGAGAACCAAAGCCACGGGCGCGCCCCTCTGCGTCCACGGCCAACATGTCCTGGTGCCGGTCCAGCATCCAGCGCGGCGGCGTCGCGGTTGGGGTGCCCAACACCACCTTTAGCCCGTGCCGCCCCAATGTGTCGATGGCACGGTCTAGCCAGTCAAACTGCAGTTCCCCTGGCGCGGGTTCGATCACCGACCACCCAAACTCACCGATCCGCACCCACGTCAGGCCAAGGGCGGCCATGCGGGCAGCGTCCACCTCCCACATGTCTTCGGGCCAGTGTTCGGGATAATAACAGGTGCCAAGGGTGCGTTTCATCGGGTGTCTTTCGCGGTTTAGTCTGACGGGGGCGGCAGGCGGTCAGCCCGCCGCCGCGTCCCATGCCGCCACCATTTCGGCGGCGCGCTCTGCAATCTCGGCCACGGACATGCCCGGTTTGAACAGCGCCGATCCGATGCCAAACCCGGTGATCCCGGCGTTTAGCCATGCGCCAAACTCTGCCGGGCCAACGCCGCCAACCGCATAGGTCGCGGCCTCTGGCGGCAACACGGCCTTGAGCGCCGACAACCCGTCCAGACCCAGCTTGAACGCCGGAAAGAACTTCAGCCCGTCGGCCCCGTTGCGCAGAGCGGTAAACGCCTCTGTTGCGGTCATGACGCCGGGATAAGACAGCATTCCTGCCGCCTTGGTCGCGGCGATCACGCGCGGGTTGCAGTCGGGTGAGACAACCATCCCGGCCCCGATCTCGCGCAACTGCACCACCTGCACCGGGTCCAACACCGTGCCCGCGCCGATCAGTGCGCGGTCGCCCGCGTGGACAACCATGCGGCGGATGGTTTCGAACGGGTCAGGAGAGTTCAGCGGCACCTCGATCCTGGTGATGCCGGCAGCGATCAGCGCGTCTGCCACGGGTTCGGCCTCGGGCGGGGTCAACCCGCGCAGGATGGCGATGATTTCTCGGGTCATGTCTTGTCTTTCAGATGGGTATAGGCGGCGGTCAGGCCCGCCAGTGTGATGTCGCCCGCAGGCACCAGCCGCGCGACGGCGCCTTGCGCGGTCAGTGCATCGCGGTAGGCCCCGGCCACAGCATCCTCGCCGAGGATGACGATGTCCTGTCCCAGCCAATAGGGCCGCGCCGCCGCCAGTTCCGCGCCGATCAACAGGCCCGAAAGTCGCGCGCGGGTCACATCCGCACCCGTGCCGTTCAGCAAAGAATCCGCGCGCAGGGTGAACAATGACGACGTCAGTGTAGCGGGGCGCGAAAGCGTGTCACTGACCGCCTCGGCGAACGCAGCTTTGTCCCACCCCAGATCGCCCAGTGAATGACGCAGGACGGATTGGCTGCCAATCAGGGCAAACAGTTCCCCAGTCATGAAGGTCCGGAAAGAGACAATCTCATTCGCGCTGACATGCACCCATTTGTTGTGCGTGCCGGGCAGGCAGATCACCCCGTCGAAACCGGGCTCTTTCGCCAGAAACCCGCCGATCTGGGTTTCTTCGCCGCGCATGACATCCGGCGGGCGCATCTGCTTGATTCCGGGCAGGATATGCACGCGCAACCGTGGATCACGAGTGGCCACCTGCGGCGCCTCAAACGGCACGGCACAAGGGGTTTCAACATAGGGCGCCTCTGCCCAGCCCTGCCGCGAACCGGCCATGCCGCAGATGATCACCGGCAGTGTTTCGGGCAGATCATCTCCCAAGAGGTTGAGCAAAGTGGGCTCATAGGCCTCCGGGGTCAGCCGCGACATGCCAAGGTCTGAATCGATCCGGCGCAACGGGCGGTCGTCATCCCCCATTGGCCAGAGACGCAGATGCGAGGTGCCCCAATCGGCAGCTATCCATTTCGGTGCGTCCGTCTTGGCAGGTGTTGTCATGGCAGGCGTTCTCCTTCCAGCACCCAGATCCCATCCGGATAGCGCCAAGGCAAGGCCACGCCCTGTCGCATCAACGCCTGCCCTGACAGGATCAGGGGCCCGTGTTTCAGCGCAGGTGTGCCGCGAGACAGGCCCGGTGCCTCTTCGCCATTGATCAGAGTGATCCGGTAGCGCGCCTGCGGGTCCAGCCCCGTCAGACACAGCGGGCGCGGCAGGATTTGGGATGAGGTTACCGACTGCCCGGCAAAGACAACAAAGCGGCTGCAGTCCTGCGCCAGTTGCAATTCCGCGATCACCGCCGGATCGGCAGGGTCCAGCCGCAGGATGTCGGCCTCCATGCGCCAGTCGCGGTTGGCCTTCCACCAGGCCGTGACGAATTTCAAAACCTGCGCCTCATCCTCGGTCAACTCGCGCGGGTCCATCTCAAAGCCCATGTGGCGTTGCGCGGCCACCCATGCACGGAACCGGACGTCATGCACGCGGCCCGAGGTATGGCATTGGCGCGGTCCGACATGGCTGCCGGTGACGCTGGCCGGCAGGAACAGCGCGGCGTCGTGCTGGATGCGCAGCCGTTCAGCGGCATCGTTGCTGTCAGACAGCCAGACTCGGCCAGTATGTTGCAGGATGTTGAGGTCAATCCGCCCCCCGCCAGAGGCGCAGCTTTCGATCTCAACTCCCGGATGCGCAGTACGCAGACGCCCAAGCAAGCCATTCAGCATCCGCACTTGCCGTTCATCGACAACTGGCAACAACCGGTTGTGATCCCATTTCAGATAGCCAATCGGAGCGTCGTTCAGCACCGCGTCCAGCCGATCAAACAAGTAGTCGCAGACCGCCTGTTGCGACAGATCCAGAACAAACTGCTGCCGCCCCGGCGTCTGATCATTGGGCCCAAGCAACCAATCAGGGTGCGCGCGGAAAAGCTCGCTGTCCTTGTTGACCATTTCCGGTTCAACCCAAAGACCGAACTCCATGCCAAGGCCTTGGACGTGTTCCGCGATCGGGCGCAATCCGTCGGGCCATTTGCGCTGGTCCACCGTCCAGTCGCCAAGACTGGTCGTGTCGTCATCGCGCCGCCCGAACCAGCCATCATCAAGCACAAAGCGTTCGGCCCCCAGATCAGCGGCACGTCGCGCGATGTCCTGCAACACGGCGGGATCATGGTCGAAATAGACGGCCTCCCAACAATTATAGTGCACCGGGCGCGGATGGCGCGCATGGCCTTGGGTCAGGGCGCGGACGTGGCGCTGATAGGCGCGCGCGCCGCCGTTCAGCCCCTCGGTGCTATAGGTGGCGGTCAACGTGGCCGTGCGCGCCTTCCCGGATGTATGGCCGCCAGAGGCGTGGCCAAACTGGATCTGGCGGCGCCCGTCGGGCAGTTCCTCCGCCACCATGCGGTGCCCGCCGGACCAGTCGTAAGACATCGCCCAAGCCTCGCCTTGCGAATTGGTCGTACCGGATGCGGTAAGGATCGCGAACGGCGGATGCTCATGCCCCGACCGGCCCATACGCGCCTCCCTCAGGTGGACGCCGGGACGCCAGTCATGCCGTTGAGACTGGAACTCTCCAATCCAGCGGCCCGAGAAATCGATCAGCCCGTCAGAGGCACTGGACACCGGCAGCACGGGGGCCGCAAGCCAGTCGATCGCCAAGCCGGGCGCGTCGATCTCTGCCCATGCCTGCAACATGCCGTCTTCGGTCAGCATGACCTGTGCGTGGTAGGTAACGCCACTGTCCGCATCATTGGCTGTGATCCGCAGGGCACCTTCGCGCGCCTCAACTGAAGCACGCAACCTTGGCGTCACCCGCCGCCCGTCCGCGCCAATCAGCACAAAACCGGGTTGACCGGGCCAGCCCTGCCGCGCCTCCGGGCAGATCGACAAGGGCGCATTGGCATCCATCATACCACCCGTCACGTCCAATCGCTGGGATGCGGCCAGTGCGCCCAGATCCTCATCCGCTGGCAAAGGCGCGGCCCAGTAGATCACCCCGGGCAGTCCAACCCCGTCTTGCGCCAGAACAAACGTCTGTCGTGCGTCATCCAACCGCCAAGTCTTCACTTCACTGCTCCCAGCGTCAGTCCGGCGATGAAATGGCGCTGCATGAGAAAGAACATGGCCACCGGCGGCAGCGCGGCGACAATGCTGCCTGCGCTCATCAGGTGATACTGCGCCACAAACTGTGAGTTGAACGAGGTGATGCCCGCCGTCACAGGCTGCGCTCCCGGTCCCTGCGTCAGCACCACTGCCCAGAAATAATCATTCCAGATAAAGGTGAAGATCAACACCGACAGCGCCGCGATGGCGGGCCGCATCAGGGGCAGCACCACAAACCAGAAGATGCGCCATTCGGCGACACCCTCGACCCGCGCCGCTTCGATCAACTCATGCGGCAGGGCGCGGATAAAGTTGCGCATGAAAAGCGTGCAGAACCCAGTCTGAAACGCGACATGGAACAACACCAACCCCAGCTTGGTATCGTACAAGCCAATCGACACGGTCAGGTCACGCACCGGCACCATGAGGATCTGAAAGGGCACAAAGTTGCCCGCGATGAACATGAAAAAGATCAGCAGGTTGCCCCGGAACCGGTAAATGCCCAGCGCAAAACCCGTCATACAGGACAGCGCCACCGCCCCGATCACCGTCGGCACGGTAATCAGCACAGAATTCCACAGGTATCGCGGCATGTCCGATTCAAAGAAAACCTTGCCGTAGTTCTCGAAGAACTCGAACGATGAGGGCATGCCCCAGTAATTGCCGTTGGTGAAATCCGCCAGTGGGCGGATCGAAAACAGCGCCACGGCAATCAACGGCAACAGCCACATGATCAACGCCAGCGGCAACAGTGCCTGATAAGAGACCTGCGCCGCCATGCTCTGTTTCTGGATCGGTGTTGGAAACATGGCTCAGACCCCTGGCTTCTTTTCTGTAAAAATACCCAACTGCAACGGTGCCATCAGTGCCGCCCTGCCCGCTCTTCGCGCCACATCGACCACAGGAAATAGGCGATAAAGACCAGCATGATCAGGAACAGCACCACCGCGATGGCCGACCCGTACCCCATGCGGAACCCGTATTCGGACAATGCCTTTTCGAACATGTAGAACGACAGCACGCGGGTGGACCCGAATGGCCCGCCGTTGGTCATGATGGAAATCAGGTCGAACGACCGCAATGCGCCGATGATTGTCACCACAAAGGCGATAAACGTCGCGGGGCGCAGTTGCGGCAGGATGATGTGCCACAGCATCCGCCACCCTTTGGCGCCGTCCAGCCGTCCGGCCTCGATCTGTTCAGGGTCGACGGCGTTCAGGCCGGTCAGATACAGGATCATGCAATAGGCGGTCTGCGGCCAGAGCCCGGCGGCGATGACCCCATAGGTGGCAAGCACCGGATCGCCCAGCACATTGATCGGCTCCATCCCGAAGGTGGTGATTACGGCGTTCAACAACCCCTCACGCGGCAGGTAGAACCATGAGAACACCAGACCCACAACCACCTGACTGATCACGAAGGGAAAGAAAAACAGGGACTTGTACAGACGGATGCCGGTCACCGTCTGGTTCAGGAACAACGCGATGAACAGGCCCGCCGGGATGGCCAGCAGGTAGAGCACCAGCCATTTCATGTTGTTCCAGAGCGAGACCTCAAAGGCGCGGTCCTGCATCAGGCGTTCATAGTTGCGCAAGCCGACCCATTCGGCCTCTCCCAACCCGTCCCATTTGTAGAACGAGATGTTGAAACTCTGCCCGATGGGAATAATCACGTAGAGCAGAAAGAACAGCACGCCCGGAAGCAGGAACAAGAGGGGCGTGGTGATTTGGGGATTCCATCGGCGGGTGGATGTGGCGGTCGACATGAACAGGCCCTGCGCGTTTGGATGTGTCGGAGTGGGGGCCAGCCCCCACACCCCCGGAGTATTTGAGCCAAGAAGAAATGGCTGCCGGGGAACATGTACGGGCCCAGCGCTTGTCCGGACCCGTGACGAGTGGGCGGGGTCGCCCCGCCGCGTCGTCAGTAGACGTCTTGCCGGGTGAATTCGAGCCGCTCAAGGATGTCGTCAAGGTTGTCCGGGAACACCATGAACTCTTGCAGACCTTCCATGCCGGTCTTGGCCATTTCCGCCGGGAAGTCGCGGTCAAAGAACTGGGCAATGCCGCCGGTCGCGTTCTGCGAGAGCATGACAAAGCCCTGCTGCAGGAATTCATCGTCGCCAACGGTGGCGTTTGAGTTGACCGGAAGCTGGCCCAGACCGTCAGCCGCATTGATTTTGGTCTGCACCTCGGGTGAAGTCACATATTGCAGGAAAGCGCGCGCGGCCTCTTTGTTCTTGGCGTTCGCCGCGATGTGGAACGTGTCCGTCGGCGCGTCTTCGCCCATCGGATGATCGCCGATCTTGGGGAATTGGTAAAAGTCGATCTGATCATCGGTGAAACCAGCCTCACGCAGATGCGGCACCACGAAGTTGCCCATCAGGTAGGCGGTCGCCTCACCCTTGACGAAGAAGGGCAGCGCCTCTTGCCAGCTGTAAGTCTGGTGGTCGTCGATGAAGGCGCCCATGTCGATTAGCTTGCGCCAGTTGGCAAAGGTGGCGCGCACGCCTTCGTCCTCTGTCCAGGACAGCTCTCCCCGGGCCAGCGCCATGTGGTGGTCAAAGCCGTTGGTGCGCATGTTCAGGTAGTCGAACCAGCCGCCGGCGGTCCACAGGAACTTGGTCCCGATGGTGTAGCACTTGCGCCCGGAGTCGAGGATCTTCTGGCAGTTGGCGATCTCTTCTTCGAAGGTCGCGGGCTCTGTCAGGCCCAGTTCGTCAAAGATGTCTTCGCGGTAGTAGATGCCCCACTGATAGTAGGTATAGGGCACGCCCCACTGTTTGCCGTCCATCGTCATCGCGCCTTTGACGCTGTCGAGTCCGGTCAGGTCGCCGTTGTCCCACATGTCCGAGATGTCCTCGAACAGGCCTGCGCGGACGTAGGGGCCCATGCGGTTGGCGGCGTACCAGTTGATCACGTCCGGCGCGTCTGCGGTCAGCGCGTTGCGGATCTGGCTTTTCCAAGCTTCGCGGTCCACCACGTCGACTTCGACCGTGAGATCGGGGTGCATCGCGTCAAAATCGGCGGCCAACCCTTCGATGATGGCGCGGGGCGCCGGGTTCGACATGTCCGACATGATCCGGAGCGTGCCCGAGAGTTCGGCGTAAGCCGGTTGAACAAGCGCGGTGGTCAGAACAAGCGCACCGGCGGCGCGCGCGAAAGTCTTCAGCATGGTATCCTCCCAAATGCCGGATAGTTCCATATAGTGAAACCAATTTCCAACTATTGAACCCATGACCGATTCAGGCTATCGCTGTCAACAGTCTCGTCGGTTCGATCGGCGAAAGGGGAGGACTCCATGAACCAGCACAGACGCGCAGGCGACGGCACCGTGGGCAAGGCGCTTGAGGTGTTGGAGCAGGTGGCCGGGTTTGACCGTCCCGTCCGGTTCGGCGAGGTGCTGGAAGCATCGAGTCACCCAAAGGCGACGCTATACCGACTGCTACAAACGCTCGTGAATCAGGGGATGCTGCGCTACGACGACGCCTCGCAGACCTATGCGCCGGGGCTGCGGCTGGTTCGGTTGGCGCATACTGCCTGGCGGCAAAGCTCACTGGCACCCGTCGCGCGGCCGTATCTGGACGCCCTGTCACTGGAGGTGGGGGAGACGATCCACTTGGCGCAGTTGGACGAGGGTCAGGTGCTGTATGTCGACAAACGCAACGCCGTGCGCCCGATCGAGATGTTTTCCGCAGCGGGCAAGGTGGGGCCTGGCTATTGCACCGGGGTCGGCAAGGCGATGATCGCCCATTTGCCAGAGGCAGAGCGGGACACCGCGATTGCGCGGCAGTCCTTTTATCGCCACACGCCTGCGACGCTGACCGATGCCGCCGCGTTCCGCGCGGAACTGGATGCCATCCGCGCCGAAGGCATCGCCTATGACCGCGAAGAGCATGAGCCGGGCATCATCTGTATTGCCGCTCCGATCCTGTCGGGCGCGGGGCGGGTGATCGGCGCGCTGTCGATCACCAACTCGACACAACGCAATTCACTGGAGGGGTTGGCCGCTTTCCGGCCCGCTCTTCTGAAAACGGCCGAAGAGATTTCCGAGGCTGCCAGCACCTGGCAGTTTCCGGGTTAACGGGGGAGGAGCGCCCATGTCCGGTGTCACGCTGACGGACGTCGTCAAGAAATACGGGGAGACGCAGGTCATCCACGAGGTGTCGCTAGGGATCGACGAGGGGGAGTTCTGCGTCTTTGTCGGCCCGTCAGGCTGTGGCAAGTCGACATTGCTGCGGATGATTGCCGGTCTCGAAGAGACGACCGACGGCAAGATCGAGATCGGCGCGCGCGATGTGACCCGCGCCGAACCGGCAGAGCGCGGCGTGGCGATGGTGTTCCAGACCTACGCCCTGTATCCGCATATGTCGGTCGAGGAAAACATGGGTTTCGGCCTGCGGATGAACGGCCACCCAAAGGCCGAGATCAAAGCAAAGGTCTCTGAGGCGTCGCGCATCCTGAAACTGGACGACTACCTGAAGCGCAAGCCCAAGGCGCTGTCGGGCGGCCAGCGCCAGCGGGTCGCCATCGGGCGCGCCATTGTGCGCGGGCCAGAGGTGTTCCTTTTTGATGAACCGCTGTCGAACCTTGATGCAGAATTGCGCGTCGACATGCGGGTGGAAATCGCCCGCCTGCACAAGGAAATCGGCGCGACGATGATTTATGTCACCCATGATCAAGTCGAGGCGATGACCCTTGCGGACAAGATCGTGGTGTTGCGCGCAGGCCGGATTGAACAGGTCGGCGCACCGATGCATCTGTACAAAGACCCTGACAACCGCTTTGTCGCCGGGTTTATCGGCTCTCCCAGCATGAACTTTCTTGCCGGTACAGTGACCGGCGGCGTGGTGAAGGTTCCTGCGCTGGGGGGCCGCGAGGTGCCTGCAAGTGTTGACCTGCCTGCCGAAGGCAGCTCGGTGCTGGTGGGGGCGCGCCCGCAAAACATGAATGTCGTCGAAGGCGGCGGGCTGACGCTGGACATCCGTGAACGGCTGGGCGGCGTGGCTTATGATCACATACTGACGCCGGATGGCGGCAAGATGATCGTCGAAACCCGTGGTGACGAGGAACTCCCCGAAAGCAGCGCGGTCGATGTGACCTTTGACCCTGCAGATGCATTGTTCTTTGACGGCACGACAGAGGCCCGTTTGCGGTAACGCCTTCGGCTTGACATCCCTCCTTGTCGCTGCGCGCAATCCCCACCTAGGAAAATGAGGAGGGGTTTTCATGTCGGATCTGTTTTCGCTGAACGGTCGGCGCGCGCTGATCACCGGATCGTCACAGGGCATCGGGCTGGCACTGGCACGCGGGCTGGCTCAGGCGGGGGCCGAGGTTGTGCTGAACGGGCGCGACACGGCCAAGCTGTCCGCCGCTGCCGAAACCCTGCGGGATGAGGGCGCAACCGTGTTTGAACTGGCGTTCGACGCCACCGATCACGCGGGCGTGCGCGCCGCCGTTGATGGGTTTGAGGCGGAACATGGTGCCATCGACATCCTTGTGAACAACGCCGGGATGCAGCATCGCACCCCTTTGGAGGATTTCCCGGCAGAGATGTTCGAAAAGCTGCTGCAAACCAATGTGGCCAGCGTCTTTCACGTCGGGCAGGCCTGCGCCCGGCACATGATCGAACGAGGACGCGGCAAGATCATCAATATCGCCTCCGTTCAAACCGCGCTCGCCCGTCCCGGCATTGCGCCCTACACCACGACCAAGGGCGCGGTGGGCAACCTGACCAAAGGCATGGCAACGGATTGGGCGCGGCACGGGTTGCAGTGCAACGCCATCGCCCCCGGCTATTTCGACACGCCGTTGAACAAGGCGCTGGTGGACGACCCCGAGTTCTCTGCATGGCTGGAGAAACGCACTCCGGCAGGCCGGTGGGGCAATGTTGAGGAACTGGTGGGCGCCTGTATTTTCCTGTCGTCCGACGCGTCCAGTTTTGTGAACGGCCACACGCTGTATGTGGACGGGGGGATCACGGCCTCGCTGTGACCCTTGCCCCGATCAGGTGCCGACGGCCTTGGCCTGATTGACCCGCTTTGATAGCTCCGCGCGGCTTTCGACCCGTTCCGAATAGCGGTCAACCAGAGGATCGCGGATGTCGCGCGTGAGCAGGGTGAACTTGACCAGCTCCTCCATCACGTCGACGATCCGGTTGTAAAACGGAGAAGGCGTCATGCGACCCGCATCGTCAAACTCATCCCAGGCCCGCGCAATCGACGATTGGTTGGGGATGGTCAGCAGCCGCATCCAGCGGCCAAGGATGCGCAACTGATTGACGGTATTGAAACTTTGGCTACCGCCGCAAACCTGCATCACGGCCAGCGTCTTGCCCTGCGTCGGACGCACCCCGCCCAGCGACAGCGGAATCCAGTCGATCTGCGATTTCATCAGCCCGGTCATGGCCCCGTGCCGTTCGGGCGAGGACCAGACCATACCCTCGGACCATGTCACCAGATCACGCAGCTCCGCCACCTTTGGGTGATCCGGCTCTGCGGTATCGACCTGAGGCAGGCCGCGCGGATCAAAAACGCGCACTTCGGCACCGAACCGCGTCAGGATGCGGGCGGCCTCTTCGGCGCTGAGGCGGGCAAAGCTGCGCTCGCGCAGCGACCCGTACAGGATCAGGATTCGCGGCGCATGAGTGCTGGGCGTGGCGGGGAAAAGCGTTTCCGTCGTGATCGGAAGAACGCTGTCTTCGCGCAGATTGGGGGTATCGGTCATGATCGGCGGTCCGGGAGTTTGATTGGTTCAAGCAAAGCGGGCTCGTGTCCGGTTGGCAAAGGCGACCAGTGACAGCATCACCGGCACTTCGACCAGCACGCCGACAACGGTGGCCAGCGCCGCGCCAGAGTTGAGGCCGAACAGGCTGATCGCGACGGCAACCGCCAATTCGAAAAAGTTTGAGGTGCCGATCATCGCGCAGGGGGCGGCGATCCTGTGCGGCACCTTCAGCGCATAGGCCGCGCCATAGGCCAGCGCAAAGATGCCATAGCTTTGGATCACGATCGGTACGGCAATCAGGGCGATGACCAGCGGGCGGGACAGGATCACGTCGCCCTGCAAGCCAAACAGGATGGCAACGGTGGCGATCAGCCCGACCATGGACCACGGTTTGACCCGCGCGGTGAATGCCTCAATCGCCTGTGGACTGCCCAGCGCGCGGCGAGTCAGCAGACCGGCCACCAAAGGCAGCACGACATAGAGGACCGTGGCAAGGACCAGCGTTTCCCACGGGACGGAGATTTCGGTCACACCCAGCAGAAAGGCAACGATGGGCGCAAAGGCGATGACCATGATCAGGTCGTTCACCGACACTTGGACCAGCGTATAGGTGGCATCCCCGCGCGTCAGTTGCGACCAGACAAAGACCATCGCGGTGCAGGGCGCAGCCCCCAGCAGGATCAGCCCGGCGGTGTATTGCGCCGCATCCTCAGGCGCGATCCAAGGTGCAAAGACATAGTCGAAGAACAGTACCGCCAGCAGCGCCATCGTAAAGGGTTTGATCAGCCAGTTGACCACCAGCGTCACGATCAGCCCGCGCGGCTGGCGCGCGACGCCCGCAACGGCACCGAAATCCACCCCCACCATCATCGGGTAGACCATTGCCCAGATCAGAACCGCGACAACCAGATTGATGTTGGCGACCTCCGATGCAGCAATGCCCTGCACCAATCCCGGTGCCAGTGTGCCAATCGTCAGACCGGCAATCATCGCCAGCGCCACCCAAAGGGTCAGATAGCGTTCAAAGGTGCCCAGGGCACTGTCAGAGGGGGGCGTATCGGTCAAAGGTCAGGCTCCGTGGGGTTGGGCATGGGTGGCGCGCAGGTGATCTGGTCAAGGAGAGGCTGGCACAGGTCGGCGCGCCCGCCGCAACATTCCTCCATCAGAAAGGACAGTAGTCCGTGCATCGCATCCATATTGGCGAAATACCGGACAGATCGGCCTTCACGCAGAGACGTGACAAGACCAGCGCCGGACAGGATGCTAAGGTTGTTGGACAAGGTATTTGGCCGGATCTTCAGCGTTTCGGCAATCTGACCAGCCGATACGCCGCTGGCCCCGGCGCGGATCAACAAACGAAACACGTCAATCCGAATGTCATGCGCAAGCGCGGAGAGGGTCGAGATGGCACCTATCTTTTCCATATTTCATGTATATTGGAAATGACGGTGCTGGCAAGACCTGTCTTTCTATGACGTCGCACCAGACAAGCAGGCAGCCGCACCCTCAATGCCGTCAAGCATCGTGCGGAATCCCGAACAATAGCAGATATTTATCAATCGCCTTGGCGATCGGTTCTTCGGGGTATTCCGGGCCAGGCATACAGTAGATGTGCTGGCGGATACCGATGTAGACGATGCCACCGTGCAGGTTCCAGATGTCCTCCATCGTCGGACAGACGTCACTCTGAGCCAGCGACGCAGTTTCATCCAGCAGCGGGCGAAAGATGACATCGCCCAGATGTTTGAGGTACCTGTGGTTCAGGTCTGCCCCGGCGAGCCCTGAAAACATGAAGATGCGCATCCAGTGCCGTTCAAAGATCAGGGCGCTGTATTCCTGGTAGAATGCCAACAGCCGTGCGCGCAATGGCACACTGCGATCGGTCAACCGTTCGGGCCAGTCTGCCGACAGACGCCCCAGATAGACCTTTTCATAGACCGCCTCCAGCAAGTCATCCTTGGTCGCAAAGTAGTTGAACAACAGCGACTGGGTGACACCCAGCCGTTTCGCCAGATCCCTGGTCTTACCGCTCAACCCGACCTCGGCGAAAAAGCGGACCGCTTCGTCAATGATCTGCTGACGCCGCTCTTTGGGGGGCAACCTGCGTCGGCTGGATCCCTCGTTCGTAGTTTTCTCAGACTTGTCGATCTGTTCGCTCATCGTGCGCCCCCGCTTGTTCGATACCCGAAAACTTTTGTCTTGCAACGACTCAGCTTTACAGATCATGTGATCAATAAGATTGATCAGACGCTCAATAAGGGTGCTGGTCAAGGGAGAAGGGAGTTGGCCATGAAAGCATCGGCGGGTGGATATGCCCGGGCACAAGACGTGCGCCATGCGTTGGATCTGCTGGCACAATCGGACGGTCAGGGCCGCATTCTGGCCGGTGGGCAAAGCCTTGTCGCCGCCATGAACATGCGGCTTTCCACCGGGGATATGCTGGTTGATATTTCCCGCATCGCGGAATTGTCGGGCATCACGGTCGCCGGGGATCGCCTGCGCATCGGCGCGTTGACGCGCCACGTCGAGGTGGGGGGCGACCCACTGGTTGCCGAACATGCGCCGCTGCTGACACAGGCCGTGCAGTTCATCGCGCACGCAGCGATCCGAAACCGGGGCACCATTGGCGGCGCGCTGGCCCATGCCGATCCGGCGGCAGAGTTTCCTGCCTGCGCGCTGGCATTGGGGGCCACGATCCATGTGCAGGGACCGGACGGCAGCCGCGACATCGCGGTTGAGGATTTTTTTGAGGACGTGTTCACCACGGCCATCGAAGACGGGGAAATACTGACCGCGCTGTCAGTGCCCCTGGCCGAGCCGACTGAGGCGCAGGTGCTGGAAGAGGTTGCCCGCCGGTCCGGCGACTATGCCTTGGCGGGGGTCTGCCTTGTGCGTCGCGCCTCCGGCCATCGGCTATCGCTCTTTTCCGTGGGGTCGGTGCCGGTTCTGGCCACCGCAACCATGGCCGCGCTCGACGCTGGTGATCTGGATGGTGCCGTTGCCGCGTTGGCGACAGAGATCGACCCGCCCTCGGACACACAGGCCAGCGCCGCCTACCGCCGCCACCTTGCAAGCGTTTTGTTGCGCCGGGCTGTGGCGCGTATCGGAGACCAACGCACATGACCGACATGTTTCGAGACAAGATAGACATCTCTCTGTCCGTGAACGGCGAGCCGGTCGAGGCCCGCGTTCCGGCAGGTCAGCATCTGATCGACTTCCTGCGTCTGGACCAGAGCCTGACGGGCGCGCACGCCAGCTGTGAGCACGGTGTCTGCGGCGCTTGTACGATCCGCGTCGACGGGCAGGCCGTGCGCGGCTGCCTGATGCTGGCCGCGCAGGCGGACGGGGCCGATGTCTGGACCATTGAGGGCCTGACCGACCGCGCCGAAATCACCGACCTGCAAGACGCCTTTGTTGCCCGAAACGCCCTGCAATGCGGGTTCTGCACCCCCGGAATGTTGGTCGCGGCAGAGGATCTGCTATCGCGCAATTCGCAACCCTCACGCGAGGAGATCCGCGAACACCTGTCGGGCAACTACTGCCGCTGCACCGGGTACGAGGCCATCGTGGACGCTGTCGAACTGGTCGCCCGGTCACGCGCCAAGGGGGGAACGGCATGACCATCAATTTCGGAAATCCCGACCGGCCCAATTCCTACATTGGCAAGACGGTCCCGCGCCCCAACGCGGGCAAGCTGGTGCAAGGGCGCGGGCGCTATGTCGATGACATCGTGCTGCCGCGCATGGCGCATGTCGTTTTCGTCCGCTCGCAGCTGGCCCATGCCCGCATCGTGTCCATCGACACAGAAGAGGCGCGCGCCGTCAAAGGTGTGCTGCGGATCTTTACCGGGCCCGATCTGGCAGAGGTCTGCACGCCGTGGGTGGCCGTTCTGGAACACCTCAAGGGGCTGAAATCACCGCCGGAACACCCGATGGCGATAGACCGCGCCGTCTGGGTCGGTGAGCCTGTGGTGGCCGTGGTCGCCACGACGCGCGCCGCCGCCGAAGACGCCGCCGCGCTGGTTGACGTCGACTATGATCCGCTGCCCGTTGTCACCGACACCATGACCGCGCTGGACACGGACACACCCGTCATCCACCCCGAACTGGGCGATAACCTTGCCTTTCGTCGCCTGCACGAAGAAGGCACCGTCGATGATGCCATGGCAGGCGCGCACAAGGTCATCACCACCCGGTTCCGCACCGCGCGCCACACCGGCGTCACGCTGGAACCGCGCTCTATCCTGGTGGACTGGAACCCCGCCGAAGGGCAGATGACCGCCTATCACGCCACGCAGGCGCCGCACATGATGCAGACCGTGCTGGCCACGCACCTGGACATCCCCGAAGGTCGCGTTCGCGTGATCTGCGGCGATGTCGGCGGGTCGTATGGCATCAAGGTTCATGTCTACCCCGACGAGGTCGCCACCGCCGCCATCGCCAAGATCATGTCCCGGCCCGTCAAGTTCATCGCCGATAGGCTGGAAAGTTTTACCACCGACATCCACGCCCGTGACCATGAGATCGAGGCCAGCATCGCCGTCGACGCAGGGGGCAAGATCCTTGCCATCGACGTGGACGACTGGACCGGCATCGGCCCCTATTCGGTCTATCCCCGCACCTCTGCCATCGAGGGCAACCAGGTCGTGAACCTTTGCGGCGGCCCCTATGATTTCGCCAACTACCGGGCGCGGACGTCAGTGGTGTTTCAGAACAAGACGCCGACATGTCAGTATCGCGCCGTCGGCCATCCCATCGCCGTCGCGATCACAGAGGGGCTGGTGGACATGGCCGCCGCTGCCATTGGCATGGACCCGGTCGAGATCCGCCGCCGCAACATGTTTGCCGACGACGCCTATCCGGTGACCTCACCCGCCAAGATGCGGTTCGAGGGGCTGTCGCATCACGCCTCGATGGACAAGCTGATGGAGTTGATGGACTACGACGCCCTGCGCGCCGATCAGGCAGAGGCCCGCAAGCGTGGCAAACATCGCGGCATCGGCATCGCGTCCTTTATCGAACTGACCAACCCGTCGCCGTTTATGTACGGCATCGGCGGCGCGCGCATTTCGGCGCAGGACGGGTGCACCGTCCGCATGGACCCGGACGGATCGGTTGTGGCGCTGTCGGGTGTGACCGAACAGGGTCAGGGCACTGAGGCGATGCTCAGCCAGATCGTCGCCGAAAGCGTCGGCATCACCCCGGACAAGGTGCGCATCATCACCGGCGACACCCAGGTTACGCCTTATGGTGGCGGCACCTGGGCGTCCCGTGGCGCAGGCATCGGCGGTGAGGCGGCGCTGAAGGCCGGGCGCGCGCTGCGCGAGTCGATCCTTGAGGTGGCCGCTGCCATGTTGCAGGCCGATCAGGGCGCGTTGGACATCCGCGACGGCGAGATTGTCGATGCGGACAGCGGCGTGGCGCGGATGCCGCTTCATGAGCTGGGGCGCATCGTCTATTTCCGTGGCGACACGCTGCCCAAGGGGCTGCCCCGCGAACTGGTACAGACGCGGCACTACATCACGATGGATTACCCCTTTGCCTTCACCAACGGCGTGCAGGCCAGCTATCTGGAGGTCGATACCGACACCGGCGTCGTCACCTTGCTGAAACACTGGTGCGTCGAGGATTGCGGGCGGATCATCAATCCGCAACTGGTGGACGAACAGATCCGGGGCGGCATCGTACAGGGTCTGGGCGGCGCGCTGTTCGAGGAAATCCACTATGACGAAGAGGGGCAGTTGCTGAACGGCTCGATGGCCGACTACCTCGTGCCCATGGCGGCGGAAATGCCGGACATGATCATCGGCCACGTCGAAACGCCCACCAAGGAAAGCGAACTGGGGGCCAAGGGCGCCGGAGAGGCGGGCACCGCAGGCGCGCCCGCCGCCGTCATGAACGCAATCAACGACGCGCTGCGGCCTTTGGGTGCGCAGGTCACGGAAATGCCATTTACGCCCGAACGCATTCTGCGCGCGCTGGGTACGATCACCGACTGAAAACAATGGGGCAAACGCCCCAATCCTAGGGAGGAACGAAATGAAATTGACAGCCATCACCACGGCAACCGCGCTGCTTCTGGGCAGCGCCGCCTTTGCCCAACAGACCGTCACGGTCAACATCGGCTCATCGCACCCCGAGGCCAACATCTGGGTCTACGCGATGAAGAACACCTTTCAGCCCGAGGTGAACCGCATCCTGTCCGAAACCGGCGACTACCAGGTCAACTGGGCCGAAAGCTATGCCGGCACCCTGTACAAGTTCACCGACACGCGTGAGGCGGTCATGGACGGGATCGTCGACATCGGCATGGTCGGCACGGTCTGGGAAGGCGCCAACATGCCGTTGCAGAACGTGACCTATTTCACGCCCTTCGCCACCGAAGATCACCGCATGATCATCGAGATCTTTGACGACCTGTCCGAAAACCTGCCAGAGCTGAAAGACAGCTGGGCGCAGAACGGCATGGTCCACCTCAGCTCACTCATCACCGACAGCTATGACATCTACGCCACCTTCCCGGTGAATTCGATGGCAGACCTGCAAAACCGCAAGCTGAACGCGCCGGGCACATCGGCCAACTGGCTGCGTGAGACAGGGGCCACGCCCGTCGATGGCGCGCTGACCACCTATTACACCAACATCCAGACTGGCGTGACAGAGGGCACCTTGTCCTTTGCATCCGGCATCCTGCCGACACGCGTCTACGAGGTTGCCCCGGAACTGACCCGCGTCGGCATCGGATCCATGTATTTCGGCGGGATCGCCGCCAACAAGGATTTCTTTGACGGTCTGCCCGCCCCAGTGCGCGATGCCATGCGTCAGGCCGCCAAGGCAACGTCGATTGCCCACGGCGACTATGTCGGGGATCTGGCCGAACGCGCGCTGGGTGAGATGCAGGAGGCCGGTCTGACCATCCACCAGCTGCCCGATTCGGAAAAAGCCGCATGGGTCAACGGTCTGCCCAATATCATCGAACCGTGGCTGGAACAGACCGGCGAGGCCGGCAAAACCGTCCTCAAGGCCTATTTCGCAGCCCTGCGGGAACGTGGCGCAGAGCCGCTGCGCAACTGGGACGACGGTCTCTGAGGACCAAAACCTGACCATTTGTCTGCCCGGTCAGATATGGCCGGGCAGACGCTTGTTTGACTGCGGGGCAACGGCATGAGCGAAGACACAAGCGAGGATTTCGGTGAGGGCTTTGTTCCGCCTTTCTCGCAAGCACCGCTGGGCGCGGCCCTGGGCGGTCTGGCTGCGGCAATGTCTGCGGTCGGCACGGCGGCCATCGGGGCGCTGATGTTGCTGATCGTCGCGGACGTGATCGGGCGCAACCTGCTGAGCATGCCCATCACCGGCGTATCTGAGATCGCAGCGCGCACCGTGGTCGCCATCGTGTTCCTGCAAGTCCCTGCCGCCATCCTGCAAAGGCGCCTCACACGGGCAGATTTCCTTGTGCGCCGGATCGCCCGCGCCTCTCCCCGCGCGGTGGTTGTGATAGAGGCGCTGTTCTGCCTGACCGGCGCCGTGGTCTTTGCGCTGATCGTCTGGGCCTCTTGGCCGAAATTCGCAAGCGCCTGGGAAACCTCAGAGTTCTTTGGCGTACAGGGTGTCTGGACCATCCCCACCTGGCCCTTTCGGGGGATCACCGTATTGGGCGCCGCCACCGCCGCTCTTGCCGCGCTTTACCGGGCGGTGCAGGAAACCCGAACCCTGAGGATCCCGCGATGACCACCCTGACAATCGGCTTTATCCTGATCGCGGCGCTGATCCTGCTGGTCCTGCTGGGCATGCAGATCGCCTATGCTCTCTTTTCCGTGGCCTTTGTCGGGATCTGGATAATCCGCGACAATTTGGGGCTGGCCTTTCGGATGCTGGAACTGACTGCCTATTCCGGGATTGCAGACTATCTCTTTGCGACCATTCCGCTGTTCGTGTTGATGGGACTTCTGGTCAGCGTGTCAAACGTCGGGCGTGACACCTTTGAAGTCGCCGAAGAGTTGCTGCGGCGCATGATCTGCGGTCTTGGCGTGGCGACCGTGGCCGCCAACACGATCTTTGCCGCCGTCACCGGCGTCTCTATCGCCTCGGCTGCGGTGTTTACCCGCGTGGCCGTGCCGGAAATGACGCGCCACGGCTATCGTCCGGCCTTTTCGGCGGGCACGGTGGCCGGATCGTCGGTGCTGGGCATGCTGATCCCGCCCAGCCTGCTGCTGATCATCTACGGCGTGCTGGCAGAGGTTTCCATCGGCGGCATGTTCATTGCGGGCATCGTCCCCGGCCTGTTGTTGGCGGGTGGTTTTGTTGCCATGCTGGTCAGCATCACCGCGCTGTTCCCGCGCTTTGTCCTGCAAGACCCGGACGACGTCAAAGCCCGCCGTCTGGACCGCGATTTCACACCGATGCCACGCGGCACCATGATCCGAAAACTAAGCCCGATCATCGCGCTGGTGATTCTGGTGCTGGGCGGGCTGTATACCGGGTTCTTTACCCCGACAGAGGCGGGCGGTATCGGGGCCTTTGGCGCGTTGATCGTAGCGCTGTCGCGCCGCAGCCTTGACCGCAAAAAGCTGTGGCAAGTGATGAAACAGACCGGCGTGATCTCTGTCTCGATCTTGTTGCTGTTGGTGGCGGCCTCTTTCTATTCGCGGATGTTGGCCATTGCCGGGCTGCCGAATGCCATCGCGGATATGGTCACCGGATCAGGCTTTGGGCCATTGGGATTCATGTTCTTTTATGCCGCGATCATCCTGTTGATGGGCATGATCCTCGACAGTACGTCTATTCTGTTGATCATGGTGCCCATCGCCGCCCCGATCGCGCTGGGCATGGGGCTGGACCTGATGCACTTTGGCATTGTCACCGTGATCGCAGTCGAGATCGGCCTGCTGACGCCACCCTTCGGGATCTCGGTCTTTACGGTACACAACACGTTGAACGATCCGGATACGTCCGTCGAACAAATTTTCGCCGCCACCCTGCCCTTTATCGCGGTGATGCTGCTGGTTCTGGTGTTTGTGGCGCTGGTGCCGGGAACGGCAACCCTCTTTTTGTAGGCCGAGTTCCGACCCGGCCCCCGAAGCCCGACGAACAGGCAAAAGCTGCACGTCGGGCGCATCGGCCTTCGATCCGACACGCGCGCGGCTTCTTTGCCCCTGTTTCTCGTGTTACGCACCTCCCCGTGTGAACAGTGGGAGACGCGTGGTGGATCTTGGTCGTTTTCGATGGCTTGCCATTTTTGTGGCCGTGATCTGGGGGGTAGAGGCGGTCAATCTGCTCTTGGGTTACACGCTCAATGGATGGTTTGGCCTGCGGCCGCGCGCGGTTGGCGGGCTGGACGGCATCCTGTTCATGCCCATTCTGCACGGCTCTGTGGCACATGCCGCCGCAAATACCGTGCCCTTGATGCTGCTGGGCGGGCTGCTTGCGGTGACCGCCCGCAAGGTGGCGCTGCCCGCGACGGTCATCATTGTTGGCCTTGGCGGGCTTGGCGTCTGGCTCTTTGGTCAACCGGGCAACCACGTCGGGGCCTCGGGATTGATCTTTGGCTGGTTCGCCTTCCTCGTCGCGCGCGGGCTGGTGGAAAAGCGCCTGGTGCCGCTGATCGTGGCGGCCGGGGTGGTGGTGGTTTATGGCACGATGATCTGGGGCGTCCTGCCCGGCCAACCCGGTGTCAGTTGGGAATCCCACTTTCTAGGGGCCGTCGCCGGTGTCGCTGCCGCCAGAGTGTTGCGCAGCGTCCAGGGCTGATGGACAGCACGCGATGTTGTACCGGGCATTCGCTGTGCCGCAGTTAGGGCGTACCGAGCCCAGAAACCAACCCAGCAAAAACAGTTGGCAAAAGGCCCGTGGGCGGAACACTGTCCCGCCCACGGATTTTCCTATTCCTCGCCGGAGCCACGCGTTGGCTTGGCTCCTGAGGCAAGGGCATTCATCCGGCCGGGATTATTCCGACAGCGTGAACGGTGCTGTGTAGTTGGCCACATTTTCCGGGGTAATCAGCAGGCAATCAAACAGCTGCTTTTCATCGGAAACCATGGGAGAGCCGTTCTTGATGTAGTAGTCGGCCTGGATCACGGCCTCACGAGAGAAAACGGCCACCGGCTGGAGAACAGTATAGGCCATCTCGCCCGCTTTGACGGCGGCAACAGCATCAGGCGATCCGTCGAAACCGCCGATAACCACGCCCTCAAGGCGTCCCGCCTCTTTCAGCGCGGCAATCGCGCCCAGAGCCATTTCGTCGTTGCCCGAGATGACCGCGTCGATATCCGGGTTGGCCTGCATGATCGACTGCATCTTGTTATAGCCCAGGGTCCGGTCCCAGTTGGCCACTTCCTCGGCGACTTTCTCAAGTCCGGGATACTGGCTGAGAACCGTCTTGTACCCGTTGGACCGCGTCGCCGCGTTGTTGTCTGCCGGGTTGCCGAAGAACTCTACATACTTTGCCTCGTCGCCGACGATCTCCTGCCAGGCAACAGCACCCAGCGCGGCACCTTGTGCGTTGTTGGAAACCAGCTGGGCGATGGCGATACCGCTCTCGTTGATCTCGGCGTTCACGAGGAAAACAGGGATCCCAGCTTCGGTTGCCTTGCGGACCACACCAACCGACCCGTCGGCGTTGGCTGGATCGAGGATGATCGCCACCGCTTTGTTCGTGATCGCGGCATCGACAAGGTTTGACTCGACGTTGGTGTCGCCTTTGTGGGCCGCAACAGTGGCCTCATAGCCCAGCTCTTCGGCAGTCGCCTTGGCAACTTCGCCTTCGGTAAACCAATAGGGGTTTGCCGGGTCAGTCACGATGATCGAGATCAGACCCTCGGCCCAGGCCGAGCCCGCCATAAGCGGCAGCGAGGTGACGGCGGCCAGCAAGGCACGCTTGGTGATGTTGAACATTTCTGAAATCTCCCTTGGGTTTTCGTTGTTGCCGGTTGCCCGGCGATTTTCGCGTCGGGTCATTCCACCCGAAGTGCGCGAATTGCGATGGGGGTCAGCCTTTGCGGCTCTTGCCCCCGTATTGGATGGAGTTGAGCATCACGGCGAGCACGATCACCGCGCCTGTAAAGACGGTCTGCCAGTAGGAACTGACGCCCACGATGACCAGACCGGCCCCCAGGAACACGATCACGAACGCGCCCAGCAGGGTGCCCTGAACCGTGCCGCGCCCGCCCATCAGCGACGCCCCGCCCACCACGACCGCGGCGATGGCCGTCAGTTCATAGGTCGTGCCCGCGGTTGGACCAGCCGAAGTAAGTTGTGAGCTCAACACGATTCCGGCGATGGCCGCGCACATCCCCGACAGGACGTAAACCCAGATGAGCACGCTCTTGACCGGCACGCCCGAAAGCTCTGCGGCCCTTGCGTTTCCGCCCGTCGAATACAGCCAGCGCCCGAAGGCCGTCCGCGACAGCAACAGATGTACACCGACGGCAAGAGCGGTCAGCGCGAAGATGCTGATCGGGATACCCCAAAGACGGTTGAAGCCCAGCCAATCAAAGCCGGTATTGCCCAGTTCGGGACGCCCGGAAAGGTTGTTGAACGTCAGGCCGTTGGTCATCAGCAACGCCGCGCCGCGCGCGACATACAGGGACCCCAGCGTGGCGACAAAAGCCGGCACCTTGAAAAAGGCCACCAGCACGCCGTTCACGGCACCGACAAACGCCCCCATTGCCAAGGTGCAGACGACCACGGCCCAAACAGGCAGGTAGAGAATGACGCCAAGCGATTCAAACTCGACCCCCTGCATGAGGAAGCCCGCAAAGACGCCGCACAGCGCAAGGGTTGATCCCACCGACAGATCAATGCCGCCCGAAAGGATGACAAGAAGCATCCCAATCGCAAGCAGCCCGAAAATGGCCACCTGCGAGGTCATGATCAGAAAGTTCGAGAGGCTGAAATAGTTCGGTGAAAGGAAAGAGAAGATCGCGATGATCGCGATCAGGGCGAAAAAGGCGCGGCCTTCCAGCAGGATTTGCACAAAGGTGGCATCTTCGCCGAACACGCTTGCCATCAGCCCACCGGAGCTGGACTTCTTGTTATTGGTGACATCTGTCATGTCGAAACTCTCCGTTTCAGGTCTGAACTGCGGCGGGCTTGTCCATGTCGGCAATGGCCCGGGCGGTGTGTTCGTCGATGATCAGCCCGCGCAGCAGGCCGCTTTCCAGAATGGCTTTGATTGCGTCGGTCTTGATCGCGCTTCCTGCAACCGCGACGATGCGGCGACCTTTCAACTGATCCAGCGGCTGGGTCAGAATGCGTTCACTGACCTGCTGCCCCACCGGCTTGCCGCGCTTGTCGAAAAAGTGGCCAAGCATCTCGCCAACACCGCCAGCCTTGGCAATGTCTGCCATTTCTTCCGGTTCGATCATGCCGGTGGTCACCAGTTCGGCCTCTGGTAGCGCAGTACCGATGCCGACGACCATCAGGTCCGCTTGTCGGGCGAGGTCCGCGGCCTGCCGAGCGGCTTTCTGACCCAAAAGGACATCCCGGTCGGCGATTGTATTGGCGACAAACGGCACAGGCATCGACGCCGCTTGTGCCCCGGTCAGCTCTGCCAGTTTGGAAACGACAGCGTGCGGGTTCACGTCGGCACCGGTGGTCAGCGCCCCCATCAGGGACACAACCTTGAGGTCTTGCGCCTGTATCCGTTCCAGGTTTTCGACGCAGGCCAGCAAGGTCCGGCCATGCCCCACCCCGATCACCTTGTTGCGTCCACTGGCAATTTCCGACGATAGAAACTTGCTGCCCGCGATGCCAAGTGGGCCCAGCGCCAGATCTTGTTGATGCAAGTCGGTGACCACCTCACAGAAATCGAGGCCAAAGGCCGCCGTCAGGCTGTGCTCAAGGTTCACCTCGCCCGAGGCGGCCATGATCTGCTCTTTGGTCGCCCCTGGCCCGAAAGTGGCCGAGATCTTGCCCTTGTGCATGACGATGATGCGGTGGGCGATGGACAGGCATTCACTGACTTCGGAGGTCGAGTAGACCACGGCAAGGCCCTGTTTCGCGCCTTCGGCAAGCAGGCGGAACACCTCCGCCTTGGCACCGATATCGATCCCGCGTGACGGTTCATCCAGCAGGACGACCGTGGGCTTGGTGGCCAGCATCTTGCCGATCACCACCTTTTGCTGGTTGCCGCCAGACAAAGAGCCAATGGCCGCGCCTCCGCCATCGGTCTTGATGGTGACCTCACGGATCGAGCGTTCGATGATTTCCTGCTCGTCGGATTTTGACGTGAACAAGCGCCGGGTAAAGGCCCCAATGGAGGCAAGCGACAGGTTCTGACCCACCGTCATGGTCTGCACAAGCCCGTCGCGCTGGCGGTCTTCTGGTGTCAGGACAAGCCCGGCCTCAATCCGCTGGGCGATGGTCATTCCGGCGATCTCGTGCCCATGCAGGCTGATCTTGCCACCCGAGGACGGCAGCCGCCCGGCGATGCATTCCATCATTTCGGTGCGACCGGCACCCATAAGCCCATAGATACAAACGATCTCGCCCTGACGCACGTCCAGTGACAGCCTGTCGACCACCGAGTAACCCGAACTGCTAGGAGCCGGAACAGAGAGGTTCTGTACCGACAACGCAACGTCTCCGAAGGTTGAGTCCGGCGGCGAGCCTAGGTCGAAATTCTCGCCCACCATGTTGCGCACGATCCATTCCAGATCGATCTCTGCACGAGGGGCATAGGCGGTCATGTTGCCATCACGCAAAACAACGGCATGATCCGTGATGGTCAATGCCTCTTCGAGGTGGTGCGAAATATAGACAATCGACACGCCTTTGGCCTTCAGGTCATGGATCACCTTGAACAGCACCTCGACTTCCGAGGCGGATAGCGCCGATGTCGGCTCGTCCATGATCAGGATACGGGAATTGACGCTCAGCGCGCGGGCGATCTCGACAATCTGCTGCTGACCCAGGCGCAGGTCCTCAACCGTGGTCAGCGGATCTATGTCTTCTTCAAGTTCTGCCATCAGCGCGCGGCACTGACGCTCTTCCTCGGCGAAATTGACGCCTCGCGCGCCCATGATCTCACGACCCATAAAGATGTTGTCACGCACGCTCATGTTGGGGGCGAGCGACAGTTCCTGGTGAATGATCGAGATGCCTAGCTCGCGCGCCTCGACGGTTGACTTGATCTCGACCGGCTTGCCGTCGAGTATCAGCTCTCCGGTTGTGGGGAGTTGCACGCCCGAGAGAATTTTCATCAGCGTCGACTTGCCAGCGCCGTTTTCACCGAAAAGCGTCGTAACCTGACCGCGATGGACGTCAAAGTTGACGCCTTTCAATGCGTGAACCGCGCCAAAGCTCTTGGTGACATCGCGCGCCGCAAGGACCACTTCGACCTTGTCGGGCGTGATTGTCGGGGTTTCGTCGTGGATCGGGGATTTCATCACTGCACCTCGAAGGCAACTGGGGTCACCAGCCAGTTTTTCGGGTTGATCATGGTGAAAACGCCGGTGACGGTGATCGTCTTGCCGGTCAGCGCATCGCGATCGAGACCGGAAAGGACCTCTGCCGCCATGGCTCGATTGATACCGGCGCCGGCGTTCTGAAACTCGATCTGGTTTTTGAAAGCGCCGAACTCAATGTCGCCGGTGATGTCGCGCAATTCCGTGCCGTTGATCGCGGGGCCGGTTTGAACCCGCACGCCAACGCCATCCGGCAAGCCGTCGACACTGATGGTAAACACACCTGACTTGCCATCGCCGGCAACGCCGGTAAAGGACACAGGCATCACGGGAAACGCCCCCGCCATGGTGCCATAGGCGGCAATCGCGGCCTTCTTGTCCGCTGCCAGTTCTTCGGCAAGCTTTGCCGCCTCGGGGGCCTTGCCGGTCACATAGTCCCGGACGCGCGGAAACTCTTGTTCACCGAACCTGTCAGGGTTGAAAGCCTGCTGGCGCAAGTCCTCTTCGCCCCCGATGGACACAACCTTGGTGTCGATGACGATAGCGCCCAACAACACAACCCCTGCGAGAGCGATGATTGCCTTGCGTCGCGTCGCCTTGGAGGTGCTGGCAGATAAGGTTCCGGTACTGGCCATTGCGGACGTGCCCCTTTGCTGTCCGACCCGGAAACTCGGGCCGCAGTGCTTTTGCGCCGAAAGTGGTCGACGCCTTTATCTGATGGAAATGGTCAACCGATTGATGTTGAGCCTTTCCTCCCCTGCCACTGGTCCGGGAACTCCTCAATTCCGCGTCTGGATCAGCGACTCACCACACCACTAAAGGTGCGGCTGACTGATTCAACCGTATATGAAAATTTTTACAGCGTCTGCAAAAAAATACAGACAGGGAAAACTTTTTGTGTTAGCCATTACTCAACCACGCGCAGTGCGCTGCCTTTTCTGAACGTATCGGAACCCCTGCGCGAGGCACTTGAGAGGACGCGGACTCCACACGCCGTCACAAAGGAGAGGCCAGGGTGGCTAGCAGCGACAACGGGGGGGATACATGGCCGATTCGCCGGAACTGATCATCGGCGTGGACGCCGGGACATCCGTCATCAAGGCCGTGGCCTTTGACTTGGCCGGGCACCAGCTGGCCTCTGCGTCTGTACGCAACTCCTATGCCATGGGTGCCGACGGTTCAGCCACGCAATCGCTGTCCCGGACATGGGCCGACTGCGCTGCCGCCCTGCGTGGCCTGGGCGACAAGGTCGAAGGGCTGGCCAAGCGCACGGCAGCCGTCGCGCTGACCGGTCAGGGGGATGGAACCTGGCTGGTCGGGAAGGACAACACTGCGGTGGACGATGCCTGGCTCTGGCTTGATGCACGGGCCGCGCCTACGGTGCGGGAACTGACCCGCGGCCCCAATGAACGCGCCCGGTTCGAGGCAACCGGAACCGGCCTCAACACTTGCCAGCAGGGCAGCCAGTTGGCGCATATGGCGCGGGTTTGCCCCGAACGTCTGGATCGCGCCGAAGTGGCGCTGCATTGCAAGGACTGGCTGTTTCTCAACTTCACCGGGGTACGGGCGACGGACCCGTCCGAGGCAAGTTTCACCTTCGGCGATTTCCGGACTCGACAGTATAGCGACGTGGTGATCGAGGCTCTGGGCTTGAACAGCCGCAGACACCTGCTGCCGGACATTCTTGACGGGTCACAAGAGACAAGGCCACTTTCGCCAAGTGCCGCCGCACAGACAGGACTGCTTGCGGGCACTCCGGTTTCGCTGGGATATGTCGACATGGTGATGACCGCCCTTGGTGCGGGCGTCCATACCGGTGATGCGGGCACGGCCTGTTCCACGGTGGGCTCTACCGGGGTTCACATGCGCACGGTGGCTTCGGGTCAGGTGCACCTGAACGCCGAAGGCACCGGCTATGTCATCTGCCTGCCGTCCCCTGACCTTGTCACTCAGGTGCAGACCAACATGGCCGCAACGCTGAATATCGACTGGGCACTGGCTGTGGCCGAAGATCTGATGGCCGAGTTCGGCGCGGCGCCATCGCACGCCGAACTGGTCGCAAGGATTGACGGCTGGATGGACCGTTCGCGCCCCGGCGCGCTGATCTATCACCCCTACATCTCCGAGGCGGGTGAACGGGGGCCTTTCGTCAATGCCGATGCACGGGCCAGCCTTGTCGGGCTGAATGCCTCGCATCGCTTCCCGGACGTGATCCGTGCCGTGGTCGAGGGACTCGGCATGGCGACGCGGGATTGCTACGCCGCAATGGGCGATATGCCCCACGAATTGCGCCTGACCGGGGGCGCGGCGCGGTCGGGCGCATTGCGGCGGGTTCTTGCCGCGTCGCTCAATACCCCCATACGGGTGTCCTCCCGCGATGAGGCCGGTGCGGCAGGTTGCGCCATGATGGCAGCGGTCGCAATCGGGGCGTTCGACACGATGGACGCCTGCATCGCGCAATGGACAACCCCGTTATTGGGAGAGCCGGAAGCCCCCGATCCGGGCCTTGTTCCCATCTATGACAGACTTTTCAACACCTATCGGCAAACGCGCGATGGCCTCGCCCCCGTCTGGGACGGGCTGGCGACGTTGCGCGATTCGCAAGGAGCCTGAGGCATGACAGACATTCAGAAAGTCGACCTTTTCGTCATCGGCGGCGGCATCAACGGCGCCGGAATCGCGCGCGATGCGGCAGGCCGGGGACTAAGCGTGGTGCTTTGCGAAAAGGATGATTTGGCCGAGGGCACATCTTCGCGCTCGGGGAAATTGGTGCATGGCGGCTTGCGCTATCTGGAATATTATGAATTTCGGCTGGTCCGCGAAGCGCTGATAGAACGCGAAGTTCTGATGAGAAACGCCCCCCATATCATTTGGCCAATGCGATTTGTGCTGCCGCATTCACCGCAAGACCGCCCCGCCTGGCTGGTGCGGCTGGGGCTGTTTCTTTACGATCATCTCGGCGGGCGCAAGAAACTGCCCGGCACCCGTACTCTGAACCTGCACCGCGACCCCGAAGGCGCGGCAGTCAAAGACAGCTACAAACGCGGCTTTGAATACTCCGATTGCTGGGTCGACGATGCACGTCTGGTGATCCTGAATGCGATAGACGCGTCCGAACGCGGCGCGACGGTCCTGACCCGGTCGCCCTGCGTGTCCGCCCGCCGCGAGGGACAGGTTTGGCGCGTCACAACGCAGAACTCGGTGACCGGAGAGACAAAGGAATTTGAGGCCAAATTGCTGGTCAATGCCGCCGGGCCCTGGGTGACTGACGTGGTCAACCGGGTGGCCGGATCGAACAGCCCGCGCAACGTGCGGCTGGTCAAGGGCAGCCACATCATCGTGCCCAAGTTCTGGAAGGGCGAGAATGCCTATCTTGTCCAGAACCACGACAAGCGGGTCATTTTTATCAACCCTTACGAACGCGACAAGGCCCTGATCGGCACAACCGATATTGCCTATGAGGGCAAGGCCGAAGAGGTGACGGCGGACGACTCTGAAGTGCAGTACCTGATCGACGCGGTGAACCGCTATTTCAAAGAGCAACTGACACGCAACGACGTCCTGACCACCTTTTCCGGCGTGCGCCCGTTGTTTGACGACGGCAAAGGGAACCCGTCCGCAGTAACCCGCGATTATGTTTTTGACATCGAGGAAAAAGGCGGCGCGCCGATGCTGAACATCTTCGGCGGCAAGATCACCACGTTTCGCGAACTGGCTGAACGGGGATTGCAGAAAGTCAGCAAGTTCTTTCCCGAGATCGGCGGCGACTGGACAGAGAATGCGCCCTTGCCGGGCGGAGATATGGAAAACGCTGACTATGAGGAATTCCGCAACCGCATGAAACACGACTACCCTTGGATGCCTCGTGATCTGCGGCGGCATTACGGGCGGCTCTACGGCACCCGGATCGACAGGATTGTCGACGGGGCAAGCAGTCTCGACGGGCTGGGTCGGCATTTCGGCGGCACACTTTATGAGGCCGAGGTTGCCTATCTGGTAAAGCACGAGTGGGCGCAGACCGCCGACGATATCCTGTGGCGGCGCACCAAGCACCGCCTGCACCTGACCGAAGACGAACAGGCCGCATTCACCAAGTGGTTCGAACTGCAGCGGGAGGCCGCCTGATGGCGCTGACGCTCTCGCTCAACACCAACCCGCTGGTAAACCGATTTGCCGAGCCCGACGATCTGGTTGATGCAATCGCGCGTGATATCCGTATCCGCGATATCCAGTTGACCCATGAATTCATCAATCCGTCGTGGCCCGCCCCGGTGATCCGCCGGTTGACACGGGACATGAACGCCGCCCTGCACCGTACCGGCGCACGGGTTACGTCAGGCATGACCGGCCCCTATGGACGGCTCAATCATTTCGGCCACCCCGATCCGGACGTGCGGCGCTACTACGTCGATTGGTTCAAGACATTTGCCGATATCATTGGCGATCTCGGCGGCACCTCGGTCGGCACCCAATTTGCGATCTTCACGTTCAAGGACTACGACGATGCGCAGCGACGCGAGGATTTGTTGCAGATCGCCATCGACTGCTGGGCCGAAGTCGCTGACCATGCCAAAGCCGCAGGCCTGAGCCATGTGTTCTGGGAACCAATGAGCGTAGGGCGCGAATTTGGCGAAACCATCGCGGAGTGCATGGCCCTTCAGACCCGCCTGACGGCCGCCGACATGGCGGTGCCGATGTGGATGATGGCCGACATAGACCACGGCGACGTGACGTCCCCCAATCCTGACGACACGGATCCCTATGCCTGGGCACGCGCAGTGCCAAAGGTTTCGCCGATCATCCACATCAAACAATCCATGATGGACAAATCCGGCCATCGCCCCTTTACGGCGGAATTTAACGCCAAAGGAGCGATCCAGCCAGAGCCGCTGCTGAAAGCCTTTGCCGCAGGCGGGGCGGAGGACAATGAGATCTGCCTTGAGCTGTCCTTCAAGGAACGCGAACCCAACGACCGGCAGGTTGTCCCGCAGATCGCCGAAAGCGTTGCCTTCTGGGCGCCGCATATCGACAGCGGAGAGAGCGATCTGAATGTCTGAGCCAGCCCGCTCGAGGCAGACTTGCCAATCGCGGTATTTTCCGGCAAGTGGAGCCCGTTCTCAGGGCGGGGCGAAATTCCCCACCGGCGGTGATAGCCCGCGAGCGCCTCTCGGCAGATGCCGGAAGGGTCAAGCAGACACCGGTGAAATTCCGGGGCCGACGGTCATAGTCCGGATGAAAGAGAACCAGCCGTCGGGCCCAATGGCCTGTGCGGGTGGCATCGCCTTGGGACCACTTTTGAAGATCAAAGGATGGTTCCATGACTGACTCACTGAATATTGCCTTTATCAAGGCCAGATGGCACGCCGAAATCGTCGATCAGGCGCTGATCGGGTTCCAAACCCGGCTTGCCGAAACCGGCGTGACCGCTGATGTCACCACTTTCGACGTGCCCGGCGCCTTCGAGATGCCCTTGCTGGCGCAGACGCTTGGCCGGGGCGGCAAATTCGACGCCATTGTCTGCGCCGCACTGGTTGTTGACGGCGGGATCTACCGGCACGATTTCGTTGCGCAGGCTGTAGTCGACGGCCTGATGCGCGCCCAGTTGGAGACCGGCGTGCCGACCTTTTCGGTTTCGCTGACACCTCATCATTTCCAGCCGACGGCAGAGCATATTGGCTTTTTCCGCGACCATTTTGCCAAAAAGGGTGAGGAGGCATGGGACGCGGTACATATGGTCACGGCGCTGAAGGTATAGACCACGCGGTCGCGCGCACGGTTTTCCAGGCGCTGGACGGCACGGCGCGGACAGCGATACTGGAATTGGCGTTGCCGGCGCCGTAGTGGGAGAGCGCACCATGGCAAAGGATCGACCGTCGGGCGGAGATGCCGAACACTCGCTGGCGATCCGGGCCGCTTGGCTGCACTACGTCGGCGGCATGCGGCAAGCCGAAGTCGCCAAACGGCTTGGCGTGCCCTCGGTCAAGGCGCACCGCCTGATCGCGCGGGCCGTTGCCGAAGGAGCCGTCAAGGTCAGCATCGAAGGCGAGATCATCGAGTGTATCGAACTGGAACAGGCGCTTTGCACGCGCTTCGGACTAGAGACCTGCGAGGTCGCGCCCGACCTTGACGAAGAGGGGCTACCTCTGAGGGCTTTGGGACTGGCCGGAGCTTCGCGGTTGCGGCGCTGGCTGGAAAGCGGCGAAGAGCTGACCATCGGGATTGGCCATGGCCGCACCTTGGCCGAGGCGGTCCGCGCCATGCCCCGGTTCGGCACCACCGGTCTCAGCTTTGTGTCCCTGCTGGGCGGGCTGACCCGGAACTTTGCCGCCAACCCACACGACGTGATGCATCTCTTGGCGGAAAAAACTGGCGCGCGGGCCTATGTCATGCCGGTGCCGTTCTTTGCCAACACCACTGAAGACCGTGAGGTGTTGTTGTCGCAACGCGGCGTGGCGGAGGTCTTTCAGCTTGCCGAGGCCGCGCCGCTGAAAATTGTCGGAATCGGCACGGTGGAGGCCGAAACCCAGCTTGTCACATCCGGTATGATCGAACCCTCCGAAATCGAAGCGATTTCGGGTGCCGGCGGCGTCGGTGAGATGCTGGGGCATTTTTTCGATCCCGACGGCAATTGCCTGGAAACGCCGCTCACATCGCGCACGCTTGCCGTGTCCCTCGACGAAACCCGCGAGGATCGCATTATCGCTCTTGCCGGAGGTGGCGAAAAAATCGACGCGATCCGCGCTGTGCTGAAAAGCGGTCGACTGTCCGGGATCATCACCGATGAGCGCACCGCCCGGGCTCTGCTGGACGATGCGCTGACCAAGCCCCGCTGACGCGACCCTGCCATGACGGCGTGTCACAGAATCGACTGCCCGGTTGCGGCCCAATCCTTGGCGAACTGATCAAGCCCCTTGTCGGTCAGCGCGTGGTTGGCCAGCCCTTTGATCACCGAGGCCGGGATTGTCGCCACATCCGCACCTGCCAGCGCCGCCTCTTTGACGTGGTTCGCCGATCGGATCGACGCCGCAAGGATTTCTGTCTCAAAACCGTAGTTGTCGTAAATCTCGCGGATCTCTCGGATCAGGTCCATTCCATCGATGTTCAAATCATCGAGGCGTCCAACAAAGGGCGAGATATAGATCGCACCTGCCTTGGCCGCCAGCAGTGCCTGGTTCGCGGCAAAGCACAGTGTCACGTTTGTCCTGATGCCCTTGGCGGTGAAATGCCGACAGGCTTTCAGTCCGTCCAGCGTCAGCGGCAGCTTGATCACGACGTTGTCGGCGATCTGCGCCAGGTGTTCGCCCTCTGCTACCATTCCATCGAAGTCCATCGCGGCCACCTCGGCGGATACTGGACCCTCGACCAAATTGCAGATCTCGGCGATGACCTGTTTGAAGTCTCTGCCCGACTTGGCGATCAGAGACGGATTCGTGGTCACGCCGTCAAGCAGGCCGAAATCGTTCAGCTCCTGGATTTCCGCGATGATGGCGGTGTCGACAAAGAATTTCATGGATGTTTCATCCCTTTGATTGTTTCAGTAGGCCAATGCCATTTCGGACAAGAGCCGAACCCGTATGCGAGCGGCCTGACCGGCGGTGTCAAAGGCCTCAAACGTCCCCACGCATTGGGCTTTCATGCTGTCCATCGCCGGCTTTTGGTATTTGCGGGGGTCGAACTCGGCTGGCGCGCTGGCCAGGGTCTTGCGGATGACCGACGTCTCGGCCAGACGCAGGTCGGTATCTATGTCGCCACCCAATTCATTGATCAAAGCCCACAGGTCTTCCGGCACAGACGATGAGCCTTGCATGACCAAGTGCGTATTGGGCAGCCGCTTGTGGATTGCCTCGATCACGTCCATCGCTAGTACGTCACCGTCCGGCCGCCGCTATCATTTCGCGCCCCGGACGCAGAAAAGTCGCGCCCGCAGGAAAGATCGCGAACAGCGCGATGAAATGGTCGTGGGCCGCCAAGTTCAGCGCCTTTTGCGTGTCACCGGATTCGTTGGTGCCGACAACCGCTGTCGGATCGCCGGTCAGGTGCCCCTGCGCAAGTCGTCCGGCCAGCGGTATGCTGCCTTGGGTCAGCGCGTAAAGCAGCCGCGCCAACGCCACGCGGGCATCGTTGCCCCCGGCCCATTTGCCAAGGTGCTGCGCCAGCGTCGGGGCGGAAATGCGCGCGTCCCGGGCGAGTGTAAGTGGCGCGAGCATGACTTAGTCCTCGCCGCCGATCAGCGCCTCGGCCCGGGCGATGATCCCTTCTTTGGTTATGCCAAAATGTGCGTAAAGGTCTTCGGCCGGGCCGGACGCGCCAAAACCGTTGAGGCCGACCACGTCATCCTCATTGCGCACATAACGTGTCCAGCCAAATGTTCCGCCTGCTTCCACAGCGATACGCGGGGCTGTGCCAAGGACGGCGTCACGATAATCGCGCGGTTGCGCGTCGAAGAGTTCCCAACTGGGCATCGACACCACGGCCACGGCGAGACCACGGTCGGCCAGTGCCTGCGCCGCCTCAACAGCCAGACTGACCTCGGTTCCGGTTGCCAGTATGGTGAGGTCGCGTCCTTTGCTGAATTGCCGGATCACATAGGCCCCCCGACTGCTGAGGTTTTCTCCGGTTTCTTCGAGGCGCAGCTGCGGGACACCCTGACGGCTGAGGGCCAACAGCGACGGGGTTGCACGCGAGCGTATCGCGATGTCCCAGCATTCCAACGTTTCCACGGCGTCAGCGGGCCGAAAGGTATACAGGTTCGGCATGGCGCGCAGCGACGCCAGATGTTCGACCGGCTGATGGGTCGGCCCGTCTTCGCCCAAGCCAATGCTGTCATGGGTCATCACATAGATTGTGCCGACGCCCATCAACGCCGACAGTCGGATGGCGTTGCGGGCGTAGTCCGAGAATACAAGGAAAGTGCCGCCATAGGGGATCAGCCCGCCATGTGTGTTCATTCCGTTCATCGCGGCGGCCATAGCAAATTCGCGCACACCGTAGCCGACATAGCGGCCACCTGTTTGTGCCGAGAACTGGCTGTCCACCGCAGCGACGCGGGTCAGGTTTGAGCCCGTGAGATCGGCGGAGCCACCAATCAGTTCCGGCACGGACGGGGCAAGCGCGTTGAGGGTAAACAGACTGGCCTTGCGTGTGGCGACATTTTGCGGCGCGTCGAACAGCGCCTTGCGGGCCGCGGCAACAGCCGCATCATAGTGATCCGGCAGGCCGCGGGTGATGCGGCGGTTGAACTCAAGGGCCCCGGGGTTGGTGGCAAGACGTTTCTCCCATGCGTCCCGTTCGTGGGCACCGCGCGCTCCGATCTCTTGCCAAGCCAACGCAAGGTTCGCGGGAATTTCGAAAGGGTCGGCAGTCCAGCCCAGCGCCGCCTTGGCGGCGGCGGCTTCGTCGGTCCCCAGTGGCGCACCGTGCGCGCCTGCGGTGCCAGATTTGGTGGGCGCGCCGAAGCCGATCACCGTCTTCATCGAGATCAGCGTTGGCTTGTCCTGCTCGGCTTTCGCCGCTGCGATGGCCTGCGACACGGCGGGAATGTCGTGCCCATCACAGTCGATCACATGCCAGCCACAGGCGGCAAGCCGCGCTGGGACGTTTTCGGAAAAGGACACCGAGGTCGGGCCATCGATGGTGATTTGGTTGTCATCGTAAAGCGCGATCAGTTTTCCAAGTCCCAGGTGCCCGGCAAGGGAAATCGCCTCTTGCCCGATGCCTTCCTGAAGACAGCCATCGCCCAAAAAGACGTAGGTGTGGTGGTCCACGATATCAGCGCCGAAGTCCGCCGCGAGGGCGCGTTCGGCAATCGCCATGCCAACCGCGTTGGCGAACCCCTGCCCTAGCGGGCCGGTGGTTGTCTCGATCCCCTTGGCATGGCCGTATTCCGGGTGCCCGGCGGTTCTTGCACCCAATTGGCGGAAGTTGCGCAACTGGTCGAGGGTCATGTCCGCATAGCCCGTCAGATGGAGCAGCGAATACAGCAGCATCGAGGCATGCCCGTTCGACAGAACCACCCGGTCACGGTCCGGCCAGTCAGGGGACGACGCATCAAATTTCAGATGATCGCGAAACAGCGCCGTAGCGGCGTCCGCCATGCCCATGGGTGCGCCCGGATGACCGGATTGCGCGGCCTCGACCGCGTCTATCGACAGGGCGCGAATGCAATTGGCCAACGCAAACCCTTTGGGGTCGCGTGCAGCTTTGTCGGCGATGGCTCTGGGTCGCGAATCTTCGGGCATGTGGTCCTCCTGCGTTGCCGCCGTGCTACGTCAACTTCTCAAAAATCACAACATTAAATCCCAAAATAACATTATTGACGTTATATTTGTGACGTGTTATGTTACCCACAGGAGGACAATGCGTGAAACGTGACGACCGACAGCAGGCAATCATGGATATGCTGGTGACCGCGGGCGAGGTTGAGCTTGACGCGCTATCTGACCACTTTTCCGTGTCCCGCATGACCATTCACCGCGATCTCGACGACCTTGAGGCTGCGGGTCTTCTGCGCAAGATCAGGGGCGGCGCCACGATCCGTTCTGGCACCCAATTCGAAAGCGATTTCCAGTTTCGCGAACGTCAGGACAGCGCGGCCAAGACGGCAATGGCGCAAGCGGCATTGCGGCTGATAGAGCCGGGCATGAGCGTGATGATCAACGACGGTTCCATGGCTGCAAATTTGGGCAAGGCCCTGAGCGCCAAACGACCACTGACCGTCATCACCAACAACGCGGCGGTGATCGACGCCCTGCGGACAGAGGCCGGCATAACGCTTATCGCACTTGGCGGGGTCTATTCCGCCAAGTTCAACGCATACCTCGGCAAAGTAACCGAAGACGCGCTGGCGCAGTTGCGCGCGGATGTCTGTTTTATCTCTTCGCCTGCGGTGTCCGGGCTCGAAGTGTTTCACATGGATGATGCTGTTGTCCGCAGCAAACGGGCAATGATCGACCAGGGGGCCGTTCGTGTCCTTCTGGTCAATCACACACGCTTTGGCCGCGCCGCCCTGCACCGACTCGCCAAACTGTCGGAGTTCGACCACATCATCACGGATACCGCACCCGATCCGGCCGCCTGCGCGGCGCTCGCCCGGGCCGGGTTGACCCTGACCCTCGCCGATACTTTGGAACCCCAAGAGGCTGACACATGACGCAACCACACTACTGGATCGGCACCAGCTGGAAGATGAACAAGACACTTGCCGAGGCGCAAGGCTTTGCCTCGGCACTGGCCGTCGCCGATGCTGCCCGCGACCCGCGCATCCAACGCTTTGTGATCCCGCCGTTCACGGCGGTCCGGGACGTCAAACAGACCCTTGCGACCAGTTCTGTCAAAGTGGGTGCGCAGAACATGCATTGGGCCGACAACGGTGCGTGGACCGGCGAGGTATCGCCAGTGATGCTGAAGGACTGCAACCTCGACATCGTCGAACTGGGGCATTCCGAACGCCGCGAGCATTTCGGCGAAACCGACAAGACTGTCGGCCTCAAGACCGAAGCTGCCGTGCGGCACGGCCTTATCCCGCTGATCTGCATTGGCGAAACCCTGGCCGAACGCGAATCCGGCCGCGCGAAGGAGGTGCTGGAAACGCAGGTTCGCGGCGCGCTTGGAAAACTGGACACGACCCAGAAATCCGCCAAAATCCTGCTGGCTTACGAACCCGTTTGGGCCATCGGCGAAAACGGCATTCCGGCGACATCGGACTATGCCGACGAACGGCAGGCCGAGATTATCTCTGTGGCTGCCGACGTACTGGGTCGCAGGGTGCCCTGCCTGTACGGCGGATCGGTCAACCCCGACAATTGCGCAGAACTCATCCAGTGCCCTCATATTGACGGGCTGTTCATCGGGCGCTCTGCCTGGAACGTCCAAGGCTATCTGGACATCCTGTCCCGCTGCGCGTCGGTCATCTGAAACAGGAAAGGAATATACCATGAAAATTGCAGTTGCAGGCGACAGCGCCGGTGAAGGTCTGGCCAAGATCCTTGCCGAGCACCTGAACGGCGCGCATCAGGTGTCGGACATCTCTCGCACCGATAGCGGACCGGACTCATTTTACGCCAACATGGCGGATCGCGTGGCCACGGCCGTGCTGGCGGGTGAATACGATCGCGCAATCCTGTGCTGCGGCACCGGGATTGGCGTTTGCCTGTCGGCCAACAAAGTGCCGGGCATCCGCGCCGCCCAATGCCATGACACCTATTCGGCAGGCAAAGCCGCGACGTCGAACAATGCGCAGATCATCACGATGGGCGCTCGCGTGATCGGATCGGAACTGGCCAAGGACATTGCCGACGCCTTTTTGTCGTCGAGCTTCGACCCTGACGGCCGGTCAGCCGGAAACGTGACTGCGATCAACGAGGTCGACGCGAAATACAACAAGGCCTGAACTGTCGCAGCGCGTTTCGCGCAGACCTTTCAGGCCGAAACCGGAACCCCGGCCTCCCTCGGGGTTCCGGTCAGACAACGGGCACCAGAGAATGCAGGACATGGACAGGATTCTGGCAATAGACAACGGGCTGACCGTCACCAAGGCTGTCATCTTCGATCTCGAAGGCACCCAGATCGCTGTAAGTCGACGCAACGTGCCGCAGCTGCAGCCTGCGCCGCGCCGGGTGGAACGCGATATGGCAGCGTTGTGGCAGCAGACTGCGGCGGCGATCCGCGAGGTGCTTGAATCCAGCGCCACGGACCCGGCACGGATCGTGGCGGTCGCGGCCACGGCCCATGGCGACGGGCTGTATCTGCTGGACCGCGACGCCGCGCCGCTGGGACCGGGCATCCTGTCACTCGACAGCCGCGCCATCGACATCGTCGACGACTGGCAGCGCAGTGGCACCGACCACAAAGCGCTGAGCCTGACCGGACAGGCGCCACATGTCTCGGCACCCTCTGCGCTGCTTGCCTGGATGCGCCGGGAGGACCCCGACTGCTATGCCCGGATCGGGCACATCCTGTCCTGCAAGGACTGGCTTTGCTATTGCCTGAGCGGTCATATCGGAACCGACCGGACAGAGGCCAGCACCTCTTTCTGCGATGCCCAAAGCCAAAGCTATTCACCTGACGCGCTTGCGCTTTTCGGGTTGGCCGATCTGGACGGCGCCTTGCCGGACGTCGCACATTCTGCGGAAATCGTCGGAACGATCACCGCCGACGCGGCCCGGGCGACCGGCCTGACCAAAGGGACGCCGGTGGCTGCCGGCCTTCATGATGTGACGGCGTCCGCACTTGGCATTGGCGCGCATCAACCCGGCGTCGTTGGTATCGTGGCGGGCACCTATTCGATCAACGAATGTGTCTCTACCGCCCCCCGGATCGACGCCCGCTGGTTCTGTCGCAATGCCGTTGGGCCGGGTCAGTGGAACAACATGGCGATTTCTCCTGCTTCGGCTACCAATTACGACTGGTTTCTCGACAGCCTGTGTGCAGCGGAACGCCAAAGTGCCGACGCCTCCATTCACGCCCGTCTGGGGCCGGAAATCGACGCCGCGCTGTCGCGCCCGTCGTCGATCCTGTATCACCCCTACCTGTTCGGGTCGCCCATGGGTGCGGCACCAAGCGCCGGATTTCTGGGGCTGCGCGGCTGGCATGGCCGCGGCGACATGCTGGCCGCCCTGCTGGAAGGCATCGCCTTCAACCACCGCCAGCACATCGACGCCTTGCGCGATGGCTTTGGCGGCACCGAGGCCCGGCTGACCGGGGGGGCATCGCGCAACCCTACCGTGGCGCAACTCTTTGCCGATATTCTGGACATGCCGGTCACCGTGACGGACACGGATGAGGCCGCCGCATGGGGGGCCGCCCTTTGTGCCGGGGCCGCCGTCGGCACCTTTGCCCGGTTCGACGCCGACCCCCGCGATATTGACCGCCACGCGACGGTTTACCGGCCGTCCCCCGATCGCGTCGCCCACTATACAGAACGGTATGCCGTCTATCGGGAGATCGCAGAGACCATGACATCCACTTGGGATCGGCTAAACGCTCTTGAGGCGATGGGCCGGGGCGGTCGTCATGACTGATACGCCCATTGAGAACTTCGACGTTGTCATTCTGGGCGCCGGGATCAACGGCGCGGGGGTGTTTCGGGACCTCTGTGAACAGGGTCTGAAATGCCTGATCATCGACAAGGGCGACTTTGGCTCCGGCACCAGCGCGGCGCCATCACGGCTGATCCACGGCGGATTGAAATACCTGGAAACCGGCGAACTGCGCCTGGTCGCTGAATCCACCTATGAACGGAATCTACTGATGAAAAACGCCGCACATCTGGTGCGGCCGCTTCCGACAGCGATCCCGATCCTGTCCTGGACCAAGGGCGTCACCGCTGCCCTGCGCACCTTGTTTCGGTCAACGACAGCCCCTCGCAGTCGGGGCGCGCTGCTCGTCAAGGTCGGCCTTTCGCTGTACGACCACTATGGATCGAGGGCGCGTCAGATGCCCCGGCATCGCATGATCACGCGCCGCAAAGCATTGGCCGAGATTCCGGCCCTGACGCCGCGGATCGTTGCGCTGGGAACCTACTATGACGCCACCATTTCGGCCCCGGAACGGCTGGTTCTGGAACTGATCGAGGACGGGCAAAAGGCGTCGCCCGAATCCCGGGCGATGAACTGGTGTGGCGTGACCGGAACCTCCGATGGCACACTGCACCTGAAACCGGAAACCGGCGAAGGAAAAGCCGTCAGGCCACGGTTTGTCGTCAATGCGACCGGTCCCTGGATTGATCGCGTGAATGGCCTTCTCGGCCTCAACAGCCAGTATATCGGTGGCACAAAAGGATCACACGTCCTGCTGGATCACCCCGCGCTGCTGCGGCAATTGGACGGCAGAATGCTGTACTTTGAGGCCGATGACGGGCGCATCCTTCTGGTTGTTCCGTTTCAGGGCAAGGCGCTGGTTGGTTCTACGGACATTCCTTCAGCGGATCCGGACAGCGTTGCCTGCACTGACGATGAAACGCACTATTTCATGCAAAGCTTGCATGATCTGCTGCCGGGGCTTGAATTCAATCGTGACCAGATTGTCTATGCCTATGCGGGCATCCGGCCGCTTCCCAATTCACAGGGCGTCGCACCGGGGCTGATCAGCCGCGATCATTCCGCGCTAAAAGATGCCGCAACACCGGAGCGCCCCTTTCCGATCCTTTCTCTGGTCGGGGGCAAATGGACGACGTTTCGGGCCTTTTCAGCCGAAGTGACCGACACGGTGCTTGCCGACCTGAACGCACCCCGGCTGCGTGGGACGGACGAAATGCCCATCGGCGGCGGACGTGGCATGCCGCGCACAACAGCAGAACGTACCGAGTGGATCATCGCAGCGGCTCAGTACACCGGCGCCGCACCAGAGCGCCTAGAAACGCTGCTGGACCGTTATGGCACGACCGCACGCGACATCGCCCGGCACGAAGGGATCCAGCCGAAACCTCTGATTGATGCGCCCGAATTTACCGAGCCAGAATTGGATTGGATCGTTCGAAACGAAAGTGTCGTGCATCTGGCCGATGTCCTGTTGCGGCGGACACCCCTTGCGATCAGCGGACACCTGACTCCGAAACTTTGCTGTTCCGCCGCCACTATCGCAGCGGCGGCGCTGGGTTGGACCGCAGAGCGCAAGGAGGCAGAGCTGAAACGCCTCGCGGCGCTTCTTGCCGAACGCCACGGCGTTCACCTAGACTTTGGGTGACGCGCTCAGGGAGGTTTCAGGAATGCCAGACCATCACCGCAAGCTGATCAACGCTCCAGAGAGTCTGATCGAGGATCTGGTCGCGGGCATGGTCTCTGCCCATCCCTCCCTGCTTTGTGTCGAGGGTGACACCGGACGGGCCATCGTAGCGCGCAATGGCCCAAGAGATGGCAAGGTCGGGATCGTCGTCGGCGGCGGGTCAGGGCATGAACCTGCATTCGCAGGCTATGTCGGCAAGGGGCTGGCCGACGCCGCGCCACTGGGCAACATCTTTGCCTCCCCGTCACCCGCACAGATCATGGACGCCGGTTTCGCCGCCGATGGCGGCGTGGGCGTGTTGCTTTTGTATGGCAACTACACCGGCGACGTGATGAATTTCGGGATGGCTGCCGAAGGTTTGGCCCAACACGGCATCACTGCCAGATCTTTTGTCGTAACCGACGACATCGCCTCGGCTCCGCCAGACCGGGCAGAGGAAAGACGTGGCATCGCCGGGGATTTCTTTGTTTTCAAGATTGCAGGTGCCGCGGCGGATCAGGGGGCAACCCTGAATGAGGTTGAGGCCGCGGCGGCGCGGGCCAATGCCGCAACCCGCACCATGGGCGTCGCCCTGTCTGCCTGTATCCTGCCACAGACCGGACGTCCGAATTTCGACCTGCCCGTGGGAGAGATGGAAATCGGCATGGGCATACATGGGGAACCCGGCATCGAACGCGGCCCGGCAGAAAGCGCCGACGCGGTGACGGATCGCCTGTTGGCCCCGATCCTGCATGAGCTGGAGCTGACCGCCGGTGACCGGGTCGCGCTTCTGGTCAACGGGCTGGGATCGACCTCTCTGATGGAGCTTTACCTGCTGCACCGGCGCGCGGCGGAATTGCTGGCGCAGAGACATGTGGAAATTCATCAAAGCTGGGTCGGCGAATACTGCACCTCGCTGGATATGGAGGGCGCGTCGATCACGCTGATGCGGCTGGATGACGATTTGCAACACTGGCTGGATCATCCCTGTGAGACACCCGCCCTAAAGGTCGGGCAATCCCACGCGGAGACGCCACCGCGTCGCCCGCGAAAGCGCCCGCCCGCCAAGGCCCAGCACAGCTCTGCCATCGACCGCGATGCGTTGAAAACCGACGGCGATATCGGCCCGCGCGAATTTACCGCCATGATGCGCGCCGGGGCCGAGGCGATCTTTGCCGCCTGTGACCATCTCTGCGCGCTCGACGGCCAGATCGGTGACGGGGATCATGGGCTCACCATGGAAATCGGCTGGAAGGCCGTGCTGGATACGCTGTCCGAAAATGACCCGGACATGACGATCACCGAAACCTGTGATCGCATGGCAGACGCCTTTCTTGGTGCGGTGGGTGCGTCTGCGGGACCGCTGTACGCATCGGGCTTTGTGGCTGCGGGGCAGGCGGTTTCGGACCGGTTAGCCCTCGACGCGATGTCGCTGGCCAGATGGCTCGACGGATTGGCACAGGGCATCGCGACAAGGGGGCAAACGCAACCGGGCGAAAAGACAATGCTGGACGCCTGGCGGCCTGCTGCGGACGCGGCCTTGGCCCATGCCACGGAGGCTGGAACAAGCCGGTCCTGTCTGACAGCTGCCAGCACGGCAGCAAGGGACGGAGCCACGGCGACCGCAGATATGCAAAGCGCCAAGGGCCGGTCAAAGAAACTTGGGAAGCGGGCAATCGGACACATTGATCCGGGCGCGGAGTCGGCAGCCATCCTTATGGCCGCGTGGGCCGATGCTGAGTCTACTGCCGGTCGTCAATAGCCACGTCGGCGATAGGCACCTGCACATCCCGTTCATGCGCGGGGACTGTACGCTGGACCCAACCCTGCTGTCTCTGGACCCCGTTCAGGCTTGGAAAAATGGTCGGAGTGAGAGGATTCGAACCTCCGGCCCCTGCCTCCCGAAAACTGAGGTCCATATTAAAATCAATTGCTTAACTGACACTCTTGCACAAGACATCCCTTAGAATCAGCTGTGTAAGGCCTTCGGTCGTGCAAGTCTGTGCAAGTCCCTCCGTGGTTGGGTTACCTTGGATTCCGCCGAGTGAGATAGTCCAGCACGAGCGCCGTGACACCAAGCGCTCCAAACACGAAAGGCGCGATTGCTCCAGCCTCCGCGCCAAACCCTACCTCGATTGGACTTGCAGCAAGGCCGATCACGCTGAACCCAAACTTCGATGTTCCGACGCAGGCGAAAAGACAAATGAAAGCGAAACGCCGGTACCAAGTCTCAGGATCAAGATACAAGACAATTAGAAATGTCACTACTGCCAAACCAGCTGACAACATGCCGGTTTGCCGAATTGATTGATCAACCCAAATCCAACCAGCCATAAGGACAAGCACACCACACACCAAGCCGGAAAATGCCGCTACAACCCAGTGCGCTCGCCACCAACCTTCAGTCTCTATGCCGTTGGAAAAAGTCGCGCCTTCAACTTCAGTCTTCGTTGGCGTGTTCGCATAGATCATTGGCGTGTCACGCCCTTGCGCCGGAGACAGGAGTAGCGTCCTTTCGGATTCAAATTTCTTAGGATTAAGCACTTCCGCTGCGCGTTGAACTGCATCACCCGCACAGTTGAGTGCATCCGTGAACGATTCTATCGCGGTTCTTGGCTGCAGTATGCCGTTGGACTTCAATTTTTGGATTGCGGCACTAATTTCTTCTCTACGCCTGAAGGACGGCTGAGAAGCGCTTTCTCGGCTGTCTAGCGCAGCGCCCAAAATTGCATACTGCTCTCGGAAGTACGCCATAGCAGCGGTGCCCTCAGCCGCTTGACGTTTTGATCTACCGAAGTGGTGTGATCTAGCCAAAGCGGCAACGATCCCGGCTTCTTGCAGCACCTCGAGAGGCTTTGTTGCGCAAAGTCGGTAACGTCCGGAGTTCCCCTTTCCCCGGACGCAATTATCCCACAGGCTCTGTGACGGGTATGCCGAGCGCGGTGTAGCCGTTGAGCACGGCGGCGCGGATCTGAAGTTCGGCGACCTGACGATCGAAGTCGCGCGCCATGAGGCTCTGCCCCAGCAGCTTCACGCAATGCATCTTCGTCTCGGCGCGGCTTCGTCGGTGGTATCCGCTCCATTTTCTCCAGATGGCGCGGCCAAGGTATTTCGAAGCGCGCAGCGCCTCGTTCCGAGCGATAGCCCCTGCAGTCGATGGCTTCCACGGCTTGG
>NZ_FZON01000055.1 GCF_900188425.1 Antarctobacter heliothermus
GCGCAAACCAACGCCCGGAACGAAGATCTTCAGGTCTCTTGCGCGTCATCTCAACTCCTTCACGATATCGGTTGGGAAAAGGCGAACATCAGGAAAGGAGGCCGTTCGAACACGGGATGCGCCTGGTGCGGTCGCGTGCAAATCGCCATGTGCCAAATGTCATTGCCAGTCTCCCCCAACGCACAGCCTGCCACAAGAGTCTGAAAGGATCGGGGCAGTCATATCGGAACTGGTATACTAGTCGAATTTGCATTGCAATCCTGTTTTCCAGCCACGACCGGCCTGCACATACCCACGACGCACGACTGACAACACGAACGACACGCAGAGCATGTGGTGCAAACGTCGAATTTCGCCCAGGGCTGCCGGTTGCGTGGTTTGCGCGCCATTTCGATTGCGCCTAGGCTCGGCGGGATGTCAGATCATTGCAGGAGGCCGGCCTTGCCCAAGAGTTTTGCCAATCCGTTCCGGGGCACTGGCCTTCTTTCCGATTGGCCCCTGCCCAAGGACGATCCTGCGCCCGTTCAGGCGTTGCTAGCGCGCTGCCCGAAACAGGGCGTGACCCCATTGCGCGCTGCGCCGGACCTGGCGCAGGTCTGCGGCGTGGCGAACCTGCACATCAAGGACGAAAGCGGGCGTATGGGGTTGGGCAGCTTCAAGGCGCTTGGCGCGGCCTATGTGATCGCGCGTGATGCCAGCAGGGTTGAGCCGCCCTCGGCACAGGGGCGCACCTATGTCGCCGCCAGCGCGGGCAACCACGGGCTGTCCTTGGCGGCGGGGGCGGCGATCTTTGGCGCGCGCGCGGTGATCTATCTGGCGGACGCGGTGCCAGAGGCCTTTGCCAACCGGCTGCGCGCCAAGGGAGCAGAGGTCGTGCGCGCAGGCGCCACCTATGAGGCCAGCATGGAGGCCGCGCAGAAGGCCGCCGATGACAACGGATGGACGCTGTTATCGGACAGTTCATGGGAGGGCTACACCGATCGCCCGCTGGCGGTGATGGAGGGGTATCTGCAATTGGCGGCGGAGGCCGTCGACCAGATACCCGCCAAGCCCACGCATGGCCTGTTGCAGGCCGGTGTGGGTGGCATGGCCGCAGCACTGGCCGCGCATTTCCGCAAGGTTTGGGGCGATGCCCCTCAGATCCTTGTGGTGGAACCTGACGCCGCGCCTGCCCTGATCGATAGCATCCGCGCCGGTCGCCCTGTGACCACGTCCGGCCCCGCCTCCTGCATGGGCAGGCTGGACTGCAAGACGCCCTCCACGATCGCACTGGCGGGTCTGTCTCACGACGCCGATGCCTTTGTGACGATCACCGAAGATGAGGCCCGCGCGGGTGTTGCCCTGCTGGACCAACATGGATTTGCCACCACGCCGTCGGGTGGTGCCGGGTTGGCCGCGCTGATCGCCGGTCTGACGGGGGTCGGCGCTGACGCGTGCGTTTTGGCCATCCTCAGCGAAGGGCCCGAAGATGACTGAGGCGCGGCCCGGTTTCGGCGCGGGTGAATATGCCCGCAGGTGGGAGGCGCTGCAGGCGCGTATGGCAGCTGCCAAGCAGGACGCGCTGTATGCGGCAACAGACCATGCACTGACAGAATTGCGTCCCGGCATGACCGCACAGGGCGCGCACCGGCTCTTGACCGACAGCCTGCGCACGCACGGCGCCACGCCCTGCGGCGGACGGCTGGGGCATGGTCTGGGGGTGACGCTGACCGAATGGCCCTCCTGTACCAACCGCGACACGACCGTATTGCGCGAAAATATGGTGCTGACGCTGGAACCCGGTGTCGAAATCGCACCGGGCAAGATCATGGTGCATGAAGAAAACATCGTCCTGCGCGCCGACGGACCAGAACTGTTGTCCCCACGCGCCCCCTGCGACCTGCCGGAGATCGAGATATGAGCAGCTTTCCCTATACGTTGTCAGACCCCGGCGGCCCTGCTTTGGGCCTGATCGTCCTGCAGACCGATGAAACGATCGAGGGCGATTTCCTTCGGCTGTTCCGGGGCAGTCCTGTACGGATCTATGTCAGCCGGGTCCGCGCCGGGGCCGCCGTGACGCCGGACATGATCGCGCAGATGGCACTGGACTTGCCAGAGGCCGCGTCGATGCTGCCGCAGTCACCGCGCTATGGGGCGGTCGGGTACGGCTGCACCTCGGGGACGACCCTGATCGGGGTCGACCGGGTGGCGGCGCTGGTCCAGTCTGGCTGCATGGCAGAGGCCGTCTGCGATCCGCTCAGCGCGGCGCGGGCGGTCTGCGCGCACCTTGGCATCCGCAGGCTGGGTCTGGTATCGCCCTACCGCGCCGACGTGGCCCAGCCGGTGTGCGACGCCTTTGAATCGGACGGGTTGCACGTCACCCGCGCCGTGCATTTTGGCGAAGAGGTCGAGGCCAATGTGGCGCGCATCACCCACGACTGCGTGATTGCCGCCGCGCGCGAGGTGGCCCGCCACGGCGACATCGACGGGATCTTTTTGTCCTGCACCAACCTCAGGACGCTGGACGTGATCGGACCACTGGAACGTGAATTGGGCGTGCCGGTCTTTGGCAGCAACCTTGCGCTGGCCTGGGCCATGACGCGCGCCGCCGGATTGTCCGAAATCCCGGTCGGGGACAGTATCGGGGCCAGAATCGGGGCGAATGTGGCGGCCAGTATCGGGGCCGAAGCCGCCGAGGCCCAAGCCGTGCCCCCCGCTCTGCCTGCGGAATGACAAGACCGCGCGCGCGGCGCTTTCAGGGACCACAGACGTGACACAATCGAAACCAACACTGGTGATCGGGGCCGGGGTGGTCGGCGCGGCCATCGCGCTGGATCTGCAAAAACGCGGCAAGCAGGTGACGCTGATCGACCGTGACGCCCCGGGACGCGGCGCATCCTTTGGCAACATGGCCTCTATTGCCGTGACAGAGTTCACGCCCGCCTCGCGCCCTGCGGTCTGGCAACAAGTGCCCGGCTGGCTGATGGACCCTGAGGGGCCGGTTTCGGTCCGTTTGGGCCACATGCCCCGGCTGGTGCCGTGGTTCTGGCGGTTCCTGATGGCCTCGCGGCCCGCCACGTTGCGACGGCTAGAGACGGCAGGCGCGGCGCTGTGCGCGCGCGCGCTTGGCGATACGCAGGCCTTGTTGCGCGAATTGGGCGCAGAGGAGGACCTTTCGGACACCGGGTGTCTTGCGCTGTATCAGGATGCGTCCGCGTTCCACGCCGACCGCGATCATATCCAGATTCTCGAACGGTTCGGCTTTGCCCATGAGGTGATCGGGCAACGTGCGCTGCGGGAACTGGTGCCGGAAATTGCGCCCGACATCCAGCAGGCGGTGATCTTTCCGGACAACCGATCAATGAATGACCCGCACCGCTATGTCACCCGGATCGTTGCACGGTTCGAGGAACTCGGCGGAACGGTTTTGCGGGGGGATGTCACCGGCTTTGACAGGGCCGCGCGCATCACCTCTGTGCGGTTGGCGGATGGCCGCGCGCTGGAGGCCGGAACCGTCGTTTTGTGCGCCGGCGTTTTCACCGCCCGTATGGCGCGCTGGCTGGGTGAGCCGATACCACTGGAAACGGAACGCGGCTATCACACCCAGATCATGGCCCCCGGTTTGCATCTGGATCACGCCCTGATCTGGCCCGCCCGCGCCTTTATGGTGACACCCACCGCAGGCGGCATCCGCGTCGGCGGGACGGTGGAAATGGCCGGACTGGACACGCCCCCAGACTGGCGGCGCGCAAGGATCACGGTGAAACATGCGCAGGCAGCCCTGCCCAACCTCTGCGTTGCCGAGGCATCCGAATGGATGGGCCACCGCCCTGCCCTGCCCGACACGGTGCCAATCCTGTCTGCCTCTGCCAAAACCCCGGGCGTCTTTTACGCCACGGGGCATGGGCATCTGGGTCTGACCAATGCGGCCACCACGGCAAGACTGATGGGCCAGTTGATCGACGGTGAGACTCCGGAGGTGGACCTGCACCACTTCCGCATCACCCGTTTCTGAGCTCAACAGCACGGCCAAGCGCAGCCAAATCCGGCAATTGTGCCCTGGCGGGACGGTTGGCAATCTGTCCGGCCAGAACCGATCCCAGCACAATCACCGCACCGGCCATCTGCACCGGGGTCAGCGCCTGACCCAGCCAGAGCCAGCCCGGCAAGGTTCTGCGCGCTCAACGTCGGCAACGGGGGCTCCAGCAGCAGCGCCAGCGGCACAAGGATCAGCCCCCCGGCGGTCAACTGCCACGCGGTAAAGCTGAGCGGGGGAACAGGCGGTTGCCACTTGCGGGTCAGCACCGTGCCCGCCGCCATCGAGGCCGCACCACCCAGCCCGGCGGCAATCCCCAGCGGGTCCAGCCTGGCCTCCGGCCCCAGCAACAGCAACGCCACGCCCGCGATGCCGCAGGCCGCCGCCGCCACGGCCCCCGCCCTGACCGGGGTGCCCAGCCAGCCGCGCGCCATGCCAATCACCATCATCGCCTGCAACGATCCCAGCGTCGCCGCCACGCCCCCCGGCAGTCGGTAGGCCGCCACAAACAGCAACGTCCAGAACAGCGCAAAGTTCAGCGCGCCCAGCGCAAAGGTCCGGCCCAGCCATGCGCGCGGCGGCAGACGGCGCGTCAGGGCCAGCAGCAACAGGCCCGCAGGCAAGGCGCGCAACATGGCAAGGGTCACGGGATGATCGGGCGGCAAGGCCTCGGTCGTGACCAGATAGGTGCTGCCCCATATGGCCGGGGCAAGCGCTGTGAGAAAGATATCGGTGGTACGGGTCATGTCAGGTCTCCTCTCTGATCACCAGAGGCGCGGATGCGGAATGCGTGGCGGAACCGGGTCCAGCCCGATGTCACGCAACAAGTGATCGGACATGCTGGGCAACTGCCCCCGGACGGGCCTGCGAACGGGTCTTGCTGTCTTTGCGAACCAGAGCATCACGCCGCCTCCTCTGCCGCACTGGCCGCCATGCGCGCCGCGATCTGCGCCACATGTGCGCCCTGAAAGCGCGCGCCCTCCAGATCCGTCGCCGTGGGCAGCAACGTGCCATCCGCCCCGGCAATGGTTCCGGCGCCATAGGGTGTGCCGCCATGAATGCCCTCGGCCGAGGTTTGCCCGGCAAAGGTGTAGGGCAGCCCCGCGATCAGCATGCCGAAATGCATCAGCGGGATATGCGCCGACAGCATCACCGCCTCATGTCCGCCGTGCTGCGACCCGGTCGAGGCAAAGACACCGGCAACCTTGCCGACCAGCGCATTGCGCGCCCACAATCCGCCCGCCTGATCAAGGAACTGCTTCATCTGCGCGGCCATCATGCCAAATCTGGTGGGCGTCCCGAACAGGATGCCGTCATAGTTGGCCATGTCCGCAGGCGCGGCTACCGGCGTCATGTCCGGGACATACCCGGCAGTGCGGCGCACCGCCTCGGGAACCGTTTCGGCCACGCGCCGGATATCGACGCTGGTGCCGGGCACGCTCAGCGCGCCTTCGGCCTCGGCGCGGGCAAGATCCCGGACGTGGCCATAGCTGGAATAATAGAGCACAAGAATGCGGGTCATGATGGATCTCCTGCGGTGGGTTGCGATACGCAGAAGATCGGTCAGGCGCGGGCCGGGAATAACCGGCCCGTTTGCAAGTCATTCTTTACGCAGATTGAAGAATTCTCCCGCCACCACAGGACACCGGCGACGGCTACCGCTTGATACGCCAGACCAGTGCGGTTTCATATCCGGCTGCCTCAAGCAGTGCTTTCTTGGCCCCCCACGCCGCCGGACACACGACAAGCGCGGCATCGTTCCCACGCTGTGCCAGCGCCGCTTCTGCCATTGCGAAGAGGTCGAGCGCGCCCTTGCCCGATCCCTCAATGCGATCTGGATCTTGCAGGTCGGCGTGGTGGAAATCGTCGATGAACCCGGTTGCCGCGATGTCATGCGCGGGGGGGAAATGCAGGGCCGTGGCGGGCTGTGAGATGGCGTATCCCTCAATCTCTCCCTCCGGGTCGGCCACAAACATGTCACGATCCGGCAAGGTCAGACTGCGGGCCATCCAACTGCCAAACCGGACATCCGCGTCGGGATGCGGTTTCCAGAAGACATTCAGGTCCATCAGGATTTGCCGGTGTTCGGCGCTCAGGCCCACGATGGCGGGCACATCGGCCTCTGTCGCCTTGCGCACGGACGCCGCCCCTGTCTGCGCGCGCAGGCCTGTGCGCGCCAGATACAGTGTCAGAGGGACATAGTTCCGATCCGTCTGGACCCGCGTCCATGCCCCGTCGACGATGGACGACGCCACAAGAACCTTGGCGCCAGCCTCTATCAGGTCGGCCTCCGCCGCCGCGAACAGGATCGCCCGCGTGTCGTCCGGCGCGCTGTCGGACACATAGCTGTCTTCCATGATCAGGCCCGGCGCGCCAAACTCGCCCGCATAAATCGGCGGCACCGGCAACAGGATGGTGTGGATCACCCCGACCACCGCCCCACCTGCCTCTGCCAACAGCCATTGCTGACGGAACGGCGGATTTTCATTCTCCATCGCCCGCTTGACCGCAGCGGCGGTTTGGGCGCGGGCATCCGCCCTGAGCGTCCACAAGTCCGGGTCCGCGATCTGTCTTTGCTCTGCATCGCGCATCAGCAGATCCGTCAGGATATCCAGATCGGCCATGACGGCGGGGCGAACTGAGGGGGACATGGGCGCGCTCCTTGAGTATACGTTTGGGTAGTCTTAGGCAAAGATCGCCCGACCCGCCAGAGCCGTCCCCAGATCTCTTGGAACGGCAGCGTCCCCGACCCGGATCAATCTATCCGATCACGCACAATGAGCCGCCTCAGCCGCCCAGCGCCTGTTGCAGATGCTCCAAAAAGGCATTCACCCGCGCGTCCATGCCAAGGCGTGAGGCGGTGACGGCAAAGACCTCTGGCCCCGGCAATTCGTGATAAGGCAGCACCCGCACCAGATCACCGCGCGCCTCTGGGTCGGCGGAGACGAAATCCGGCAGGGTGCCGATCCCCTGCCCGGCAATCAGCAGATCGCGCAGCACAAGGCTGCTGCCGACCCGAACCGCCGGATCAAGGTCAACCGGCACCGTGCCGTCCGGGCCGGTCACGGTCCAGCGTGTCAGGTGGTCGGCCATCAGGAACCCCAGCACGCGGTGCCGGGTCAGATCCTGTGCCACCTGCGGCGTCCCGGCGGCCTCCAGATAGGCGGGTGCGCCAAATATCCGCTGCCGGACATGCCCGATACGTCGCACGATCAGCGCCGAATCCGGCAGGGTCGGGCGAATGCGGATCGACAGGTCAAACCCCCCCTCGACCATGTCCACCACCCGGTCGTCCAGCGACATGGTAAACCGCAGATCAGGAAACTGGTTCAGGAACCCGGGCAGCATCGGCGCAATCACCACCTGACCGAATGACGAAGGCACATTGATCCTGAGATGTCCGCGCACCCTGCCAACGCCCGCGCGAATGCGGTCTTCGACCTCACCCACCGCCTGCAAGAGCGCGCGCGCTTCTTCGTAGTAGTGCCGCCCCTGATCGGTCAGCGACATCGCCCGCGTGGTGCGTGTCAGCAGCAGACAGCCAAGGCTTTCCTCCAGGAGTTTGAGCTCACGGCTGAGCAGGGCCGAAGACACCCCCAGATCCTCTGACGCCCGGACAAGACTGCCGCGTTCGACAATGCGGCAATAGGCGTGCATGACCGACAGTTTGTCCATCCCGGCGCTCCGTTCGCGGGCCAGGCCGCGCGTTGATTACAACGGAGCGCAGAATGCCATATCCTGACAGGATGCCAAGACCAGTGCGCCGTTCAGGGCTGTTCCGGACCGTCAGGGTTCGTGGAACACCGCAACCGGCAGGCCAAATTGTTTGACCCAACCATACCAATAAACATCCGTCGGCCCGATCACATGGTCGACCACCCGCCAGCCGCCGGGGTCACGGTACAGCAGCGCCCAGACGGTTTGTGTCATCATGCCATGCGCCCAGGCGTCGGCAAAGGGGGTCTTGGCCCAATCCACCGGGCTGCCATCGGGCAACAAGGGTGTGGCATCCACAAAGGCCCAGGTGGCGTCACTGCGCAGACGCACGACGTCAAATACCAATTCCGTGCCGATCTCGGCCGAGATCGGCCCACGCACGGCGTCAATGATCGCCTTGCGCTCTGCCGAGCTTCGCGCAGGTTCATGATAGTCTCCCGGCGCGTCCGAGGCCGGAACCGGTGCCCAGATCTGTTTGCCGTCCATGACCACGCGAGCGGCCTCAGGCGCGGACAGCGTCAGGGTCCGCAGCGTGCCTGTCACACGAAAGCCGTCAGCGCCGTCCCCAACCCGGCCCAAAACGCGGTTGCCGGTAATGCGGTCGTCGCCGGTCTCGGTGACGACATGCCCGCCAACTGTCCCGTCAACCTGGTGGATTTCTCCGTCAAATTCGAGCTCATAGTCGGTGACCGCATCGCCTGAGATCGTGCCATCGATCACCACCCAATGCGCTGGCCCTGCCGGTTCTGCCCGGACCGACGCGCCCGTATCCGCGTACAGCACCAATGCGGGCCGCTTGTCCGGGTCCGGGTGCTCGCGCGCATAAAAGCCGAACATCGCCTCGGGCGTGTCCGGCTCCGGCCGTCCGAGCGTTCCCAGCATCAAACCCCGGTTTGGCAGGCCAGAGGCCCAAGCCTGTACCAGCGCGGTGACGTCCACCGTGACCACCCGCTCTGGTGGGCGCAGCAGATCCAGCCGCGCGGCAGGGCGCGGATCAAAGGCCGGTTGCCGTACCCACGTTGTTTCCCCGGCAAGCGCAGGTGTGCCGGGCTGATACGTTCCGCGCCCTTCCTGCCAGGCCTCGACAACCCGGAAGACGCCAAGGGACTGCGCGGCGTCCCCTGAGGTGTGATAGTGGTACAGTCGCAATTCAGCCCGGCGCACCTTGTCCAGATCAATGCCCGCCAGATCAAACATCAGAAAGCTGCGTTTTTCGCCGCCTGCCGGGTGCCAGCCCGCACCCAGAACGTGATACCCACCCCAGTTCGCGCGGTGCCAGCCCTGCCAATTGTAAGCATAGACATGTGTGTCACCAGAGGGGGCCACCACAACAGGCGCGGCAGAGGCCCGCGCCTGCGGGCTATCCAATCCGGCAATCACCCATGATGACAGGTACGCCTCATAGGTGATCTCGCCACCGACATAGGCCGTGATGGCGGCAGTTGGCACCTGCATGGAAAACAGCGTAGACGCCAAATCATGCCCGGTGACATGCACCGTGTCAGACCAATGTGCGGCGGTGCCTGCGCTCCGCAGGACCGACGCCAGTTTGCTCACCACCTCATCCTCGGCCACATCGGCAAACCCCAGCGTGATGAGCACGGCCCGATCTTCGATCACAACCGATGCGCCGCTCAACCCAAGGTCGTTGGCAAGGTGGTCGATCAGAAAATCCTCGACTCCGGCGGCATCCAGCACCGGCTGCGCCATCGCGGCCCCCACGCCCAACTCCAGCGCAAGCACGCCCCCCAAAAGGCATCGCACCCCGGCGTGCCAGACAGCCACAACGGCATTGCGTGTCCCGGTCATTCGAACAGCCCCCTGATTTTGTCCCCGCCAGGCAGGCGACTTGAGCGCGGCAGCGGCGCAGGCCAGTGTGCCGAGCCTGCTCTTGTCTTTGCTCCGATGCGGTCGTCGCATGTCTGGCCCTGCTTCGTTGGTGCAGGTGCCCCCACCGGCGTTGCCCGCCTTGATTGCAGCGGGCAGGTCGCACGGACCGGAGACAGGACTGCGGTTTCACTGCGCCCCAGATTGTGGGCGGATGCCGCCGACTGCATTGACCTGCGTCAAGCGGCCATCAGGTCAACGTACCCGGATCGCCGTCTCCTGCCCCGCCAAGGCACAGATATCCTGCCTCAGGATCGCCCCGATCCCGGACAACACCGGGGATCGCAGCACGCGCAGCGCGGCAGTGCCGAACGCGCAAACGTCTCATTTGCCCGCCCACTGCGCCAAGGCCGGAGCGGGATCCGGCCCCGTTGGATATGACGACTCGCACCGACACCTCTGGCGGATGGTGCCGGGCACGGACGCCACGATGTGTCCTACGCATCGCCGTCTGGTCGCGCTTTCATGTTTGCGGCCTTGCGGCCACGGTAATGCACGGTCAGGTCCAACGGGATGTCGTTTTCATCATAGACGCCCAGAACAATGCCGCGCCGCCCCGACTTGGTGCGCATTTCGACCAGTTGCGCCTCACTGCGCGTGGTGCGTTGCGATTGTCGCCGCGTCCAGGTGAACAGCTTGTCATACATGGCGTCGATGATCTTGGCGTGGTCCTCCCGCGCCCCAAGGTCGGCCAGTTCCATCGGATCGTTCCGAAGATCGAACAACAGTGGGCGATGTCCGTCTTCGCAGTGGATCAGCTTCCACTGCTTGTCGATCACGCAGAACATGACGGCATCGCGCACAGAGGCATTCATCTGCGCCGCCACCGGCGAGGCCGAATAGTCGTATTCGCAAATCGCAAAATCCCGCTGTGTGTCTGTCCGTTCGCCGCGCAGGATTGGCAGCAGGCTTTCGCCCTCCAGGATATGATATTCGGGCGCACCACCGGCGACCTCGACAAAGGTCGGGGCAAGGTCGATGGATTCCACCAGCGCGTCGCAGACCGTGCCGCGCGTGGCATCCGCCGCCTCGGACGGGTCATAGATGATCAGCGGAACCTTGGTCGAGGTGTCGTGGAAAAAGGTCTTTTCCCCCATCCAGTGATCACCCAGAAAATCGCCGTGATCCGAGGTCAGCACAATCAGCGTGTCCTCCATCCGCCCGGTGTCTTCCATCCACTTGAACAGGCGGCCCATCTGGTCGTCGGCCTGCTTGATCAGCCCCATGTAGGCGGGGATCACCGCGTCGCGCACCTCGGCCCGCGAAAACGCCTTGCCCACGCGGGTGGTCATGAAGGCCTTGAGTAACGGATGCGCCTCTGCCCGTTCGGCGTCTGCGCGGATCACCGGCTGCACATCCTGCGGCCCATACATGCTGGCATAGGGTTCGGGGACGACATAGGGCCAATGCGGCTTGATATAGCTGAGGTGGCAACACCACGGGCCGTCCTGCGCCGCCATGAAATCCATGCCGCGCCCGGTCAGATAGGGTGTTTCGCTATCTTCCTCGGCGATATTCGCCGCCTCGCCAGAGTTCTTGAGGAACCAGCCCGACAGAACGTTGCCCGCGTCGTCCAACCCCGAATTGGCAAAGTCGTGCCAGGGATTGTCACTGACATAGCCCTTGGATTTCAGGAACCTGTTGTAGTTCTTGGCGCCATTCGGATCATAGGGACCATCCGGCCCCTCCGGCAACATGCCATCGTCCCGCTCAAACACGTCAAAGCCGCATTCCGCGACGCGCGCGCCAATCAGGCTGTCCGGCTCCAGCCCCAGTCGCGCCATGCCTTCGGCGTCGGCCCGCATGTGGGTCTTGCCAATCAGATGGCACGACATGCCCTGCTTGCGCAGGTGATCACCCATGGTGATCTCGCCCACCTTGAGGGGGATGCCGTTCCAGCTGGCGCCGTGGCTGTGGACATAGCGCCCGGTATAGGTCGACATCCGCGAAGAGCCGCAAATCGGCGACTGAATATAGGCGCGGGTAAAGCGCACGCCCCTTGCGGCAAGCCGGTCGATGTGGGGCGTGTGCAGGGTCTTGTGACCATAGCAACTCAGATAATCCCAGCGCAGCTGGTCGAACATGATGAAAAGGATGTTCTTGGCTTTTGCCATGGCGTCATGCGCGACCTGTGCAACGCTGTTTGCGCGCCAATGCAGTCAGTCGCATCCCCCCTCCCGTGGTTTTGCCTAACGGGTGTACGGAAAATCGGCGTTCTGGGGAATTGGTGTTTTGCGGATGCCGCTACAGTTGCACAGCACCGAACCTGTCAGGCACAGAAGGCGTCACGCGGTGACCCAGCATCGGCGGGCCGCGTCAATAGTTCCACATTGTCCCGTCTTCCAGGCGGACAACCGGGTGGCTGCCGGGTTGGTATTCGTAGCGTGCCACCTCTTTCTCATCGAAATCGACACCCAACCCCGGCGCGTCGCTGACATGAACCATGCCGTTCTCCATCCGGTGGTCAGAGGGGAACAGCGCATCACATCCCGGCGTGCCCAGCACCAGGTACTCCTGAATGCCAAAGTTGGGTGCCCAGGCGTTCAGATGCGCCTGCGCCGCCATGCAGAGCGGGCGAATGGCTGGGTGCACCGTGAAACCCGGTGCGCACATGGTGCAGCCCGGCCAGATCAACGATGCGTTTCACAGGGGTAATGCCGCCCGCATAGGTGACGGCGACGCGGATGAAATCGATCAACTCGTTCTCGATCAGTTTGTTGCACTCGTAGATCGAGTTGAACACCTCACCGATGGCGACCGGCACGGTGGAATGCTGGCGCAGCAGGCGCAGCGCATCCTGATCCTCGGCCGGTGTCGGATCCTCCAACCAGAACAGGCCCGCAGGTTCGACCGACTTGGCGAATTCGGCGGCTTCACGCGGTGTCAGGCGGTGATGCACGTCATGCAGAATGTGCAGATCCGGACCAAACCGGGCGCGGATCTCGGCCAGCGCGCCGGGCATGTAGCGCATGTATCGGCCGGTGTCCCAGATCTCGACCTTGGGGCGGACGCCGCTGAAATCGCTGATGTAATGCTTGCCCTTGCCCTTTTCCTCGGGCACCGCATAGCTGGCCGAGGGCATCCCCGGAATGCCGCATTGCACCCGCACGGCTCGATAGCCCTGTTCGACGTAGTGGGCGATACTGTCCATCAGGTCTTCGAGATCAGAGCCAGTGGCGTGGGCATAGACCATCGCGCCCTCACGGCTCTTGCCGCCAAAGAGCTGGTACAGCGGCATGTTCGCCAGCTTGCCCTTGATGTCCCACAGCGCCATGTCGATGGCCCCAAACGCGGCCATCGCTATAGGACCGCGCCGGAAATAGGCACCGCGATAGAGGAATTGCCAGATGTCCTCGCTGTTGCGCGGGTCCATCCCGATCAGGTTGGGGATCAGGTAGTCCTGCAGGTAGGCGGCGGGCAGGGTTTCGCGGTTGTTCAGCGTTGCGTCGCCCAGACCGTAAACGCCTTGATCGGTCATGATCTTCAGCGTCACATAATTCTTGCCGGGGCCGCCGACAAAAACCTTGGCATCAATGATCTTCATGCGGGGATCTCCAGAGGCAGGGCCGGTCAGACCAGGTGGGACACGTCTGTCCAGGTGTCATTCTTACGGATCAGGTCGATGATCTGTTGGTACTGTCGGCCCTCCGTGAAAGTCGGATAGGGCGCAACCGTGTCCCCCAGAATGTCGCGCACAAACTCGCGCGCCAGGTAGTGCCAGCATTGTTCCGTCTCGCCCTTGACGTCCGGAATGGTCTTGGCAATCTCCTGCGGCACCGGCAACGCGGTCCAAGTCTTGTCCGCGCCATACAGGTACAACTGGCCGCTGCCGTAGTGGCCCTTGAGGTAGATTGCGCCACGGGTGCCGTAGAACACGATATGATCTTCGTGGAACCGGGGCACCAATCCGCCATGTTTGAACAGCACCGACACCGGGTTTTCGGCCAACGGGCTCTTCAGACGCGCCAGCACGGTGTAGGACCATTCGACATCGCTGTGTCCCCATTTCAGCTCGGGGTCGTTCAGGTCTGTCGGGATGAAATCGCGCCGCGTGGCAAAGTTGTGTACCCCCTCGACGATGGGCGCGCGGCCAAGGTCGTCACGCACGTCACCACTAATCGACAGGATCTTGTCGCCAACGACAGAGGCCACAATCGACAGCGTGTGGGTGAAGTTGTTGTTGAGCCGCCCGCCGCCGTCATTCTTGCGATGGGACCAACCAAAGGGGATTTCACGTTCCAGATTGAAGTGTGAGATGCATTCGATTTCGGTTGGTTCGCCAATGGCGCCCGACGCCACCAGTTGCCGCGCGTGCAGGACGCTGGGTGTGTAGCGAAAGCTGGCGGCATAGGCCGTCTTGACGCCTTTGTCCTGCGCCAGATTGCACAGCTGAACCGCCGTGTCGGCGCTGTCGGTCATCGGCTTGTCACAAAAAACGTGACAGCCGACGTCAATGGCCTGCCGGATCGGGTCAAAGTGTGCGCCGCCCGGCGTTGCTATGGAAACGATTTCTGGTTTGCAGGCCGCCAGCGCCTCTTGCCAGTTGGTGCCGGAATAGGGGATGGCCATGTTTTCAGCCACGTGGCGGGTGACATGTTCTGTCCGCCCCACGATGCCCACCACGTCGGCCCCGGCCCCCCGGAACGCATCTGCATGACCTTGCCCCGCAAAGCCGGTGCCGGAAATCAGGACTTTGAGTTTACGGGTCATGTGCCTCTCACAGTTTTGGATTACTAGTATACCAATCTAGGATACTAGACTGCAAAAACACCTTTTGCAATCTGGAACGACGCGGCAGACCCGATGACAGAGGCGCCTTTCACGGCCTCTGCAGGAACGGGGTTTTACCAAATCAAAAACTTTGTGTGACAGACCGACAGGCAGTTCCGGAGTTTTTGATCATGCCCACAACTTTCACAGCAGAAGACACTGAATTTGCCACGTCCAGCGGCAACAACGTGAATTATGGCCCGAATTGGAGTTACTTTGATGGCGCGCCGAGCACCACGTCGAACCTCTCCATCACCTCGAACGATGGCGATACGGACCCCGGCAAGTTTGAAGTCGGTGAAACCTATGATCTCACCTGGGATGGAAACGGCGGCGGTGCCATCGACGACGCCGTGATCACACGCTCAGACAATTTGGAGCCGGGTCAGGGCGTCATTGTGTTTGAGGGAACCAACAGCGTTACGGGCGAACTGGTGCACATCGTCTGGACACCCTCTGTCAATCTGGAATCATGGTACTACGATAACGGTGGAGAGACGTCGAACAATCCCGGGTTTTGGTCGGCGGACCAGGAAAGCGGTGACTTTCAATTTGTTTGCTTTGCCAAAGGGACATTGATCGAAACGCCCGGCGGTCCGCGCGCGGTGGAAAACCTGCGCCCGGGTGATCCTGTGTTGACACTGGATCACGGTCCGCAAGAAATCCTGTGGACCCATTCAGGCGATCACCCGCTCGAAAATGCGGACCCCCAATCGAAACCGGTACTGATCAGGGCGGGCGCCTTTGGTCCGGATCGCCCGACGCAGGACCTGATCGTCTCACCCCAGCACCGCATCCTCGTCGGGGGACAAGGCCAGGTCGAGGCGTTATTCGCGGGCGAATGCCTGGCCCCGGCCAAGGCCCTGACGTGTCTGCCGGGTATCCGTGTCATGTCTGGCAAACGCTCCATCACATGGGTTCATTTCGCCTGCGCCCAACACCAAGTGGTTTTCGCCAACGGTTGCACGACGGAGTCACTGCTGTTGGGGCCGATGGCGTTGCAAATGTTGTCCAGAGGCGAACAGGCGCAGGTGATCCGGTTGTTCGGGGGAAAGCCCTCTGGCTCCGAGGCACTTAATGGCCCGACGGCCCGCGCATGCCTCAAGGTCGACGAGGTCCGATGGCAGATCAATTCGTATCGCGACCGCAAGAAACGGGGCATGGCGCAGGACATCAGGACATGGGATGCCGATCTTGCGATGGAAGAAAGTGAGGCCGCGATGTGGGGCTTTGCGCCGTTGCACCGCCAACACCCTGTCCGGCTCTCATCCTGACGTGTCCGTCGGGTCAGAGCCAAGCAGAGAATGCGCACCCGGCAAAGGCGAAATGAGACGATCGCCTCACCGGCCCAAGGCGTGCAAACTGCGTCATGCCCGGGTCGAAAACCGCGGCCGGAACGGTTGTGCCTCCAAGTCAGATGTCGAAATCACCAAGGATTTGCGCAAAGGAGGCACCGTGCATGTCGCGGTCAAAGACCGTCCCCTGAATTTCGGGGCGCGGCAGGCTGAACTTGACGACATTCAGATCCGGCATGTCAAACCGCTTTATCATTGCCGGGTCGGTCTGGAATGCCTTGGCAACGCGTGCGGTCTGTAGCCCGCCGGACACCCGCGCAAACACCTCTGGCGTTCCGCAAAAGACATCAACTGTCAGCCAGAACGGTCCTGCATTCTTGGACCGAACCTTGGGGACCAGATCGACAAGCCTGCTCATGCGCCCAACTCCTGTGTGGTCAAGGAGAAGGCCGCCATCGGATCATCCAGCTCCAGCACATGGTTCAGACAAAATTCGTAGATTGCCCCACGCGACATCTCTGCCGGCGAGAACGGAAAGGCGAATGTGGGCATTTCTTCCTGTTCGGTCAGCGGATGATGCAGCAGGTAGGGGTTCAGCATCTTGGCCACTTCACGGCTTTGCGCCTCTGTGGGGGCAGTCACGATGCCCAGCACGCCGACCTCACTGCCGACAACCGGCGCGGTGTCCAGGGCCCCCAGCGTGGCGTCGACGCCGATCAGGCGCAGTTCAAGGGTGAACTCTCCGCCGACACGGTCGCGGGCCTTTGCGCTGCATTTGACGTGGATGTCGTCACACCATTCTCGGATATGCGCCACATAATGCGGGTCGCGCACCAACGCGAGAGAGACGGTCTGATACCCCGCAAGGCGCGCGCCCTCCAGCTTGACCGTGTAGGTGTCAGAGGGCACCCATGCGCTGCCCTCGACCCGCACCTGCCGGTCGTCCAGCGCCACATAGCTTGCGCCACGCACGTCCAGATGCCCGCCGGGTTCATACAGGATATAGGGGTCAGAGTTCTCATACAACATATGAGCAGAGACAGTGTGCGTCGTGGCGCGCGCCTCTGCGCCCATCGGCGTCATGGTGAACCCGGTTTCGTCAAAGTCGATCAGGATGGTGCCGGAATTGGGGCTGGTGGTGGCCAGCGCGCCGCATTCACCGATCTTGGACCCGTGCCACGCGCCGCCCGCGTGACAGCCGCGCGCCAGAGGTAGCGCCGAGATGATCGCCGTATCCGTGGTGCGCCCGGCGATGACGATATCCGCGCCGGTGTCCAGCGCGACCTGGATCTGTTCCGCCCCGGCCAGCGCCACGATGTTGGTGCAATCGCGGAACGTCTGCGCCGAAACATCGGGGGCCGCAGCCAGCGGCGCGATGCGCCCGGCCTCAAACGCATGTGCCATAGCTTCCGGCGACTGACCGCTTTTCAAAACGGCCAGCTTCAGGGTTGCGCCGGTTTCGGCGGCGATTTCGCGGGTGATCTCGACCAGCCAGTCGACCGCATCATCCGCACCACAGGTGCCTGCCGTGCCGATGACCAACGGCACCCCCGCTTCGGCCCGCGCGGCCATCAACTCGCGCCACTCGGCCTTGGTCGAGCCGCGCGAGTATTTCGAGGTGCCGGTGCCCAGATAGTGCGGCCCGCTGTCGGTGGATCCGCCGTCAATGGCAATGATGTCGGGCTTGGCGGCGATCCCCCGGGCCAGCGCGGCCCGGTCGTATCCCAACCCCAAAGCACCGGACGGAATGAGGACCTTGACCATCAGTCGGTGATCCTTTGCGGTTTCTTCATGATGCCGCGCAGGAACATCGGCGCGACAAACCCGGCAACGGCCACAATCCAAAGCGAGATCGCGATGCCCGAGCTGAACAGGTAGGTCCAGTCGCCATCCGACAACACCATGGCGCGGCGCAGGCTGTCCTCCATATGGCCGCCCAGCAGGATGCCAAGGATGATCGGCACTGTCGGCACGTCCAGCTTGCGCAGCACCCAGCCCAGCGCACCAAAGCCCACCATCAGCAGCAGGTCAAAGTACGACCCTGACAGCGAATAGATGCCCACGAAAGAGATCATCGTGACACCCGGCAACAGCACCCAAGGTGGCACGCTGAGGATCTTGACGAAGATCTTGACCATCGGGACGTTCATCAACAGCAGCACAAAGTTGGCGATCAGCAGCGAGGCGATCAGGCCCCAGACCACCTCGGGCCGCTCGGTGAACAGCGTCGGGCCGGGGGTAATATTCAGCGTCATCAGCAGCGCCAGCAGCACGGCGGTGGTGCCCGATCCCGGCACACCCAGCGTCAGCATCGGCACCAGCGCGCCACCGGCGGCAGCGTTGTTGCCCGCCTCGGGCGCGGCGACGCCCTTTGGCACCCCGGTGCCGAATTTGCCCTTTTCACCGGCAATGGATTTTTCAGACATATAGGCCATGAACGACCCCAGCGAGGCCCCTGCCCCCGGCAAGACACCGGCGACAAACCCGATCAACGAGCTGCGCAGTTGTGTCCATTTGGTGTCCCAGATGTCTTTCCAAGGCACGGTGACCTTGTCCAGCTTGACCCCGATCGAGGTGTTCTTGCCATGGCTCTCGATGAAAAAGAACACTTCGGCGATGGCGAACAGGCCCACGATGGCGACAAGGAAATCGATCCCGTCGAACAGGTGCATGTTGCCGAATGTCAGACGCGGCAGGCCAGAGTTGTTGTCCACCCCGACCATCGCGATTCCCAGACCGATACACGACGCGATCGCCGCCTTGGCCTGATTGTTCGAGGCGATACCGCCCAGCGTGGCAAAGGCCAGCAGATACAGCGCAAAGTATTCCGCCGGGCCAAACTGGAACGCGATCCGCGCCAGCAACGGTGCCAGCAGCATCAGGCCGATGGTCGACAGAAATGCGCCCGTGAACGACGCCACGCCAGAGATCACCAGAGCATCGCCCGCCCGGCCCGCCTTGGCCATGGGATAGCCGTCCAGCGTGGTCATCAGCGCCGGTTCATCGCCCGGAATGTTCAGCAGGATAGAACTGATCCGCCCGCCGTACATCGCGCCGTAGTAGACGGCGGTCATCAACACCAGCGCACTGGTGGCATCCAGCCCCATCGAAAAGGTCAGCGGGATCAGGATCGCTACGCCGTTCGACGGGCCAAGCCCCGGCAGCGCACCGATGATCGTGCCGATGAAACAGCCAAAGACGGCCAGCATCAGGGTAAACGGGCTCAGCGCGATGCCAAAGCCGATCGCGAGGTTCGCAAACAGGTCCATGTCGAATTCCTCAGCCGTGCAGGACGGCGGGCAGCGCGACCAGGCCCAGGCCCAGCGCGAATTTGAAGATGATGAACAACCCGACCGACAGGCCGACACCGGACAGTGCAGCTGCTCCCGGACGTGGGCTGATCTGATAGCTCAGGATAGCGGCGGTGATCGCTGTTGGCAGCAAAAAGCCTAGCGGCTTCAGCGCGTAAGCGTAGCCAACCAGCACCACCACGGCGACAAACAGCGCGCCCATGGTTCGCAGCACAGGCCATTCAGGGTCTGCATCCGGGCGCAGCACCATCAGGATGCCGCAAAACGCCGCGACGCTGCCGACAATGTAGGGGAACGTGCGCGGGCCGACCGGGTCGGCCAGAAAGCTGGTCTGAATCTGTGTGGCGCTGGCAATATATGCCAGCGCCAACAGGGTCACGACCGCTCCAAAGATGCGGTCAGAAACCATTACTGGATCACCCCGATCTCTTTCGACAGGGTGCGGATCTCAACCACGACACCATCGACATAGGTTTGGAAATCAGCGCCAACCTTGGTGAACGGCGCAAGACCGTTGGCGGCCATTGCCTCTGCCCACTCGTCGCTGTCAGCAACCTGTTGCAAACGATCGGCCCACTTGTCGAAATCCTCGTCGCTGATGTCCTTGGGGACATAGAGACCGCGCCAGTTGACCGCGACCACGTCGATGCCTTGCTCCTTGGCCGTGGGAATGTCCTCAAAGCCGGGAACCCGCTCTTCGGTCAGCACAGCAATGGCGCGCACATCGCCCGACTTCAGAAAGCCAACGATTTCCGACATGTCGCCGGTCATCGCCTGAGTGAACCCGCCAACCGTTTGGGTGATGGCATCCGCACCACCGTCGACACCGATATACTTGATCGCGCGCACGTCGGTCACACCGGCGCGTTGCAGGATCATCAACGGTTTGAGGTGGTCAAAGCCACCGACGGCAGAGCCACCGGCAAAGGCGATCTTGCCCGGATCAGCCTTGATGGCATCGACCAGATCAGTCAGCGACTGGTAGGGGCTGTCCTTGGCCACCACGATCACGCCGGGATCGGCACCGATGGCACCGACAAAGCGGACCTGGTCTGCGGTCATGCCGGCATAGGCGTTTTGCGCCAGCCGGGTCGACGTTGCCGACGAGGCCGCAACGATCAGGTCGGCATCATCGCTGCGTTCGCTGACCACGTGGGTAAAGGCAAGACCGCCACCGGCGCCCGCCATGTTGGTGACCTGGACGGGTTTGTCGACCGCGCCAATGTCATACATGATCTTGCCGATCTGGCGGCAGGTGAAATCCCAGCCACCGCCGGGGTTTGCCGGGGCAATGCACTCTTCCGCATATGCGGCCGTCGCGCCAAAGCCAAGTACGGCGCTGGTCACCAGCGCCTTGAGTATGTGATTGTTCATATTTTCTCCTCCCGTTTGACACATCGTGCCGTGTCCAACATGCTTAAAGGAAAACTTGAACCTGACAACAACCTGTCACGTTCATAAAAAGGTCACACATGCGGTTTCTGCTGATCGAAGACAGTCCCAAACTCGCCCGCGCGGTGATGGAACGGCTGCAACTGGACGGCCACGCCGTGGATCATGCCGAGACGCTGGATGCGGCCAGCGCCTGCATCTCTGTGGCGGAGTATGACCTGATATTGCTGGATATCATGCTGCCCGACGGCGATGGCCGGGACTTTCTCCAGCACCACCGCGAGGCGGCAAACAAGACGCCGGTCATTGTCATCACGGCCCGGTCTGCGGTGTCCGACAGGGTCGGTCTGCTGGACCTTGGTGCCGATGACTACATCACCAAACCATTTGATTTCGCCGAGCTTGAGGCCCGCTGCCGGGCCGTATTGCGGCGTCAGGGCGGCCCTGCGGACAACCGCAAGAGCTTTGCCGGCACGGTCCTTGATTCGAGCACCGCAGAGCTGCAATTTTCAGGTATATCCATCCCCCTTCGCAACCGCGAGCTGCGTCTTCTCGAGGTGTTCTTTAACGCGCCCGGCCAAGTGTTTTCCAAGACTTATCTGCTGGACCGGCTGTTTTCATTGACGGATGAGGCCAGCGAAAACGCGATAGAAGTCTACGTCGGAAGGCTGCGAAAACGCCTGGAGGGGTCGGGAACCATCATCGAAACCGTGCGCGGTCTGGGATACCGCATGGTCGCGGCGTGACCGCACGTCGGTCGATTCGCCGCCGGTTGTTCTTTCAACTTGCGGGTGTGGCGGCGCTGTTGTCGTTGACCTTTTTCCTGGTGCTGCGCAGTGTCGCCGAACGCGCCGCCGAAGGCACTCAGGACGGTATTCTGTCGGCCTCTGCCACGGCGATGGCGGACAGCCTGCGCAGCGTGGCCGATGGCGTCACCCTGGACCTGCCCTATTCGGCGCTGTCGATGTTGGGGTCGGTCGGACAGGACCGGGTGTTCTACCGCGTGGTGGTGGATGGCCAGACGCTGACCGGATACGATGATCTGCCGCTACCGTCGGACATCCCTTCGAACGGGGAACCAAAGTTCGACACCCTGGCCTTTCGTGGCGACAAGGTGCGCGTAGCCGTCGTCAGCCGCACCATCGGCAGTCTGGGCAGCCTGATCCGGGCGGATGTGGCCGTAGCCCAGACCCGAGAGGCGTTGGCCGCGACCTCGCGCAGGATCACCGCGATTGCCACCGGCGTTGGCGTCGGGTTCTTCGTACTGGCCACGCTGCTCAGCCTCTGGGCTGCGCAATCCGCCCTGGCCCCCATCGACCGGATGACCGCCGCCGTCACCCGGCGCGGCCCAAAAGACCTGCGCCCGGTGACAACGGACACGCCGACGGAACTGGTGCCGCTGGTCGACGCGCTCAACAGTTTCATGTCGCGGTTGCGCGCCTCGCTGCTGCGGACCGAAGATTTCATTGCCGAAGCGGCCCACCGCGTGCGCACACCGCTGGCCACCGTCCGCACACAGGCCGAGGTGACCCACCACAAGCTGACCAAACCCGAGCACAAGGCCGCAATCCGCGAGATGATTCGCGCTATAGACGAAAGCGCACGCTCGGCCGGACAGATGCTGGACCATGCAATGGTGACATTCCGCGCCGATAGCCTTGCCAAGGATGCCTTGGATCTGGTGCAACTGACAACCGAGGCCTGCAATCGACTGGCCCCAACGGCGGAATTGAAGGACAACACCATCCTGCGCAGCCAGCCCGATCATCCCGTAACCTTCCACGGCGACGGTATCCTGCTTCAGGCTGCCTTGCTGAATATTCTGGACAACGCGATCAAATACTCTCCTGCCGACAGCGATGTGTTTGTCAGTGTGACAGAGGGTGATGAAATCTGCCTGTCCGTCACAGATGCGGGCCGCGGCTTTGGCGGTGTGGATGTATCGCGCCTGACGCAACGTTACCAACGCGGGACCAATGTGGGCGACATAGTCGGCTCTGGCCTTGGGCTGACCATCGCCGACGAGGTCGCGCGCGCCCATGGCGGCAGATTGGCGATCGCCGAAAACCCGAAAGGACAGGGCGCATGCGTCTCGCTTTTCTTGCCGCGCTGATCTGGTCATGCCTGAGCTTGCCGATCCGCGCCTTTGAGGTCGAGGACAGGGTGCTCTACCCCGCCAGTCCCGCGATCAGCGAGCTGCGCATCCTGTCGACGACGGACCGTGCGGCGTTTGAACCGATCATCCTGGCCTTTCAGGCCGCGCACCCCGGCATCGCGGTGGATTACACGATCGCCAGCACCACCGAACTGATGACCGCGCTGCATGACGAAGGCGCGGTTTTCGATCTGGCGATTTCCTCGGCGATGGATCTGCAAACCAAACTGGCCAATGACGGCTTTGCCCTGACATACAGCGCGGCCAATACCGGCGCGTTGCCGGACTGGGCCAACTGGCGCAAGCAGGTCTTTGCCTTTACGCAGGAACCGGCGGTGCTGGTCGTATCCGACCGATTTTTCGCGTCGGGCACAGCGCCGCGCACCCGCGATGACCTGATCGACCTGCTGCGCGCCGATCCCGACCGTTTTCAAGGGCGGGTCGGCACCTATGACATCCGCAATTCCGGCTTTGGCTATCTCATGGCAACGCAGGACAGCCGCAACAGTCAGGCCTTTTGGCGGCTGATGGAGGTCATGGGCCGACTGGAGGCGAAACTGTATTGCTGTTCCGGCGACATGATCCGCGACGTTTCCAGCGGAGAACTGGCACTGGCCTACAATGTTCTGGGCACCTATGCGGCCGCGCAGCAGGCCTTGGGTGTCGGGATTCAGATCGTCGTGCTGGAAGACTATGCCAACGTGATGATGCGCACCGCGCTGATCCCGGTGACGGCCCGCAACGTGCCGGACGCGCAAAAGATGATAGATTTCCTGAACGCCCTCGGGACCCGCCCGGATCTGGTCGCAGCCTCGGGGCTTGCGGCCATAGACCAGACCGCATTGCGCGAAAATACTGCTCTGCGGCCCATCCGGTTTGGTCCGGGGTTGCTGGTCTTTCTGGACCAGTTGCGGCGCAAGAACTTTCTGCGCAACTGGCAGAATTCGCTGTTTCAGGAATAGGTCGCGCGCCTCAAGCCGCGACGCCGGGGGTCAACGCCAACAGTGTACGGCTGTAATCGGCCTGCGGCGCGGTGAAAAAGCGTTCCGATGCGCCCGCCTCGACCACTTTTCCGGATTTCAGAACGGTGATGACGTCGCTCATCTGCCGCACAACGGCAAGGTTGTGGCTGATAAACAGGATGGTCAGGCCGAACTGCGATTGCAGATCCTTGAGCAGGTTCAGCACCTGCGCCTGAATCGACACATCCAGTGCGCTGGTCGGTTCATCGCAGATCAGCACCCGGGGCCGCGCCAGCAGCGACCGCGCCACGGCAATACGTTGGCGCTGCCCGCCGGAAAACTGGTGTGGGTAGCGGTTGATGGCGTCCGCCGACAGGCCGACAAGATCCAGCATCGCCGCCGCCAAATTGCGGCGTTTGCCGCTGTCGGGTTCCAATCCATACAGCCAAAGTGGCTCCGACAGGATGTCACCGATCCGGTGGCGCGCGTTGAGGCTGCTGAACGGGTCCTGGAACACCATCTGGATCAGGCGGCGTGACGGGTCCTTGCGACCGCGTTGGCGGGCCAGAGGCAAGGGTCCGTCGCCCAGCGTCAGGGTGCCATCGCTGGGGTGCACCAGCCCGGTCAGCACCTTGGCCATGGTTGACTTGCCCGACCCGCTTTCGCCCACCAGACCCATGACCGTGCCGGGGCGCACCTGCATGGTCACGTCATCCAGCGCGACAAAGGCCTCGGGCTTGCGCAGCAGGCTTTCGCGCGGGCCGGAAAAGCGAACGGTGACACCGTGCATCCCCAACCCTTCTCCCAGCGCCTGCTCACCTCCACGCAGCCAACCCTCGGCATCGGCGGCGGATTTCCCGGCGGGGGCGGCAATGGCGGGCTTGTCGCTGTCGGGGACCAGAAAGCGGTCCAGCTTGCGGTCCAGCCGGGGCACCGCAGCCATCAGGGATTGCGTGTAGGGGGTGTTCGGGTGCCTTTAGCACCTTGTCGGTTGGTCCCGTTTCCATCACCTTGCCGCCGCGCAGAACGGTGACGTTGTCGGTGATCTGCGCGATGACGCCGATATCATGGGTGATCAGCAAAAAGCCGATGTCGCGCGTCTGCGCCAGCCTGCGGATCAGGTCTAGCACCTGCGATTGAACAGCCACATCCAGTGCGGTGGTAGGCTCATCGGCAATGATCAGTTCGGGGTTGGTACACAGCGCCAATGCAATCACCACCCGCTGCCGCATCCCGCCGGAAAACTGGTGGGGATAGGCCTTGATGCGCTTGGCGGCGTTCTCGATGCCGATTTCCTCTAGCAGATCGACCGCGCGGGTCCGGGCCTCGGAGGAACTGACGTTCTCATGCGCCTGTATTGTCTCGATCAACTGATCGTCGATGGTCATCAGTGGGTTGAGACTGGTCTGCGGATCCTGAAAGATCATCGAAATACGCGCGCCGCGCATCGCGTGCGCTTGTGTGGGTGTCAGGCTGCGCAGATCGGTATCGCCCAGATGCAAGGTGCCGCCCGCGACAAAGCCCGGCGGTTGCAGCAATCCGATGATCGCCGCGCCGATGGTGGATTTGCCCGCGCCGCTTTCGCCCACCAGCCCGTGGATTTCCCCCGGCGCGATGGACAGCGACACATCCTCGACCGCTGTAAACGTGCCATGACGTCCGGGGAATTGAACGGTGAGGTTTTCAACGGTCAACATCAGCGCAGCCTTGGGTTAAAGACGTCGCGCAGGAAATCGCCCAGCACGTTGATCGACACCACCAGCGCCACAAGGAACAGCGTCGGCACCCACAGGATCCACCATTCGCCCGACAGCAGGAACTGCATCCCGATGCGGATCAGCGTGCCCAGCGACGGGCTGTCCGCCGGCAGGCCGATCCCCAGAAAGCTGAGCGTTGCCTCCAGCAGGATGGCAGAGGCAAGGTCAACGGTCATGATCACCAGCAGTGGCCCAAGGATGTTGGGCAGGATATGGCGCAGCATCACGCGCAGGGGATGTTGGCCCATGATCATGGCGGCCTGCACATAGTCCTTGTTCCGCTCCACAAAGACGCTGGCGCGCGCGGTGCGGGCGAAATTCACCCAGAGAGACAGGGCAATGGCAAGCGTCAGCACCGCCACGCGCAGGTCGTCCTGCATCGACGCGGGCAGCACGCCGCGCGAAATCCCGTCGATCAGCAGCGCGGTCAGGATGGCGGGCAGCGCCAGTTGCACATCGGCAATCCGCATGACGATGGCATCGAAACGCCCGCCAAAATACCCCGCCGCAAGACCAAGACCCACGCCCAGTACCGTGGCAATCACCATCGCCATGATGGCAATTGTCAGAGATAGCCGCGCGCCGTACAGGATCGACGACACCATGTCCCGGCCCTGATCGTCCGTCCCCAGCAGGAAACGCGGATCACCGCCCTGCCAAACCGGCGGCAACAGCCCGTCCATCAGAGAAAAGCTGGCAAGGTCATAGGGGTTCGACGTGGCAATCCACGGCGCGGCAAAGGCCCCGCCAACCACCAGCACCGCAACAAGGGCCGCCACGATGGCGGCGGGAGAACGCAGGAACAGGTAGACCCCGTCAGACCTCAGCAGGCGTGCCAGCATCAGGCGGCTTCCTTGACCCGCAGGCGCGGGTCGATGGCAAGATACAGCAGGTCCACCGCCATGTTCACCAGCACAAAGAAAAACGCGATCACGACGAGATAGACGCCCATGACGGGAATATCGACAAAACGGATCGATTCAAGGAACAAAAGGCCCATGCCCGGCCATTGAAAAACGCTTTCGGTGACGATGGAAAAGGCGATGACGCCGCCGAATTGCAGCCCGATAATGGTGATCACAGGCACCATCGTATTGGCCAGCGCATGACGATAGTGCAGCGACCGATAAGGGATGCCGCGCGCCGTCGCGAAACGGATGTAGTCAGAGCGCATGACCTCCATCATCTCGGCCCGGACAAGGCGCATGGTCAGGGTCAGTTGGTAAACGCCCAACGTGATCGCGGGCAGGATCAGCGCGCGCCAGCCATCGACGGTCAGGAAACTGGTGGTCCAGCCGCCCAGATCGACAGTGCCGCCGCGCCCGAAGGTCGGCAGCCAGCCCAGTTGCACCCCAAACAGAAAGATCAGCGCGATACCGATCACAAAGGTCGGGATCGACACGCCGACCAGCGTAGTCATCAGGATCGCCTGTGTCGCGATCCCCCTTGGCCTCAGCGCGGTATAGACACCAGACGGGATGCCTACGATCAATGAGATCAGCAGCGCCACGATCCCCAGTTCCAGCGTCGCGGGAATGCGGCTGGCGATCATGTCGCCCACCGGCTGCCGGGTGCGATAGGAGAACCCGAAATCGCCGCGCAGCATGTCGGTGGTGAACCGGTAGAACTGAACCACGAAAGGATCGTTCAGGCCCAGTTCCTCGCGCAAGCGGTCCTGATCCTGAACCGAGGTTTCCACCCCGGTCATCTGGCTGATCGGATCACCCACAAAGCGGAACAGCGAAAACGCCAGAAAGGCGACGGCGAGCATCACAAAGACCGACTGTACCAGCCGTTTCAGAATGAAATACGCCATCGCCCGTAGTCCTGCCTATGTCCCGATCAGTTGACCGTGACCCAACGCAGCAGGAAGAAGTTGTCGGCGCGCTGCGTCAGGTCCACCCCCTGCTTGGCGGCCCAGATCAGCGGCTGGGTGTACAGCGGGATATAGGCGACCTCATCCTGGCTGATCTGCACGATCTCGTCGACCATCGCCTGACGCTTGGCCGGGTCGATTTCCTGTTGGATCATCGGCAGCAGTTCATCAATACGGGCGTTTGAGTAGTTGCCAAAGTTCCACGAGCCCAGCTTTTTCTCATCATCCTGCCTGTGCAGCAGAAAGCGGACCGGGTGCTCCACGTCAAAGGTGCCCGGCGACCAGCCCAGCAGGAACATGTCAAAATCGTCTTCGCGCAGCTGCGGCCAGTAGTCCCGCACGGGTCCGGTGCTCAGTTCCGCGTTCAGACCGACCGCCGCAAACATGGACGCGGCGGCACGGCACAGCGCCTCATCATTGATATAGCGGTCGTTGGTGCACTTCAGTCCAAAGGAAAAACCATCGGGATAGCCCGCCTCTGCCAGCAGTTCCTTGGCCCGGTCCGGGTCATAGGGGATGCCGTCGGCGTGGGCGTCCGAATAGCCAGAGATACCTGCCGGGACCAACTGGCTGGCGGCCTCGATCTTGCCCCGGAACAACACGCGGTCGATGGCGTCCATGTTGATGGCATGGGCAGCGGCCTGGCGGACGCGCACGTCGCTGAACGGGTTGGTATCGGTCACATCCGAGGAGTACAGCAGCGTGTCATGCTCATGGCCAAAGCCGAACATGATCACGCGGGTTTCCTCACCCTCCAACACCTTGTAGCCGTCGCGCTCTTCGACCTGGACAGCATCCTGCAGCGGGATCGGCTGGATAAAGTCGATGTCACCGGACAGCAGCGCCGCAAGGCCGGTGGCGGGGTTGCCGATGGGGGTAAAGATGCCCTCGGTGACGTTGTGTTCGACCTCCCCCCACCAATTCGGGTTGGGCACCAGAACGGTCTGCACGCCGGGATCGCGCGACTGCACCATAAACGGGCCGGTGCCGTTCACGTTGATGGTGGCGAAATTCTCGGCATCGCGCGCGGGCAGTGCGGCGTCGTTCGCCTCTGCCCAGCCTTTGTCGAGGATCATGAAGTTGGCGATGCTGTCCGGAAACAACGGATTCGGTGCGTCCGTGATGAAATCGACGGTGAATTCGTCAACCACGCGAACCTCTGTCACCGGGGCAAACCACGACCGTACATCCGACACTTCGCTAGAGGCGCGTTCATAGCTGAACAACACGTCTTCGGCGGTAAATGCCGCGCCATCGGCAAAGGTCACGCCCTGACGCAGGTTGAAACGCCAGCCGTTCTCATCCTCCAGCGGCTCCCAGCTTTCGGCCAGCGATCCTTCGATGGACATGTCGCGGTCGCGGCGGACCAGCCCTTCGTAGACGTTGTTCAGAAAGGACAGCACCGGGGCAGAGCTGACCGCGTGGGGGTCCATCGTCTGCGGATCGGTGGCAGAGGCCCAGCGAAAGGTTTCGGCCTGCGCGGCATGTGTACCCAGCAGCAGAGTGCCGACAAGGGCGCTGGTGCGCCAAAGAGAAAAGGGTGTCATGAGGGTGTCCCTGTTGTTTTTTGTCTGAGCGTTCTGAAACCCATTCAGCCCGCAATATTCACCGGCGGTCCGTGTGCGGTGTGATTTCGGGGCGCGGTCGGGTTTCTTGACCTTGCGTGTGGCAGGAAGGGCGATCACG
>NZ_FZON01000057.1 GCF_900188425.1 Antarctobacter heliothermus
CGCAGCGCCTCGTTGTGCGTGACATGCTTCTGGGCCTGCGCCGCGAGGATGTAGGGCAGCAACAGATGGGTCGTGGCGTCGGACATGGGATGGCCTTCAGAACGTGAGCGTGACGGTCTTTGGCGCGCCCCGCCCGATCAGGGCGGAGAGCTGGAAGATGCGGACGTCGAGCGTGTCGCCGGGGCCGAGCGGCGCGCCCCAATCGGCGCTCTGCTGGGCGGCGGTGTAGATCGCGCTGGTCGTGGCGGTGCTCAGCACCCGCTTCACGGTGGCGCCGTCGAGGATCTCGACCTCGTAGGCTTCCAGCTCTTCCGCCAGTGACACCTCGACCGCGCCCCAGCTGTCGGCAGCAAGCGCGCGTGACCTCCGCGTCCAGCGGATCGTCAGGTCGCCGGGCGTCCGCGGCGTTCGCCACGGTTGCGCGACATGGGCGACGGAGAACGGCCGCAGCCCGGCGCCCGTTGGCGTGAAGGCCTGCGCCACATAGGTCTCGTCGCTGACCGGACGGCTCGCCGGGCCGATACGCCAGTTCCACGGGATGCCGAGATCGGCCTCGGCGATCGGCAGGGACGCCAGCGCGGTGTCCAGCACGACGACCCGCCCGCCCGCAGGCGCCGGGTTACCCATCGCACCCTCGGTGCCGCGCTGGCCGCGCAGGAGCCGGGTCAGCCGATACCGGCCGGGCGCCAGAAGCTCCGCCGCGCCCGCCTGCACGATCTCCCAGACGCCGGGCGCGCTCTCGATGGCGAGCGCGTTGGCGCCGCCGAACAGCGTGAGGTCGGTGACGCTTTCCAGCGTGCCGGTCAGCAGATCGACCACAAGCGCATTGCCGAGATCGAAGCGCGACGTGTGCCCCGCGTAGAGGTCGGAGACCAGCATCCCGATCCGGGCGCGGCTGCCGAAGGTGGTCACCAGCTCGAAGCCATCGGTCGACGGGCTGCGGAACACCGCCATCTCGCCGGGCCAGGGAACCGCGTGCGCGGCGACCAGCGGCCGATGCGCGGGCTGGTCCTCGGTCAATTGCGGCAGGTCCATCAGCACCGCATCCGGCGCGCCGAACACGACAGCACGCGTCAGCGACGCCGCGCGGGGATCGCCGGGCGGCAGATCGTAGGTTGCCCGGTCCTCGCGGACCGCCTCGATCCCGCGCGCCTCGGCGTCGGCGATGGAGACGAGCCGCAGATCGACCAGCCGCCCGTCATGCTCCAGCCGGATCGCGTCGGCCGGGTCGAGCGCGAGGCGAGAGGGCGGCAATCGGAACGCCGCCGTCTCGCGTCCCACCCATGCCTCCATCAGGGCACGGCGGCAGCGCCGCTCGGCCTCCTCGGGCGGCACCGCCATCGGGAAGGACTCGGAGGCGATGCGGGTCGTGTCCACCGTGATGCGCCGCGCCTCGACGAGGGCCGCGTCGTAATCCTCATCCGCCCGCGCGACCTGCCATTTCAGGGCTTGCGGCAGTTCGGTCTCCTGGCCGCGCGTCAGTTCCAGCACGTCGCCCTCGCGGGCGGCGACCAGATCGTCGTGGACGAGGGTGGCGACAGAGGCCCGGCCGCGCATGACGAAGCGGATCACGCCCTCGGTCTCAACGGCGTCGAAGCCGAAGTGGCGCGACAGCGTGGTGATCGAGGCGCGCGGGCTTTCGAGCGCGGTGATGGCGTAGCCCTCGACCGCGCCCCAGAGTCCGGAGACGTCGATCCTCGCCTCGGGCAGCCCGGCGCGCAGGCAGAGGTGCCGGACGAGTGCGGCGAGCGACGCCGCGCCCAGCCTTCCGGTCAGCCAGTGCCCGAGCCGCCAGTTCGCCCCGTCCGTCCAGACGTCGGTCAGCGCCGGGAAGAACGGGTACGGCCGCGCGTCCCATGTCCAGGCGGCGCATTCCGGCACATGCACCATGCGCGCGCCGTAGACCGAGGACAGCGGGTTGTTGGCCGGGGCGCCCCACCAGAGATAGGTCGCCTCGAGATACGCGCGCTGGATCGCGTCGTCCCGCCAGCCGCGCGAGAAATGCGGCGTGAAGCTCTCGGACGATTTCGGGTCGAAGAACACGTTGGGCTGGTTGGTCCCCCGGTCGATGGCGGGACAGCCCAGCTCGGTGAACCAGATCGGCTTCGACTGCGGTACCCATGCGGTGGGCGTCCCGCTTTCCACCCCGCCCGGGCGGTTGTAGTGCGGGTTCGACCACCAGGCGCGCAGATCCTTGTAGCGGAAGACCCATGGCTTGCTGGCGGCGCCATCCGTGATGGCCGTCCGAACCTGCGAGGTGCGATCCGCCGCGCTGGCATAGAACCAGTCGAAGCCTTCGCCGCCCGCGATGTTCGCCTGCAGATAGGCGCGGTCATAGATCGCGGGCCAGCCCTCGGCCCCGTCGAGATGCTCGAACCCGTCGCGCCAGTCCGACAGCGGCATGTAGTTGTCGATCCCGATGAAATCGATCTCCGGATCGGCCCAGAGCGGGTCGAGGTGGAAGAACACGTCGCCCGAGCCGTCGCCCGGCTGGTGCCCGAAATATTCGCTCCAGTCCGCAGCATAGCCAATCGTCGTGCCGGACCCGAGGATCGAGCGGACATCGGCAAGCAGGTCGCGAAAGGCCTGCACCGCCGGATAGATGGACGCGCCCGAGCGGATCGTCGTCAGCCCCGGCATCTCGGTGCCGATCAGGAAAGCATCGACCCCGCCCGCCGCCGCGCAGAGATGGGCGTAGTGCAGCACCATGCGCCGCAGACCCCAGTCGCCGGAGGGCCCGGTCCATGAAACCGACTGACCCGAGACGCTGAAGCTCGCGGGCGTCGCCGCGCCGAACAGCGCCGCTACTTGGCCTGCCGCCGTGGCGGTCTTGTCGACGGTCCCGGCGTAGCCCGCCGCCGGAGAACAGGTGATCCGCCCGCGCCAGGGGAAGGCAGGCTGGCTCGTCTCCGCGGCGTTGTCGGAATACGGGTTCGGCAGCGTGTTGCCGGGCGGCACATCCATCAGGATGAACGGATAGAAGGTGACCCGCAGGCCCCGCGCCTTCATCTCCTGGATCGCCTGCACGACGGCAAAGTCCGACGGCGTGCCACCATAGACAGGACGGTCCTCGTCGTCGCGGCTGACGAGGAAGGCGTCGGCGCGGCTGACGCCATTGACCGACCAGGTGGCGGGCGTGGTCGATTTGGCCGATACCTCGACGCCCGGCCGCACCTTGCAGGATCCCGCGCGCAGATCGTCACCGAACCACGCCACCACGAGGCTGACGCTTGTCACAGCAGGGGCCATCGCCTGCAGCCGGTCCAGCGCCTCCACCATGTCGGTGGAGTCGGCCAGCGCGTTCAGGTTCTCGGGCACCGTCGTGCCGCCATCGGTCTTGCGGATGGCCTGCGTCGCGTAGGTGAACTCGCCCGAGGCCGGGATCATGGTGACGGCGCGGGTCAGCCCCTCCGCGGTGTCGGGATCGGCGAGTGGGCGGAACACCTCGAAGGAGAGCTGCGGCAGGCGGTTGCCGTAGGTGGAAAGCGCCAGCTCCTCGAAGACCACGTAAGCCGTGCCGCGATAGGCGGGCGTGCTGGCCGCGCCCATCTTCGCCGCGATGAACGGATCGGCCGTCTGCGCCTCGTCGCCCGGATACCAGCGCCAGGTGACGCCCGTGAGGTCCATCGGCTTGCCGTCGGCCCAGATGCGACCGATGCCGGTGATCGGCCCTTCGCACAAGGCGACGGCGAAGCTGGCATAGTAGAGATACTCGGTCGTCTTGACCTTGCCGCCCCCGCCGCCCTTGCCGCCGCCCTGCGTGGTGGTCTTGGTCTCCTCGCGGAAATCCGTCGCCCAGATGATGTTGCCGCCCATGCGCATGCGGCCGTAGAGCCGCGGGATCACCGCGCCCTCGGTGGCCGAGGTGATGCGCAGCGTGTCGAGCCGCGCGCCCTCGATGCGTTGCGTCGGCGCCAAAGACGAGATGATCCAGCTGTCGACGACAGAGCCGATGCTGGAGCCGATGAAGCCGCCGATGGTGGCGGCGCTCACGCCGAGGATCGCGCCGCCGATGCTGCCGCCAATGGCGGCGCCAGCGGCGCCGAGGACAAGCGTTGCCATGTCGGGGTCTCAGCGTTGCGGGAACAGGAAGGCGAAGGCGATGCGCCGCCGCCAGCTTTCGGTGAGCGGTTCCTCGATCACGCCCAGCCGCTCGTACGCGTGGAGGAAGCTGTCGGGTCCCGTCAGGATCCCGACATGCTTGGCGATGGCGCGCGGCATCATGCGAAACAGCACGAACGAGCCGGGCCCGGCCTCGGCGGACGGCACCTCGATCATCATGGCACGCGCGCCTTCCGCCAGCACCTCGCGCGGGCCCGTCTCGCCCCAGTCGCGGCTGTAGGGCGGGATCGGGAACGGCTCGGGGCCGACGACCTCGCGCCAGACGCCCCGGGCGAGTCCGAGGCAGTCGCAGCCCACGCCGCGCAGGCTGGCCTGGTCGTGATAGGGCGTGCCGAGCCAGGACCGCGCCGCCGCGATGACCCGTTCCAGGTCGGCGGGCGTCACAGCACGCCCCCGTCGTGGCCGCCGTCGTTGGTCGCGTAGCGCAGGATCGTGTCCTGGCCCGGGATGTGCGGGAAGCCGCGGAAGTTGGCGGTATTGGCGAACTTCGCTCCGCAGGTCTCGATGCGCTTGTCGCAGCCCGCTCGGATGGTGAACGCGTCGCCCTCGGCGAGCGCGCGAACCGGCGCCTCGAGCAGGGTCAGGATCGCCACGCCGTCCGTCGCGTCGTGGCCGAGCACCTCGGCTTTGCGCCCGGCATTCGCGCCGCTGGTCCATTCGACGGTGCCGAAGGTGAACCAAGCGGCCTCGAACCCGCCGAGTCCCGAGGCGGTGAAGGCCCTGTCTCGCAGCAGATCGATCACCGCGCCGGTGCCCTTGTAGGTCGGATCCTCGAGATCGACGCCACAGCGCGCGTCCCCGAGCGCAGCGTCACAAGTCGCCTGGAAGGTCCGCCCGACCGTCTGGCCAAGGACATGCGCGAGCGAGCGGACTTCGGCGACGAAGGCCAGCCGCCCACGCCGGATCTGGCCGATGGCGCCCCGGCGCAGCAGCACGCGCTGTCCGGTATCCGCCCAGTTCACCCGCCAGACCTCGACCTCGGCGTTGTCCCAGCGACCGTCGAGGATGTCGGTCTCGGTGATCCGGTCTGAGGTCAGCACACCCTCGGCATCCTGCGCGTCGACGGACAGGTCCGAGCCGGAGCGCACCTCGGACGCCGTGAGCCCGCTCTCGGGCTCGAAGTCGGTGCCGTCGAAGCTGAGCGTCCGGTCGTGATCGGTGAAGCCGAAGGTGACGCCATCGGCCCGCGTGATGCGCCAGCACCAGGCGAGTGTCGTCGTGCCCTCGTCGAGATGGGCCTGCAGAGCAGGCGAGAGGGATTTCATCGGCAGGTTCCTGTCATGCGGTCGTCGACATCGGCGATCCAGTCGGCCCAGTCCGGCGGCACAGCGGCGACCGTCTCGGCATCCGGCCGGGTGAGCCGCGCCTCGGCGTAGGAAGCACAGCCGGCGTCACCACCGCCCATCGTTGCGGCGCAGCCGCTCAGCAGGATTGCCGGCGCCGCGGCCGTCACGAACCGCGTCGCGTCCGCGCTCGACACGCTTGTTCTTGTCTTCCATGGCATCGCGTTCTGCCTCCCGTTTGCCCGCGCGCTTTGCTGCTGCGCGCCCCCAGACCCGGCCGAGGACGACACCTCCGACCGCGCCCAGAGCCGCGACTAACCAGATCAGGAACTCAGCCATCGCCCCGTTCCCCGCGCGTGGCGGCCACGCAGAGGGCGACGACGAAGACGCCCACGCTGCCGCCCACGATCATCCCTGCAAGACACTCAAGCATCGCCACGGAACCCGCGCTCGATCCGGTCGCGCAGACCGATCAGGCCCAGACCGAGGAACATCAGCCCCGCGGGCGAGGCATCGCCCGAGCCAGCGAGCAGAGCGACAAGGCGGGACAGCTCACTCAGCGGTCCGGTAGCGGGCAGCGCGAGGGCGGCAATGCCTGTGAGCATGGCGAGCAGTCCCGCCCACCAGGTCATGGAGTTGGGTCGAACGTAGCGCATGGGGATCAGGCCCTCCGGATTAGGGTGGAGAAGAAGGTGGCCAGCCGGGCGAGCCAGCCGGTCGGCGTCTCGGGGGTTGCGGGGACTGAGGGTCTGACAGGCTGCAGCAGAGCCAGAGCCTGGTCTTCGGTCAGCCGCCGGACCGGCCGCGAGAAATCCACGCGGCCCGTGCGGTCCACGGACCAGACCGGGATGGCCCCGCCGGGATAGCGGCCATGGCGGAACAGGTCGCGCTCCGCCTCGCGCCGTGGGATGATCTCCGCCGGCCGCCGCCAGTTCAGGAAGGCCTGCGCGGCAGCCTCGCGGTCGCCGGCGTTCAGGTGGCGGGTCAGCGCAGCCCGCGCGATGCCGCCGGTGTTGTAGTGGAAGCTGACCAGCGCATCGAACTCGTGCGGCGCCAGTGGTACCGTCACCGCGGCCCTGACCTCGGCCTCGTATGTCGCGAGGTCCGTGCGGAAGACCCGGAAAGCCTCGCCGATGCCCTCATCGAGATCGGCGGGCATGCCGCGGGGCATCTCGCCGGGATCGGGCGGTCCGGCCGCGGCCGTATGGCCGATGCCGAAGGTCCAGGTGCAGGTGGAATCGCGGTAGGGCGCGGGCACGATACCTTCGTGCCTGGCCAGGGCCAGCAGGCCACGATGTGACATTTTCTTGGCGGTCATCTCCATGGGATTACTCCAAAAACGAGAGGATCAGGATCAGCACCGCAACGGCGATGCCGACGCGCAGCCGGTGCGCAAAGCGCACCCGAGGGTCCTCGCACCCGCTCCGCAGCGCGCGGGCGAGGCGGAAAAGCTCAGTCATCCTTGCGCCCCTTCGCGGCGCGCAGCCGGGCGTGGACGACTTCGATGAAGGCCGGGCCGAAAACGCCGACGAGATAGGCGGCCGAGCCGGCGGGCCCGCCCGCAGGGATCGCGTCGGGGCGCAGCCCCAGCCACGCCGCGATGACGGCCATCGACAGGCTCCCCATGCCGGCCGCGATCAGCCCGCCGAGCAGGATGTGGCGCAACGCATCGCGCAGGCGCATCTTCGTGGTCAGCGCGTTCGTGGCGCCGCCGAGCGCGCCCCAGGCGGCGAGGATCACGGCGGTAGATGCTGCAAGTTCCCTGAGAACTGCTGCGATGAAGCCGGATCCGTCATTCATGGCGGATGCCCCGAGGTCTTGACGTTTGCATGGGGTCGCGCAGCACGGCTGCGACGGTGAGCGGGGACCGTGGCGCCGTCCTTCGGACCGCCGCGTAAGCCCCGCGAACGCCGGAATCGTTCATCGCCGGATCTCCAGAAGCGGAATTGAGGTAATCGAGCCGAGCCGCTCGAGGTCGAGGGTCACGTCGAGCGCGTCGGTGTCAAAACGGACAGGCACGTCGAAGGCGAAGCCTGCGGTGATCGCGACGCCCGCCGCCGGCGCGGTGGCGAAGGTGACGACGCCGCTGGTCGTGTCGATCGTCCAGCCCGACATCTGCTCGACGCCGCCGAGCGCGACGCGCAGGCTGCCTGCCACAGGCTTGGCGATGGCGCGGATCCAGCTTTGCGCGCCGGAGCTGTAGCGTTTCAGGAGTGCAAACTCGGTGAGGCCGCCATTGCCCGTGCCGATCTCCTGGTCGGTGGGCGCGATCGCCTTGGACGGCGGGGCCGACTTGTAATCGCCCCAGTCCTTGAAGCGGAAGCCATGGAGCCGGCCGTTTCGCGCCTCGAAGAAGGCGACCACGGCCGCCAGATCGTCCGCGCGCCGTATGCCGTAGGCCACGTCGTAGCGGCGGCGGGAATTGGCCCAGCTGGCGTTGCGCTCCTCCTCGCCCGAGGCGAGTTCGACGATCTGCGTGCGCCGCTCCGGCCCGCCGCGCGCGCCGCGGCTGATGTCGTCCGGGAAACGCACCTCATGGAACGCCATTGCTCACATTCCCCTTCGACCCATGGCCACGGCGCGCGAGATGTCGGCGGCGACCTGTGTGCGGGACTGTCGGAAGCTCTCGGCGTCGCGGGTCTGGATGGTGACATTGACGGTCGGGGCGGGCTCGCGGTCGCGGCCCTGGGCGTCTTCGGCGCGCACCTCCCGGCGCGAGAGCACCCGCTCGCCGCGTTGCAGGATCGCCGGTACCTCATCATGGCGAAGCCCGAGCGTGCCGCCAGAATGCATGCGTGGCGCGTCCGCGAAGGCCGCAGCCGGAACCGTGCGTCCGGGTCCCGGTGCACCGACCACACCGCCGGCATGGAGGACATTGGCGAAAAGCCCGCCGGCGCCCCCGAGCGCACCGCCGAGCGCATTGGCGATCGGCCCCAGGATGAAGCGCCGCGCGGCGAGCTGCGCGAGATCGGCGATGAGCGATGTGACGAGGTCGCGGACCTTCAGCTTGCCGGTCTTCACGAACTCGCCGACCGCGCTCTCCGCCGACCGGAAGGCGCCCACGAGGCTCTGGCCGATATCGCCGCCGATCTGACGCGCCTTCGTCGCGTAATCCGACAGGGCCACGGTGACGGCCTGCCAGCCGGTGACGGCCCGCTCGGTGCTGGGCGCGGCGGCGGAGGCGGCCGCGCCGGCCGCGGCGCCGGCCTCGGTGGCCGCCTGTCCAGCCGCGCCGAGCGCCTCCTCGAACCGGTCGGCCGAGTCCGTGGCCGCCTCGAGCGCCGCCGCGCCGTCCGAGCCCGCGCCCGCCACGGCGTCCTTCAGTGCTTGCCACGCGGTCATCGGGCGCGCGGCGGCCTGAGACAGCATGCCGGCGGCCTCGGCATAGCCCGCGGCGCGCCCGCGCGCATCCGCGGCCATCCCGCCGAAGAGATCCGGCGCCTCGACATAGGTGCGGCCCATGGCGGCACGGAAGGCCTCTCCCGCGGCATCGCCGACCGCCGTGGCCGCCCCGGCGAACGGGTTCTCGACCCCGCCCAGCTCGACCGGGTCCAGCGTGCCGATGGAGAGGCCGCCCTCGCCGGTTGCCCAGTCGGGGAGATTGGACAGCGCCGCGTTCAGCCGGGTGATGAAGCGGTTGATGCGCGCCACCACACCGTTGATCATCGACTCGACGCCGTCGATCAGGGCATTCGCGGCCTGGAAGGCGAAGTCCCCGATGGCCTCCGGCAGCGCCCCCCAAGTCGCCTTCACCGCGTCGAACGCGCCGGAGAAGGTCGCGACGGTGCTGTTGCCCCAGCCGACCACAGCCTCCGTCGCGCCCTGCAGACCCTCGAAGATGCTGGCCTGCGCTGCGGCCCAGCCGGCCTCCACCCGCGCCCAGGCGGCGCCGGCGCGCAGCGCGATCCGGTCCCAGGCCTCCGCGGCCACGTCCTTCAGCAGATCGAGCGCCGCGCCGATGCCGCCCGTCGCTGCCACCAGCCGCGTGAACTGGTAGATCAGCTCGCCCGCGCCGACGATCAGCGCACCGATGCCGGTGCGGATCAGCGCCCCGCGCAGGACGACCAGCGCCGTGGCGAGACCGCGGACCGTCGTCGCGGCCAACGCGAGACGGACAACCATGCGCCCGGCGATGAACCCCGCGAAGGCCGCCGCGGTGCTGGCCACCCGCGCGAAATTGTCGATCAACAGGACGAACGCGTCCGAAAGGCCGGTGAAGACCCGCTGGATCGGCCCGCCGACCTCGCCCAGCCGGGCCAGCCCTTCGGCGGCGCTCTGCAGCGCCGGCGCGGCGGCGACGGCCAGCTGGTTCGACAGGCCCCGCCAGAGCAGACCCAGCCGCGAGATCGCGTCGTTGGTCTCCTCGATCCGGTCGGCGTCGGCGTCGCTGACCAGCACGCCGAAGCGGCGCAGCTCGTCGTTCGCCTGGCGCAGTTGCGCGGGTTCGAGCCGCTGGAAGGCCACGAAGGCGCGATCGCCGAAGAGCTGCGAGAAGAGCGCCGCCTGCTCGGAGGCCGCGGCATTGCTGCGGATCGCCTCGGTCACCCGCGCGATGCGCTGGTCGAGCGGCAGCGCGAGCAGCTCCGTCGCATTCAGCCCCAGCCGCCGGATCGCGTCGGCCGCAGGGCCGCTGCCATCGGCGGCGAAGAGCGAAAGGCGCCGGGTCAGGCGCGCAGAGCCGGCCTCGAGTTCGCGGAAGGTATTGCCCGACAGGTCCGCCGCACGCGCGAGCACCTGCACGCTCGCCGTGGTGGTGGCCAGCGACTGCGCGAGCTTGGCCTGCGCGTCGACGGTCTGGAGCCCCGAGCGGATCAGCGCCGCGCCCGCCGCCGTAGCTGCCGCGCCGACGACCCGGGCGATCCGCGTGGCCTGCCGCGCGAAGCGGGCGAGCCGGCGGTTGGCCGCCTCCATCTCGCGCGAGAGGCGCCGGAAGCCCTGCTGCCCGGCCTCGCCCACACCGCGCAGCGCATCCTTGACCTGCCGCCCGCCCGTCGCCGACAGGCGCACGCTCACACGTTTCTCGGCCATCAGTCAGCCCCCATGGCGCCGCCGTCCCCGCGCGACTCGTCGTTTCGTTTCTGCAGGGTCTCGACCACCACCGCCTCGACATGCGGGAGAAGCTCGGCGGCGGCGGCCAGCGGAACGCCGCGGACGCGGGCCATCGTCAGGAGCGCGGTCATGTCGAAGCCGATGACGCCGCCCATCGGCGCCAGCCGCAGCTGGCCGCCGGCCGCCTGCACCAGATCCCGCATCTGCCGACCCTCCAGCGTCAGCGGGCGCTCTTGCGTTTGCGGGCAGTCCGGGCACGGCCCTTGGCACCCTGCGCAGTACTCCGCGCCCCCGCCCCAGACCCAGGCTGCGAGGGCGCAGAGGCGTTTTTTTCCTGCTCCAGCAGCAGTCCTTTCTGGACGTAGCGGGTCTGGAACGCCTCGAAAATCGGCCAGATGTCCATCAGCGCCGGGATCGTCTCGGTCCCGGGCTCCACCGGATTGCCCCTCGCGTCGCCGACGCCGTCCCATTCCACGATCGCCAGCCGGGCCAGCGCGACCGCGAAAGGGATCGCCACCGCCTCGTCGGTCGCGCGCGAAATGGCCGCGTTTGCCTCCGCCTCAATGGCCTCGGGCGGCACGCTCTGCAGCGCCTCGACCACGTCGGGATCGCGGCGCGCCTCGGCCATCAGGGCGGTGGTGATCGGCAGGAGTTTCAGGCGCACGCCGCCGGGCATGTCGTGCCAGGCGGGTTTGCGGGTCATGTCGAGTCGGAGCATCAGTACAGGTCCACGTCGTTGATGAGGGTTGCGGTGGCCATGCGGCCGGTGCCGGGGTCACGCGCCGCCTGCCAGTCGAATGTCGCCTGGATGCCCTGCGGCCCGTCGATCCCGATCCGCGGGCGCGGCAGGTAGACGGCATGCGCAGTCAGCGTGAAGCTCTCGCCCGAGGGCAGCGCGTAGCCGAAAACCAGCTCGCAAGCCGCCCCGTCGATCGCCTGCTGCAGCAGCGTCTCGTCGGCGAAGCGGACCACCACGTTGCCGGTGAGCGCGGCGATGCCGGGCTCCACGCCGTCGATCTTGCCGTCGGCGCGGAGCGTCTCCACCCGGTCGAGGTTGTTGGCATAGGTGATCTCGGCCGAGACCAGGTTGCCGAGCGCCGCCCCATCGCGCTGGACGCTGCCGTTGAAGCTGCCGAAGCGCCTGAGCGCGGGCTCGGTCAGGGTGCCGGCCTGGCTCGCAGCGCTCTTGTCCTCGCCCTGCGCGATCACGCCGACGGTCGCCGTGACGAGGCCCGAGCGCTCCATCGACCATTGCAACTGGTTGACCCGGCAGCCGGGATACATGGCGAAGTGCGGTACCTCCGGCAGGCCCTTTTCCAGCGCGAAGCTCGGCAGGTCCCAGGCGCCGGACTGGAACTCGTGGGTGTAGGGCCCGGTGCCGCTGGTCGTGGGCACGCCGAAGGCGGCCTTGAGCCAGTGGCCCCAGGCCTCCGCGTCGATCGGGACCACCACGTCGCCGTCGGCGGTGATCGCGTCCTTGACCGGCGCCAGCGGATCGCGGCCGTAGCCCAGCAGCTCGGAGTCGAGCAGCGGCTGTTCGGCGGCGACGGTCAGCCCCGGCGCGAAGGGCATTCGGATGAAGCCGCTGGCCGGCGGCGTGCCGTAGGTGGTCTCGAAGCCGAGCGCGAGCCGCGCCCGGGCCCCAAGGGATCGTGCCATGATGCTCTCCTGTCGCAAAAAGGAACGGCCCGCGGAGCGGGTCCGCGGGCCGGTGGGTCAGTGGTCAGGTTGGGGAGGTCGCCCGGTTGCCGTGGACGCCGCGCTCAGCTCAGCGGGTCGTCCGTCGCGTAGTGCAGCACCACCGCGATGGTCGCCGCCTTCAGGCTCGCCGCGCCCTCTACGGCCAAGTCGACCGGGCGCGGCGCTTCTGCCTCTACCCAGTCACAGAGCCCGCTCAGCGTGCGGTCGGCGGCGAGCGCCGTGCCAATGCTGGCGGTCAGCGTGTCGAAGGCGGCATCACGGTCGGCGCCCTGAACCACCGCCTCGATCTCGGCGCGGTGCTGGTAGTGATAACGCAGCGGCGAAAACGTCACCTCCGGCTCCCCCGGCTCGCCGTCGCGCAGGATCAGTAATCCATCGGCCGGGACGCGCTCGGGCAGCACCTCGCTGCGCAAAGCGGTGGCGGGAAGCGCCGAGAGCCGCGCGTTCAGCGCGGCGAGGATGGTTTCGCGGGGTGTAGGCATCAACGCGCACTTTGTTTGAATGAAAGGGTTATCACCCGGACATATGAAAAATGCATAGGCGTTTTAAGCATTAGTCCTTTCCCGAAACACCGCCGCCGTCTTGCGATGTGTCGGATTTGATTTGTTTCCAGTGCCGCTCAAACATTTCGTCCATATGCTTATTAAGCTCACTCTGCCTTTCGGCCTTGGCCTTTTCGGACTCCTCCAAGTAAATGCTCAACCCAACCGACACTAAAATTCCGAGACAAAAGTAACCAATAATGGATTCGATTGCGGAAAATATTCTGCAATGATCTACAGGCGTGAGGTCACCATACCCCAGTGTTGTAAGAGTAACGTAGGAGAAATGAAGATCATCGTAGCCTCCAGAGAATCCATTAATGCACAAACCGGTTCTCTCAAAGATGCGGTATACGGCCGCGAAAACAAACGGCATCCCGACACAAGAAGTTACTCCCAAAACATAAAGCGGGAAGGCCACCCCCTTCTCAGGCAAACGGATTAGATGGAAGAGGGTTCGCAGCATTGCTATCGTGATCAGCGAGCACAGAACTAGGATAAACAATCGCGCTTCAGACTCACTAACTCTGATCTCGACATTTCGTGCTACATAGTAAGCGTAGACCGAGGCTGCCGGTGATAGCGAAACGTAGAATACAAATATTGATCGGACCATCTGATCGCTCCCACGAAAACTTGAGCTTCCATCTTCTAGGAAAGGCCAACCATACACTCCCATTAGATCCCCCGCTTGTCGATCCAGTTCGCCACGATCAACCCCGGAACACCATCCACGGCGCGCTCCGCATCCCGCGCGAGGTCTAGCCGCTTCGGCAACTTGACCTGAGGCACCAGCAGGAAGATCGGCGCGGTGACCTTTCCGCGCCCGGTCTTGGAGCGCGACACCACCGCTTGGCCCTTGGTATTCAGCCGCCCCTCCGCCACCAGCAGGCTTCTGTGGTTGCCGCCCGTGGTGCAAGAAGTTTTTGATCCTATAGGCGCGTGATCGAGTGCGGTCTTCTGTGAGGCCTCTTGATGCGGCATTTCCAGAAGCCGCGGGCCGGGATGGTGATCAGCGGATCGGGTCCAAATCTCGGACGCGAGCTGTTGGCTCGTAGCCTGCTACTGGTTTTCCTAATCCGGATCTGTTCGATCATTTCGCCCATTCAGGTCGTCGTCTTCTCACACCCCCTTGGCACCGTTGCTAGCGGTTCGACATGCGCATCATGCCGCGACTGCCAGCGCCGGATCCCTGTAGTCCTCGTTCTTCGTCAGCATCGCCCACATCTGCCGGGCCATCTTGTTGGCCAGCGCGATCGCGGCCAACATCTTGGGTTTGCGCGCCAACATGCGTGACAGCCAGCTGCCCTCTGCAATTGTGCGCCGCCCAAGCCAACCCAATCGCGACATTGCACCAATGATCAGCAGGCGTCGGATGTCGGCCTGGCCGGCCTTGGTCATCCGCCCCAAGCGCTCCTTGCCTCCAGAGGAATGCTGCCTGGGCACAAGCCCCAACCAAGCTGCATAGTCGCGCCCTGTCTTGAACTGCGCCATATCAGGTCCGAACGCTTCCACCGCGACGGCAGTCATCGGTCCAACACCCGGCATGGTCTGCAGCCGACGCGCCCGGTCCGACTGGGAGGCCAGCGCCTTGAGTTTCGCTGTGCGCTCGGTGACACGCGCCGTTTTCTCTGCAATCTGCGCCAGCAGGTCCTGGCACTCCTCCCGGATCAGCGCGGGCAAGCCGGAGGTCTCTTCGTCCACAAGCGCTGTAATGCGATCGAGGTAACGCATTCCGACGGGAAACACGTGGCCATGCTCGTACAGCAGGGCCCGCAAGGCGTTTACATCCGCGGTGCGCTGATGGACCAGCCGCTCCCGGCCGCGGAACACCGCCGCGCAAGACTGCTGCTCAACCGACTTAGGCTCCACGAAGCGCATCTCTGGCTGGCGGGCCGCGATCACGATCGCCTCAGCGTCGGCAGCATCATTTTTCTGGCGCTTGACGAACGGGCGAACGTACTGTGGCGCAATCAGCTTCACCTCGTGGCCAAGCGCTTCCATCTCACGCGCCCAGTAGTGAGCCCCACCACAGGCTTCGAAAATGACCAGGCAGGGAGCCTGCTGGGCCATGAACGCGGTGAAATGCTGTCGCGTAAGCTTCTTGCGGAACTGAACCTCCCCCGTCAGCAGCGCGCCGTGGGCCTGAAAAACATTCTTTGCCAGATCAACCCCGATCATCATATCCTTCATCTCGCCGTCCTCTCTTTTGTGTGGCCTTGAACACCACTACCTTGGCACATTGCGATGCCGTCTGGGGAGGGCGGCAACCACTCCATCTCGGGCCTGTTCGGCGATAGACGAACCGCAGACGCAGTCCGCGCCGACGCTCCCATTCGCCGGGGGTGATCCGGCCACCGCGTGTGGATTTGCCTGCGGCGGGCAGCGGGATCGCCAGCCAGAATCCATCTTTCGAGCGGATCAGCGGGCCGGTGTCGTGAGCACCGACAATCACCGGGGCTTTGGACCAGACCAGCGCCGCCGCATCGAGGCTTTCGCCCGACCGCGGAAAGTTCTGGTTGCGGATCGAGTTGGCGAGCCGCCGACCCAGACCCGCGCCAGTGATCTGCGTGCGCCAGGCGCTCTTCAGCCCGGTCCCGGCCTCGCGCATGGCGGCCGTCACCGCGCGTTCGCCCGCCGCGACCTCGGCAGCCATCATGGCGACGATGTCCGGATCGATGTCGAGTTTCAGCTTCACGCAGGCCTCAGATCCACGGTCCAGACCAGCCGCTCGCGATCGCGGACGGGTTCGCCCTGAATGAGGAAGGCTTCGCCGCCCATTTCCAAACGGTCGCCCGGACGCGGGGCCGGAACCTCAGCGACACGCAGGTCGATCCGGGTCGTTTCCGACCAGAGCCGCGCATCGCCGAAATCACTGATCGCATCAGCCTGCCGGGAGACAACGCGCACCAGCACAGGCGCGCCGCCATCGGAGGTGTAGATTGCCTCTCGCCCGATATTGGGATCGGCGAACAACGCATCCAGAATGGCGGCGAAGGCTGTCATCAGAAGCTCGCGTTCAGGCGCACCCGGCCGATCACGTCGCCCGCGCCGCCAGCGACAGCCTCAACGGCCACGCCGATCAGCGTGTTCGCCGTGGCGGTCTTGGTCGCCTCCTTGTTGGTGTTGTCCCAATAGACCTTGTCACCGGCGGACCAGGCCTGAGACGCGACCTTCTTGAGGTCGAAGACACCGACGAGCGCGGTCTCGACGGGTTCGGTGATGGCGGCATCCCCGGCGGCGACGCCGAAGATGGAGCCGACGAGTAGCCCATCGCCGGAGGCAACGGCATAGGGCGCGGTCAGGGTGATCGTGCCACCCGGTTGAATGAAGTTCTTAGCCATGGGTTGAGCTCCGTGCTGTTTGTTTCAGAAGATGGCTGATTGCCGATTGGGTGACGCCGAACCGTTCGGCGATCTCCACCTGCCGTTCGCCGTCGGCCGCGAGGTTCAGGATTTCCGCACGCTGTTGTCTGGACAGCCGTCGTCGCGCCGGGGGTTTCCAGTCTTTCGGGAAAACGTGCCGCCAGTTTCGGCCCGTCGCGATTTGAGAAACGACACCCGGCGTGGTTCCAAATTCTTCCGCGACGCGATTATAGGACGTGACGTCTCGGAGCCGCTCGCCGATCTGTCGGGCCGTCTTTTCAGTGATCGAGCGATTGGGATGGCTGTTTCCCATCGGCATCGTGCCGTGGCCGATCTTGTGCAGGTGGTTTTCGCTACGGGTCACGTAGCGCAGATTGGTCAGTCGGCTGTCACGCCGGTCGCCGTTCAAATGGGCGACCTCCAGGCCATCGGGGCAAGGGCCGAGGAAGGTCTCGGCAACAAGACGATGCACGAACAGGCGTTTTCGTTTTCCGGCAATGCACAGGGTGACGCGCGGATATCCATCCGACAGCGACCCCTTCAGAACCCTTGCCGGCCTCTTGCCGACAGAACCGTCTTTGCCCCTCGTGCTCCAGACCTGACCTGCAGGCGTGACATGGTAGCCCGGAAAGCCGCAGATCGGCACCGAATTTCCTGGAAGCATTTCAATCCCCGCAAACAAGAAAGGGCGGCCCGATTGGACCGCCCGTCAAAATTCAGATGTCTGGGATGGAGCGGATTACGCCCCCGGATTTTTATAGAGGCCGCGCCAGTCGATGGCCTTGGCGCCGAAGTCGAGGCGGCACTTGATCTCGATCCCATCGACGTCGAAGCCGTTGCGGGTCTCGATGTACGCGCCCTGCTGGCCCTCCAGATAAGCGTACTCGATCGTGTCGATCTGGTTCGGGCTGGCCGCCAGATACCAGGCGGTTTCGCTTACCGCGTCGAGCCGAGGCTCGCTGATCGGCGCCAGCGTTCGGATCGATTGCGGCACGACGTTGGAGGTTGCTGCGGGCACGAGGTTCTGGGCGACCATCTGCTCGGCCTTCAGTTCGAGCGATGCGGGCACGATCAGGAAGGCAGGCCGCACGTTCAGGACCGTTTTCTTGTCGAGCCCCGTCTGTTTCGCCATGGCGGCGCGGGCCGCACCGACTGCCTCGACGGCCAGCGCCGCGCCGGTCCCTGCGAGGTTCTTGTGGGTGGTGTGGAACAGCGCGTTGCCATCCGCCATCGCCGGGTTGGCGGTGATGACACCCCAGACCACGTCGGATTCCAGCTGCGCGATGGAGTTGCCGTACATCGCCGGGATGCGGGTGAAGGCGTCGAGATCGTCGTTGATCAGGGTCTGGCGGGTGATGGCGACCACCCGGCCATAGGTCTTGACCTTGTAGCTCTCCTTGCTCTCGCCGAGCGTCCCGCGCTTGAACTCGCCGCTTTCGCCGACCTCCAGCAGCTGCGGGGCCTCGCCGAGCTGCACCCGGTGCATCGCCTTGAAGTCGGTGGCGAGCACCTGGCGGCAGAACAGCATGAAGGTGCGCGGATAGGCATCGTAGGCCTGCCGAAGGGTCTTGTTGGTGACGGCCGACAGGATCTCGGGGAAGTCCGAGGTCGAATGCAGCGCGCGCGTCGCCACTTCGTCGCGCGACAGCCCCCGCGTGTTGACCCCTGCATTGCCGAGGCTTTCGCGGGCAAGTTCCAGCAGCGTCATGCCGCGGTACTGGCGGGCGGCGTCCTCCAGCTGAAAAAGCGTCGGGCTGTAGCGGTGCAGCAGCGCGTTCGCCACCGCGTCGCGACGGGTGATGCGCTCGTCCCGACCGCCGAGCGGGACGGAGACATGGCCGAAGGTTCGGGTTTCCTCAGATTTGGTGGCAACCTGATCGAGGATCAGACGGCGAGCCTCACCGATATCCGTGCCGCGCTTCACCAGATCCTCGGCAAAGCTGCGCTCGAGGTTCAGGCGGCCCGCCAGATCGTAGATCGTGGAGACGCGGTCGCGTTCAGTCTCGCGGGCGCGGGTCGCGACAGCTTCGGTATCAAACGCGACGGGGGCGTCGAGCTTCTGCGCCTTCGGTTGGGTGCGGGTTTCGCTGGCGGCGACCTTTGGATCGGGTGCGGGTGTTTTCGGCTCAAGCATGGTGGTTTCCTCGGCAGCATTGATGTCGCTGGGCTGGTCTGTGGCCTCTGCGACCGGGGCGTTGGATTTGTCCATCATCGGGATGGCTCCTGTGTTGTTGGGTGGGACGTCCCGGCGCTGAAGGACGCAAGTTGCAAGGTCGGATTGGGCGCGGAAGCCTGCGGCGGGATCTGCCCCAACGGGCACGGCGGACACCTCGAAAGGCGTCCAGTCCACCGCGCGCCAAAGCTCGCGGGCGGCCTCGGGTTTCGAGATCTCGAATCGGTGGACCTGATAGCCGATAGAGACCGCGCGGATGTGCCCGGCCTGAATGTCGCGCCAGATCGGCTCCACATCGGCACGTTCAGAGATCCGGACCTGCGCGATGCCACGACCGTTTTCGACGCGGGCCGAGCCGGGCACCACAGAGCCGATCACGGCATCCAGCGTGTCGATCTCATGTACCTTCAGGAAAGGCGCGCCTGCGTTCAGACGATCCAGCCGCACATGGGTCGGGTCGAGGCTCAGCTCTTCGTCATAGGGCTCGCCGAATAAGGTCGACCGGCGAACACGCGCGCCCGCCGACCAGATCACCTCGACGGTGCGGGCGTCAGTATCGGCTGAGTTTGGCGCAAGCTCCGCCGACCGGCGCAGGGCCGGTAATTCGATCATCGTGTCCATGGGGTCAGTCCTATTGGTCGGCCTGCGCCGGAGTTATTTCAGGGATAACTGGCAAGGACAGCAGAACTGCATTTACCGATCTCCCCATCGCGATATACTGAACTGGAAGCCATCTGTTCATATCGGGAGGAAACGACGTTCATGCCATCCAGCCTTGAACTCGCGATCAACGAACTGCCAATTCCGGTTGCAAAACTATTTCGCGAGATCCACGAACATCCCGATTTTACCTGCGCTTCATTGAAGATTCAGATGACGGTTCATTTCCGCGGACAGAAGGTCGGGGGTTTGAACCGTCGCTCCAGTGAATGGTATTTCTCAAGGATATTCGTTGCCGATCATGGCGGCGGAACAATCCCTGAGAAACATGGGTTCGCCAAAACGCTGAAGCGACCGGATCACGAGTATTGGGGGCGGTGTGGCGCAGGTTCGTCTGAAGCCTTTCGAACTGCATTGATCGATATGACGGGCGTTTCGCTTTAGCTTGAATTTGGGTCCGTTGTCGGATCGCTGGTCTGCGCGCTCCCGGTTTTGGTAACGCGGCGCGGATCGCTGTCGAGCACCAGCCCCAGCGCGTCGAGCTTGGCGTTCGTCGCGGCGATCTCGGCCAGCACGGCGTCCGGGTTCCGACCCTGCCGGGCGATCACCTCGGCCAGCGTCATGGTGCCCGAGCGGATCGACAGCAGGTTCGCCATCGCGTCCTTCTGCGGATCGACCGCCTCGAACTTCGGCGGCGACCATTCGACCGGCACGGTCGGCGACGGGATCTGACCCGCAGCCCACGCGGCTTCCGTGAACCAGCGCCAGACCGGCGCGCAGAACATCGGAATGAACAACTGCCACTGCACGGCGTCGATCTGGCGGCGGAACTCCACCAGCCCCGCCCGGATCGAGGAATAGTTCACCTGGCTGAGATCGCCGGTCAGCAGCTCGTAGGGCACCCGGAACCCGGCCGAGATCGTGTGCAGGCTCGCGCGCTTGTATTCGCCGTAGCCGCCGGTGGCCGACGGCTGGTTGAACCGGATGTCCTTGCCGCCGCGGGCATAGGCGATCAGCCCCGGCTCGAACTGTTCCACCCGGTTGCCATCGGCATCGACCACGGACGGTGCAATGCCCTGCTGCGCCTCGTCGTCGCCGAAGACGATGGCGGTGACGCAGGCCTCGGTCTTCTTGCGGACCAGCTCGGCCACCTCGTAATCGTCGAGGTCGCGCAAGCTGCGGATCACCGGCGCGCCCCAGGGCACGCCGCGCGCCTGCGTGCGCTGCTTCTCGTAGATATGGGCGATCTCGGTCGCCGGGACCGGGCGGCTCTGCAACCCGTTCTGCAAGGCGCCATAGGCGTCGCCCGGATGCTCGGCATGCAGCCAGTAGGCCCGGCGCTTGCCGACCGGGTCGAACTCGATCCCCTGCACCAGCCGCCCCGCGCCGAGGGCGCCGGATTTCGTGGCGTCGAGGAAGTCAGCCTCCAGCACCTGCAACTGCAGTGGCACGGGAAGACCGTCGGACGCGCGGCGTAGCCTCCGGCGCACCAGGACCTCGCCCGCCTCTACCATTTCGCGGCAGATCAGCGTCTGCAGACCGTAGAAGTCCAGTTGGCCGTCGGCGTCGCAGTCCGCCGTCCAGCGCTCGAAGAGCGCGTCGACTTTCCGGTCGAGCGTGTCGTCGCCGCTGGCGGCGCGCGGCATGATGCCCGCGCCGATGATGTTGTTGACCAGCACCGCCACGGCCTTCGCCGCGTGCGGGTTGTTGCGCACCAGATCCCGCATCCGGTCGCGCAAGAGCGCCCCCGCGACGCCGATCTCGGTGTCGGCCGAGGATCCCGGCACGCGCCAGCCCTCCGTCCGTCGCCCTTTGGCCGCGCCGTCATATCCCCGCGTCAGGGTTTCGAAGGCCTGCCTGGCGAGAACACGGCGGGCCGCAGTACGCGGTGCCACCGAGGCAATCGCATGATCAAACCAGTTAACAGACATCACCGATCCCCACGCGAGAAGCCCGCGAGACCAGCGACCGGCAGTGGCCGTGTCGTTCCGGCGATAGCGCGTTCGATCGTGCGAATACGGGCCAGCAGATCCTCGGCCGAGCCATAATCGACGGATTTTCCGTCATAGCTGACCCGGGTCGTGCCGCTGGCATAGGCCCGGCGCAGCGCCGAAAGCTCGGTTTCCGTCCAATCTGCCATGTTATAACCATCCTCCGCGCCGCCCGAGCCAGTCGGATCTGCGTTTGCCCTGTGATGTCTGCGCTTGCCTGTTGATCTGCCCCGCGGGATCCGCAGAGGCGTCAGCGACCCCAAGCTGATCCTCGAGGTCGCGCCATTTCTCGTCGGTCCAGCGATCCGCGCCCGCAATCCAGGCGGCGGCGCGTGCGTAGACCCGGCAGTCCAGCGCCTCGTTCCGCTCGCGCAGCTTCTGCCATTCGAGCCGGGCAAAGCCGCGCTTCGTGCGCACCGTGACCAGTTGCTCGGCCACGAACTGCTTCAGCCATTCGTTTTCGACCCAATGAGGCAGATGCACCGTGCCGGGCGAGAATACCGCGCCGTCGGCCCGTTCTTCCTCGGTTGGCCGTTCCAGCCGCAGGAAGCGATAGGTCTCTGCCTTGAAAGTCGACACCGCCACGGTCCACAGCCGGGCACCCCGGCGCAACCGCTTGCCGCCTTCGGTCGCGTCCACATAAGTTGGTCCCGACACCGGGCTCGCGCGATTGAACCCTTCTACGCCCTTGACTGGTGCGACTTGCGCAAAGCCTTGGGCGCGCGACCAGCCATAGACCGCCGGGGCCTCGTAGCCGGTGTCGATGGCAAGCCGCGCGATCTTCAGATGCGCGCCTCGTTCGTGCGGCCAGGTCCGACCAAGCAACTCCGTCAGATCACCCCAAGCCTCATGCCGGTCGGGCCCGCCCTCGATCACGATGTGATCGACGAGCCAGCTTTCCAGCCCTCGGCCCCAGGCCCAGATATCGACCTCGATCCGGTCCTTCTGCACATCGGCCCCGGCGGTCAGGAACAGCCCACCCGCAGGGACAATACCCGGTTTCCAGCGCTCGCGCCGGTCATAGAGCCGCTGCCAGTCCGGTGCTTCGCCGGTTTCGACCCATGTTTCGCCGAGGATCGTGTTGCGAAACGCCTTGATTGCCTCGTCCGAGCCTTGGGCCGCATCCCACGCCCGCACGATCCGCTCCCAGCTCAGCCAGCCAATCGGAGAATAGAGCGCCGAGAGGTGATAGCCGACGGTGCCCGGATCGGCGGCCGTTGCGGTCGCGCGCCATTCGCCAGCCTCCAGCATTGCCGTCTTGTGGTGCTCGGCGATTGGCGTCTCACAGCCCTCGCAGTGATACTCCGCTGTCTCCGGCCGCCCCTTCTGCCAGCGCAGCCGCTCGAACTTCAGCCATTGGTCATGGCCGCAGTGCGGGCACGGCACGAAATATCTGCGCTGATCGCTGGCCTCGTATTCCCGTTCGATCCGGCTCAGCTCCCGAATGGTGGGGGTTGAGACCAAAAACACCTTGCGCCTATAGGCAAATGTCAGCGACCGCGCTTCGGCCAGCGTGACCGGATCGCCTTCGTCGTCAGCGGAGGCCGGATAGGCATCGACCTCATCGAGGAAGATGTAACGCGCGGGCGTCGAGCGCAGCCCGACCGCCGAGTTTGCCCCCGTCATGATCAGGATGCCGCCCGCGAACTCCTTGGACAGCATGGTATTCCCGGCGTCGCGGGATCGCGCCGGTTTGACCCGCTCGCGCAATTCCGGACTCTCGTCGATCAGCGGATCGATTCGCTGCCGCGAGTTGCGTTTCGCCAGTTCCACAGTTGGCTGGACTGCCAGCATCGGGCCCGGTGCCTGGTGGATCGCAAAGCCGATCCAGTTGTTGCCTGCCTCGGTCGCGCCGACCTGCGCGGCCTTCATAAAGACGATCCGCTGGGTCGGGTCGCCCGGCGACAGCCGGTCCATGATCTCGCCCATGTAGGGCGTGCGTGCTGTGCGATACCGGCCCGGTTCGGCCGATGCACGCCCCGAGAGCATCCGGTGCCGGTCCGCCCATTCCGACACGGTCAAGTCCGGATCGGGCGTGAGGCCCGCGCCCCAGGCACGCAGGATTTCTGCAGCGCCGTCGAAGTCAAAGGCATCATCACCGGAGATCAGGTTTGATCTCTGCAAGATCGTCGAGTTGGGCACGGACATGTTTCTCCAGAACCTTCTGCATGGCTGCGGGCTCAACGCCCAGATCGGCCGCCATCAACGCAGACGCACGAGCGGGCCAGTTGACCCAGACATCGCGCTCCTGCCGCGCCAGCCGGAACACAAGCGACAACGCGCGGGCCCGGTCGATCAACTCGCCTTTCAGCTTATGCAGCCGAATGCGGCGTTCCTGCGCCTTCAGCACTTCGTTCGCCGTCTTGGCCTGCAGAAACGTGGTGCCGCTGCCGACAGGCGGGGCTGCCATTCCCTGTTCGCGCAGGGTTTCGCCCACAGCGGAGACCGCCGCCTCGGGCACGGGCTTGAGCCTCGGCTGCGGCGGCTTGCGGGTTTTCGATGGATCGGTCGCCTCGGCGCGAAGGGCATCGCTGGCCACCGCGTCGATGCTGCCGTCGCCATGCAAAACGAGCCGCCCTGTCGCTTTGGCCTTCTGGATCGCCCCGCGCGAAAGGCCAACGCGGGCGGCGTATTGGCGCTCGCTCAGACCCTCCATTGCGCGCTCCGATTATCATTCAATATCATGTGCTTATTGAGTTGATAAGCTTCCGCACCGGAGCGAACGTGATCTCATGAAAATGATGCAACTCACTTTGGAGCCACCACGATGACCCGCCTGAACCCACAGACCACGCCTCGCCACCAGCTGCGCGCCGAAACGGCTGCACGGAATCAGGAGGCCGCGCTCAACGCCTTCATCGGCAAGAAGGCCGAGATCGACGAGATGCTGGCCCGCTTGGCAAGCCTGAACGACGACCATTTCAACGTCTCCCCCGACGAGATCAACTGGGGCCATGTCGGCACCCTTGAGCACTACGCCAGCCTCCTGAAGCGCATCACCGATAGCGCCTTCAGCGAAGGCGCGCACGCCGAGTGACCGGAGCAAACGCCATGGAAACCAGCACCATTCGCATCGCGACTCAAAGCCTGAACGAGCCTTGGGACATCAGCCGCATACCAGCGGTCCTTGACGAGATCGAAGCGTCGCTCCGCGAGGAGGCCGACATTCCGGCCCGCCTCGCCGCCGACAGCATGACGATCGCCATCGATGTGGCCACCGACCGACTGCCCGACTCCGCAGCGCTGCTGCGAGACCTCGGCCTGATCTGACCTCGGGCCGACGCCCGAACTCCAGCCGCGCCGATGCGCGGCTTGGGGTCGTAGGAGACCGCGACGGTCGCGGTCCGAACACGGAGCCGACCCCATGACCAAGCTTTCCCATACCCAGACGATCATCCTGTCGCGCGCGGCGCAGAACGAGGACCGCATTGCCCTGCCGCTGCCCGAGAGCCTGCGCGGCGGAGCCGCCGCCAAGGTGGTCGGCGCGATGCTCGCCAAAGGCTTCCTCGAAGAGGTCGACGCCGACATGCGCAGGGGCGAGCCCGTCTGGCGCGAGACCGGCGACGGCCACGGCGTCACGCTGGTCGCCACAGACGCAGGGCTCGCCGCCATCGGCATCGAGTCCGCAGACGCGAACACTGCGCCTGCGGGCGCGGCGGACGCGCCGACCGAGGAGCCCGCGCCCAAGGCGCGCACCCCGCGCGAAGGCACCAAGCAGGCAACGCTGATCGCCATGTTGCGCGCGCCAGACGGCGCGACTATCGAAGAGATCATGGCCGCTACAAACTGGCAGTCGCATACGGTACGAGGCGCGATGTCCGGCGCGCTGAAAAAGAAGCTGAGCCTCGACGTCACCTCCGAAAAGGTCGAGGATCGAGGGCGCGTCTACAAACTGCCCGCCGCCTGAAGCATCCATGCCCGGCAAAATGATGACCGCCGTCCCCCGCCGGGGCGACGGTTTTCCTCTCAGGGGACCGCCTTCCGAAACACGCTGTACTGAAAGCTCTGCCGGTTACCCTTCGGCGTGATGTGCATGTGTCGTCTGGCATCGATGGTCTCGAACTGGCCCGGCAGCAGGCGCGCGAGTTCCCGCGCCAGATCCTCCGGCTCGTAGCGCGCAATCGGCAACCCCGAGCACTTTTCGGGCCCGTCATCGGCGAAAGTCGCGATGATCGCGATCCCGCCCGGGCGCAAGGCGGCGGACAGCGCGCGTGTGTAACTGGCACGATCCTCGGCCGCGGTCAGGAAGTGGAACACCGCGCGGTCGTGCCAGACCGCGTAGTACCGGTCGGGCTCCCACGTGGTGATATCCGCCTCGATCCACGCAACGTCGTCGGCCCTTGGACCGAGCCGTTGCCGGCTGACGGCCAAGGCGGCCGCGGAGAGATCCAGCACCGTGAGGGGGCCGAAACCCTCGTCAATCAGCACATCGACGAGCCGGGACGCGCCGACCCCGATGTCGATGAACGGCTCGCCGGGTTGCAGATGGTCGCGCACCAGGTCGAGCGACACCGCCGGTGTTGCTTCGAACCATGTCAGTGCGTCTTCCGACCGCGCGCCGTAGACGTCGTCCCAGTGTTTCTGTCCGCCTGCCATCTTGTGCATGTCTCCTCGGTCCGACCGTAGCGCATCGTGGCATCACGTGGGGTTCTGTTCTGCTTTCCCAAAGGTGGACTCCGCGAAGATCGTATCCACCGGACTCCAGCCGGATTCCGGATCCACCGCGGAGTCCACGTTCCCGTTCGCTCGAACGCCAATGACCATTGGTTCTTCTCGCCATCAGCCGGACTCCGGCTTCCGGGGTGGCTTCCCAAAAAATCGGCCCTGACGCTGGCGATGTCCCGCGCTTCGCCCGCCAGCATACGAAAGTGGCCCGGAAGGAACCACAAATTCAATGAGTTAGCGGATTGGACCCCGGCTGGACCCCTTGATGGACCCCGGAAGCCAACTGCGCGGCCTCTGCCTGCGCGCTCCTCTCCCGAGCATATCCCTTTTCTAACCCCCTGGACGAAATGTGTAAGGCCCTGCGATGTACACCCGAAAATTTCCTCACAGGACGATTGTTCTTGACAGACGATTTGCGTTTTCAATCACGAACTGCTGCGAGCGCCGGGCGGGAGGCACACGGCCATGCAGACGCCAAATGATTACCGCGAGCCCGAACTGCCAGCGTTTGGTCGCAGCTGTCCGGCTCAGTCCCATCTCCCAGCAGATCGGTTTCCATGGGGTGCGCTCGGCGCGTAGCCAGACGATCCGGGCGTCATCCCGTTCCAGCCAGCGCAACCAGAGCAACGCCTCCTCGGCTTCTGTGATCTGGCGCGGGCCCGGCCGGGGGTGACGCATTTGCGGCTCCTGACCGACCTTGTCGGCAAAGCTGTGAAAATACTCGGGCCACGCATTGAAGAAGCCCTGCGGCATGACGCCGGGCAAGGTGCGGAAGACGTCGGCGGCGCTCTCCAGCCGGTCCTCCACCCGTGTGGTTGTCCACTCACCCATGGCGCATCTCCCGTTCCCGTTTGCCGTAGAGACGCTCGCCCAGCTGGCGCACCAGTTCCCGCTCCGGCCAGGTCAACCGGTCATCGTCAATGGCGACGGCCAGCAGGCCTTGTTCTTTCCAGCCGTCGCGTTTGACCTCATCGGGCTGGCGACGATGGCCGCCAAAGCCCTTCGGCGTGAAGCGCATACCGGTCATTGCGCACCTCCGTGGGTTTCCAGCGCCCAGAGCAGGATCGCGATGGCATCGGCTTCGTTGTCGTCCGCCGGGGTGAAGCCACGCGCCCGGGCGGCGGCGATCATGGCGTCCTTGTTCGCGTTGCCCTTGCCGGTGGCGAAGCGCTTGATGGTGCCGACGGGCACGCCCTCGTAAGGCACGTTGTGCAACTCGGCCCATGCGGTCAACGTCGCCATGAGGCCTCCATATACGTGGGCCGCGTCAGTGCCTGCATGGCGACGGACTTCCTCGAACCAGATGGCGGCGATAGGTCCGGACAACCGCTCCAACTCGCCCAGCCAATTCGTGAAGCGCAGATAGCGCATACCGCCGCCGTCGAAACGGCCATTGCGGAACGACGCCGTGCCGCTGGTGATCAGGCCGTCCGGAGCGCGCAGCGCCCAGCCAGTGGTCGTGCCGAGATCGAGAGCGAGCAAGGTGCGGTCGGCGCGTAAGGCAGGCGGCAGATCGGGGATTGCCTCATGCGTCCTGGTGGTCAGAGTCGCTTCAGCCATCGTGGTCTCCTTTTCGGGTTGGCTGCGGGGGTGGAAGACGACGGCGGTCATGTGCTTGGCGGTACGAGCCACCGTCGTCGGATGAATTCAGGATTTCTTCCGCCTGCCGTGCTTGCTGAGGTGCTTGGCAACTCGCTTGCGACCGGCCCCAGCCACCGCCTTGCCGGGCGCGCGGTGATCGAGGCAGCGACGATTCAGCGTTCCCGATCGCAGACCGCTCCAGCATTGGAATGGCCTACCGCATAGCGCGCAGTGGCTCTCCCAAAGGATGATCGGGACAATTTGCCCGTCGCGGCGTTTGTGCAGGTCGGAGCCAACCGCGATATAGCGCTGACCCTCATGCATCAGCACGGTTCCCGGCAACGGCAGCACGCGGAAATTGATCTTGTGAACGACGCGCGCAGACTGGCCAC
>NZ_FZON01000076.1 GCF_900188425.1 Antarctobacter heliothermus
TTCATCGTGCCGGGCAGGTATTGCAGGGCCCCCGGCTCCAGTTGCAGGCCAAGGCCCAGCGACAGCGCAATCGCAAAGATCACCATGTTGCGGCGGTTCCAGGTCACGTCCGACAGCATCGAGATACCGGCGGCCACGACCATGCCGAACATCACGATCACACCGCCGCCCAGCACCTCGATCGGGATCGAGGAGATGATCGCGCCGATCTTGGGCACCAGCCCGCACAGGATCAGGAACACCGCGCCGATGGTCACCACATGGCGGCTCATCACGCCGGTCATGGCGATCAGCCCGACGTTCTGGCTGAACGAGGTGTTGGGCAGTGCGCCGAACAGGCCCGAGATCGCCGTGCCGATCCCGTCGGCAAAGGTCGCGCCCTGGATCTCCTTGTCCGTCGCCTCACGCCCCGCGCCGCCCTTGGTGATACCCGACACGTCGCCCACGGTTTCCACCGCCGACACAAAGGACATGGCGCAAAAGCCCACAATCGCCGCGACAGAGAACTCCAGCCCAAAGTGCAGCGGGTTGGGCAGCGCAAAGCTGGCCGCGCGGCCGACGTTGCCCAGGTTGACCTGACCCAGGGCAAAGGCCAGCCCATAGCCGACCAGCAGGCCGATCAGCACCGCCGACACCGACAACATCCCCCGGGCGAAGAACTTCAGCCCCAGCGTCACGATGATCACCGTCCCGGCCATCAGCCAGTTCAGCCCCGAGCCGTATTCCGGCGTGCCGATGGCAGGAACGCCCCCGGCGGCGTACTGGATGCCGACCTTGACCAGCGCCAGGCCGATCATCGTCACCACCAGCCCCGTCACCAGCGGCGGCAGCGCAAAGCGGATCTTGCCGATGAACAGGCCAAGGACCGCGTGGAACAGACCGCCCACGAGGATGCCGCCCATCAGCACGGCGATGGCGTCCACCCCCTTGCCCGCCACCAGCGGGATCATGATCGGGATAAAGGCAAACGATGTCCCCTGCACAATCGGCAGCCGCGCCCCCACCGGCCCCACGCCGATGGTCTGGAACAGCGTCGCGATGCCGGCAAAGAACATCGACATCTGGATCATGTAGATCATCTGCGGAAAGTCGGGCGAGTTCGAGCCAAAGCCGAACCCCGCCGCGCCGCAGACGATGATCGCCGGTGTGACGTTCGAGACGAACATCGCCAGAACGTGCTGGATGCCCAGCGGCACCGCCTTGATCAGTGGCGGCGTGTAATTCGGATCGCGCAGTTGCTCTGGCGTCCCGATGCTTGTGTCAGCCATGATTGGTCCCCTGTTGTTGTCTTTTTTGCGCGCGCCGCCTTATCCCGCCGCGCGGTCGTGTCCTTCGATCAGATACGGGTGGTCGAAAAAATGCTCTTGCAGGTTGGGGCCCGCGCCGATCCGGTCGACCACCGCAAACAGCCCCGGCGCGGCCAGCGGCGCCAGCACCCCGTGCCAGACGCCGCGGTGATAGTTCACCCCCTGCCCCGGCGCGGTGACAAAGGCGATGGGCTGTCCCGGCGCGCCATCCGCGTCCGGGGCCACAACCACCAGGAACGGCTCCAGGCTCATCGGCAGGAACGCCTGGCTGCCCTCGGGGTGACGTTCCATCATGTCCAGCACCAGCGGCAGCGCGCGCGGCTCTGCCTTGAACAGGCTGATCCCGGCGCGGCCCTCGGCAAACTCCAGCACCGCGCGGTCGTGATAGCGTCCGCACAGCCCCTGGTTGATGATCTTGTCCGCATCGCCACTGACGTCCAGCACATCGCCGAACGGGGCAAAGCCCTGCGCCGTCAGCGGCTGCACCGTGATCCGCGCGCTCATGCGCCCAGCTTTTCGATCAGCCGCAGCTCGGCGATGCGCTCGACCTGGCGGCAGGCCTCGGCGAATTCGGTGTCGCGGTCGCTGTCGAGACGGCGCTGGAACGCCGCCATGATCGACGCCTTGGTGTGGTCACGCACCGCGATGATGAAGGGAAAGCCGAACCGGGCGGTATAGGCGTCGTTCAGCGCGACAAAGGCCGCGCGCTCCGCGTCGGTCAGCAGGTCCAGCCCCGCGCCCGCCTGTTCCGCCGTGCTCTCGGCGGTCAGCCGCTTGGCCTCTGCCAGCTTGCCCGCCAGGTCCGGGTGCGCCGTCAGCACGCCCAGTCGCTGTTCCTCGCTGGCAGAGCGGAACACCCGCGCCAGCGCCGAATGCACCCCCGCCGCCGTGTCATGCGCAGGCCCCAGTTCCAGATCATGCGCTCCTTCGGCGATCCAGGGGCTGTGTTCGAACACACCGCCAAAATCGGCGACAAAACCCGCCTTGTCCATCGTTGAGGGCCGCGCGCGCTGTACCGGCGGATGCGCCTGCGCCCAATGATCGGCGATCTCTTCGCGGGTGGCGAACCAGACACCCTCATGGGCCATCATGTGCGCCAGCGCGCGCTTCAACGCCATCGCCCGCCCCGGCCGGCCCGCGATGCGGCAGTGCAGCCCGATCGACAGCATCGCCGGCGCGCCCGCCGCGCCCTCGGCATAGAGCATGTCGAAACTGTCGCGCAGATAGCTTTCGAACTGGTCGCCATTGGTGAACCCCGCCTGGATCGCAAAGCGCATGTCGTTGCAGTCCATCGTATAGGGCACGATCAGCTGGTCCTTGCCCCCCGCGCGGGTCCAATAGGGCAGATCATCGGCGTAGCTGTCCGAAATATAGGCAAAATCGCCCGCTTCTGCCGCCAGATCGACCGTATTCATCGAACAGCGCCCGGTGTACCAGCCGCGCGGGGCCGCCCCAGTCACCTCTGTGTGCAGGCGGATCGCCGCGTGGATCTGCGCGCGCTCCTCCTCGGCGGACATGTCCTTGTGTTCGACCCATTTCAGCCCGTGGCTGGCAATCTCCCAGCCCGCGCCCTGCATCGCCCGCACCTGTTCCGGCCCCCGCGCCAGTGCTGTGGCCACGCCGAACACCGTGACCGGCAGGTCGCCCAGCAGCCGGTGCAGCCGCCAGAACCCGGCCCGCGCGCCGTAGTCATACAGCGATTCCATGTTCCAGTGCCGCTGCCCCGGCCAGGGCTGCGCGCCGGTGATCTCCGACAGGAACGCCTCGGACGCGGCATCGCCATGCAGGATGTTGTTTTCGCCGCCTTCCTCGTAGTTCAGAACGATCTGAACCGCGATCCGGGCGCCCCCCGGCCAGCGCGCCGCCGGTGCGCGGGCGCCATAGCCGGTCATGTCTCGTGGGTAACGTGTCACAGGTGTATCCTTTTTCTCAAAACCATGAATAAACCAGAAAATCCCCGCCGTTTTTCAAGAAAAACAAAAAGGACCATTCGGGCAGAGCGGCTTTGTCTCAGGCGGGGCAGTTGGCCTAAGAGTGCACAGACCCTCAGGAGACGCACATCATGACCGGCTATCTGACCACCCATGTTCTTGACACCGCGCGCGGCTGCCCGGCGCAGGGCCTGCGCATCGAGCTGCTGCGCATCGACGGCGACACCCGCACCCTGCTCAAGACGCTGGTCACCAACGCCGATGGCCGCACCGATGAGCAGATCCTGCCCGCCGATCAGTTCAAGACCGGCACCTATGAGCTGATCTTCCACGCCGGTGCCTATCTCGACGCCTGCGGCACCCCACCCGAAGACCCCCGCTTCCTCGACATCATCCCGATCCGATTTGGCATGTCAGACCCCAGCCACTACCACGTCCCCCTCCTCCTCTCCCCCTTCGGATACGCAACATACAGAGGAAGCTGAACACCCTCACACAGGCCGAGACGTCGCCAGGATCGTCGACGCGATGCGGTCGATCATGAACTCCATGAAAAGCCGTGTCTTGGGATCCTGCATACGGCGATGGGTGAACAGACAGGCCATCTGAACGGGTTCGGGCGAGGCGTCTTTGGCCACGGGAACCAATGTCCCGGCCTTGAGGTGGTCGGCGATTTCGAACACCGGCTTCATCGCGATGCCATGCCCCGCTAGCGCCCAGTCGGTCAGCACATCGCCATCGTCGGATTCGTACCGCCCCGACACGCGGAACCGTTTCGGCCCTGCCGGAGTGCGCAACATCCACTGAAATTCCGTGGCGCCGGGAAACCGCAGGCTCAGGCATTCATGGGCATCCGACACCAGATCGTCACCAGAGACGGGCATGCCCCGCTGCGCGACATAGTCGGGAGAGGCGCACAAGATCCGGTCCACATCCGCGATCTTGCGGATACGCAGGTTGCTGTCCTCTGGCTGGCCAAGGAAAAAGGCCAGGTCCAGCCCTTCGGTGGTCAGATCAACCTTTCGGTCAGTCAGCCGCAGCCGCACGTTCACCTCTGGGTATTTTGCCAGAAACGCCGGCACCTGCGGCGCGATCAGCCGTCGGCCCACCCCCAAAGGCGCGGCGACATACAGCGACCCCTTGAGGTTTTCGGTAATGTTGACGATCTGCGCCTCGGCGCTTTCGACCGCTTGCAGCACATCCGTCGCGCCACGGTAAAACGATTGCCCCTGCTCCGTCGGCGTCAGGCTGCGTGTCGTGCGCTGGAACAGCCGCACCCCCAGATGTTCCTCAAGCTGCGAGATTCGCGACGAGGTCACCGCCGGAGACACCCGCAGATCGCGTCCGGCAGCGGACATACTGCCCAATTCATAGACACGAACAAAGGTGCGGATGTTGTCGAGATAGGACATTGTTCTGATTTTTTTGATGCTGCTTGGTCTTTCCCGGCGATACCAGAATAAAGGTGTCGCGACTAGAGTGATGAAAATTCGAATCTCGGGAGGAAGACAATGTATGATCTGGCTATCTTGTGGGATTGGATCGCCTTTTCCGTGCGCTGGCTGCATGTCGTCACCGCGATGGCCTGGATCGGCGCATCGTTCTATTTCATCGCGCTTGACCTGATGCTCAAGCCCAACGCCGCCCTGCCGGACGGTGCCTCTGGCGAGGAATGGGAAGTCCACGGCGGCGGGTTCTATCACACGGTCAAATACATGGTGGCTCCGGCGCGGATGCCCGAGCATCTGACCTGGCATAAATGGCAGAGCTACTCGACCTGGCTGTCCGGCGCGGCGCTGATGATGATCATCTACTGGGTCGGCGGAGAGTTGTTCCTGCTGGACCCGACCAAGGCGGATCTGTCGCTCTGGCAGGGCATCCTGATTTCCGGCGCATCGCTGACCATCGGCTGGCTGGCCTACGACGCCATGTGCAAGTCAAAGCTCAGCGAGCATCCGACCGCGTTGATGCTGCTGCTGTTTGTCATCCTTGTGGTGATGTCCTGGGGCTATCACCAGATCTTTACCGGGCGGGCCGCGCTGCTGCATCTTGGGGCCTTTACCGCCACCATCATGACCGCCAACGTGTTCTTTCAGATCATGCCGAACCAGCGGATCGTGGTTGCCGATCTCAAGGCCGGGCGCACCCCGGACGCCAAATACGGCAAGATCGCCAAGGTCCGGTCGACCCACAACAACTACCTGACGCTGCCGGTCGTGTTCCTGATGTTGTCGACGCACTACCCGCTGGCCTTTGCCACCGCCTATTCCTGGATCATCGCCAGCCTTGTGTTCCTGACCGGCGTGACGATCCGGCACTACTTCAACACCATGCACAAGACGGGCAAGGGTCCGCACTGGACCTGGGCCGTGACGGTTCTGCTGATGGTGGTGATTGCATGGCTGTCGACGGTGCCCGGCGGCGACACCTACGAAGAGTCCGAGGCCCGCGCCCTCACCCCCTATGAGGCGAAATTCGCCGAGGCCGAGGGGTTTGAGGACGCCTACTATGCGGTCGTCGGCAACTGTTCGATGTGCCACGCGCGAGAGCCATCCTGGGACGGCATGTACTGGGCGCCCAAGAACATCATCCTGGAAACCGAGAGCGACGTCGCGCGCCACGCCGATCAGATCTATCTTCAGGCCGGGCTGAGCCATGCCATGCCGCCGCCCAGCGCCATCCAGATGGAGGATGACGCGCGCCAATCCATCGTGGCCTGGGTGCGTGAGGTCCGCGCCAAATAGGCCCGCCCCTACTGACCGCTACGCATGGTAGGTGCGCTGTTCCAGCGGGACACTGTCCAGTTCGGTCTGCAACATCTCAAGCAGGGCCATTTCGGCGCGGTTCATGCTGCGTTTTGGATTGGTCAGCATGTGAATGTCCACCGCAGGCAACGCGCCATAGGGGGGCACCTGCCACAAAAGTCCCGTTTGCACATCCTTGCGCGCGATATGCACCGGCAGGGCGCCGATGCCGATATTGGCCACGATCATGCGGCGCACTTCGGGCAGGTTGGATGACAGCCCCCTGGGTTCGGACCGCATTCCCAACCGGCGGCGCAGCCGGGCGACACCGGACAGCGATCCCTCCAGTTCGTCGGTCTGGAACGACACCGCGTCTTCGTCCCGCAGTTCGGCCACGTCGATGTTGTCCTGCCCATACAGTCGATGCGACGGCCCGCAGTAAAAGCCAAAGAATTCGCGGTACATCACCCGCGCCTCCAGCCCGACGGGATCCTGCTGCATGAGGCAGATGCCGAACGTCACCTGATTTTGTTGCAGGTGCGCGATCACATCCGCGCTGTCCATGGTCGAGATCGTATAACTCACCCTTGGGTATTGGGCGTTGAACCGCTCCAGTACGCTGTCGAAATGCGTCGAGACGACATGACTGGCCACCGCAATGCTGATCTGGCCTGTCACCTCGTCTTCCAGCCCGCCCATCAGATCCGGCAATTGCGCAACCGCGCCGAAAATCGTGCTCGCCTCGGCGTACAGCACCCGGCCCCAGGGCGTGACGCTGAAATGCTTGGGCGACCGATTGACCAGCTTGCGGCCCATGATGTCCTCAAGCCGTTTCAAGGCCACGCTGATTGTCGGCTGTTTCAGACCCAGGAAATGCGCGGCGGGGGTGATGCCGCCCTCATCCACAACCACCATGAAGGTGCGCAGCAGGTTCCAGTCCAGGTTCCACGGAAAGCGTTGCGCATAAGGTTTAAGCATAGTCAAAATCTATCTTAGGGATTGTTAATATCTATTTGCCCTATGATCCCACGCGGCGCAACCTGTGAGTCACTGTGTCTTTGGACTGCGCCTTTGAATGCGCAGGCGAAAACCGTGACAACAACAGGGAAACTGACATGACAAAAACACTCAACATCCTGCGCCGCAGCGTCCTGACCGGAGCCGTCGCCATGATGGGGCTGAGCGTTGCGCCCTTCGCGGCCAGCGCCGATGAACTGGCCGAGATCAAGGAACGCGGTGTGCTGAGCATCGCCATGAGCGGGCAGTATCCGCCGTTCAACTTTGTCAACGAACAGAACGAGGTCGTCGGCTTTGACCCCGCAATCGGCACCGAGATCGCCAAGCGCATGGGGCTGGAGGTCAAGATCGTCACGACCGCATGGGACGGCATCATCGGCGGCCTGCTGGCCAGCAAATACGACGCGGTTGTCGGCTCCATGTCGATCACCGAAGAGCGCGACAAGGTGATCGATTTTGTCGGCCCCTACTACAACACCAAGCGGGCGATCTTTACCAAGGCAGGTTCTGACATCACGACCGTCGAACAGCTGGACGATGCCAAGGTTGGCGTGACGCTGGGTGAGACGCATGAACAATGGGCCCGCGATCAGGGCTACGACATCAACACCTACAAAGGCCTGCCGGAACTGCTGCTGGAGCTGGACAATGGCCGTGTCGATGCCATCGTGAACGATTCCATTCCGGTCATGCTGGCGATGAAGGCCGGTCAATACGATCTGGCCATGGTCGAAGACCCCGCCGCCGAACCCATCGGTGCCGGTATCGCCATCCGTGAGGGCAACCCGGATCTGGCGGCCGCGATGCAAGAGGCTCTGGACGCCATGATGGCGGACGGCACCTATCTTGAGATCGCCAATGAATGGGTCGGCGGCGACATCCGCTAAGCACGCCCCAGCCTGCCGGGGGGGGAACCCGGCAGGCCCCTTTTGTTGCGGAATTTGCCTTTATGACAACAACCTATGGCCATCTGACATGGGAAGACGTGCGTGATGCCGACAAGGATCGCGTGGTCATCCTGAACGTCTCGGCGACCGAGGATCACGGCCCCCACATGCCGCTGGACACCGACACGGTGCTGGGCATGGCGGTGGCCGAAGGTGTGGCGCGCGCCGCCCCCGATGAGGTATTTGTGATGCCGCCGGTGCCCTACGGGTTCAACGAACATCACAAGGATTTTCCCGGCGTGATCTGGATTCAGCCCGAAACGCTGATCGCCTTTGTCACCGACATCACCAAATCGCTGGCCCATCACGGGTTCCGGCGCATCCTGTTGTTGAATTCGCACGGCTCAAACCATCCCTGCCTGGATCTTGCCGCCCGCAAGACGGTGATCGAAACCGGGATCATCTGCGTCTCTGCCTCCTACTGGAACTTGATGTCAGCGCGGATCAACGAGGTGCGCAAATCCGACATCGGCGGCATCGCCCATGCCGGAGAGTTTGAGGCCGCGATGTACATGCACCTGCACCCCGACCGCGTGCATATCGAAAAATCGACCAGCCAGAACCTGCACAACCCCGACAGCAAGTTCTTCAACCTTGATCTGGCGGGCGGCGGCGGGGGCGCGATGCTGATGCGCTGGTGGTCCGAGGTGTCCCCGGATGGCACGATGGGCGACCCGACGGTGGCCGATGCCGAGACGGGCAAGAAATTCCTCGACGCCGCGATTGAGGAAACCACCGCCCTGATCCGCGAAATCCGCGCGCTGCCCATTCTGCCGCGCCACGATCATCACTGACATGACGATCCTAGTCATGACCCTCACGGAAAGGCCGCCGATTTGGACACAGAACTGATCCTGCGGGTCTACCCCTTTTTCATCGAAGCGGCCTGGGTGACGATCCAGCTGTCGGTCCTTACGGCGGCCTTGGGTCTGGCTTGTGGCGCGCTGGGGGCTGCGGCGCGGTTATCGCGTCTGGCGATCTTCCGCTGGATCGCGGCGACCTACGTCAGCGTCATCCGGGGCACGCCCGCGCTGATCCAGGTGTTTATCCTCTATTTTGGCGGGCCGCAGGTCGGCATCCAGCTGGATTCCTTTGCCGCCGGCACCATCGCGCTGGGGGTCAATATCGGCGCCTACATGACCGAAACCATTCGCGGTGCCATCGTCTCCGTCGACAAGGGCCAGACAGAGGCCGCCCGCACGCTGGGCATGAGCCGCTGGCAGACCATGCGCAAGGTGGTCCTGCCACAGGCCGCGCGGCTGATGATCCGCCCTCTTGGCGTCAACATCAACGCGCTGATCAAGGGCACAGCACTGGTCGCCCCCATCTCGGTGGTGGAGCTGACCTACACTGCGCAACGCTTTATCGGATCGACCTACAAACCGTTCGAAATGTTCCTGCTGTCCGGGCTTCTCTACATGGTGATCATCTATGTGGTGGGTCAGGGCATTCACTGGCTCGACCGTCGGGCGCGGATCACATGAGCGGTTTGATTGACATGACAGGAGCCCGCCATGGGACTTGATTTCTCAGTGGTGCCCGGCTTTTTCGGCGTGCTTCTGATGGGGGCCGGATGGACCGTCGCCATCACCGTCTGTGCCGGGTTGCTCAGCTTTTTCGGCGGCATCGTCTTTGCGGTTGTCGCGCTCTATGGCCACTGGTCCCTGCGCTGGCCGTTCCGCGGATTTGCGTTCCTGTTCATGGGCACGCCACTGCTGTTGCAACTGTTCCTGATCTATTTCGGGCTGATCCAGATCGGCATCGACCTGCCCGCCTTTGTCGCCGGGGTGATCGGTCTGGGCCTGCACTTTGCGGTCTACAACTCGGAACTGATCCAGGCCTCGATCCTGGCGGTGGACAAGGGCCAGTATGAGGGCGCGCGCACGCTGGGCCTGTCGCGCGGGCAGACCCTGCGCAAGGTCGTGATCCCGCAGGCGGTGCGCGCCGTGGTGCCGCCGATGGGCAACAACATGATCGCCCTGCTCAAGGATTCCGCGCTGGTCTCCGTCATCGGCGTGATGGAACTGACCCTTGCCGCACAGCAGGCCATCAGCCGCACCTATCGCCCGTTCGAATTCTACCTTGCCGCCGCTTTTTGCTACTACATCGTCAACCTCGCGCTGGAGGCGGGACTGCGCCGTCTGGAACGCCGCATCGCTGCCTCGCGCTGAGAAAGGAGCCCATTCATGTCCGATCAGGCCTTTGTCACCATCAAGAATGCCGCCAAGAGCTATGGCACGCTTGAGGTTCTCAAGGACATCAACCTGACCGTCCAGCGCGGTCAGATCGTTGCCATCATCGGGCCGTCCGGCTCTGGCAAATCGACCCTGCTGCGCGCCATCAACGAGTTGGACCCCCTCACCTCGGGGGAGGTCTGGCTGGAGGATGTGCAGATCAACAAGAAACTGCCGCATCGCCAGTATGAGGCCCACGTCAATCAGGTGCGGCAGGACATCGGCATGGTGTTCCAGCATTTCAACCTGTTCCCCCACCTGACGGTGCGCGGCAACATCACGCTGGCACCGCGCATGCTCAAAGGTCTGTCAGAGGCCGACGCAAACAAGCTGGCAGAGGAACAACTGGCCAAGGTCGGTCTGTCGGAAAAGATCGACGAATACCCCTCGCGCCTGTCTGGCGGCCAGAAGCAGCGTGTCGCCATCGCCCGCGCCTTGGCGATGAAACCCAAGGTGATGCTGTTTGACGAGGCGACCTCGGCGCTGGACCCCGAACTGGTCGAAGAGGTCAATCTGGTCATGAAGCAACTGGCCGAAGAGCACATGACCATGATCATCGTCACGCACGAGATGGATTTCGCCGCCTCGGTCTGTGACCGCGTCTTGTTCATGGATCAGGGCGTTGTGGTCGAAGAGGGGCCGCCTTCGGTGATCTTCCAGAACCCGGAAAACGAACGCACGCGCAATTTCCTGCGCAAGCACCTCAGTCGCTGAAAGCCCGGCTCACATGACCAACCTGTTCTACCAGACCAAATCGCCCCGCCCCACGCTCGACCGGGCAGAGGGCATCTACATGTGGGACACCGACGGCAAGCGCTATATCGACGGATCGTCGGGCGCTATGGTCAGTAATATCGGCCACTCCAACCCGGCGGTTCTGGACGCGATGCGCGCGCAGATGGACAAGTCCACCTTTGGCTACCGGCTGCATTTCCAGACCGAAAGCTCTGAGAAACTGGCGGCCAAGACGGCGGCGCTGGCACCCGAGGGGCTGAACAAGGTGTTCTTTGTCTCCGGCGGCTCAGAGGCAGTGGAAAGCACACTGAAAATGGCCCGGCAATATGCGCTGACCCAAGGCCAGTCGCAGCGGTTCAAGGTGATCTCGCGCTACCCCAGTTATCATGGCTGCACGCTGGGCGCGCTGGCGATCACCGGCTATGCGCCGATGACCGCGCCCTTTGACCCGATGATGATGCGGATGCCCAAGGTGCCCGCCCCGCGCGCCTATCTGGACGGGCTGGACCCGACGGACCTGGCCACCGGCCACCACTACGCTGACATGCTGGAGGCCAGGATCCTTGAGGAAGGCCCCGACACCGTGCTGGCCTTTATCGTCGAGCCTGTCGGCGGTGCCTCGACTGGCGCGCTGGTGCCGCCCGCCGGATACATGCAGCGCATCCGCGAGATCTGTACCCGCTATGGCATACTGCTGATCCATGATGAGGTCATGACCGGCGGCGGGCGCACCGGGCGCTTTTTCGGGGCCGAACACTGGGAGGTGACGCCTGACCTGATCTCTCTCTCCAAGGGGTTCGGCGGTGGCTATGTGCCCCTTGGCGCGATGATCGCGCGCGACGATATTGTCGAGGCAGTGATGGGCGCAGGCGGCTTCATCCACGGCTTTACCTACGCGGGCAACCCGCTGGCCTGCGCGGCGGGCTGTGCGGTGCTGGACCAGATCACCGAACATGACCTGATCGGCAACGCCGCCCGCATGGGTGACGCGCTGGCCGAACGGCTGCGCGGGCTGATGCAGCGCTATCCGCTGATCGGCGACGTGCGCGGCAAGGGCCTGCTGATGGCGTTCGAACTGATGGCCGACCGCGCGACCAAGGCCCCCCTGCCCGCCAATCTGAACGCCCACGCCCGGCTGGTCGACATCGCCTATGACAATGGATTGATCATCTATTCGCGGCGCACACGCGGCGGCACATCCGGCGATCACTTTCTCGTCTGCCCGCCGATGATCGTCGATGCGGCGCAACTGGATGACCTGACCGACCGGCTGGACCGGTCTCTGGCCAGCTACATGGCGGAAATCCCGCAGTTTTCCGGCGCAGCTTAAGGAGCCTTTATGTCCAAGATCATCATCACCTGCGCCGTCACCGGGTCGATCCACACGCCTTCCATGTCGCCGCATCTGCCGATCACGGCGCAACAGATCACCGACAATGCCATCGGTGCCGCCGAGGCCGGGGCCACGATCCTGCACCTGCACGCCCGCGACCCCGAAAATGGCCGCCCCTCTGCGGACCCGGCGCATTTCATGGCCTTTCTGCCGCAGATCAAACAGCGCTGCGACGCGGTTCTGAACATCTCGACCGGCGGCAGCGCAACGATGCCGCTGGAGGACCGGCTGGCCGCGCCGAAACAGGCCGAACCGGAGATGTGTTCGCTCAACATGGGAACAATGAACTTTGCCCTCTTCCCGGCGGTGGACAAGATCACCGATTGGAAATTCGACTGGGAAAAGCCGTTTCTGGAGGACTCCGAGGATCTGGTGTTCAAGAACACGCCGCGCGACATGGCCTATATCCTGCATGAGCTGGGCGAAAAACGCGGCGCGAGGTTCGAGTTTGAATGTTACGACCTCAGCCATCTCTACATGCTGAAACACTTTGTCGATCGCGGGCTGGTGCGCGGGCCGCTGTTCATCCAGTTCGTCTTTGGCGTGCTGGGCGGCATGGGGCCGGACCCGGAGAACCTGACCCACATGAAGATGATCGCCGACAGGCTGTTCGATGACGCCTATACGTTTTCCGTGCTGGCCGCAGGACGGCACCAGATGCCTCTGGTCACCATGTCCGCCATTCTGGGCGGTCACGTCCGCGTCGGGCTGGAGGACAGCCTGATGATCTCACGCGGGGTGCTGGCCCGGAACAACGCCGAACAGGTGGCCAAGATCCGCCGCATCGTCGAGGATCTGGGCCGCACTGTCGCCACCGCCGATGAGGCGCGCGAGATGCTGCACCTCAAGGGGGCAGACCGCACCGCGATCTAGCACGGGCCAATCCGCCCCTTTTCCCGACCTGCCCACAGACCTCTGCCCACAGCCCCCTGAAAGAACCGACATGAAAGCCATCTTCGACGACCGCCAGTGGAAACATCAGCCGCGCCATTTCATGGCAAATGGCACGATCCTGCCGAATCCCGAACAGGCAGAGCGCATTGACCGACTGCTGACCGGCGCATTGGCCGCCGGGTGTACCGTCGAGGCACCGAATGACGCGGGCCTTGGACCTATCGCGGCGCTGCATTCGCCCGAATACCTGACCTTTCTGGAAAACATCCACACCCGCTGGCGTCGGATAGAGGGCGCAGGCGATGAGGTCATTCCCAACATCCACCCCGCCAACCGCAGCGACAGTTACCCCAAATCCGCCGTCGGTCAGGCGGGCTATCATCAGGCCGACACCGCCTGCCCGATTGCCGCAGGCACATGGGAGGCCGCCTATTGGTCCGCGCAAAGCGCCGTGACCGGGGCGGATCTGATCCTCGCGGGCGAGCGGTCTGCCTATGTGCTGTCGCGCCCGCCCGGCCACCATGCCTTTGGCGATCTGGCGGGGGGCTTTTGCTTTTTGAACAACTCCGGCATCGCGGCAGAGCGGTTACGCGCGCAGGGTCTCCGCCCCGCCATTCTGGACGTGGACGTACATCACGGCAACGGCACCCAAGGCATCTTTTATGACCGCGACGACGTGCTGACCGTGTCGATCCATGCCGATCCCGAACGCTTTTACCCGTTCTTCTGGGGGCAGGCCCACGAGCGCGGGACCGGTCCGGGGCTGGGATATAACCTGAACCTGCCGCTGGCGCGCGGTACAGCGGACGACGCCTATCTTGCGACGCTGGACGTGGCGCTGCGGCGCATCCAGAGCTTTGGCGCCGATGTGGTTGTGGTGGCGCTGGGGCTGGACGCCTTTGTCGACGATCCGTTCAAGGGACTGGCCGTCACCACCACCGGATTTGGCAGGATCGGCGCGGCGATTGCCGGGCTGAACCTGCCCTGCCTCTATGTGCAGGAGGGTGGGTATCTGTGCGACGAACTCGGCGACAACCTGACCGCCGTCCTGGGCGGCCATCAGGACAACAGTGCCTGAGTTTGCGGCTTTGCCATGGCCCGACCCATGGCAAAGCCTGAATATTGGCGTCTGACACCCCTCGCCGCCGCGCGATCAGGGGGCCACATCCTTTGTGCACGACAGCCGGTCTTTCTTTTGCGATGAAGGGCGGGATGGATGAGCAACGAGATAACGATCAGTGCCTCACGCCCCGCCCGTAGCCGACGTCGATTTCGATCAAATCCTCCGGGATTTGCTGACAAATCGAGAAAGTCGCGACCTTGGGCCTGAACAGGCGCTCTTGCTGTACTGCAAGACACTGGCAACCGCGTTGTCGGCCCATGTCGCAGGCATCTGGACCCTGAACAAGGCGACTGGCACGCTGGATGCCAGACTCGTGTGGGACCGCGACACTTGCGACAGCGAAAACGGAACCGATCTGACCCACAGGACAGCAGGCAGGCCGGTCGACGAGGTCGATCAGGACCAGATTGTTGCAATCGCCGACACCCGGACCGATCCCCGATGGGGGGCACCTACCCCCGAGGCCGGGTCCAGCGCCGAATTGCGCGCGGTCCTCGAATGCCCGCTGCACACCCCCAGCGGGCTGACTGGGGTCGTGAGCATCGGGAACAAACGCGCGCCAAGAGAGTGGACCGCCAGAGAAATCAGCTTTGCTGCCGCCGTCGCGGGCCTGATCTCTCTGGCCCGGCTTTGTTGCGCAAAGGCTGGTTGAGGGATTCATCTCGTGAATCCAGCGTGGTAGCTGTCCTGCATGAGCAGACCGATCCCGCCGAGCTACAAGACCAAGAACTGGCCGGCCTACAACGAAGCGCTGAAGCAGCGCGGCTCCCTGACGATCTGGTTCGACCCGGACATGGTCTGGGTGCCACCGCCGACCGGCAAGCGAGGCCGGCAGCCGCTCTATAGCGACGCCGCGATCCAGGCATGCCTGACGATGAAAGTCCTTTTCGGCATGGCGCTCCGGCAGACGACCGGGTTCGTTGAAAGCCTACTGAGCCTGGTCGGCCTCGACTGGGCGGTGCC
>NZ_FZON01000065.1 GCF_900188425.1 Antarctobacter heliothermus
TCTGCCGTGCCCATGCGGTGACCGGATACGTTGATCACGTCATCGACCCGCCCGGTGATCCAGTAATCGCCGTCCGCATCGCGGCGGCAGCCGTCGCCGGAGAAGTAATAGCCTTTGTAATCAGAGAAGTAGGTCTTTTCGAACCGCGCATGATCACCCCAGACAGTGCGCATCTGGCCGGGCCAGGAGGCCTTGATCGCCAGCACGCCCTCGGTCGGGGAGGCCTCGATTTCAACGCCCGATTGCGGGTCCAGCACCACCGGCTCGACGCCGAAGAACGGCTTCATCGCGGCACCCGGTTTGGTCGCATGCGCGCCGGGCAGCGGGGTCAGCAGGTGGCCGCCGGTCTCGGTCTGCCACCAGGTGTCGACGATCGGGCAGCGGCCGCCGCCGACCACGTCGTTGTACCAGTTCCACGCCTCTGGGTTGATCGGCTCACCGACAGTGCCCAGGATGCGCAAGGACGACAGGTCACATTTCTCAACAAATTCGGTGCCTTGCCCCATCAGCGCGCGGATCGCGGTGGGCGCGGTGTAGAACTGGGTCACTTTATGTTTTTCGCAGACCTGCCAGAACCGGCTGGCGTCGGGGTAGGTCGGTACGCCCTCGAACATCACGGTGGTGGCACCATTGGCCAGCGGGCCGTAGACGATATAGCTGTGCCCAGTGACCCAGCCGACATCGGCGGTGCACCAGTAGACATCGCCCTCATGCACGTCGAATACCACCTCATGGGTCAGCGCCGCGTACAGGAGATAGCCGCCCGAGGAGTGCACGACGCCCTTTGGCTGGCCGGTCGAGCCGGATGTGTAGAGGATGAACAGCGGATCTTCGGCACTGATTTCAGCGGGTTGGCTGTAGTCAGAGGCCTCGAGCGCCATTTCGTTATAGTCAAAGTCGCGGCCATCGACCCAGGTGGTCTGGCCGCCGGTGCGCTTGACCACAAGGCATTTGACGTCGTCCTTGCAGTGCAGCAGCGCCTTGTCGGCATTGGTCTTGAGCGGCGTCTTGCGACCGCCGCGCGGGGCCTCATCGGCTGTGATCACAAGTTTGGCGTCGCAGCCGTTGACGCGGGCGGACAGCGCGTCGGGTGAGAAGCCGGCAAAGACGATGGAGTGGATCGCGCCGATGCGCGCGCAGGCCAGCATGGCATAGGCGGCCTCGGGGATCATCGGGAGATAGATAATGACGCGGTCGCCCTTGCGAACCCCCAGCGTTTCCAACACGTTGGCCATGCGGCAGACGCGGCGGTGCAGGTCGTTGTAGGTGATCGACTGGGCCTGTTCGGTGGGATCGTCAGGCTCGAAGATGATGGCGGTCTGGTTGCCGCGCTTTTCCAGGTGGCGGTCGATGCAGTTGGCGGCGACGTTCAGGGTGCCATCGCGGAACCACTCGATGCCGACCTGGCCGAGGGTAAAGTCGACGTTCTTGATCTCGGTCGGGGCCTTCATCCAGTCCAGCCGCTGCGCCTGCTCGGCCCAGAACCCCTCGGGGTCGCTGATCGAGGCCGCATACATCGCATCATAACGCGCCGCGTCGATGTGGGCGTTTTTGACTTGCTCGTCGGATGGGGGGTAGGTCTTGCTCATCGGGCTCTCCTCCAGAAAGTGATTGGGGGCAGGGGAAACCTCCCCGCCCCCGAAATCAAGTGGTTCCTAAGTCGCGAGGGCGCGTCAGATCGCCAGATATTCCGAGCGCAGCGCCTCATTCTCCAGCACTTCGGCGGCGGTGCCGTCAAAAACGATGGAACCTGTGTCCAGAATCACCGCCCGGTCTGCCAGTTGCAGCGCGCGCACGGCGTTCTGCTCGACGATGACCGTGGTCATGCCCTGCTCCTTGACGTGGCGCAGGGTCTTTTCGATCTCGTCGACGATGACCGGGGCCAGCCCTTCGTAAGGTTCATCCAGCAACAGTACCTTGATGTCGCGCGCCAGTGCCCGTGCAATCGCCAGCATCTGCTGTTCGCCGCCGGAAAGCGTGATGCCTTCCTGTTTGCGGCGCTCGCCAAGGCGCGGGAACAGGTCATAGAGGCGGTCCAGCGACCAACCGATCGGCGGGGCGATCTGTGCCAGTTGCAGGTTTTCCTCGACCGTCAGGCCGGGAATGATGCGGCGGTCTTCGGGGACAAGGCCCAGCCCAGCGATCGACGCCTGATGCGCTTTCATCAAGTGCAGCGGCTGGTGATCCAGCCAGATCTCGCCCTGGTTGACCTGCGGGTCGTCCAGACGCGCGATAGACCGCAGCGTGGTCGTCTTGCCGGCGCCGTTGCGACCCAGCAGGGCCAGGATTTCGCCTTCGTGCACGTTAAAGCTGACGCCTTGCACGATGTAGCTTTCGCCGTAGTAGGAATGCATGTCGTAAACCGACAGGAACGCCGGGGCCGTTTCGGCCATGTTCGCGCTCTTGGAAAAATCGGGACGGACGTTCATTTCTGGTCTCCCGTCCCGGGCTTGACCCGGGACCTCAAGGGTGGAGGCCCCGGCACTGGGCCGGGGCGCGTGTCATTGGCTCAATGCGCTTCGCCAAGATAGGCTTCTTGCACCTTGGGATGGCCCTTGATGTTCTCGGGCGCATCCTCGACCAGCGGTGTGCCCTGCGCCAGAACCGTGATCCGGTCGGCGAGGGAAAACACCACATGCATGTCGTGTTCGATGATCGCGATGGTGATGTCGCGTTCATCCTTGATTTGCTTGAGCAAGTCGATGGTGTTGTTGGTGTCGGCGCGCGCCATGCCGGCGGTGGGTTCGTCCAACAGCAGGAGTTTCGGCTCTTGCACAAGGCACATGGCCATTTCCAGCCGCCGCTTGTCACCGCGCGACATCGAGGCCGAGTGCATGTGGCGCTTGTCCAGCATGTTGACCTCTTCCAGCATTTTTTCGGCCTCTTCGATGAGAGTGCGCTCATTTGAGACCGATTCGATGGCATGCAGGCGATAGGCGCCGTCCCGCTTGGCGAAGAGCGGGATCATCATGTTCTCGAACACCGTGAGATCGCCAAAGATTTCGGGCGTCTGAAAGACGCGGGAAATCCCCATCTGGTTGATCTCATGCGGGCTGCGGCCCAGTACTGACTGGCCCTGGAACATGACCGATCCGGTGTCGGGGATCAGTTTGCCCACCAGGCAGTTCAGCAGCGTGGATTTGCCCGCGCCATTCGGCCCGATGATCGCGTGACAGGTGTTTTCCTGCACCGAGAGGTTCACATCGGACAGCGCCTTCAGCCCGCCGAACCGTTTGCCCACGTCTTTGATTTCAAGGATACCCATGGGTTTTTCTCCTTATTCCGCGGGTTCGGTCTTGGCCGACTTGGGCTCTACTGTCTTCTTGCGACGGAAGAGGCGCGCGATGCGCTGTCCACCTTCGACAAGGCCACCAGGTAGAAAGGTCACCACCAGCATGAAGATGATGCCCAGGGTGAGGTGCCAGCCTTTGCCGACGAAGGGGTGGATTATGAAGACCACAGAGTCCTCAAGCCCGTCAGGCATGAAGCTGAACCAGCTGTGCAGCACGTTGTCGTTGATCTTCGAAAAGATGTTTTCGAAGTACTTGATCATGCCCGCGCCCAGCACCGGACCGATCAGTGTGCCCGCACCGCCAAGGATGGTCATCAGGACAACCTCACCCGAGGCAGTCCACTGCATCCGCTCGGCACCGGCCAGGGGATCCATCGCCGCCATCAGGCCACCAGCCAGACCGGCATACATGCCGGAAATGACGAAGGCCGCCAGAGTGTAGGGTTTGGGATTCAGGCCAGTGTAGTTCAGGCGCTGCTGGTTCGATTTGATCGCCCGCAGCATCAATCCGAAAGGCGAGCGGAAGATGCGGATGGACATATAGAAGGCCAGCAGCATCACCACCGCACAGACATAGTAGCCTGCCGAGAAGGTAAAGCTCCACGGTCCGACCACCAGGTCGAACGCGCCGCGCATTTCCAGACCAAAGAGATTGGTGACCGGGATCGACCCGTCCGCAGTCTGGGAGATGCCCAGGATACGCGGATCGTTCAACGTCAGTTGCAGGCCAGTTTCGCCGTTGGTGAGCGGTGTCAGCACCGAGTAGGCCAGCGCAAAGGACATTTGCGCAAAGGCCAGTGTCAGGATCGAAAAGTAGATCCCGGTGCGTCGCAGGCTGACAAAACCGATGACCAGCGCAAAGATCCCCGCGATGACGACCGACAGCAGGATCGCCGGGATGATGTTCATCGACAGCAGTTTGAACATCCAGACTGCCGAGTAGGATCCGATCCCCAGAAAGGCCGCGTGGCCGAACGAGAGATAGCCGGTCAGACCGAACAGGATGTTAAAGCCGATGGCGAAGATCCCGAAGATCACGAAACGCTGCATCAGGTCCGGGTAACCGGCGTTGAATTGCGCCAGGCCGCTTTCTGTCGGGAAGGGGTTGAGGATGAAGGGGGCGAGCATTGTCAGCGCCACCACGATGAGCAGCAGAGTGCTGTCTTTCTTGTCGAGTCCAAGCATGGCGGTTTACTCCATCACGCCTTTGCGACCCATCAGACCGCGCGGACGGGTCAGAAGGATGACAATGGCGACAAGGTAGATGATGATCTGGTTGATGCCGGGGATCAGGGTGATGACCTGTTCCATGGAGGCAAAGCTTTCAAGGATGCCAAGCAGGAAACCGGCCAGCACGGCACCGGGTAGCGAGCCCATGCCACCGACAACGACAACCACAAAGCTGAGCACGAGAAAGTCCATGCCCATGTGATAGTTTGGAGCGTTGATCGGTCCGTACATGACACCTGCCAGACCGGCTACGGCGGCGGCGATGCCAAACATGATGGTGAACTTGCGATCGATGTCGATGCCCAGAAGGCCCACGGTTTCCCGGTCGGCCATGCCTGCGCGGACCACCATCCCAAAGGTGGTGAATTGCAGGAAGGCAAAGACCGCGCCGATGATGAGCAGCGAGAAGCAGAAGTAGACGATCCGCCAGACCGGGTAGACGATGGTCGATGTCAGCTGCGCGATACCGGACAGCGCCTCGGGGGCGGGGGTCTGGATCGGGTTGGCGCCGAAGTAGTACTTGACGATTTCCTGCAGAACGATCGCCAGACCAAAGGTCACAAGGATCTGGTCGGCATGGGGGCGCTTGTAGAAGTGCTTGATCAGTCCGCGTTCCATGATGAAGCCGATGCCGATCATGACCGGGATGGCAAAGAGGATCGCAAGCGGGACGGACCATTCGATGATACTGGAGCCCATTTCCGGGCCGAACCAGCTTTCGAGATAGGGAGTCTTGACCTTCAGCGGGTTGCCGAGAAAGTCGGTTTGCGTCGCATCTATCGTTTCATAAGACAGGTTCAGGATACGTTGCAGCGTCACCGAGCAGAAGGCACCAATCATGAACAAAGCGCCGTGCGCGAAGTTGACCACGCCCAATGTGCCGAAGATCAGTGTCAGACCCAGCGCGATCAGCGCATAGGCAGAGCCCTTGTCGAGCCCGTTCAGAATTTGGAGGATAATAGAGTCCATTGTCCCACCCTTTGCGGTCGGAGTGCGGAGAAAACGGGACCCGTCAGACGGGCCGAGGGGAATGAAGGGAGAGGGGCAGGGCGCGTTGCCCTGCCCCTACAGACGGTCCCGACGGGACCGATCCGTCAGGCGCCCGGGTTGCAGGAACCCAGCTGACCACCCGCGAACATCGGGTGATCGGGTGCATATTCAACCTGCGCACGCGGGGTGATTTCCACGATCTCGAGAAGGTCGAATTCCGAGGTCGGGTTCTCTTTACCCTTCACGACCAGCACGTCCTTGAAGCACTGGTGGTCTTCCGCACGGTACAGAGTCGGACCGTTGCCCAGACCGTCGAATTCGAAGCCTTCGAGAGCTTCGCCGACGGAGCAGGGGTTGAACGAACCGCCTCGCTGAACGGCATCCGCATAGAGCAGGGTCTGCACATAGCAGGTGTGCGCGGCCTGGCTCGGCGGGAAGCCGTACTTGGTGCCAAAGGATTTGACGAATGCCTTGGAGCCTTCATCCTGCAGCGACCAGTGCCAGTTGGTCGACCCGAAGATGCCCTTGACGTTGGCGCCCGCACCCTTCGCCATCAGGCGCGAGTAGAGCGGCACAACGATCTCGAACTGCTTGTTGTCGACCATCTTTTCGCGCAGGCCGAACTGAACCGCGTTGGTCAGAGAGTTGACCATGTTTCCGCCGTAGTGGTTCAGGACCAGAACGTCGGCGCCCGAGTTCAGAACCGGCGCGATATAGGACGAGAAGTCCGTTGCCGCCAGCGGAGTCAGCACGTTGTTGACGGTCTGCCATCCCAGTGCTTCGGTTGCAGCCGCGATCGATTCCTGCTGGGTCCAGCCCCAGGTGTAGTCGGCGGTCAGGTGATAGGCCTTGCGGTCGTTGCCATAGTTTTTGGCAAGCACCGGCGCCAGTGCTGCGGCCGACATGTAACCGTTGAAGAAGTGACGGAAACCGTTCGCCTTCTTGTCTTTGCCGGTAGTGTCGTTCGAGTGTGTCAGACCGGCCATGAAGATGACACCGGCCTCTTGGCACAGGCCCTGCACAGCAACAGCCACGCCCGAGGACGAGCCGCCGGTGATCATGATTGCGCCGTCTTTTTCGATCATCGACTTGGCCGATGCGCGGGCGGCGTCGGATTTGGTCTGGGTGTCGCCGGTTACATACTCGACCTTGCGGCCCAGAATGCCGGTGCCATCCAACACCTGGGATGAGAACGTCGACAGCATGCCGCCGTCGCCGCCACCGTTCAGGTGCTCGACTGCCAGCTCATAGGCGCGCAGTTCGTCAGCGCCTTCGTCAGCATATGCGCCGGTCTGCGGAACGTTGAAGCCCAACGTGACTTTGTCGTTGCCCGGAGCATTGGTAAAGCCTGTGTGGCTGGCAGCGGACAGATAGGTCGGCAGCGCAAGGCCGGCACCGGCGGCTGCACCCGTCTTGATCACGCCACGGCGCGTCACATTCTTGATGGACATAAAAATCCTCCCGTTTCGAGAAATCCGCCCAGAGTTCTCCTCAGCGCTCGGGGCGATCGCACATTTGTGCAAAATCAGTATGTCAGTGAGATGGAAAATTACGCAACAAGCGCTTTACGTGTAAGGGTTTTTTTGTCAACGTCTGAAAAGAAGTGCGGGAATTTTTGTAAAGGTGTTTATATTGCGCCGCAGAAACCCCTTGAAACCGCAGAGGAATGCACCATGCCCCGCGACACCTTGACCGGATCGCGCATCCGCGAAAGGCGGGTGCTGCGTGGGCTCAAACAGGCCGACCTGGCGCGGAGGGCGGGTATTTCCGCCTCATACCTCAACTTGATCGAACATAACCGCCGCAGAATCGGTGGCAAGCTGTTGCTGGTGATCGCCGACATTCTCAGGGTCGAACCGGCCGCATTGACCGAAGGCGCGGGGGCCGCGCTGATCGCGTCCTTGCGTGAGGCCGCTGCCGACAAGCCGCAGGTCGGCGCGGAACTGGACCGGGTGGATGAATTTGCGGGGCGGTTTCCGGGGTGGGCGCAACTGCTGGCGGATGGCCGCACACGCATCGCCCAACTGGAGCGCAGCCTGGAAACCCTGAACGACCGTATGACCCACGATCCGCATCTGGCGGCCTCTTTGCATGAGATGCTGTCGACGGTGACGGCGATCCGGTCCGCAGCCTCTATCCTGGCCGAACCGGGGGAGGTGGACGCCGAGTGGCAGGCGCGGTTTCACCGCAACATTTATGAGGACAGCGCCCGACTGGCTGAGACCAGCCGAGGTCTGGTGAGTTATCTTGAGGCCGACGAGACAACTCCACTGGAGACTGGCGCACCTCAGGAAGAGGTGGATGCCGTGCTGGAGAGCGTCGGGCATACGGTGCCGGAACTCGAAGAGGGCAAAGCCGTGGATACAGCGCTGTCCCGGCTGGGCAGCGGCATGTCTGGCCCCGCGCGGGGCGTGTTCCGGCGCTGGCTGGATCGCTATTTTGCCGACGCGCAGGCGCTGCCTCTGGCAACGCTTCGCCCGGCGATCGAGGTGCATGGGCCGAATCCGGCCGCTCTGGCGGCTGAACTGGGGGCCGATCCCGCGCGTATCATGCGTCGTTTGGCTGCCATGCCGCCTGACGTATTGCCCACGCCCGTCGGGCTGGCGATCTGCGATGCGTCTGGGGTGCTGACCTATCGCAAGCCGCTGCCGGAATTTCCCATGCCGCGTTTTGGGGCGGCCTGCCCACTATGGCCACTCTATCGAGCGCTGAGTCGTCCACACGTCATCCTTTCGGGACCGATCAGCCAGGCGGGGCGCGGCGGTGGGGCCCTTTGGGCCGAGGCGCTGGCCACGCCGCTTGGCGGTCCCGCGGTAAATGCCGACCCGCTCTATCAGGCGCAAATGTTGGTTCGACCGCTGCCGCCGGGGGCGGAGGCACCGGCCTCTTTGCCACAATTGGGTGTCGCGTGTCGGGTTTGCCCGCGAGAGGCCTGCGATGGTCGGCGTGAACCGTCGATCCTTGCGTCCTCCAGTCGGCGTTGAGCAAAATCCGCTCATGTGGAAGGCCAATCAGTCCCGCTTGATGCTGTGTTGCATGCCCTTGATGACACAAAGTCCGCAAGGCGAATTCACATGGTACAGCAACCCGGCCATGCTCCTTGGTCCGGCGGGCGACCGAGGTTTCAAGAAAACCTGTGTCATGAGGCAACAGTTTTTTGACACGGGTGGAAAATACCGCCTAAAATCCCCCATCTGCTGGAGGACGGGCGCCAAAAGACCCGAGAGGCGGAGAGCGGGGGATAGAATGGGCGGACAAGTTCTGCTAATCGAGGACGAGCCAAATATCATCGAGGCGATCCGGTTCATTTTGTCTCGGGACGGTTGGCAGGTGCATACCCATTCCAACGGGACAGACGCGGTCCAGATCGTCCGAGACCGGGCACCAGATGTGGTTATCCTTGACGTCATGCTGCCGGGACGGTCGGGGTATGACATCCTGCGAGAGCTGCGCGATGACCCGGACCATGTCGATCTGCCGGTTCTGATGCTGACCGCGCGCGGACAGAGCAAGGACCGTGAAATGGCCGAACGCGCGGGGGCCAGCCGGTTCATGACCAAACCGTTTTCCAATGCCGAAGTGCTCGACGCAGTCCGGTCGTTGTGCCCACAATGAGCGGCGCTGGCGGTGATTTACCCAAACGCCGTGCAGGCAAGCCGTCCGCTGGCGCGACGCAGGTCCACGTTGAACGCCAGACCGTTCGCCGCCGTCGTCTGATCGACGCCACTTGCGCCCTGCCGTTGCTGGGCTGGATCCTTTGGTGGCTACCGCTGCTCTGGAACGGGATCGCCGAGCCTGTGCCCTCTTCGCAGGCGCTGATCTATATTTTCGGAGTCTGGATTGCGCTCGCCATCGGGGCGGGAAGACTGGTCCATCTGCTGAACCGAAGTCGACCCGTCGGCTCCGGGGCCTGAGGAGGCAGGCGGTGAGTACCCTCAACTTGCTGGCGGCCATTTCGCTCGCCTATGTCGCCTTGTTGTTTTCGGTTGCCTTTTTTGCCGAGCGCGCCGCGATGCGCGGTCGCGCCAGGTGGTTTCGTGCGCCCTTGGTCTACACCCTGTCGCTGTCGATCTACTGCACCGCCTGGACCTTTTACGGCGCGGTGGGCAGTGCCGCGCGCAACGGATTTGAATATCTCACTATCTATCTTGGTCCCAGCCTCGTCATGTTGGGATGGTGGTGGATTTTGCGCAAGCTGGTGCGGATCGGGCGCAATCAACGCATTACCTCCATCGCTGACCTGATCTCGTCACGCTATGGAAAATCCAACTTGCTGGGTATCGGCGTCACTATTCTGGCGGTTGTGGGGTCAACGCCTTATATCGCGCTGCAATTGCAATCCGTGACGCTATCGGTCGAGGTTTTTGCGCCCGCGCAATTTGTAGACGAAGGCGGGCCGCGCTTTACGGCGTTTTGGGTTGCCGCAGGCCTTGCGGTTTTTACCGTCATTTTCGGCACTCGAAATCTGGACGCCAACGAACGCCATCATGGGGTCGTGATGGCCATTGCCGTCGAGGCAGTGGTCAAGCTGACAGCCTTGATTGCCTTGGGCATTTTTGTGGTCTGGGGTCTGTCGGACGGCGTGTCTGCCACATTGGCCCGTATCGATGCGTCGCCGTTGGGCACATGGTCGGTCGACAATGGTCGCTGGGCCGGGGTCATGTTGCTGTCGGCAGCGGCGTTTTTGTGTCTTCCGAGGATGTTTCAGGTGCTGGTTGTCGAGAACGACAATGACGCACAGCTGCGCATGGCTGCCTGGGCCTTTCCGCTGTACCTCATGGGAATGAGCCTGTTTGTGGTCCCGATCGCGGTGACCGGGCTTGAACTGCTGCCACCCGGGTCCAACCCCGATCTGTTTGTGCTGACGCTGCCATTGAGCCAGGGCAAGGAAGGGTTGGCCATGCTGTCCTTCCTCGGTGGCTTCAGTTCGGCCACGTCCATGGTGATCGTAGCGGCCATTGCCTTGTCGACGATGGTGTCGAACCACATCGTCATGCCGGTTTGGCTGCGCTTGCGTGTTGGTTCGGCCAGCGTTTCAGGCGACGTGAGGCATGTGGTGCTGTTGTCCCGGCGAATCTCGATCGCAGGGGTGCTGTTGCTGGGCTACCTCTATTACTCTCTGTCCGGTGGTCGGACAGAGCTGGCTGCGATTGGACTGGTGTCCTTTACCGGGGTGGCCCAGGTCTTGCCCGCGCTTCTTGGCGGGATATTCTGGCGCGGGGCCACGCGAGTTGGGGCCTTGGCGGGATTGACCGCAGGGTTTGTGATCTGGCTCTACACCTTGTATTTGCCCAGTTTCGGACCGGGTACGGTGCTGCCGGATGCATGGTTCATAACCGGCCCACTGAACATCGCCGCGCTGCGGCCCGAGGCGTTGTTCGGGGTCGGCTTTGGCGACAAGCTGCTCCACGCCGTGTTCTGGAGCCTGCTGCTCAACACTCTCATCTTTGTTGCCGGGTCATTGATGAGCGAAGCGTCGCCATTGGAGCGTCTGCAAGGGGCACATTTCGTCTCTGCCCAGCAGGCGGGATCAGGCCCTCGTAGCTGGCTGCAAAGCACGGCGGAAAGCGAAGACCTGATGGTCATGACGCAGCGCATACTGGGCGCGCAAGAGGCGCAGGCGCTGTTTCTGCGTGAGGCACGGGCGCAAGGGGTGGAGGGCGATCTGCCCGCCTCGACGCCAGAGTTTCTGCAACGGCTGGAGCGAGAACTGGGCGGTTCTGTGGGCGCGGCAACGGCACATGCCATGGTGAGTCAGATTGTCGGCGGGGCGATGGTCTCTGTCGAGGATCTCATGGCGGTGGCCGACGAGACCGCGCAGATGATGGAATACTCCGCACGGCTGGAGGCGCAATCACAGGAGTTGACGCGCACAGCCGGAGAACTGCGCCGCGCCAACGAAAAGCTGACCCGTCTGTCCGTGCAAAAAGACGCATTCCTGAGCCAGATCAGCCATGAGCTGCGCACGCCGATGAGTTCGATCCGCGCGTTTTCTGAGATCCTGCGGGACGCGCAGGGCCTGACACGGTCCGAACAGAACCGCTATGCCTCGATCATTCACGATGAGGCACTGCGGTTAACCCGTCTGCTGGACGATCTGCTTGACCTTTCGGTGCTGGAAAACGGGCAGGTCAGTCTGAACGTGACAGAGGGCAGGCTGGAAGATGTGCTGGACAGGGCGGTTTCGGCGGCGCTGGCGGATGAGGCGGGGTCGGGAATCCGGGTGCTGCGACGACGAGTCAACGAACAGGTCGCGCTGTTGACGGATGTCGAGCGGCTGGCACAGGTCTTTATCAACCTGATCGCCAATGCTCGAAAATACTGCGACGCCGACGACCCTGTCTTGCGCATTGTCGTGACCGAGGCGCGCAGCGATTTATTGGTTGATTTCATCGACAACGGCTCCGGCGTCGCGCCCGAAGCGCAGGACGTGATATTCGAAAAGTTCGCCCGTGTGAGCGATCAGAAAGCAGGCGGTGCCGGGCTGGGATTGGCGATCTCGCGCCAGATCGTGGCGCGACTGGGCGGTGAGATCAGCTATCTGCCCGATTGTGATGGAGCAGCCTTTCGGGTGTCATTGCCCCTGCGGCAGGTGCTGGCCGCGCAGTAAGGCAATCAGGCGTACAATAACTCAAACAAAACACAGAGTGTTAAAGCCCTTGGTAACCAAATCGGCCGATAACGGGGGTCGGAGGCAGTTTTTGATGGGCATTCATTTGCATGGCTGACGGCGCGCGCAATGACATCATGGGCCAAAAGGCCCAAGCGGCACAACGCGCCTTTGAGGCGCGGGGCATGTCGCTGGCCAAGGCGTTGCGCCGGGCCTTGTCGCGCACGGCTGACGTGCTGTGGGATCTTGCCCTTGTCACCCAATCGGTCACGGTTGAGACAATGGACCAGGACGACGTGGTCGAGGCGCTTGGCAAGACGGATCTGCTGGTCTTGCTGGATGGTCCGGATGGCGCCATCGGAATCGCCTCTGTGGATTGTCAGGTCATGACCGGCGTGATCGAGGTGCAGACCATCCAGCAAGTCACCCAGATGCCGGTCGAGGATGATCGCGTTCTGACGCAGACCGACGCGGCGATGCTGGCGCCGCTTCTGGATGGGGCTTTGGGGCGTCTTGCTGATACCCTGACGGAGCACCCTTTGCATAGCCAACTGGTCGGCTATCGCTTTGGCGCGATGATAGAGGATTCGCGCGCCGCCGGCCTGCTGTTGGAAGCAGCCGGCTATCGCTCTTTCCGGGCCGACATCGATCTCGCGCTGGGTCGGCGGCGCGGCGTGCTGACCTTTTTTCTACCTGAATGCAAACCCAAGCGCGGCGCACCAGGGGCAGTGCAAGGGGTCGGCCCGCACGAGGAACGGTTGAGCCGCGTGCCTGCGCGACTTGACGCGGCCTTGGCACGGATCACTTTGCCCCTCAGCAAGGCAGAGGCACTGAAACCCGGCGACGTGCTGAACCTGCCGCTGGATGCCTTGTCCAAGGTCGAAGTGATGGCTGGGCACGGCCACTTGGTCGCCCGTGGTCGCCTTGGTCAATTGAATGGGCTGCGTGCGGTTCGCCTGACCTGGCCCGGTGGCGGAGCCGCCCCCGTTGCTGCGGCGAACCCGGCCGGGGCGGCAAGTGCGGCCACGGCACAAGCAGACAAGGGGGCGTCATTCGATGGTCCGCAGCCTGTTTCAAAAGCGGGTTTGCCTGTGCTTTCCGACGTGCCAGTGGGTGATCCTGTGGCGGATGCCGATTTGGCAGAAGATTTGCCTGACCTGCCGCCCATGGATTTCGAGTCCAACTCGGGGGGGTTCGATTTCAGCGACCTGGGGGAGGATCTTGGCGACATCGACAACGCCCAGCCTATGGAGGCGTTGCCCGAACTCGACATCAGCGATGGCTTCGCCTCAGCGTCAATGGATTTCGATTTCGAGGAGAAATAGCGCCCCGAGCATCCGCAGATGCAGTGCTCAGGGGCGGGCGAGCGTTTCCAGCGTCGGGCGAAGTCCGGCCAGATTGTAGCCTGCCTTGGCGGCGGCCTCGATCACCGCGTCCGCGCCAAGTGTTTCGGCATTTCCCAGCGCCCAGATGACCGAACAGCGGGTGCCCGATGCACAATAAGCCAACACCGGACCATCGGCAGTGGCCACAAGTTCTGACTGCGCAAGTATGTTTTCCGCCGTCATGGTCTGGTGCGTGATGGGCAGCGCGGAAAAACGCAACCCAACCGCCTCTATCGCCTGTTGCATCGCCTTTGTCTGATGCGATGGCGGAACCTCTGCATCAGGGCGGTTGTCGATGACCAGCACATACCCCGCCTCCTTGATCGCCGCAGCATCCTGCGGGTCAATCTGAGGGGACACATGGTAACGGTCTGTCAGTGCACTTGGTGTCATGCTCATCGTTTATTCTGCTGGAACCGCTCTGTCCAGACGCGCCCGCGCGAATGGCGCAATCAGCATCCCGCCCAACATGGCAGCAAGGAAGACATACAGAGACGGCCCCCCATAGCTGAGCGACGCGATGGACGGTCCCGGGCACAAGCCGACAAGACCCCAGCCCATGCCGAACATCACGGACCCCAGAATGAGTTTGCCGTCAATCTCCGTCGACGGAGGCGGGGGCAGAGCCTCGCCCGTCAGCGACGTGGTGCGCCGATTGCGGATCAGCCAGGCGATGGCCATGGGGATCATGGCCCCCCCCATGACAAACGCCAGGGTTGGATCCCAGGCCCCGAAAACATCCAGCCAGCCCTGGACCTTGGTTGTGTCTGTCATGCCCGACACAAAGAGCCCGGACCCGAAAAATCCGCCGGCGATGAAGGCTATGATCAGTTTGGACATGTCAGATGACCCCCAGGATGTGACGGAAGATGACGACGCCGACGCCACCGGCAAAAATGTAGATGAAGGTGGCGACAATCCCCCGGATCGAGAGCCGCGACATACCGCAAACCCCGTGACCGGAGGTACATCCGTTTGCGATGCGCGTACCGATCCCGACCAGGAGACCGGCGGCGATCAGCACGGTGTAGTTGTCGGTGATGTGCGGGTCTACTTCGCGGTAGAAGGGTGCAAGTAAGACCGGCAGCAGCGCGACACCGATCAAAAAGATGGCGCGTTCAGCAGCAGTTGACCTGCCAGAGCCATCGACAAGACCGCCAATGATGCCGCTTGCGCCCATGATGCGACCATTGCCAAGAAGGTAGATGGCCCCACCAGTGCCGATCAGCAAGCCGCCGATCAGCCCCCAGATCCAGTCGATAGGCATATGTGTATTTCCTTTGCTCGGTTGGCCGAAAGCACCTGATTCTCTACGGGGCGCACATTGGCCGAAAATTCGGCTCTGCGGCATGAGCCGCAGGAGCCGGTCAAGTATGTCAAAGCTTGTTGACGGGCACCTTGAGGAACACGTCGCCCTTTTCATCCGCAGGCGGCATCTGGCCGGCGCGCATGTTCACCTGCAACGACGGGATGATCAGCTTGGGCATGGCCAGCGACGCATCGCGCTGGTCGCGCATCTCGACAAACTGCTCTTTGGATTTGCCTTCGCCGACGTGCACGTTCCGGGCCTTTTGTTCACCCACGGTGGTTTCCCAGGCGTATTCTTCGCGCCCTGGTGCCTTGTAGTCGTGACCGACAAAGATGCGGGTCTCATTGGGCAGGGCGAGGATCTTCTGAACAGAGTCGAACAGTGTCTCGGACGATCCACCCGGGAAATCGCAGCGCGCGGTGCCGAAATCCGGCATGAACAGCGTGTCGCCGACAAAGGCCGCGTCGCCGATGGTATAGGTCAGGCAGGCCGGGGTGTGACCGGGCGTGTGCAGCACGTCGCCGCGCATCTGGCCAATGTGAAAGCTGTCGCCTTCCTGGAACAACTGGTCGAACTGCGACCCGTCGCGTTGGAAATCGGTGCCTTCGTTGAAGACCTTGCCAAAGGTATCCTGCACGATCTTGATACGATCGCCGATGCCGATTTTGCCGCCCAACTGGTCCTGGATATAGGGCGCGGCGGACAGGTGGTCGGCGTGGACGTGGGTTTCCAGCAACCACTCGACCGTGTAGCCTTTGTCCTTGACGAAGGCGATGATCGCGTCGGCCGATTTCGTGTCGGTCCGGCCGGATGAGTAGTCAAAGTCCAGCACGCTGTCGATGATGGCACAGGACATGCCATTGGGATCGCGCACCACATAGGAGATGGTGTTGGTTGCGTCGTCGAAGAAGGCGGAGACTTCAGGTTTCATGGCGGTTCCCTCCAATCGGTTCTGCCAATCATATACACAAAGATGAATATGTTTCAAGAGAAGAAGGCATGATTGATGTGTATCAAGGTCGTTGTCACATCCTTTTGACAATGTCCGCCCAAGGTTAAGGAGGCCTGCATCATGTCCCACCACGCTCAGAAACTGGTCCTGCTTGAAAGATTGCGCGCATTGGGTGTGCGATTGGACGGAATCGAAGAGGCGCTTGAGGCGCCGCATTCGAAGGACTGGGACGAAATGGCGGTGGAGCGCGAGGGTGAAGAGGTGCTGGAGCGGCTGGGAGAAAGCGGAAAGGCCGAAATCGCGCGGATCACAGCGGCGCTGGGGCGCATGGCGCAGGGAGAATACGGATTCTGTACGCGTTGCGGCGGTGAGATCTCGGCGGAGCGGTTGGCCGTGGTGCCCGAGGCGCCCCTGTGCAAAGGCTGTGCCGCTGTCGTCTGAGCCCGCAGAACATCAAGTCAGGAGAGAACGATCATGTCTGGATATGAACACCTCGAAGCGCGAATCGACTCATTGCGCAAGGAAATTTCCGCGTCGAACGGCAAGGCACGGGAGGACCTGATGGAGCATCTCGACCAGGCAGTACTGGGCCTGGAGAGCGTTGGCGGGACGGCCCCTGCTTGGGCACGAGAAGTGCTGCAAGCCATGCACGAGGATGAGGCTGAAGACGGCTTTGACAACATGCCGCTCTAAGCGCGTCTTGCCCCGGCCTGATGGGCGGAGCAGGGGGAGCGCGCAATAGTGCCCGGAAGGGATGGCGCGCGCTCCGAACAGTCTCGCCGGGTCATAGACTGGTGTCCGGCCCGGCGCGTGTTCAGGGTTGTGCAGGCGCGTCGAATGCAGGCAGGCTGTCGAGCGCCTGTTTCAATGCCTCGCTCCAACCTTCGCTGATTGTCCGGTAGTAGGCATCATCGAGTTCGATCCGTCCGGTTTCGCCCTGCACAAGGCTGTCGGCCTCATAGAGATGATAGTCGAACGGGGCGCCTACGGTCAGGTTCGCCTTTACCGTACTGTCAAAGCTGACAAGCAAGAGTTTCACGGCGTCGGCAAAGCTGGACGCCGGATCGTAGGCGCGCACGAGAATTGGACGCCCATACTTGATCTCGCCGATCTGAAAGAAGGGCGTGTCAGGACCGGCCTCGATAAAGTTGCCTTCGGGGTAGATCAGGAACAGCCGCGGCGGACCACCGGCGATCTGGCCACCCAGGATCAGCGTGGCGTTGAACACAGAGGAGGCGCGCTGCCCGGTGTCGGAATGGCGCGCGATCACGTCACGCAGCGTGTCCGCGATCATCCGCGCCGCCTGATACATCGACGGAACGTCCAGGATCGAGGGGTGGCGGTCTTCGCGGGCCTTTTCGCGTTCATCAAGCTCGCTGACGACCGCCTGTGTGGTCGCCAGATTCCCGGCGCTTAGCAGGGTGATGACGCGATTTCCCTCTGTCTCCCAGATCTTGGTTTTTCTGAAGGTCGAGATGTTGTCCATCCCGGCATTGGTGCGGGTGTCGGACATAAAGACCAACCCCCGATCCATCATCATTCCCACGCAATATGTCATCGACCGTCCCCGAGTTTTCTACGGGTCACGCCCGATTCGTCGGGACATTACTGCTGCGCCACCTCTATTGCCACATCCAGAGATTCCGCAGCCCCGCCCTGACGCGTGCCACGCACCGGCGCGGCATCATGATAGTCCATTCCGGTGGCGACCCGGACATAGCGGTTGTCCGGGGAAATACAGTTGGCGCAATCAAATCCGACCCAACCCAGCCCCGGAATATGCGCCTCTGCCCATGCGTGCATCGCATCCTGTTCGACCTTGTCATCCAGCAAAAGGTAGCCAGAGACATAGCGCGCAGGCAGCCCCATTTCCCGCATGCAGGCGATAAAGACATGAGCGTGGTCCTGGCAGACGCCACGCCCTTCGGTCAGGGCGGTTTCTGCGGTCGAGTTTGAGTCAGACGTTCCCACCTCGTAGGACACAGCCTCGGCGACCGCAGCCATCAAACCATGGGCCTTGTCCAGTTCCGTTTCACCGGACACCGCGCGGATCAGCGCCCGCACCCCGGCCCCCGGGCGGGTCTGCGGCGTGACCCGTTCATACAGCCAGAGCGGCGCAGGGCCTTGGTGGCGTCCGACGATGCCGTTCGTTTCACCAATCGTGACCTCGCCCTCGCAGGTGATGGTCAGTTCCTCCGCACCCCTGTCGATCTCGATCAGATCGACTGTATTCAGGTGGTGATCAACATAGGTCAAACCTTTTTGTCCGCCGGTGACCTTGGTCTGCCAATTCACAACGGTTTGGTTGTGGCGGGACTTTGGGGTCTTGCGCAGCTGTTGAAGCCCAAAACTCACGGGCTCTTCAAAGCTGTAGCGGGTGGTGTGGCTGATGGTCAGGTTCATGTGATCCTCGGGAGCCTCACGCTCGGAGCAGGGGGACAGAGTTCATTCGTAGAACCGGTAATCGACTTCGATCTGTTGTCCCAGTTCGCTGAGCGAGGTCAGCATCTTCTGGATGAACTCATGCAGACCATAGTCGAACACGGCGTCGATGTCGAAGCTCAGGTAAGACCGTTCGATGTGGTCAATCTTGGCCAGGGACGGCGCGTTGTGCCCATATTCCGAAGCCAGATACCCAAGGTTGTCGCGCAGTTTGTGCGCGCAAAAGGCAAGCGAACGCGGCATGCGGCGGTTCAGGATCAGGAACTGGGCAATATCGCGCGGTTCGTTGGATGCACCGTATTCCATCCGAAAACCGCCACGGGCCGAGACAGAGCGCAGGATGGTTTCCCACTGCACGTTGTCCAGAGACGTCCCGACAGATGTCACCGAGGGCAAGAGCACATAGTATTTCACGTCGATGATGCGCGCGGTGTTGTCCGCGCGTTCAAGAAAAGTGCCGATGCGGGCAAAATCGTAGATGTCATTGCGCAGCATCGTGCCATGCGTTGCCCCGCGTACCAAACCGGTACGCTGCCGGATCATCCCCAGCACACCAGATAGATCGCGCTCGCTGATCTTGCGGGCGAGCACCTCTTTGACGCGCATGTAGGTGCCGTTCATGGCCTCCCAGACTTCGCCGGTCAGCGCGGTCCGCACCATCCGAGCATTTTGCCGGGCATGTTCCACGCTGGACAAGACCGAGGACGGGTTGTCCTTGTCGCGCAACAGCCAATCGATGGCGGCGTCCTTTGTCACATGCTCATGACGTTGAATGAAACCATTCAGAGATCCGGCGGTTTGCAGGACGGACCGCCACTCGTCATCGGTGCTGCCCAGTCGGGTCAGCGCGATCCGTTGCCCGGTTTCGATCAGACGGGCGGTGTTTTCAGCCCGTTCAAGCCCGCGGTACATCCAGAACAGGCCGTTTGCAGTTTTCCCAAGCATAGCGCGTCAGTCCTCCAGCACCCAAGTGTCCTTGGTGCCCCCGCCTTGGCTCGAATTCACGACAAGCGAGCCTTTCTTCAGCGCAACACGCGTTAGACCGCCCGGTGTGATGTTGATCCCATTGGGGCTGACCAGAACATAGGGGCGCAGGTCAACGTGGCGTGGCGCCAGACCTGCGCGGGTAAAGATCGGCACTGTCGACAGGCTCAACGTCGGCTGGGCAATGTAGTTGGATGGCCGCGCCTCCAGTTTCTTGCGAAACTCCGCGATGTCCTTTTTGGTTGCGGTCGGCCCGATCAGCATGCCGTAACCCCCGGACCCGTGAACTTCCTTGACCACAAGATCGGCAAGATTGTCGAGCACATAGGCCAGCGCGTCTTTTTCGGAACAGCGCCATGTCGGCACGTTTTCCAGCAGCGGCCGTTCCCCGGTGTAGAATTCGACAATCTCGGGCATGTAGCTGTAGATCGCCTTGTCGTCGGCGATGCCCGTTCCGGGGGCATTGGCGATGGTCAGGCGACCCGCGCGGTAGACATCCATGATGCCCGGTACGCCCAGCGCGCTTTCGGGATTGAAGGTCAGCGGATCCAGAAAATCGTCGTCGACCCGGCGGTACAGCACGTCGATCGGTTTGTAGCCGCGCGTGGTGCGCATGTTTAGCTGGCCGTCCTGCACGCGTAGGTCATGGCCTTCGACAAGTTCGACGCCCATCTGATCGGCAAGGAAACTGTGCTCATAGTAGGCGGAATTGAAGATACCGGGTGTCAGAACACCCACGGTCGGCTTGCGGTCCAGGCCCTCAGGCGCGCAGGCGGCAAGCGAATTGAACAGATCGGTCGGGTAGGTCGAGACGGGCTGTACCCGGTTCTCCGAAAACAACTCGGGGAACATTTGTAGCATGGTCTCGCGGTTTTCCAGCATATAGCTGACGCCCGAGGGTGTCCTAGCATTGTCTTCGAGCACATAGAACTGATCGGGGCCGGTCCGGACAAGGTCGATCCCGACGATATGGGTATAGACATTTCCCGGCGGCTGAACGCCTATCATCTCCGGCAAGAAGGCCTCGTTGCGGGCAATCATCTCTTGCGGCAGACGCCCCGCCTTCACGATCTCCTGGCCGTGATAGATGTCATAGAGAAAGGCATTGATGGCACGGACACGCTGTTCGATCCCGCGCGACAATTTTTGCCATTCCCGACCAGAGATGATCCGCGGAATGATGTCGAAGGGGATCAGCCGTTCCTCAGCCTCGGCGCGACCGTATACGTTGAAGGTGATGCCGGTCAGGCGAAAGAGATCCTCGGCCTCGCGCTGTTTGGCGCGCAGATGTTTGGGATCTTCGCCGTTTAGCCAGGAGTTGAACGGCGCATACGGAGACCGGACTGTGCCTTCTGACCCGCCTGTGCCCCACATTTCGTCAAAATAGACTTGATCACTCATGCCTGTGTGGCCCACCCCGTCACTGATTTGTGTCGTCCACGCTAGCCGGGTGTTGCAGGGCATGCAACGGTCGTGAATGGCAAGTCGCGGTCTGTCGGGGCCAAATTGCTGAATAAGCGGGCAGGGTTGTGCCGCGGCACCGCTCCAGCCCGCCCATGCGTTCAGGACATGCCAAGCGCTGCCTTGTACATGTCCAGCACGGCCTCTTCTTCGGCGATGTCGTCCGCGTCGCGTTTGCGGAGCGAGATCACCTTGCGCATGACCTTTGTATCGTAGCCGCGGCCTTTGGCCTCTGCCATCACTTCCTTGATCTGCTCGGCGATCTCTTTCTTTTCTTCCTCAAGCCGCTCAACGCGCTCGATGAACTGTTTCAACTCTCCGGCGGCGACGCCGTAGCTGTCTGTTGGGGTATCCTGCATGTCTGCCTCTTCAGCCTTGTGACCGTTTGTTTGGGCCTCTCGATACCCCATGGCCGCGTCCTGCATCAAGAGCATGTGGCCATGGGGTTGCCTTGACAGGCAAGGGTGCGCTAGGCGCGTCGGCGATGGGAAACGGAAGGATCCGGAACATGGCGGGATTGATCTGGGGGGGCGCTGCAGTGTCGGCGGCCGGGCTTGGCGGTTTGATCTGGTGCATTGTCCGGGTTTGGTCGGCACGTCGCAAGGGATTGCCGGACGTTGAATTGCGCGATGTGGTGCGCAAGGTGGTTCCCCTGAACATGGGCGCACTGATGCTGTCGGTTCTGGGTTTGATGATGGTGATTCTGGGGATCTTTCTGGGATAGCGGGCCCGGGGTCGTTGCGACCGCCTATGCGTCCGGAGTCAAAAGCCGAACGCCTGGCATGTTCCCGATAACCTCAAGATCATCTTCGTAGATTTCGGTCAGCATGTCGACGTAGGCGGCGTCCCACCCCGGCAGGTCCAGTTCTTCTTCGATCTTGTCGTCCAGGGCGTATTTGTCCAGAAACGCCATCATCACGCGCCGTTTCTGGCCTTCGGTGATCGTGGGGTTCTCCTTGAGAAAGGCCCGGAAACGCTGCATTCCTTCGCGGGAGATGATCTGGGAATACAGGTCGAAGGCCCCGGTGATCTTGCGACCCAGGGCGATGCCTGCCAATTCGCGGATGATCTGACCCCAAAGGAACGGGGTGTCCTCGTTGCACCACAAGGTGATGGGCAGGTCCGGCAGTGTTCCCTTGATCCGCCGGATCAAGTCCGACCAGCGAAACCGCATCGGGTCCAGCCCGTCCATGAACCCCGAGAATTCCTCATGCGGGGTGGCGGCAAAGGCGGCCGGCAAAAAGCTGGCAGGGTCGCGCAATCCCATGAAAAGCTGCAGATCACTCCCCTCGAATATTTGGGTCAGGGTTGTCAGCCGCTCTTCCGCACGATGATAGATGTAGCCATTCTGGAACATCAGTTTCGGCACCGAAAAGAAATTGTCGTTCGACAGGACAAGTCGGGAAAGTTGACCCGCGTCCTCCTGCAGGATTGCATCCAAAAGGACATCGCGCGTTTCGGGGTCCGGTTTGCCACCACGCAGCTTGTTGAGTGCTTCGGTAAGCAGCGTCCGATAGTTGGACGGCCCGGGAATGGCGACCCCCTCGTGCCGCCACGCCTCGGCATTGCGCAGCAACCCCTTGAGAAGGCGGTCCTCATCGGTGCAGTGGACGCCTGTGTGTAAAATGACCTGCATGTTTGTCGGTATCTTTGATTGCTCTGGGCGCAGTATACCCGGGTGATCGGCCAAGGGAACCGGACGGGGTGGCGGACCAGTGTATTCAGAGGCAAAAAAACGCGATTTCGAGGCTTCCTTTGGCTCAAAAGACAGGCTAAACACCCCGCACGCCGCCGCACCGCGATACACGCGGCATGGCCCGGCGCCCCTATAGCTCAGCTGGTAGAGCAACTGATTTGTAATCAGTAGGTCCGCGGTTCGAGTCCGTGTGGGGGCACCATTAAATCCATGACTTAGTGGTCCGAGCGCATCCGGAAATCTAATTTGCCTTTCATATGACTTTCACGTCGTAGCGAGGCGCGTCAACGGTTTTGAGGTTCTGGGTAGAGCGGACAGAATGTCCGGTATCTGAAGCAATTTACGGAACGGAAACGTCTGAAGCGGAGCCAAACTATAGCTCGAATCGCTACTTACCCAGCGCGCGACCCATGAGGCCAGAAGATCGAGTCGGCTCTCCCAAGGTCGGACTCGGGTCCGCGACCAACATGAATCGGTGGCATCTCCGGTGGCACGCTGGAACGCACCGACCTGAAACGCTTGCTGGCCGATGTCGAACATGGCTAGGTCGATGTGGACATGGTCTACAAGATCGACCGCCTGTCGCGCTCGCTGGCCGACTTCGCCAAACTGGTCGAGGTGTTCGACCGCAACGGTGTGACCGTCGTTTCGTTGATGCAGAGCGTCAACACGACTACGTCTATGAGACGCCTGACGTTGAACATCCTGCACTTCTTTGCCCAGTTCGGACGCGAGGTCATCGCCGGGCGCATCCGCGACAAGATCAGAGCCAGTCGGAAGACGGGCGTGTGGATGGGCGGCGTGCAGCCCTACGGCTACTTCGCCGAGAACTGGAAGCTGATCCCGCACGACGAGCGTGCCGAGCATGTTCGCTGGATCTTTGCGCGGTTCCTGGAAATCGTATGCGTCCGGCCACGCAGCGCTTGACGCCTATTTCGGCGTCCAGTTCCATGGCGCGAGTTCGCCGATGCGGTTGATCTTGTGATCGGCGATCCGTTCGAGAACCCAGGTGAGCCAGGCTTCGGGATTAACGCTGTTCATGCGGGCGGTTTCGATGAGTGTGTAGGCGACAGCCGCGGCCTTGCCGCCACCTTCCGAACCCATGAACAGGTAGTTTTTCCTGCCGAGAGTCAGGGGCCTGATTGACCGCTCGCAGATGTTGTTGTCCAGTTCCAGAAGCCCGTTATCGAGGTATGGACGCGCCTTGGGCATGCGGCCG
>NZ_FZON01000039.1 GCF_900188425.1 Antarctobacter heliothermus
CGCCGCGCAAGAATGCCAAGCCGTGGAAGCCATCGACTGCAGGGGCTATCGCTCGGAACGAGGCGCTGCGCGCTTCGAAATACCTTGGCCGCGCCATCTGGAGAAAATGGAGCGGATACCACCGACGAAGCCGCGCCGAGACGAAGATGCATTGCGTGAAGCTGCTGGGGCAGAGCCTCATGGCGCGCGACTTCGATCGTCAGGTCGCCGAACTTCAGATCCGCGCCGCCGTGCTCAACGGCTACACCGCGCTCGGCATACCCGTCACAGAGCCTGTGGGATAATTGCGTCCGGGGAAAGGGGAACTCCGGACGTTACCGACTTTGCGCAACAAAGCCATGTTGCGGCAGTGATAGAACCATGCGTTGGGAGATTGGAACATCCGGCGCAGGGGCAGGCGTTCCAATCCGTGGGCACGCCACTGAAAGCCGCGCAGCGGCCCGCCCGGAACAATGCACCATTTCGGCGGGCAGGTTTTGCGTGGAGCGTCGTGGTGGGTATGGCCCGCGTGAGCTGGCCAGCCATCGGTTTCGGGGGCGGGGTGGACCCAGCGACCGGGAAAGCTCACAAATCCGAACCTGCTGTTCACGGCCGCGTCGAAAACTGTCCGCCCCGGCGTCATGACCAATTCGTCGACATCGCAGTTCAGCACGGCGCGCGCGCCGTGCAGGAACCGGAATTGCAGCGCGTTCAGCACGCCGGTTTGCAGGAACAATTCGGCATTCAGAAAAGGCGGCAGCCCGCGCGGGCCATAGCGCAGCGGGGTGGACAATAGCACGATCTGGCGGAACCCGGCCCGCTCCAACGCGGGGCGGATCTGGTCCGGGCCCCAGGTCGCTGATCCGTTGTCGACAAACAGCACCGCGTCCGCGCCGTGATGGGCAATGTGAAAGCGTCCCCAATCCTCGATCCAGTCGGGGTGATTGTCCTTGGACAGGGTCATCAGGACGTTGCATCCGTCCAGCCGGGTGTCGCGGTCGTGGACCACTGTTGTCCCTTGCCAGTCGCCGATCCGGACCGCGACGTTTTCGGGGTGCGACGGGGCGGGCAGCCGGATCAGCGTATGCCGGCAATACTGCGCCAAACGAGGGCGCACCGCTGCGCCGTCCACCGTAAACCGTGCCGCCGCAACGGCACGCTTGAGGTTGTTCAGGCGCGGGCAGATCAGTATCACGGAGCCGTCTTGCCAGATCGCATCCAGCCAGAGCGTTGTTGCGTCGAAGCGGTCAAGATACCCCTCGGCCCGTTTGGCCGGTCGCACGCGCGGGGCGCGCATCAGGCCGCTGCCGTTCAGGCTGAGGGTGGCAAAATCGCTCATCTTGGTGTCCCGTTGGTGTCCCGGACCATGCGGCAGAATCGCTAGACCACCAAAGCCTTGGCGTAAAGCGTCGATCCTCCGGGCCATGACGTGACGTAGATCGTGACAGCGTAACTGGCATGATGTGAGGTGCGCGGCAAGGAACCGGGAGGACACCATGACCGATTATCCGCATCTTTTGCGCCCGCTCGACCTCGGCTTTACCACGTTGAAGAACCGCGTGCTGATGGGGTCGATGCACACCAATCTCGAAGAGCGGGGGGATTGGAACCGGGTGGCCGAGTTCTACGCCACGCGCGCGCGCGGCGATGTCGGTCTGATGGTGACGGGCGGCATGGCCCCCAACCGCGAAGGCGGGGTCTTTCCGGGGGCGGCAGGGCTGTTCACGCCGCAGGACATCGCCAATCACCAGATGGTGACGGGCCGGGTACATGAGGCGGGCGGCAAGATCGCGATGCAGATTCTGCACGCGGGGCGGTATGCTTACGGGCCGGAATGTGTGGCACCCTCTCCGGTGAAATCGCCGATCTCTCCGTTTCCGCCCAAGGAACTGGACGAAGAGGGGATCAAAAAGCAGATCGCGGATATCGTCACCTCTGCCGTGCGGGCACGCGAGGCAGGCTATGACGGGGTCGAGGTCATGGGCTCTGAGGGCTATTTCCTCAACCAGTTCCTTGTGACCCACACCAACAAGCGGACCGATGGCTGGGGCGGCAGCTATGAGAACCGGATGCGCCTGCCGGTTGAGGTGGTGCGCCGGGTGCGGGCCGCCGTGGGCGACGATTTCATCGTCATCTACCGGCTGTCGATGATCGACTTGATCCCCAATGGCTCGACCTTTGAGGAGGTTGTGATGCTGGCGCAGGCGGTTGAGGCGGCGGGGGCCACGATCCTCAACACCGGCATCGGCTGGCACGAGGCGCGTATTCCCACCATCGCCACCAGCGTACCGCGACGCGCCTTTGCCTGGGTGACGCAAAAGCTGATGGGGCAGGTGGGCATTCCGCTGATCACCTCGAACCGGATCAACACGCCACAGGTGGCGGAACAGGTGCTGGCCGAGGGCTGCGCCGATATGGTCAGCCTTGCACGGCCATTCCTTGCGGACCCGGATTTCGTCGCCAAGGCGGCAGGTGGCCAGTCACATCTGATCGCGCCCTGTATTGCCTGCAATCAGGCCTGTCTGGACCACACCTTTGCGGGCAAGGTGTCGACCTGCCTTGTGAACCCCAAGGCCGCGTTCGAAACCGAACTGGTGGTCGAACGGACCAACGCGCCGCGCCGGGTGGCCGTTGTGGGTGCGGGCCCGGCGGGCCTGTCGGCGGCGATCACGGCTACGCAGCGCGGCCATGAGGTGGTGTTGTTCGACAAGGCCGACACCCTTGGCGGTCAGTTGAACATGGCCAAGCAGATCCCGGGCAAGGAAGAGTTCTTTGGCCTCGTCGACTGGTTCGCTGCGATGGTGCAGGAAACCGGCGTCACCCTGCGCCTTGGGGCAGAGGCGACGCCCGACGCGCTGGCGGGGTTTGATGCGGTGATCGTGGCAACCGGCGTCCTGCCGCGTGATCCGCAGATCCCCGGTCAGGATCATCCGTCGGTCAAAAGCTATGTCGATGTGCTGCGCGACCACGCCGATGTGGGCAAACGGGTGGCCGTCATCGGTGCGGGCGGCATCGGCTTTGACGTGGCCGAATTCCTTGTGACCGACGACAGCCCGACCGAAAGCCTGCCCGACTGGATGCGCGAATGGGGCGTGACCGACCCATCCGAGGCCCGCGCTGGGCTGGCCCCCGAGGGGCCGCAGCCCGACGCGCCGGAACGCGACGTGGTGCTGTTGCAGCGCAAGGCAGAGCGACCGGGCAAACGGCTGGGCAAGACAACCGGCTGGATTCACCGTGCCACGCTCAAGATGAAGGGCGTCGATATGCGCAGCGGCGTCAACTATGAACGGATCGACGATGCCGGGCTGCACGTCAGCTATGGCGAGGCCCGCGAACGCCCCGAGGTCATCGCCTGCGACACGATCGTGCTGTGCGCCGGTCAGGTCAGCGAACGGTCGTTGGCGGATGCGCTGGGCGACAAGGGCGTGGAGGTTCATGTGATCGGCGGTGCCGACGTGGCGTCCGAACTGGACGCCAAGCGCGCAATTGATCAGGGCACGCGGCTGGCTGCCGCGCTGTGACCTTTTCCGGCCAGTGCACCGCTGGCCGGAAACCCTGACCTGAATGGAACAGGCCGCCGGCCGGGGCGTTGCAGTCTCAGACACAGCAACGAAAGGAGGCTTTCCATGCCAAATATCGGCAATTCGAAAATCCTCGTGATCACGACTCATGGCTTTGAGCAATCCGAGCTGGAATTCCCGCGCGATCAGTTGCGCGCCAAGGGGGCAGAGGTCCATGTGGCGACGTTGGACGGCGCACCCGCAAAGGGCTGGGAAGGCAGCGATTGGGGCCGTGAGGCCGAGGCTGATCTAAAGATCGCCGACGCCGACCCCACCCAGTATGACGCGCTGGTCATCCCCGGCGGCCAGATCAACCCTGATTTGCTACGGGTAGAGGCGCCGGTCATCGCGTTGGTGCGGAGCTTTGCCAAGCAGGGCAAGGTGATCGCAGCGGTCTGCCACGCACCTTGGGTGCTGATCGAGGCGGATATTGTCGCGGGTCGCGAGATGACCGCCTATCCGTCGATCCGAACCGACCTCAAGAACGCAGGCGCGCGGGTGATGGATGAACCTGTGATCGCCGACAGCGGCATCGTCACCAGCCGCAACCCCGATGACCTCAAGGATTTCGTGGCCAAGATCGTCGAAGAGGTCGAAGAAGGGCGCCACAACCAGAAAGCGGCCTGAACAATCCGGCCTTCCGAAAAAAGAAGGGGTGTGCCGTGTTATCGGCGCGCCCCGCTTTTTCAGGCCTGTCGCGTGTTCGGTAGCGTTGATCGTGACGTGATCTGAGACCAACGGCCTCGCATTCGCGAGGTGGTTCATGTCGCCAAGCATCAATTGTAGCCAGAAATCGCCGGGTTCGAACCTCAGAACAACCGCCGTCTGGCCTCCTCTGAAAATGAAAACGGCCAGCTTTCGGCGGGATGCCGAATTCCACAATGTCGGCGTCCTCGTCGCCTTCACCGAAGCGGCGCGCCATGGATCAGGGCACGCCGCCGACTTGACGGGTCACCACGGCAAGGGCCGATTTTTTAGGCTGACGGTATAATATGCTGCTAATTCGATATTTCATGCTAGTGTGCCTTTGGAAACGCGCAAAAAACTTGAAAACTCCGTGGGGGGGAGAAATTATGCGTGTTTTCTATTCATTGAAATCCTGTGTCTTGTGTGTGGGGCTGGTTGCCGGGTTGTCCGTCCCGGCGGTCGCGGATGGCGACGACCATGATTACGACCATGACGACATGGCGGCGGTGTTCATTCATGGCGCACCCAGCCACCCGTCCGATGCCTGGGTGCTGGCCGCCGGGGGCCGTATCTATGACAACTGGATGGAGGCATTGGACCGTGACGCGCCGGAGGGAACCCATCCTGCCTATCCGGCTGGTGGCAAACAATCGGGCGAGACGACCTGGCGTTGCAAGGAGTGCCATGGCTGGGACTACCTAGGGGTCGAGGGCATCTATCGGGAAGGCAGCCACCATACTGGTATCATGGGAATCCGGGGGGCGTCGGGTGGCGATGAGGCCGGGATCGCTGCGGCGCTGCGTGCCGAGCCGCATGGCTATACGCCTCAGATGATCTCTGATGACGAACTTGCCCGGGTTGCGGCCTTTGTCGCCCGGGGGCAGGTCGACTTGAGCGCGTATATCAACCTGGAGACGCGCACCGTCATACCGGGCGATATCGACCGGGGGCGCGCCGTTTTTCAGACCACCTGCGCGGCTTGCCATGGCTTTGACGGTCGCAATCTGGACTGGGGGGATGCCGATAGCCCGGCCTATGTCGGTACAGAGGCTGTCGCGGCCCCGGACGAGGTGATGAACAAGATCCTCAACGCCCATCCCGGGGTCGAGATGATCAATTTGCGGGCCTTTGGGGCAGATTTCGCCGGTGACGTGCTGACTTATATCTCGACTCTTCCGCAGGATTAAGTCGCCATTACGCCCGCAAGATCTGGCGCGGCGCCCCGGCCAATGGCCGGGGCGCCCGTCTTTTGACAGGGTCGATTGGCGCTCTATTCCGACACGGTGATCGTGATGTAATCTGATACCACCGACGGTTCATGCGGCAGGTGGTTCATGTCGCCCAGCACCAGTTGCAAGGTATGCGTGCCCGGGTCGAGGCCCAGCATGACCTCGGTCTGACCGCCGCCGAAATGCCGGTGGTTGTCGTCACCCGGAATGCCGTAGTCCGCGAATTCCGCATCCTCGGCACCTTCGCCAAAAGGCGGGCGGTCGATGAAGATATGGTGATGACCGGTGAATTCCTTCTCGGTGCCAGCCGGAGCGACGCCCATGCCCGACAGCCCAAACTGGATCGCAACGGGGCTTGCCACGGTATCCCCGTCGGCGATGTTGATGAAATAGACAGAGGCACCGTCCGGGGAGGGTGTGGATTCTGCCAAAACGGCAAGGGGCGCAAGGACAAGCGCTGTGGCGTAGGCGATGGTTCTGAACATGGTTCTGGGTCTCCCTGAAAATAAGGTCTTGAGCAGCAGAAATCACATCACAGCTTACACGGTCGCGGCCTTTCGGTCAGGTGTTTTCCGTTTCTTCCTCGCCGACAGAGAACAGCAATACCCCTCAATTGTCTCCTCTGCGCCCCAATCGCGCCCCAGTTCAAAAGCATAGGTGTTGGAGGAAATGTAGTGTTGAACGGAGACCTGGATGGATCGTCTGACCGAAATGGAGGCCTTTGCCACGGTCGTGGACCAGGGCGGTTTTACCGACGCCGCCAAGAAGATGGGGATTTCAAAATCCGCTGTCTCCAAACATGTCTCAAGCCTTGAGGCGCGGCTGGGCGCGCGGTTGCTGAACCGTACAACGCGCCGTGTGTCGCCGACAGAAATCGGGCTGGCCTATTACGACCGCGCCCGCCGGGTTTTGAACGATGCGGGTGAGGCGGATGCGCTTGTGACCTCGATGCAATCGGCCCCCTCTGGACTGTTGCGGATCAGCGTGGCCACGGATTTTGGCGTGAACCACCTCAGCCCGGTGCTGGGCGAGTTTCTGGCCGAATTTCCGGACATCACCGTGAACATGGTGTTGAACAACCGCTACGTCGAACTGATCTCTGAAGGGTTCGACATGGCGGTGCGGATCGGAGAGCTGGAGGACAGCACACTGCGCGCGCGCAAGCTGACCGAAACCACCAAGCGGATGATCGCGTCGCCGTCCTACTTTCAGAAATTCGGACGCCCTCAGCGCATTGACGATCTGAACGAACACAAGCTGCTGCATTATTCCAACCAATCCTCTGGCAACGTGTGGAAACTGACCGCGCCGTCGGGCGAAAAGCGGCAGGTGCGCACGGCGGGGTGGCTGACGGTGAACGACGGCCAGTCGCTGCTGAATGCCTGCATCGCAGGTCTTGGCATCGCTTATCTGCCCTCATACCTCTACAATGAGGCGATGGAGGCCGGGTTGGTCGAGGATGCGATCCCCGACCTGCCGATCGAAACGCAGGGCATCTACGCGGTCTATCCGCCGGGCCGGTTCACCCAGCCCAAGGTCCGCGCCTTCATTGATTTTCTGGTCCATGCCTTTGCCGAAAAAGGCCCGCAGATCTGGTGATCCGGCTGACATAGCCTGTCTTATTCCGTCGAGATCAAGACTGCCTCGACACGGCGGTTTGCCTCGCGCCCTTCGGGCGTGAGGTTTGACGCCACCGGGGCAAGGTATCCTGCCCCCTGCGCGCCAATCTGGCGTGCTGGTGTGTCGTGCCGCTCTCGTAGATAGGTCACGGCTGCCTGCGCGCGGCGCAAGGACACGCCGCGGTTGGCCTCCAGCGATCCGGTTGCATCCGTGTGACCCACGAACAGAATGGTCCGTGAGGGGTTCTGCGCAAGATAGGCCGCGATGGCATCCAGCGACGCAAAACGCCCGTCGCCCAAGGCCGTCGATCCGGTCCGGAACACGAGATCGTCCAGAATTACATGGCCGCGAGTGTCCAACTGTTCACTGACACCCTGCACTTCGGCCGTCGGAGCCACCGACGCGGGTTTGGCGCTAGGCCGGATGCTTGCGACGCTGCCGCCCGCGCGGATAATCTGAACATAGCCAGACCGCGCGTCGCGGCTTGTCAGGATCGAGACCGCTCCCTGATCGTCAGATATCGCAGAGACGAAATGGAAATCGGTCAGATCGACGAACATCTCCGGTGCCGGCAGGACCAGAGTGGCAAAGCGGAAATCAAACCCGCCGCAGGCCCGCGCCCGGCAATCCAGCAGGATGTCAAAACCGTCAGCTACCAATGCGTCGCGCATGGGTTTGGCCAGTTGGAACGGCGTGTCGGCATTGCCCGGAATATGCCAGGCGGCGACCTCGACCCGCCCTTCGACGCGTTCAACCGGCAGGGTGCCGTTCTGCCACGGGCCGACTGGCATGGCGTAGGCGCCGGGCGATTGCAAAGTGCCAAAGCTTTGCTGGGCCCCGGGTGGCAGCGACAGCTCCGCCGCACAGGCCCCCCCCGCAGCCAGCGCCAGAGATAGCGCCAGACACAGCGTCAGACCAAGCGCCTCAGCGCGCTTGCGCGTGGTACTCGTCATTCGGACGCATGTCTGTGGCGCTCGCGACGCGGTTCGTCATGTTGAAAAATCCGGTGACGTTGGCGATGTCCCAGATGTCGCGCTCCGAGAACCCTGCGTCGCGCAGCGCCTCGCGGTCGAACTCGGCAACCTCGGAAGAGGCCACGGTCATCTTCTCGGCGAATTTCAGCATCGCGCGGTGCCGGTGGCTCAGGTCCGCGACGCGCCAGTTCATCACCAGCATCTCCCCCAGCTTGGGGTCGCCCGACAATTCGCGCACCGCCGCGCCATGCGCGGTCAGGCAGTAAAAGCAGCGGTTCACGGCGGACACCACCACGGCGATCATCTCGCGCTCCAACTTGGACAGGCCGCTGTCGGCCAGCATCAGCTCATTGTACATCGCGGTAAAGCTGTCCAGCTTGGCGATGTCAAAGGCGTAGGCCTTGAGCACGTTGGGCACCATGCCCAGCTTGTCCTGACAGATGTCGAAGTATTTCTGCGTGGCGTCCGGCAGCGGATCTGCCATGGGCAGGTTCAGCGCGGTGGGAAGGGCGTCGGTCACAAGTCCTCGCTTTCGGCGTTGAGAATCCGGTAATGGTAATGCCCGGCCACCTCCATCTTCAAGGTGGCATAAAGCGCGTTGGCCCCGGTATTTTCCCGGGTGGCGGCAACGGCGATGCGTGATGCGCCCTGATCGGCCGCCCACAGCGCGGCACAGCGCATCATCCAGCCGCCCAGCCCCTTTTGCCGATGGTCGTGCGCGATTTCCAGCGCGTGGACCATGGCGGTTTCGCCATGGACTGCACAGAAGCCGGCGCCTGCGGGCTTGTCCGAGACCCGACCCAGGATGCCGGTCTTGGGCGGCGCGGCCCGGTCCATGATCCGCTGGCGCGCGGCTCCGATGCCGCCTGCCTCCCAGATCTCGCGCATGATGGCCAGGGGTTCCCAGATGGCAAAGGCCGTGACGCGCGGCAGTCTCAGGTCGGTCAGCCGGTCAATCGGCGCAACCCACAGCTGTACCGGGTCGATGAGGGCATAGCCACGTTCCGACAGCGCAGCATCCAGGGCTTCTTCGCCGGGGCGGATCATGAACAGCGGAACCTGTCCCATCATTTTCATGGACTTTTCTGCCGCGGCGAGATCGTCTTCACGCCAGTCTCCGCGCGCAGTGGCTGCAGAGACACGTTTGCCACCGCCGCGCCCCTCGCGCAGCACCCACGGACCGGCGGCCACCCTGGCCGCCGCAGGCCAGGTGGCGTCGAGCGCGTCGAAGAACGGGTTTAGGTCATCGGACATGACAGCGGCCAAAGGTTGAAACAGGGTCTGTCACGTTATGGCCGCTGCCGCCGGGGCTGTCCATGCGGCCCGCGTGCCGCACGGCGGCTCACGGCGCGACGGCCTCGGGAAACAGCGCCGAAAGTTCGGCCATGGCGGCGTCGATCCGGCCACCGTCAGTGCCCCTGATCACGACGTTGGCGCCGTAGACGCCATTGCGCTGGTACGGGTAGGACCCGATGGACAGGTCGTCGAAACGTGTGGCAAGATCGCTTAGCGGCCCGGCGATATCGCCCTCGCCACGTTCGATGCGCAGGGTTTGCGACAAGAGCGGCTGACCACCGGTCAGACCCGGCAGGACGCTGGACACCATGGCCTGAAACACCGACGGCACGCCCGCCATGACGTGCACATTGCCCAATGAGAACCCCGGCGCAGCGGACACCGGATTGTCGATCAGCGCCGCACCGTCCGGGATTCGCGCCATGCGCAAGCGCGCCTCGTTCAACTCCGTTCCCTGCCGGTCATAGTGCGCTTGCAGGATGGCGCGCGCATCGTCGCGTACCGTGATCGCGACGCCAAAGGCGTCGGCCACGCAGGGCGCGGTGATGTCGTCATGGGTCGGCCCGATCCCGCCGGAGGTCACGACATAGTCAAACGCCTCGCTAAGCGCCTTGACTGCGGCGACAATGGCAGAGGTCTCATCCGAGACGATACGCACTTCGCACAGGTCGATGCCGTGTTTGGTAAATTCCTGGGCCAGGTAGTGCATGTTTGCGTCCCGGGTCCGTCCTGACAGGATCTCGTCCCCGATGACCAGCATGGCGGCGGTGGGATTGGACATGTGTGCGGCTCCTTGGCGCGTGCGTCGCGCTACGGTATAGGCCCCGCTCATGCGCTTTCAAACCCCTCTCGTCCCCGCGACGCTGCTCCGCCGGTACAAACGCTTTCTCGCCGACTGTCTGCTCGAGGACGGGCGCGAGGTGACGGCCCATGTGGCCAACCCCGGCAGCATGCTGGGAATGAAGGACGAAGGCCTGCGCATCTGGCTGGAACCGAACGACGACCCCAAGAGAAAACTCAAATGGGCCTGGCGGCTGGTGGACCACGGCAATGGCCATTTCACTGGCGTCGACACCAGCGTGCCGAACCGGGTCCTCAAGGCCGAGTTGATGGCCGGACAGGTGGCGGGGCTGGACGGCTATGATCTTGTGCGGCCAGAGGTGAAATACGGCACCAACAGTCGGATCGATTTCCTGCTGACCGGCGAAAGCCGGGCAGATTGCTATGTCGAGGTGAAATCCGTCACTCTGTCGCGCCAGCCCGGATTGGCGGAATTTCCAGACAGCGTGACCGCGCGTGGCACGAAACACCTGGCCGAACTGTCAGAGATGGCCCGACAGGGGCGCCGCGCCGTCATGCTCTATCTCGTGCAGCGGACCGACTGCACGCGCGTGACCTTGGCCTCCGACATCGATCCGGCCTACGGTGCCGGGTTTGAAAAGGCGCAGGCCGCCGGCGTCGAAGCAATGGCGCTTGGCTGTCAGATCTCGCCGGAGGGGATCAGTCTGGGCACGCCTCTCCCCGTTTCTTCTGTCTGAAAATATCCTGGGGGAGGCGCAGCCGACGGGGGCAACGCCCCCACCCGCACAAAAAAGAACGGGGGCCAACCGGCCCCCGTACAATTGTTTCAGTTGGATTGGCCCTGAGATCCGCAAAGGGCCGGACCAATCACACTTTGAGGTTCGGGATGATCTGCTTCTTGCGGCTCATGATGCCGGGCAGGACCACGGTGTCGCCCGTGACCGTCGCGCCAAAGCTCTTTTCGGCCACGCCTTTGACCAGGTCGTTGGGGACCAGCAGCGTGGCTTCTTCTTTCAGGATGTCCACGACAAACAGCAGAACCTCGTCCACGCCGTCCTCGGCCTGCACGGTCTTGTAGGTTTCCATCAGGCTGTCCTTGCGGCCCAGCGGGATTTCCGGCGCAGTGGTTTCAAGGACCGAGACCCGGAACTTGGTGCCGTCGACTTCGTATTCCTTGCTGTCCATGCGGATCAGTTCGGCGTCGGAAAAGCTGGAGACGTCGGATTTGGCGGCAAACATCTGCCCGGCGAACTCGGCGATGTTCACACCCAGATCGGCGGCCAGTTTCTCCGCCACGGCCTTGTCGTGTGCTGTGGTGGTGGGCGAGCGGAATTCCAGCGTGTCGCTGAGAATGCAGGTCAGTGCCGCGCCCTTGATGGCGTCGGGCATCCGGGCGGCGTCGTCGCCCATCAGGTCGACCATGATCGTGGCGGTGCAGGCCAGCGGGCGCACGGTGATGTCGATCGGGCCTTTGGTTTCCAGCCCGCCGACCAGCTTGTGGTGGTCGATGATGGCGCGGATGTCGGCGGTATTGATCGAGGCGGGCAGCTCAGCCGGGTTGTTGGTGTCGACGATGACAACCGGCGCGCCTTCGGCCACGTCTGCGATGATCTCGGGCTTGTCGAGGTTCCAGTGGGACAGCATGAAGGCGGCCTCGGTGTTGGGTTCGCCCAGCAGGGCGGGCGTGGCGGCCTCACCTTTGATTTCGGAGAGATACCAGGCCCAGATGATCGGGCTGCCGGTGCTGTCGGTGTCGGGGGATTTGTGGCCGAAAACCTGCGTGGTCATGGGGAATCCTCTTTCGCTGGATACATCGAATTTGCGCGCCTGATAGCTCCGCTTTGGGGTGTTGTCACCCCGCAGCGAGGGGGTGCGACCTTGGGACCGATCAGGGCGCGGGACAGGGTGTCCGCGCGTGGACAGAGGTGTGGGTATGGAAAATCAATGGGTTACAGAGACGAATTCACTTTTGGTTAGGGTTTGGTCGGTTCCACGGAAGGCGTGGGTGGCCGGGGAGTCGCCAGGCTGAAGCCCGGCCTACGGTCCGGCCTGCAAGTCCGCCAACCTTATCGCGGCAGCGGGGTTTTCGCCTTGTTGTAGGCCGACCAGTCCTTGATCTCGGGGTAATATTGCGCGCGCCATGCCTTTACCCGCGGGTTCATCACCCGTTTCCACAAAGGCGGCACCATCGCGGCCATGGTCATCACCGGATAGCCATAGGGCAGTTGCGGCGCGTCCGCGTCCGAGTGGTTTTGCAACAATGGAAAGCGGCGGTCGGGTTTGTAGTGGTGGTCCGAGTGCCGTTGCAGGTTGATCAGCAGCCAGTTTGACGCCTTGTGCGCCGCGTTCCACGAATGGCGCGGCAGGACGTGTTCGTATTTGCCGTCGCCCAGATGCTTGCGAGTCAATCCGTAGTGTTCGACGTAATTCACCAGCTCAAGCTGCCAGATCGCCACCCCGGCCTGCACCAGAAACAGCGCCACGCCGCCCAAGCCCCCCAAGGCAAAGGCCAGCGCCAGCATGATCAGTTGCAACCCCCAGTAGCGCCAGAACGGATTGGACAAATCGTGCCACGGCAGGCGTTTACGCGCCAACATCGCCCGTTCAGCGGCAAAGCTGGAGCGCAGACTGTCGCGCAAGACGCGGGGGTAGAAGCGGTGAAAGCCCTCATTGTAGCGCGCGGTCACCGGGTCGCGCGGCGTGCCGACATAGCGGTGATGCACCAGCAGGTGTTCGGAGCGGAAATGCGAATACAGCACCATCGCCAGCAGCAGATCGCCCAGAAAACGCTCTACCCGGTTTTTCTGGTGCATCAGCTCATGGCTGTAGTTGATGCCGATGGTGCCGGTCATCACGCCGACACCAAAGAAGACCATGAACTTTTCCAGCCCGCTCAGATGCGCGGCGCGGCTGACGTACCAGATCAGCGCAAACAGGCTGAGGAATTGCAGCGGCACCCAGAGGGCGGTGAGGATCTTGTACCAGCGCAGATCGGCGTCGGAGGTGTCCGGATCGGCGTTTTCCGTGTTCAGACCCAGCACCGCGTCCAGCGCGGTGAACAGATACCATGTGGCCAGAATGGGCAGCAGCACCCAATAGCCGCCCTGCGTCGCCGCGATCCAGACCAGCGGGATCAGCAGGTAGGACATGTAGAACGGCAAGGCGGCGCTGGGTTTGGCGATTTGGGCGGCGGTGGTCATCGGCGGTCTCTGATCTGTGACGGGGTCATGATAGGGCAGGGGTCAGCCTGTCCCAAGCGGCGATCAGCCGCTTTGCGCAAGGTCAAAGGCCTTGCGCATGACTGTTGGCAGATCACCGGGGCTGAATTCAGGCAATTCGATGAAGTCTCCGCGATCCGGGGGCCGTTCCATCGGCACCAGCGCGGTTTTGACCGTCAGGCGCAGGTGGAAATGGGTAAAGGTGTGGCGGGCTTCACCGGCTATGGTTTTCCATTCGGCGCGGATGGGGGGGGCCTCGGCGGGTTGGTCTTCGGTCCAGTCAGAGCCGGGCCAACCCAGCATACCGCCCAGCAATCCCTTGTCAGGGCGGGTTTCCAGCAACATCGCGCCATCGACGCGGCGCGCCAGATAGGCAATGCCAAACCGGGTGGGTTTGCGTTTCTTGGGCGATTTCTTGGGCAGCTCAGCAGTGGTGCCGCGCACCCATGCGGTGCAGGCGCTACGCCACGGGCACAACCCGCAGGCGGGGCGTTTGGGCGTGCAGATGGTGGCGCCAAGGTCCATCACCCCCTGCGCATAACAGCCGGGGCGGTCCTGCGGGGTCAGGCGGGCGGCGTGGTCTGTCAGGATCGGCTTGGCGGCGGGCAGCGGCGTGTGTTCATCGAACAGGCGCGCCATGACCCGTTCCACATTGCCGTCCACCACGGTTTCCGGCTGGTCAAACGCGATCGAGGCGATGGCGGCGGCGGTATAGGGCCCTATGCCGGGCAGGGTCAGCAGCGTGGCAAAATCGCGCGGAAACTGGCCATTGTGATCCAGCGTCACGGCGCGGGCGCATTTCAGCAGGTTGCGGGCGCGGGCGTAGTAGCCCAGCCCCGCCCATGCGGCCATGACATCGGCGTCCTTGGCCCCGGCCAGTGCCTGAACGGTTGGCCAACGGGTTGTGAAGGCCAGGAAATACTCCTTGACCGCCGCGACGGTGGTCTGTTGCAACATGATTTCGGACAGCCAGATCCGGTAGGGATCGGGCAATTCGCCGCGCGCGCGCGCCGCCGGACCGATGCGCCACGGCAGGGCGCGGGCATGGCGGTCGTACCAGTCGAGCAGCGCCTGCGGGTCAGGGCTGTGCAGTGGCTCATCACGCAAGGGTGAAACTCCGTGTCGGAAGGGGGCTGGTGCCGCCCCGCGTGGTCACTAGAATAGCCTTGGGAACGGGGAGTCAAACGTGGCGGATCGCAAGCCGACAACATACGGGTTTTCCAGTGCGTCCAAGCTGTTGCAGGGGCGCATCCGCAAGGCGGCGGAGGGGCGGGGATTCGCCCAGACCCGCGTGCTGACCCATTGGGACGAAATTGCCGGTGCCGATGTGGCGGCGATCTCGCGCCCGGTTGAGGTGAGCTATGCCAAGGGCGGCTTTGGCGGGACGCTGACGCTGCTGACCACGGGCGCGATGGCCCCGATGGTCGAGATGCGGCGCGAGGAAATCCGCGCGCGGATCAACGCGGTTTATGGCTACAACGCCATTTCGCGGGTGCGGGTGACGCAGACCGCCCCGACCGGCTTTGCCGAGGGGCAGGTGGATTTTCAGCACCGTCCCAAGGACGCCGGGGCCAAGGCCGCGACGCCAGAGGTGCAGTCACAGGCGCGGGCGGTGGCCATGGGTGTCGGCGACGCGGATTTGCGCGCGGCGCTTGAACGTCTGGCGGCAAACGTCATATCGAAGGCGGGCCGGGAGTGATCCTGGCCCAAGGACCGACAGGAAAGAGGCGAACAACATGAAATGGATCCTCCCGGCGGGCGCGGTTGCGCTGGCGCTTTTTGGTGGCGGCGCATGGTATCTGACGCAGGGCGCGGGCCAGACAGGGGCGGCTGACGTGCGTCTGGTCGGCGCGGCACAGGCGCAGACCGCTGACATCGACATCTCGTCCGTGACGGAAATGGTCAAAGGGGCCGAGGATGCGCCGATCGAGGTGATCGAATACGCGTCGTATACCTGCCCGCATTGTGCCAGCGCCCATGCCAACCTGATCCCCAAGCTGGAGCAGAATTATATCGACACCGGCAAGGTGAAATTCACCTACCGTGAGGTTTACTTTGACAAGGTCGGTGTCTGGGCGTCGCTGATTGCGCGCTGCGGCGGTGAGGAAAAGTTCTTTGGCATCACCGACCTGATCTACAAGGGTCAGCAGGACTGGGCGCGCGCCGGGTCCGAGGCCGCGGTGATCGACGAATTGCGCAAGATCGGCCGCTTGGCCGGGATGGACGGCGACCAGATCGAGGCCTGCCTGAACGACGGCGACCAGATCGCGACGCTGGTGGGCTGGTTTCAGGCCAACGCGGCGGAACATGGCATCACCTCGACCCCCAGCTTTGTGATCGACGGCAAGACCCATTCGAACATGAGCTACGAGGAATTCTCGGCGATCCTGGACGCCAAGCTGGATTGATGACATCGGCACCGCGCGGCCCCCTCGAAGGGGTCAAGGTCATTGAACTGGCGCGCATCCTGGCCGGCCCATGGGCCGGTCAGACGCTGGCCGATCTGGGGGCCGAGGTCATCAAGATCGAGGCGCCGCAGGGCGATGACACCCGCCGTTGGGGGCCGCCATTCATCGAACGGGAGGGCGATACCTCGGCCTCCTATTTCCACTCGTGCAACCGGGGCAAGGCGTCCGAGGTGGTGGATCTGACCTCTGACGCAGGGCAGGCGCGTATGCGCGAACTGGTCGCAGGTGCGGACATCCTGATCGAGAACTTCAAGGTCGGCGGGCTGGCGAAATACGGGCTGGATTACGCCTCACTCAGCGCGGTGAACCCCGCCCTGATCTATTGCTCCATCACCGGGTTCGGGCAGGACGGCCCCTATGCGCATCGCGCAGGCTATGACTACATCATTCAGGGCATGTCCGGTTTCATGTCGATCACCGGCGACCCGGACGGCCAACCGCAGCGCGCGGGCGTGGCGATCACCGACCTGTTCACCGGGCTCTATTCGGTCAGTGGCATCCTCGCGGCACTGCACCAGCGGCACCGGACCGGCAAGGGCCAGCATATCGACATGGCGCTGATGGATTGCGCGGTCTCGGCCATGGCCAATCAGGCGCTGAACTATCTCAGCACCGGCACGCCGCCGGGGCGCACCGGCAATTATCACCCGAACCTGACGCCCTATCAGGTGTTTGACTGTTCGGACGGGCATATCATCATCGCCACCGGCAACGACGCGCAATACCAGAGGTTGTGCCGCCTGCTGGGGCTGGACGACATGGCCACAGCGCCAGAGTTTGCCAGCAACGCAGACCGGGTCGCCAACCGCGAGGCCATGATCGCGCGGCTGACCGAGGCGACACAAACCCGGACCAAGGTTAAGCTGTTGGCGGACTGCGAGGCGGCTGGCGTGCCCGCAGGGCCGATCAACGACATGGCGGCGGTGTTTGCCGACCCGCAAGTGATTGCGCGCGGCTTGCAAATCGCGCCCGACGGCGTGCCGGGCGTGCGCGCCCCTTTCCGGTTTTCCGACGCGGACCTGGTGCTGGCACGCCCTGCGCCAAAGCTGGGCGAAGCAGGCGGCTGACAATCCGGCCAGGCGCGACCATGCGGCAGGTGATGGCCACGGCAGACAGCCCAAGCCTTCCCTGCGTTTCTTCTCTGGTCAAATACCCTTGGGGGTCCGGGGGCAAAGCCCCCGGCGGATCGGCGGGCCGCAGGCGCGCCGATTCACTTTGCTTCAGTCCAGGTACTCAAAACAGACGGTCAGGGTGCCGTCATTGTCCGCCAACTCCGCGTCGCCCTCGTTGATGCGGAACGCGATCTGGCCGACGTTCATGTTGAACACGCCGGACTGGCTGACGGCACCGTGAAAGCGTGTCCAGTCCATGACCTGCGCCTGCCCTGCGGCCTCAAACCGGACCAGCAGCGCACCGAACCGGGCGTCGGAAAAGGGGCGGGGATCGGTCCGGGTGGCAAGGACTGTGGCGTCAGGGCCGCCGTGGCCTTGGGTGCCAGCGGGCGTCAGGGCGGGGTCCACCGACCAAAAGCCGCTGCTGCGCACGCCCTGAACCTGCCCCGCCGGGACGGTCATCACCTGCCAGCCCGCGCCCGCGTTGATGTCATGGCAGACATCGGCGGCCAGGGCCGGGCTGGCCAGCAGGGCGGTCAGCGCCAGCGCCCTCATGCCAGATGGTCCACCACGTTCAGATGCTGGGCAAGGGTCTGGACCTCATCCAACCAGCGCGCCACCAGTTTCGGGTCCGAAGGTGCGGCGCTGACACCGGCAGGGACGGCGCGGTCCAGCACTGCCTCGACCGCCAGCGACACCGGGATCGACACCAGCCGGGCCATGGCGCTGCTGCGCGCATCGCCCCATGCGTCCATCATATAGGTCTTGTGATAGACCGGGGTGCCGTCCTTTTCCGCCTCCAGCGCGACGCACAGGACAACGCGGTCCGGTTCATCGGTGTCATAGGCGTTCTCTTCCAGCAGTTTGTCGGCGATCTCTTGCAGGCGGGCGTCTGTGGCGGTGCCTGCCTCGGCAAAGATGTCCTTCCACGCCTCTGCCCAGCCGTTCAGGCGCAGGGTGCCGCGCACGAAATTCTTGACCTTCCATGTCTCTTCAAACCCGTAATCCGCCATGAAGGGCAGGCTGTCGCGGTTCGGGTAGACCTCAAAGCTCTCGGCGCTGGGCAGCGGCGCGTCGTAGCGCGACAGCGCATCCCATGGGCGGTCCACGTTCAATTCGCTGAAGTGGCGGATCGACCGTGAGGGGGATTTCAGCGCCTTGAGCACGCCGACCGGCGCCCAGCTGAATTTATAGCGAAAGGCGTTGGGGATTTTCGGCACGCCGCCGCAGTATGAGGTGAACGACAGCGCGTTGTCTGCGTCAAAACCGTTTGAGGCGCGGTAGTCCGCCACCAGCCAATGGGCCATCAGGTGGTCGATGCCGGGATCAAGGCCGACCTCGTTGATCAGGCGCGCGTCGGACTGTTTGGCGCGGGCGTCCAGCGCGCGCATCTCCGGCGAGATATAGCTGGACGAGACAAACTGCGCGCCCTTGTCCAGCGCCAGTTCCGCCAGCGGGACGTGCCAGTCGCCCGGCAGCATCGAGACGATCACATCGCCCGGTTTCAGCACTGCGGCCAGCGCGTCGCGGTCAAAGGGATGGATGTCGTCGGTCAGATCGCCGACGGCCTCACGGGCCTTGGCCTCTGTCCGGTTCCAGACCGTGACGGGGTGGCCGTTTTCGATCAGCCGTCGCAGGCCGGGCACCGCCGACAGGCCGGTGCCGCACCAATGGATGGTCATATCGCGTCCTTTGGTTTGTGTTTCAGGTAGGTTTCATGCGCCCGTCCCCAGACGCCGGTCTCAAGATCATCCAGCTTTAGCAGGTGGGGCAGCAGTTGCTGTGCGAAATCCTGCGAGGATTCGCGCGGCAGCAGCGAGGGCAGGTTGTCGATGGCCATGATGTCCAGCGGCGGCGCGTCGTTGACGCGGGCCACCGGCGCGGACCATGTGGTGGCCGCATGGTACAGCGGGATCGGGTTGAACGGGCTGTCCGGGTCGCAGGCGATGTCACCGATCACCCGCAGGGCGCGCTCTGCCAGACAGGCCTCTGGCGGGACAAAGATCGGCACGCCTTCGGTGGCGAGGATACAGTTGAGAAAGATCCCGTGGTCGAGGATTTCCGGGAAAGGCGCGCCGCGCGCGGTTTCTGCCATGTCCCAGGCGGTGACCGGCAGGTCCAGTTCGGTGCACAGATCGCGGGCGCCGGTGCCGACGCGGCCCTTGGCGCCGATCACGATGACAGAGGCGCGCGGCACCGTGTCCAGCGCGGCGCGCAGGGCGTCCTTCAGTTCATCCGCGTCGTCCCATGTGGAGACCGGCGGGCAGATCTTGCCGTCACCCTGCGCGGCCCAGGCCAGCAGCGACACCGCCGCCCCGGCATAGCCCGCCCAATAGCCAAAGGCAGCAACGCGGCGGCCTTTGTCATCCACGAGGTATTCCAGATCATAGAGCGATCCGCCCCCCGCGGCGAAGCGTTTGAGCAGCCGCGCGCCTGCGGTCTGGCCCTTGTAGGCGTGGCCGAACATGATGTGGCGGTGGATCAGCGGGGTGTCCGCCTCGGGCAGTTCCTTGAGGCCAAGGATGATGGCGTCGCGGGGCGCGTCGGGCCATGACCCCTTGGGTGCAATTTCGGCGCCCGCATCGGCAAAGGGCTGCGGGAGCAGGATGCGTTTCGGGCAATCCTCGACCGTGACGCGAAAGCCGTGTTTGACAAGGGCGGCCACGCCGTCGGGCGTGATGCCGGTGCGTTCCTCATTGAGGCGGCTTTCCGCCCGGATCCACAGATGGGTCATTGTCGCTTCCTGATCTTTGCGGGCCTGATCCTTGCGGGGCAGAGAACCTGCGCGCGGGCGGGGGTGCAAGCAGTTTTCCGAGAGGGCCGGGTTAATGGGGCCGGGTTACAGGTGGCTGCGGGCGTGTTGCCGTTCGGGGGTGTCGAGGTGGGGCAGTGAGTTGAACTGGGTCATGGCCAACCCGGTGGACAGCGGCTGTATCCGGTGCAGGGAGCTGTTCTCGATGGCAAGGCAGAGATGCGCCATGGCCTTTACCTCCAGCTCCAGAATCACCCGCATCGCCATGCCGATCAGACCGCCCGAGGTGACGACAATGGCGCGGCCCTCGCCGGCGGCGATTTCGGTCAGGGCGTCGGTCACGCGGCTCTCGAAGCTGGTCCAGCTTTCCGGCGCGTTCTGGATGTCGCCATCGCGCCAGTGGGCCAGCAGTTGCGGCAGGTGCTGGATGAATTCCTCACGGTCGCCGGGGATGGCGATGCCGTGCTGCGCCTGCATCAGTTGCGCCATGTCGAAATAGGCCAGTTCGTTCAGCCGCGCGTCCTGCACCGGCGCGGCAAGGCTGTCCGGGGCGATGCCTTCAAGCGTCTCGACGTGCCTGCGCAGGGTGCCGCAATAGGCGCGGGCGAATTTCTCACCCGTCTGCTGAAAGTACCCGCCCAGCCAGCGCGCCTGCTGCCAGCCCAGATCGCTGAGCCGGTCATAGCTGTCTTCGTCGCGGGCGCTGGAATTGGCCTGTCCGTGGCGGACGAGAGTGATGAATGACATGCCGGTCTCCGCTGCTGTGCCCGGCGCTGATACGCCGGGGCCGGGCAGAGGAAAAGGGTCAGTCGGGTCGTTCGAGGGATATTGACGGATCGTAGGTAAAGACCTGGGTGTGCAAGTCCTTGCTGATCTCGGGGGCAAAGGAGCTGACGAAATCGGTCATGTCCCAGCGCATGACCTGATCGGTGTCCGGGTCGATGTAGACGGTGTTGAGCGCGCCGAACCACGCGCCGCCCATGCTGTCGTCCGGATCGGTCTTGGTGAAATAGGAAACGACCTCATAGGTGTTGCCGTCCAGATCGAGGGCGCCGGGACAGGCCGTGTCGGTCAGATTGGCGACCATCTGCGCCATCTGCTTGCGCTGGAATGCCTCGCGGTCGGGCGGCAACTGGTTGGGGGCCTTGGTCCACGGGCCTGTCAGGTCGGGACCGATCCAGCTGTCGCTGTCGATGACCAGTGTATAGGTGCCGCCGCCCTTGATGCCGGAGACGCTGCGCGCCGGGGTGTCCCAGATGGTGTCAAAGACGTAGCGCACCGTGCCGTCGGGGGCTGTCACCGTGTTGACAAGCCGGTGTGGCGGGCGCTGGAACGCGTCCAGTGCGCCGCCCTCCTGCATCATCGCCGCGATGCGGTCGTGGCAAGCGGCATCCTGCGCCTGTGCCTGAGCGGACAGGGCAAGGGGCAAAATCATCAGGCAAGCGGCGGTGCGGGTGGCAAGCGGGGACATGGGGGGACTCCTGTACGGCGGGTTTGAACCGATCCTAGCGGCAACGGGGCGGCGTGGGCAAATGCCGGAGCGCCACGGCGGCCCCTGCAAAGCTGTTGCCCACTACTGGCAAATCCCGCCGCAGGCCGCTAAATAGGGCCAAAGACCAGAGGAAAAGACGTGAAAGACAAGGCTGGACATCGAGTGACCCGCGACGGCATCCGCATCCACACGCCCGCAGATTTTGCGGGTATGCACAAGGCGGGCCGCCTTGCCGCGCAACTGTTGGACGAGGTGGCAGAGCTTGTCTCGCCGGGCCAGACCACGGGCGCAATCGACGCCTATGTCGAACGCCGCGTGACCGAAGAGGGGGCCACATCGGCCACCATCGGCTACAAGGGTTACAAGCACGCCACCTGCATCAGCGTCAATCACGTCGTGTGCCACGGCATCCCCGGCGACAAGACGCTGAAGGATGGCGACATTCTGAATATCGATGTGACCGTCATTGTCGACGGATGGTTTGGCGACACCAGCCGGATGTATGTCGCGGGCAAGCTGAGCCGCAAGACAGAGCGCCTGCTGCAGGTCACCCACGATTCGCTGATGAAGGGGATCGAGGCGGTCAAGCCGGGCAATACCTTTGGCGACATCGGCTATGCGATCCAAAGCTTTGTCGAGGCCAACCGCATGTCGGTGGTGCGCGATTTCTGCGGTCACGGGCTGGGCACGGTGTTCCACGCGCCGCCGAACGTGCTGCACTATGGCCGCCAAGGCACCGGGCCAGTGCTGGAAGAGGGCATGTTCTTTACCATTGAGCCGATGGTGAATCTGGGCCGCCCGGAAACCAAGGTGCTTGCCGATGACTGGACAGCGGTGACGCGGGACAAATCGCTGTCGGCGCAGTTCGAGCATTCCGTCGGCGTGACGGCGGACGGGGCCGAGATCTTTACCCTGTCGCCTGCGGGGACGTTCCACCCGACGTATTGAGACAGGCGGCGCTGTGTGCGGGCATGCGCGCCGGTGCTAGTCGGGTTCGCGTCAAGCGCTGGCGGTGCGCGCCGCGCTGCGCGACAGCGCTGCGATAAGGTCCGTCCGTGTGACGATGCCAACGATTTTTCCGTGTTCGAGGACGGGCACGGCATCGGTATCCCCGTCCGCCATCATCGGCAGCAAGGCCCCGATGGGGGTGTGGGTCGTGGCGCGGGGACCGGCAACGCTCATGATATTGGCGGCGTTCATCGGTTTTTCGCGGTCGCGATCCAGCAGCCGACGAAGCGCGGCCCCAAACCGCCGATCCAGACGCTGCGCGTCGTCCCGTGCCATGCCGATGAGGTGGATCTGAAAGATGACGCCCAGAAACCTTGAATCCGAACCGACGACAGGCAGGGACGTGAACCGATGCCTCCGGATCAGATCCGCGATCTCATTCAGCGCCGTCTCTGGCCTGACTGTGATGAGGTTATGGGACATGATGTCCTGTGCGGTCAGCGGCCCAGAGGCATGGGTGGCGGCCTGAAGTTCTGCCGCGCCGATCAGCCGGGCCAGATCCTCGACACCCAGGTTGAAGGACTGGCTGTAGCGCTCGAGGATGTTTGTCAGTTCTGCTTCGGACAGGCCCAGACGTTCCGTTGGGTTGCGGTCTTCTGTCCCGTGTTTGCTGGGATCGTCGAACTGCCGGAACGGATAATGCCGCCCGGTGAGCCGCGCATAAACCGTGGCTAGCAGGACAAGGGTGATGGTCCCGGTGGCAATGGGCGCCAGGGCGTACCAGAAACCCAGTTGCGCCACGGCATCGGGGGACATGGCCGCCGTCATGGCAACCGCACCCGCCGGAGGATGGATGGCACGGCACTGGATCGTTGCGGTGATGGCGAGGCCGACGGCCAGCGCGATCCGCAAGGCGGGGTCTGTCACCACAAGGCACACGGCCACCCCCACGAGCGCCGCAACCGTATTGCCGACTATCGCGGACCAGGGTTGTGCCAATGGGCTGTTCGGCACGGCGAATAGCAGGACAGAAGTCGCCCCGAACGGCGCCACAAGGTAAAGCCCCAATTGTGGATCGACCTGCGGCGACAGCACAAACAGGCCCGTCAGCCCCAGTCCGATCAGGGCGCCAAGCCCGGCCCGCATGGCCTCGATGCCCGAAACGCGGGCAACGGCGGGGCCGAGTGATTTCAGAATGAGCAATTGCGCGCCTCCGTGCCGGATTCGCGCAAACTTTCATCGGTTTGTGAAAAGTGCAACCTGCCGACGGTCCAATGCGTCCTGCCTGACGGTGGCGGTTTCGGGGCGGCGCGCGTGGTCAGGCCAGCGCGCCGCCCTGCATTGGTCAGCGTCCGGGTGTCACCACTGCCACAGCGCCGGGACAAAGCGATAGGCGTCGCCATCGCGGGCAATATGGCCGACGCCGGGGAAGGGGAAGTGGTAGCCCAGCACCGCCATCCGGTCCGCTGCCGCCATGTCCAGCAGGCGTTTGCGGGTGGCCACCGTCTGGTCCGCGTCCATGTCAAAGCCGCTGACCCACTCGGGGCGGGCGGTGCTCATCCAGGCGTGGTTCATGCTGTCGCCGAGGGCGATCAACTGCTTGCCGCCGGACTCGATCACCACCGACATGTGGCCCAGGGTGTGACCGGGGGTGTCGATCACCCGGACGCCGGGCACGATCTCTGTGCCGTCGTTCATCAGCGACCACTCGGCCCCGTCCACGTTCAACGAATTCACCGCGCCGACGACAAACTGCTGCATGTCGGTCGAAACCTGGTTCACCAGGTCGTCCTGTAGCCAGAAATCGCGCTCTGTTCCGCCGATGTAATAGGCCGCGTCGGGAAAGATCGCCTCATCGAAATCATCGCGGATGCCCCAGATGTGATCCGGGTGGGCGTGGGTGATGACCACATGGGTGATCGCGCCCGCGTCGATGCCCGCACTGTCGAGGTTGTCCAGCAGGCGGCCAGAGGTCGGTTGGAACCGATTGCCAGAGCCGACATCAACCAGAACGGTCGCGTCGCCGGTTTCGATCACTAGATGGTTGGTGTGGGAATAGTTGACCTCGGTCGACAGGAAATAGCTTTCCAGAAAGGCGGTGACCTCTGCCGGGTCGGCGTTCACGCCCAGCCCGTTGGCGGGCACCTCCAGATGGCCGTCAGAGACCACGGTCAGCACCACGTCTCCCAGTTGGAACCGGAAATGCGCCGGATTGGCCGCAGCGGGACCGCCCAACGTCTGCGCGCGGGCCTTTGTGGCGGCCAGCGCGGGCAGGGCCAGCGCCGGGGCGGTGGCCGCAAGGCTCAGGATTTCGCGGCGCGAGGGGCGAAAGATGGACATGGTAACCTCCCAGTCATTCATGGATTTGAATAGGAAGATATCACCCAAAGGCGAAAATTCCAGTGCAATACGTCCAGAGGAAAACCCGGACCGAAATTCCGCGCGGTTCTGGAAAATTGTTTTTTACCATATGGTTAAATCGTGATCTGCGGCATTTTCTCGCTGTCGTGCCGTTGCAGGCCGCCGATCCGCCCCGTATGTCAGGGCCGTCGCCGCATTGCGGCATGACCCGATCCGTAAAGGAGATCGCTATGACACATCCCTTTCGCACTGCCGCGCTGGTGCTGACCGCCAGCCTGTTGGGCAGCACCGCCATCGCTCAGGACGTGACCCTGCGCTTTCAGCATTTCGTCTCGCCGAACTCGGCCAACCCCAAGCATTTCATCGAACCCTGGGCCGAAAAGGTCGAGGCGGAGTCGGATGGCCGCATCAAGGTCGAGATCTATCCGTTCATGCAGTTGGGAGGCAGCGCGCCGGATCAGTTCGACCTGATCCAGGACGGGGTGATTGACGGTGGCTGGGTGATCCCCGGCTACCAAGCGGGCCGCTTTCCCGAGGCAGAGGTGCTGGAATTGCCGTTCATGGTGACAAAATCCGCCGAAGAGGCGTCGATTGCCGCGTGGCATTTCACGCAGAAATACCTCGCCGATGATTTTGCGAATGTGCACCTGATCGCGGCGCACATGCACGGGCGCGGGTTGGTTCACAAGACGGGACCGGCGGTGGAGACGGTTGAGGATTTTGGCGGGCTCAAGCTGCGCGGCCCGTCGCGGCCTGCCACGCTGTTGCTGGAGAAGCTGGGGGCAGAGCCGGTCGGACTGCCGGTGCCCGCCTTCCCGGACGCCTTGGCCAAGGGCGTGGTCGATGGCGGTGTGATCACATGGGAAATGTCGCCCTCGCTCAAGCTGGATGAGCTGACGGACAGCCACACGGATGTTGCGGGCGACCATTCGCTCTACAACCTCTATTTCATCTGGGCAATGAACAAGGACGTTTATGAGGGTCTGCCCGACGACCTGCGCGCGGTGATTGACGCGAACTCTGGCCTGATGGCCTCGGCATGGGCGGGGCGCGCGCATGACACCGGCGACGCCGAGGGCAAATTGGTGATGGAGGCCGCAGGCAACCAGATCGCCACGCTGTCCGATGTGGAAACCGACCGGATCAAGGCGCTGGGCGAGGAGGTGATTGCCGAGTGGATCGCCGAGAAGACGGACAAGGGCCTGCCCGCCGCTGAGTTGGTCGAGGATGCCCGCGCGATGATGGCCGCCGCCGCAAAGGCTGACGGTTCCTGAGCGCACCCGCGCCCCGGCCTTGCGCCGGGGCCTCCCGCCGTTAGCCCTGCGCGCGCAGCAAGGTCACATGCGTGTCGCCGTAGCGGCGCGTTTCCAACACATTGAAACCCGCAGGTGCCTCCTGCGGGCTTTGTTCTTCCCAGACCACCAGCGCCTCTGGTGCGATCCAGCCCGAGGCCCGCGCCGAGGTCAGGGCGTGGCCGCCCAGACCCTTGCCATAGGGCGGGTCGAGAAAGATCAGCCCGCAGGGGGTGTCCGCAGCAGGCAGGCGGGTGGCGGTAAGGGAGATGAGTTTCGTCCGGTCGCCACAGCCCAGCGTGCGGATGTTGTCCCGGATCAGCTTGCCCGCAACGCGCCCGTCATCGACAAAGGTCATATGTGCCGCGCCACGCGACAGCGCCTCCAACCCCAATGCGCCGGTGCCTGCAAACAGGTCCAGCCCCTGCACGCCGTCAAACGGATCACCAAAGCGCCCGCCCGCCAGCATGTTGAACAGGGCCTCGCGCACGCGGTCCGTGGTTGGGCGCAGATGCGCGCCCGCGTCGCCCTTGCCAACCGCCGCCAGCCGCCGCCCGCGCCAATCCCCCGCGATGATCCTCACGCCTTGAGCAAGGCTTTGAGGTCCATGTCCGGGTTGGCCACGGCCTCTGGTGCCGGGCTTTTGCCCGCTTCGATCAGGCGTTTGCCGACCATGTAGGCGCGGGCGTCGTTGATCGCGTCCACCGCCAGCAGGCGGTCGCCGCCATAGTACCAATGGGAGCGGGCGGTGCCGTCCTCGCGCACCACAACCCGGTCATGACCCGCGTTCAGCCCGGCGATTTGCAGTTTCACGTCGTATTGATCCGACCAGAACCAAGGGGTGGCGGTATAGTCGCGGTTCGCGCCCATGATGTTGTCGGCCACCAGTTCCCCCATGTCGATGGCGTTGCCGACGGATTCCAGCCGCATGCGGGCGGCGCGTTGCGGAAAGCTGGCGCAGTCGCCCGCCGCCCAGATTGCCGGGTCGCTGGTCTGCCCGTGCGCGTTGACCGCGATGCCATTGTCGATTTCCAGCCCGCAGCCCTCGGCCAAGGCGGTGGCGGGGGTGATGCCGACGCCGACGATCACCATGTCGACCGCCAGCGTGGTGCCATCCGCCAGTTCCGCGCCGGTCACATGGCTGTCGCCGATCAGGCGTGTCAGCCCGGTGCCTTCGCGCAGGTCGACGCCGTGCGATTTGTGCAGGTCACGGAACCAGGCGGAGGTTTCCGGCGCTGCGACCCGTTGCAGGATGCGCTCTGCCGCCTCGACCAGGGTCACGGTCAGGCCCAGCTTGGCGCAGACCGCCGCCGCCTCGAGCCCGATGTAGCCGCCGCCGACGATCAGCACGCGCTTGCCCGAGGTGCAGGCGGGGACCATGTCATCGACGTCCTTCAACGTGCGGACAACATGCACGCCGTCCAATGCGCCGCCGATGGCGGCGGGCAGGCGGCGCGGCACCGATCCGGTACACAGCACGCAATGGTCATAGGGAATGGACGCGCCCCCGGCGATGACCTGTTTGGCCCCCCGGTCGATGGCGGTGACGGTCTCCGAGAGATGCAGGTCAATCCCGTTTTCGGCATAATAAGCCTCGGGGCGCAGGTAGAGGCGCTCCAGCTCCATCTCGCCCAGCAGGTAGGCCTTGGACAGCGGCGGGCGCTGGTAGGGGACGGACGGTTCTTCGCCGATCAGGGTGATCTTGCCCTCGTGCCCCTTGGACCGCAGCCGCGCCACCAAAGAGGCCGCCGCCTGTCCCGCGCCGATCACAACAACGTCGCTCATTTCGCCCTCACCCGGTTTTCATTCTTCGCGGACAAACTACAGTCTGTCCTTGGGAACGCAATTCCAAGGAGCGACAGGAACATGACGATTTCAGAAGGCGACAGCCTGCCAGAGGCCACTCTGGCGCGTATGGGCGACAACGGCCCCGAACAGGTGGCATTGAGCGATCTGACCAAGGGCCGCAAGGTGGTGATCTTTGGCCTACCGGGCGCCTATACCGGCACCTGCACCAGTGCCCATGTGCCGAGTTTTATCCGCACGCGCGCGGGGTTTGCCGACAAAGGCGTCGATGAGGTCATTTGCCTGTCGGTCAACGACCCGTTTGTGATGGCCGCATGGGGCGATGCGACGGGGGCCACGGACGCGGGGATCACCATGCTGGGCGACCCGGCGTCGGAGTTCACGAAGGCGATAGGCCTTGCGTTCACCGCGCCGCCGGCCGGGTTTTATGACCGGTCCAAGCGGTATGCGATGATGGTCGACGACGGCACCGTGCGGGTGCTGCATCTGGAGGAAAGCCCAGGCGTGTGTGAGACCTCGGGCGGTGAGGCGCTGCTGGCCGCGATCTGAGGCGCATCGCGGAAAGGCAGGAGAGGGGGGGGACCGTCATGCCAAAGGCATGCTTGCAGCATCACCCCCTCGGCCTGCGGCCTCACCCCCGGGATATTTTTGGCCAGAAGACGCCGTGTGCGGTTCAGAGGCTGTCCAGCTTGCGCGCCAGTTTGGCGTCCAATGCAGACAGGCCGCCGACGTCATGGGTGCTGAGGGTGACCTCTACCGTCTTGTAGACGTTGAACCATTCCGGGTGGTGGTCCCATTTCTCGGCCCAGAGGGCGGCGCGGGTCATCCATGCAAAGGCCTGGGTGAAGTCCTCGAACTCAAAGGTCTTGGCAATCGCATCGCGGCCCTCGACCATGGACCAGCCATTGTCCAGCAGCGGGGCGAGTACCGTCTTGCGGGCGGTGTCTGACAGTTTCTCGGTCATTCTTGTTCCTCCTGTCTGTCCTTGCGGAAAGGGCCGTAGGCGGTGAGTATTTCGATGTCCTCATCCACCGCCCGACGTTCGGCTTGCAGATACTTGGCGACGGCATCGGCAAAGCCGGGATTGCCGATCCAGTGCAGCGAATGTGTCGGGCGCGGCAGGTAGCCGCGCGCCAGTTTGTGTTCGCCTTGCGCGCCCGCCTCGACCGAGGCCAGCCCCTGCGCGATGGCAAAGTCGATGGCCTGATAATAGCATGCCTCGAAGTGCAAGCAGGGGTGATCCTCGGTGCAGCCCCAGTAGCGGCCGAACAGCGCGTCGCGGCCGATGAAGTTCAACGCGCCCGCAACGTAGTGTCCATCGCGCGCGCACATGACCAGTGCAATGTCGTCCCGCAGATGGTCCTGCGCGAGGTCGAAAAAGGCCCGTGTCAGGTAGGGCGTGCCCCATTTGCGGCTGCCGGTGTCCTGATAGAAGACCCAGAAGGCCTGCCAGTGTTCGGGGCGGATCTGATCCCCGGTCAGGACTTCGATGGTGCCGCCAAAGGCCTGCGCGCGGGCGCGTTCCTTGCGGATGGACTTGCGTTTGCGGGAGCTGAGGCTGGCAAGGAAAGCGTCGAAATCGGCGTAGCCGTGGTTTTGCCAGTGGAACTGTTGCGTGGTGCGCCGCATCAGGCCGATCTGTTCGCCCGCGATGGCCTCACCTTCGGTGCAGAAGGTGGCGTGAACCGAGGACAGGTCATTGTCGGAGGCGATCTGCACCGCGCCCTGAATGAGCGCCGACAGGCCTGTCACCTCAAACCCCGGTTTGGTGAGAAAGCGCCGCCCGGTGGCGGGCGTGAAGGGCACCGCGATCTGTAGTTTGGGGTAGTAGTCGCCGCCTGCCTGTTCCAGGGCATGTGCCCAGTTGTGGTCAAAGATATATTCGCCCTGACTGTGCGATTTCACATAGAGGGGCGCGACGGCGATGGTTTCGCCGTCTGCCTCGACCCGCAAGTAGCGCGGATCCCAGCCGGTGCCGGGGCCCACGGAACCGCTGTCCTCCAGCGCCTTGAGAAAGCGGTGCGTGGTAAAGGGATCGTCCGGGCGTCCGCCGTCCGCCGCCTCGGGGCAGGCGCAGGCATCCCAGACCTCGGGCGCGATTTGCGACAGCGAGGTCAGGACGTCGATGGTGACTGTGGGGGTCGGGCGCTGATCCGTCATGGCACCTGTCAATCTGGCATCGCGCGCGCGGCGATCAAGCGGTGTACCCTTCAAAGGTGACATTCTCGGCGATGCGCCGCGCCTTTGCCTCTTCCGCGGGCGAGCGGATCGTCCAGCACAACACATGCAATCCGCGCGCCTTTTGGGTGGCCACATGCGGGCTGTCCAGATCGTGGTGGTCGTGGGAAATAAAGCTGGCCCCCATTTCGGCCAATCCCGGCATGGTGCGCAGATGGTCGCGGATTTCGGCGGGCACGGTCGGGTAATCGTCGGCAGTAGAGGCGCAGGTGGTCAAACCGCGCGGGCGGTCCGGGCAGAGCCGGGCCATTTCCGCTGCCGAATGCGGGTTGAAGGACATGAAGGCGACAGGCCCGCCATACCCTGCCACGGCCCCGGCCACCGCCTGTTCGAGCGGGCCGATATTCGGCCCCATGCGCCCGTCCTGATCCTTCAGTTCGACCAGCACGGGGACGGCACCGCCGACAGTCTCCAGCACCTCGGCCAATGTCGGCACGCCCTCGTCGCCGCCGATCAGGGTCAGTTGCGCAAGATCGGCGGCATCGCGCTGCTGTATCGGGCCGTTGGACCCGGTCAGACGGCCCAGCGCATAGTCGTGAAAGACCATCGCCTGATCGTCCTTTGAGCGCTGGACGTCAATCTCGATGCCGTACCCGGCATCGACCGCGGCCCGGATGGCGGCGCGCGAGTTTTCAGGGCGGCCCGCGCCGTGCAGGGCGCGGTGCGCAATCGGGCGGTCCAGAAAAACCGGCGGCAGCGGTGTCATCAGGCGATCTCGAAGATGCCTTCGATCTCGACCGCGACGCCCAGCGGCAGCGCGCCTGCCGACACGGCAGAGCGTGAATGCCGCCCCGCATCGCCCAGAACCTCGACCAGCGTGTCGCTGGCGCCGTTCACCACCTTGGGCTGGTCTGCGAAATCGGGGGTGGAGTTGACGAAGCCGGTCAGTTTGACCACGCGTTTGAGGCGGCTGAGATCCCCGCCGCACGCAGCCTTGGCCTGCGTCAGCAGGCTCAACGCGCAGGTCTTGGCGGCGGCAGCGCCTTCTTCGACGGTCAGGTCGGCGCCGATCTTGCCGGTGATGAGACCGTCGGCGTTCATGCTGATCTGCCCCGACACGAAGACAAGATTGCCGACAATGACATACGGCACATAATTCGCTGCGGGCGCCGGGGCGTCCGGCAGGGTGAGGCCGAGTTCGGCGAGGCGGGCGTCAATGGCGTTGGACATGGTGTGCTCCCTTGGATTTGGCGTCACGCTAACGGCGGGCAGGCAGACGTGCAAGCGCCCTCGGCCCTACGGAGGACCGCGGTTTTGGCCGCCGGGTCCTTGCGTTTCTTCTCTGGCCAAATACCCATGTTGCTGGGGCCGATCGACGCGCATCGGAGCACGGGGGCACCCGATCTGGTCCGGGGCTATCCGCGCCGCAAAACGGGACGTGCCGCCTGCCAGCGCCCAGCGCGTCAATCCGCCTGTTTGCCCAGCTTTTTCTTTTTCTTCAGCTCGGCCAGCTTTGCCTTGATCGCCCCCTTGCGGCGGTTCTGAAAGGCGGTGATCAGTGGCAGGGACACATAATAGGCAATGGTTCCGGCCACGATGCCGGGAATGATGCCGCCGATCATGTAGGGAAAGAACACCTCATCGTAGAAGATGCTCAAGTGGTTCCAATCGGCCCTGTCCGGGGTGAAAAGCGCATAGAAATTGTCCCACAGATCTTCGCCCGCCTTGACGAATTTCTTGCCGATGCTGCCGTGGTCCTCGCTCCCCCTCAGTCCGAGCAAGGCATAGCCGGACTTCATCGCGACGACACCGATCGGCACATAGGTCAAAGGATTGCCAAAGAAGGTGGACAGGATCGCGGCCAGAATGTTGCCGCGCATGATCCAGGCCAGAATGGCCGCAAACACAAAGTGAAACCCGTAGAACGGCGTGAAGGTGGTAAAGACCCCGGCAAAAATGCCGCGGGCAATTCTTTCGGGCGGGTCTGGCAGGCGGTTCAGGCGCAACTGGACATAGCGCGCAGCCCGTCCCCAGCCGCCACGCGGCCAGAGCACTTCGAGCACGATCCGGCCCAATGGCCGTCTGTCGCGTCGCTTGAAGACCAAACTGTGCCTTTCTGCCTATTCTGCCGCTTCGGCTGCGGCCCCAGGTGCCGTTTCCAGCGCCGGATCCCGCCGCCGTTCGACCGAGGCGACATTGCTTTCTGCCTCAAGGTTGGAAATCAGTGAGTGCAGGTGTTCCGCATCCCTGAGGTCTACATCCATCATCAAACGGTAATAATCCGGTTTACGGTCTATGAAGTTCAGATCAGAGATATTGGCCCGCGTTTCACCAATCAATGTGCAAATGCGTCCCAGGACCCCGGCATCGTTGCCAATCGTCAGGTCCAGCGACACGGTGTAGACCGCCGGGTGTTTGCCCTCGGCCCAATGCAGGTCAAGCCAGCGGTCGGGCTGGTCCTCGTGGCGGGCCATGGCGGCGCAGTCGATGGCGTGAACCGCGACCCCCTTGCCGCGATGGGCCAGGCCGACAATGCGTTCGCCCGGCAGCGGCTGACAGCAGCGCGCGCGCTCAAAGCCCTGCCCGTGTTCCAGGCCGACAACCGCCTTTTTCAGCTCGATCTCGCCGCCGTCGCGGATCGCGAGGTTGGGATAGACCGCCTCGACCACCTCGGAAGAGGTCAGCTCGGCGCTGCCCAGCCGGGCCAGCAGGGTTTCGGTATCTTCCAGCCGCAAGGTCGCCGCCGCCTTTTCCAGCACCTTGTCGGTGGCTTTCTTGCCGCGTGCCTCGAACGCGGCGCGGGCCAGTTCATGGCCCAGCTTGGCATAGCGTTCCTTGTTGGCCTCACGCAGGGCGCGCCGGATCGCGGCCTTGGCCTTGCCGGTTGTGGCCATGTCCAGCCATGTGGCCTGCGGGGCCTGCCCCTCGGCGATGATGATCTCGACCGACTGGCCGTTCTTCAGCCGGGTCCACAGCGGCACCCGGATGCCGTCAACCTTGGCGCCGACGCATTTGGACCCGATCCGCGTGTGTATCGCATAGGCATAGTCGATCGGTGTCGCCCCGCGCGGCAATTTGACCACGTCGCCCTGCGGCGTGAAGCAGAACACCTTGTCGGAATACATCTCCAGCTTGACCGCCTCCATGAAGGCGTCGTGATCTTCTTCGGCGTCCAGCTGTTCGGTGACCGATGTGATCCACTTGGCGGGGTCCACAGCAAAGCGGTTTTCCGCCCGCACCCCGTCGCGATAGGACCAATGCGCGGCCACGCCGGTCTCTGCGACCTCGTGCATTTCGCGGGTGCGGATCTGCACCTCGACCCGTTTGCCATCGCGGCCCGACACGGTGGTGTGGATCGAGCGATAACCGTTGGTCTTGGGCTGGCTGATGTAGTCCTTGAACCGGCCCGGCACCGCGCGCCAGCGCTGGTGGATGGCGCCCAGCGCGCCGTAACAGTCGGATTCGGACCGGGTGATCACGCGAAAGCCATAGATATCGGACAGCCGGGAAAAGCCGATCTTCTTTTCCTGCATCTTGCGCCAGATCGAATAGGGCTTTTTTGCGCGGCCAAAGACCTCGGCCTCGACCCCGGCCTTTTCCAGCTCGTGCCGCATGTCAGAGGTGATCCGCTGCACAACGTCGCCGGTTTCGCGTTGCAGGGTGATGAAACGACGGATGATGCTGTCGCGGCCCTTGGGGTTGAGCACGCGAAAGGCGTGATCCTCCAGTTCCTCGCGCATCCACTGCATACCCATACGTCCGGCCAGCGGCGCAAAGATATCCATCGTCTCGCGCGCCTTTTGCACCTGCTTTTCAGGCTTCATGGCGCGGATCGTGCGCATGTTGTGCAGCCGGTCGGCCAGCTTCACAAGGATCACGCGCAGGTCCTTGGACATGGCCATGAACAGCTTGCGAAAGTTTTCCGCCTGCTTGGTCTCGGAACTGGAAAGCTGGAGGTTGGTCAGCTTGGTGACGCCATCGACCAGGTCGGCAACCTCGCGCCCGAATCGCTCTTTGACCTCGGCGTAGGTCGACCGCGTGTCTTCGATGGTGTCGTGCAGCAGCGCAGTCACGATGGTGGCGTCGTCAAGCTGTTGCTCGGTCAGGATCGCCGCCACCGCCACCGGGTGGCTGAAATAGGGCTCGCCCGACTTGCGGGACTGCCCGTCATGCATCTCGCGGCCATACTCATAGGCCGCGAGGATCAACTTCGCGTTGGTCTTGGGGTTGTAGGTGCGAACGAGGTCAACGAGGTCTTCTGCCGAGATCATGTCACCTCACCGCCGCCGAACCGGGATCAGCCCTGGCCCTGCGCCTCCATCAGCGCGCGCAGCAGCTTTTCTTCGGACATGTCGTCCTCTTGGGGCTTGTCCGCCTCGGTGCCCATGAGCAACGCCATGGCATCCTCTTCGGGCTCGTCCACCTCGATCTGGGTCTGGTTCGACTCGATCAGGCGTTCGCGCAGTTCATCGGCGGACTGGGTCTCTTCGGCAATCTCGCGCAGGGCGACAACCGGGTTCTTGTCGTTGTCACGATCCACCGTGATGGCGGCACCGGCTGCAACCTCGCGCGCACGATGTGCGGCCAGCATCACCAGTTCGAACCGGTTCGGGACCTTGTCAACGCAATCTTCTACCGTCACGCGGGCCATAGAGTGCTCCGTTTCCTGTCTTGAGGGTCTCAGAAAGACTTGACATAACGCGCGACCCAAGGATTGACAAGGGCAATACCCCAGGCCGTGCGGATCAGATTGGCCGTACTTCGGCGCGATCCTGCCGGGGCAGGGCGGCCAGCATTTGCGCCACCGTGTCCCCGGTCAGCGGGTGACGCCAGTGCGCCGCGATATCGGCCAGTGGCACCAGGACAAACACCCTGTCCTGCATCCTTGGATGCGGCAGGATCAGACGGTCAGGGGTGTTGCGGCTTTGTGCCTCAGGGGGCAGCGTGCGCCACCGGGTCTGGGTGCCCTGATCCGGTCGCACCGCATCGCCCGCCGCCAACAGATCAAGGTCGAGCGACCGGCTGGCCCAGCGTTGCAGCCGTTCTCGGCCGAAATCCGCCTCGATCCGGTGCAGGACGGGCAGCAGGGATTCGGGGCTGTCCGGCCCGGTGACGGCAGCGCAGGCATTGACATAGTCCGGTCCCGCTCCGGCAGGAAAGCACGGTGTCGCGTAAAAGCGGCTAAGCCGACGCAGACGCACCCCGGCGGCGTTCAGCGCGGCCACGGCAGAGGCCAGGGTCTCTCCGCGTCCGCCCGCCTCTGAGCCAAGGTTGGACCCCAGCGCGATAAGGAATTCTTGCTCCATTTGACCCAACGTACTATTCTTCTGAGACTTGCCCGCGCCTTGCGAAGCGCGGGAAAAAACATAATCTACTTCGACGCGTTCGCCACCACACTCACACTCACGGATCAGGCGGACCGATTGGACGAAAGGAAATTTTATGTTCTACAAGGACGAACGGCTTGCGCTGTTCATTGATGGCTCGAATCTTTACGCCGCCGCCAAAGCTCTCGGTTTCGATATCGACTACAAGCTGCTTCGGCAGGAGTTTGCGCGTCGCGGCAAAATGGTCCGGGCCTTCTACTATACAGCGCTACTGGAAAATGACGAGTATTCGCCGATCCGCCCGCTTGTGGACTGGTTACACTACAACGGCTTCACCATGGTGACAAAGCCCGCGAAGGAATACACCGACAGTCAGGGCCGCCGCAAGGTGAAGGGGAACATGGATATCGAACTGACGGTCGATGCCATGGAACTGGCGCCACGCGTCGATCACATCGTGCTGTTCTCCGGCGACGGCGACTTCCGCCCTCTGGTCGAAAGCCTGCAACGTCAGGGCGTGCGCGTATCGGTTGTGTCGACCATCCGGTCGCAGCCGCCGATGATCGCGGACGAACTGCGCCGCCAGGCCGACAACTTCATCGAACTGGATGAACTGCGGGAGGTCATTGGCCGCCCGCCGCGCGACGTTCAGGTCGAGCGCAACTTTGAAGTCGCTGCCACTGGCAAGTGATCCCGGATGCGCCTGCCCTCGGTGGTGGGCGCGTCTTGCGATTGGTGTCCCGACCTTCACTCGGGTCGGGCACCGACCGTCTTTGGCGCCTCGGACAAAGGCGCTGCACCCTTTACCTCGCGCTGCACGGCCACTAGGTCTGCGTTGAACAGTTGAGGAAAGGTGCCCTGATGTCCTCCCCCCTTCCACCACTCACCCTGCTGCTGGCCGCGCCGCGCGGATTTTGTGCGGGTGTGGATCGTGCGATCAAGATCGTCGAGATGGCGCTCGATAAATGGGGTGCGCCCGTCTACGTCCGGCATGAGATTGTGCACAACAAATACGTCGTCGACGATCTGCGTGCCAAGGGCGCGGTGTTTGTCGAAGAGCTGGAGGATTGCCCGGACGACCGCCCGGTGATCTTTTCCGCCCATGGCGTCCCCAAGGCCGTCCCGGCAGAGGCGGCACGGCGCGAGATGGTCTATGTCGACGCCACCTGCCCGCTGGTGTCCAAGGTCCATATCGAGGCGGCGCGCCACTCTGAAAACGGCCTGCAGATGATCATGATCGGCCACGCCGGGCACCCTGAAACGGTTGGCACCATGGGGCAATTGCCCGAGGGTGAGGTGCTGTTGGTCGAGACGGTCGATGACGTCGCCGATGTGCAGGTGCGTGACCCCGAGCAACTGGCCTTTGTGACCCAGACCACGCTGTCGGTGGACGACACCGCCGGGATTGTCGCGGCGCTTCAGGCGCGGTTTCCCGCCATCGTCGGCCCCCACAAAGAGGACATCTGCTACGCCACCACCAACCGGCAAGAGGCGGTCAAGGTCATCGCCCCGCGTGCCGATGCGCTGCTGGTGGTGGGCGCGCCCAATTCGTCCAACTCCAGACGGTTGGTCGAGGTCGGTCGCCGCGCGGGCTGTCCCTATGCGCAACTGGTGCAGCGCGCCACGGACATCGACTGGCGGGCACTGGACGGCATCACCTCGGTTGCCATTACCGCCGGGGCCTCTGCGCCGCAGGTTTTGATCGACGAGGTGATCGACGCCTTTCGCGCCCACTATGACGTGACGGTTGACGTGGTGGAAACCGCAAGGGAAAACGTGGAGTTCAAGGTGCCGCGCGTGTTGCGCGTCCCCGCATAGGGCTGGCCGCCATCGTGTGATGGCCTACCTCAACCGCGACCTGACACAACCGGCCCGCACCAGATGACCCAAATCCCCCGTTCCGCCCTGATCCTCGGCCTTGCCGGCGTGGTGCCCTTTGTCTGGGGCGCGCTGACACTCCTGTTGCCCGGCCTGTTCGACTGGGGGCTGGCCACCTTCGGCCCGCGCTTTGTCGGCCCCTATGTGCAACTCTTCTACGGGGCCGTGATCCTGTCGTTCATGTCCGGCGTGCTCTGGGGGTTTGCGACCAAGGCAGAGGGCCGACAGGCCGCGACCGGCTATGCGCTGTCGACCCTGCCCGCGCTCTGGGCCTTTTTCACCACGGGCGGCGGCGAAGCGCGCGCCGCGATGAACCTGATTGTCGGCTTTCTGGCGCTGCTCTTGTTGGATTATGCCTTTGCGCGCTGGGGGCTGGCGCCGCGTTGGTGGATGTACCTGCGGTTGCTGTTGACCGGGCTGGTGGTTGCCTGCCTTGCGGTCATCGTACTGGTCTGACGACAACACCGCTCTTGCGAAACCGCCGCGAAAAGGCGAGACCACGCGCCATGACCGATCCTGAAACCATCCGCCTCTATGATGCCCGCGCCAAGGATTACGCCAGCGTGACCGAGGGCAACGGGCCTGACGCCACATTGCGCGCCTTTCTCGCCGCCCTGCCGCCTAACGCGCGCGTGCTGGACCTTGGCTGCGGGCCGGGCCGCTCTGCCGGGATCCTCGCCGCCGCCGGGCATACGGTCGAGGCATGGGATGCCTCCGAGGGGATGGTGGCATTGGCCTCCAAACAGCCCGGCGTCACCGCGCGACTGGCGGATTTCAACGCCCTTACAGCCCAGTCCGCCTATGATGCGATCTGGGCCAACTTCAGCCTGCTGCACGCCCCGCGCGCCGACATGCCCCGGCACCTGGCCGCGATCCGACACGCTCTGAAGCCCGGCGGATTGGCGCATGTCGCCGTCAAGGAAGGCACGGGCAGCCAGCGCGATACCCTAGGCCGCCTCTACACCTATTACACCGAACCCGAACTGTCCTTGCTGCTCACGCAGGCCGACCTCACCCCCGGCCCGTTCCGGCACGGAGAGGGCATGGGCCTCGACAAGGTCATGGCCCCCTGGATCTCGGTGACCGCCCATGCCTGAGCTTTTCGCCTATACGGACGGCGCCTGTTCCGGCAATCCGGGCCCCGGTGGTTGGGGCGCGCTGCTGCACGCCAAGACCGGCGACGAAATCGTCAAGACGCGCGAACTCAGCGGCGGCGAGGCGCAGACCACCAACAACCGGATGGAACTGCTGGCCGCGATCAACGCGCTGGAATCGCTCAGCCGCGCCTCCCACATCACGGTCGTGACCGACAGCGCCTACGTCAAGAACGGCGTCACCAGCTGGATCCATGGATGGAAGCGCAACGGCTGGAAAACCTCCGCCAAGAAGCCGGTCAAGAACGTCGACCTCTGGCAACGCCTGGAAGAGGCGCAAAAGCGCCACACCGTCACCTGGGAATGGGTCAAGGGCCACGCTGGCCATCCGGAAAACGAACGCGCCGATGAACTTGCCCGCGCCGGCATGGCCCCGTTCAAGAAATGACCCCGCTTGTCCTGCTCGACTATGCGGCGGTGCTGGTCTTTGCACTGACTGGCGCGCTGGTGGCCAGCCGCGCCCAGCTGGATATCGTGGGCTTTGCCTTTCTCGCCGGGGTGACAGGCCTCGGCGGCGGCACCCTGCGCGACGTGCTGCTGGACCGCCCGCCGATCTGGGTCGCCGACCAGACCTACCTCGGCGTCGTCACCGGTGCGGCGGTGCTGGTCTTTTTCACCGCGCACCTGCTGGAAAGCCGGATGAAGGCGATCCTCTGGCTGGACGCCTTCGCACTGGGCGTCGCCGTGGCGGCCGGGGCCGGCTTGGCGCAAAGGCTCGGCCAGCCGCCCGCAGTGGTTCTGGTCATGGGCATCGCCACCGGCTGCGCCGGGGGGCTGGCGCGCGACGTGGTCGCCAACGAGGTGCCGCTGGTGCTGAAACAAGGCGAACTCTATGTCACCTGCGCGTTGGCGGGCTCGCTGACCACGGTGCTGGCGGTGGGGGTGGGCGCAGCACCGGCGATAGCCGCGGCGCTGACGGCACTTGTCACTATTGGACTGCGCGCCGGATCACTGGCGCTGGGTTGGCGGCTGCCAGTCTACAAACCCCGCCCTCCCCGCGTCTGACATCCGGCACACCGAGCCCCCTGTTTCTTCTGTCTGAAAATATCCCGGGGAGCGCGAGGGGCTGGCCCCTCGCACCCGTCCTTCAGGGCGCGCCGCTACTGCAAGTCGGCAAACGCCGCCTGCATCCGCGCCACGGCCTCCGCCACCCGCGCGCGCGGAGTGGCGAAATTGAACCGCAGGTAGCGCTCGCCACCATAGCCAAAGGTCGGCCCGTGGTTCACCGCGATCTTCGCCTCGCGCTCGACGCGGCGGGTGAATTCCTCGCGTTCCATCCCGGTGCCGGCGAAATCCACCCAGCCCAGATAGGTCGCCTCCATCGGCATCGACTGGACACCCGGAATGGCATTGACCCCCTCGTCGAACAGCCGCCGGTTGCCATCCAGATACTGCACCAATTCATCGACCCAGGCCGCCCCTTCGGGCGAACAGGCGGCGGTTGCCATCACAAGGCCGAATGAATTGGGCGACATGCCCATGGCCGCCATCGCCTTGGCAAAGCGCGCCCGCAACGCGTCGTCAGGGATGATCACGTTGCCGATATGGGCACCCGCGATGTTAAAGGTCTTGGTGGTGGCCGACATCATCACCAGACGGTCCATGATGTCGGGGGCGGCGACCGCCATCGGCACATGCGTGTGCCCCGGCATCACCAGGTCGTTGTGAATCTCGTCCGAGATCAGCAGCAGGTCATGGCGTTCGGCAAAACTGCCCACCGCCTGCAATTCTGCCTTGGACCAGACACGTCCGCCGGGATTATGGGGGGAACACAGGATCACCATCTTTTCGTCGCCGGTCATCAGCGCGTCATACTCGTCCACATCCATGACGTAGCGCCCGTTCTCCAGCACCAGCGGGCATTCCACCACCTTGCGGCCCATGGCGCGGATCACCCGCGCAAAGGCGTGATAGACCGGCGTGAACAGGACCACGCTGTCCTCCGGCTCGGTGTAGGCTTGCAGGCACATGGAAATGCCGTTCACCAGACCATGGGTGGAAAAGATCCACTCCGGCGCCACCTGCCATCCGTGCCGTTCTGACGCCCACCAGCGGATCGCATCCAGATAGGACCGATCATCGCCGTAGTAGCCATAGATCCCGTGATCGACCATGCCCTGCAACGCCTGCGATATACAGTCGGGCGCGCGGAAATCCATGTCAGCCACCCACATGGCCAGCCCGTCCTCGGGTGACACGTCATAGCGCGCCTCCATCATGTCCCACTTCATGGCATGGGTGCCGACGCGGTCGATCACTTCGTCAAAACGGCTCATTTCCTGACCTCTATCTGGTTTTCGAAGCGGCACGCTACTGGTCTGGCCGCCAAGGGCAAGGGCACATGCTTGCCTAAACCGCGCGCGGCGCTTAAATCAGCGCCATGAAACGGCCCATCCTCATCCACCCCGATCCTCGCCTGAAGAAGCACTGTGATCCCGTCGACGATTTGTCGGACGATTTGCGCGTGCTTGCGGACGACATGCTGGAAACCATGTATGCCGCGCCCGGCATCGGCCTTGCGGCCCCGCAGGTCGGGGTGATGTCGCGGCTGATCGTGCTGGATTGCGTGAAATCCGACAGCGAAGAGGCGTCGCGCCCGCTGGTCATGTTCAACCCCAGGGTTCTGGCCAGTTCGGATGAACGCAACGTCTACGAAGAGGGCTGCCTGTCGATCCCCGATCAATACGCCGATGTCGAACGCCCCAAGATCGTCGACGTGGAATGGATTGACCGCGACGGCAAGCTGCAGTCAGAGACCTTTGACGGTCTCTGGGCGACCTGTGTGCAGCATGAGATCGACCACCTCGAAGGGACGCTGTTCATCGACTACCTCAAACCGCTGCGGCGGCAGTTGATCACCCGCAAGATGGTCAAACTGAAAAAAGAACGCGCGCGGGAACGGGCATGAGCCTGCTGCCGATCCTGAAATGGCCCGACCCGCGCCTGGCGCAGGTCTGCACTCCGGTGGTCGACCCGGCAGCGGTTGAGCAACTGGTCACCGATATGTTCGAGACCATGTATGCCGCGCCGGGCCGGGGTCTTGCCGCGCCGCAGATCGGCGTGATGGCGCGTCTGTTTGTCATGGATGCGGGCTGGAAAGAGGGTGACATGACCCCGCTTGCCTGCCTCGATCCAAGGATCACCCTGACCACCGATGCCACCGCGACAGCGACCGAAGGGTGCCTGTCCGTGCCGGGCGTCACCGCCGATGTGACCCGCCCCGCCGAGATCACGCTGACCTTTACCGACCTGACCGGCACGGCGCAGGAGGTGACCCTGACCGGCGCTGCGGCGACCATCGCCCAGCACGAGCTGGATCATCTGGACGGCATCATGCATTTCGACCGGATTGACCCGGCGGCGCGGGACACCCTGCTGGCGGATTACGCAAAGGGGCAGGGCGTATGACCAAACGGCCCTTTGTCCCTTGGCCGGACAAACGCCTGCGCACCGCCGCCGCGCCGGTCCCCGAGATCACCGATGACATCCACACCATCTGGCAGGACATGGTCGACACGATGGAGGCGATGCCCGGCGTCGGCCTTGCCGCGCCGCAGATCGGCGTAATGCTGCGCCTCGCAGTCGTCGATGCCTCTGACGAACGGGGCAAGGCAATCCTGATGGCCAACCCGGTCATCCTGCATGCTTCGGTCGAGTTTCGCGATCACGAAGAAGCCAGTCCGAATCTGCCTGGTGTTCATGCAAAGATTTCGCGCCCGCGTGCGGTGACGGTCACGTACCTGGATCATCAGGGCGTGAAGGTGCGCAAGGATCTGGTCGGCCTCTGGGCGACCTCGGTCCAGCACCAGATCGACCATCTCCAAGGGCGGATGTATTTCGACAGACTCAGCAAGATCAAACGCGACATGCTGCTCAGAAAGGCCCGAAAACTGGGCTGAGTCAGGCTTGGCTGCTGATGTCCGCACACCCGCCGCCTGCCATCCGGGGTTTGGCCCGGGACCTCTGGCATCCGGTCAGTTCCAGTCAAAGCCTCTTCTGCCCGGCTGCGACCTGCGGTAAGACCCCGGCAATCAGGACAAGGGAGTTTTCACATGCGCGTCATCTTCATGGGCACCCCCGACTTCTCTGTCCCCGTGCTGAACGCGCTGGTCGCGGCAGGGCACGATATCGCCTGTGTCTACTGCCAACCGCCGCGCCCGGCAGGCCGGGGCAAAAAGGACCGGGCCACGCCGGTCCAGGCCTGGGCCGAGGCACTGGGCCTGCCGGTCCGCCATCCGACCAGCCTCAAATCCCCTGCCGAACAACAGGCTTTCGCAGACCTCGATGCCGACATCGCCGTCGTCGTCGCCTACGGGCTGATCCTGCCCCAGGCCATCCTCGACGCCCCCTCCCGGGGCTGCCTCAACATCCACGCCTCTCTCCTGCCGCGCTGGCGCGGGGCGGCTCCGATCCACCGCGCGATCATGGCGGGGGATGCGGAAACCGGCATCTGCATCATGCGGATGGAGGCCGGTCTGGATACCGGCCCGGTCCTGCTGCGCGAGGCCACGCCGATCGGTGCAACCGAAACCACCGGCGACCTGCACGACCGCCTCAGCGCGCTGGGGGCGCAGCTGATCGTCACGGCGCTGGACAGGATCGACACGCTCACACCGGAAACGCAACCCAAGGACGGCGTCACCTACGCCGCCAAGATCGACAAATCCGAGGCCGCAATCGACTGGACCCATCCCGCGGCAGATGTCTCGCGCCAGATCCGCGGACTGTCGCCTTTCCCCGGTGCCTGGACCACGCACTCGGGCGACCGCATCAAGCTGCTGGGCGCGGATGCGGCGACAGGACAGGGTGCGCCCGGCACGCTGCTGGACGACAAGTTCACCGTCGCCTGCGGCAAGAACGCCCTGCGCGTCACCCGCGCCCAGCGGGCGGGCAAAGGTGCACAGGACGCCGCAACCTTTCTAAACGGTTTTCCACTGCCGCCCGGCACCCGCCTGGGCGACTGACCCGCCGCCAGCGCGCGACAAGGCCGCTGAAGTGACCACACACACAGGAGACGCTCATGTTCCCAACCCTGATCGGCACCGTGGTGATCGCGGGCATCGTCGGATACGCCTCCGAGAAGTCCCGGTTCACACATAACGGCATCCTGCCCAGTATCATCATCTGCATTGGCGGGGCGTTTTTGTTCTATTTCGTGACGATCATGTTTGGCATCGGCTTTCGCGCGCCGGGCCTCAACGCCATCGCCGCCTCCATCGGCGCGCTGGTCATAGTCCCCACGCACTGGCGCAAACGCTGAAGCCCAGCAAACTGCCCCTGTTTCTTCTGTCCAAAAATATCCCGGGGGAGTCGACCGCAGGGAGACGGGGGCAGCGCCCCCTCATGCCGTTGCCGGGCTGGGGACGGTTTGGAGTGACCCCTTGTCCGTCAAGCCGATGCGCTTGCATCGCACCTTTCCCGCGGTCAACCCTGTCGGTGCAACCTTCCCCCTAGGCCTCGCCATTGCGCTCGACTATCCTGAGGCCGAAACCCGTCCCGTCAGGAGACCCTCATGCCCATCGTCTGGCTTATCATCGTCGGCGCCGCTGCCGGCTTCCTTGCCACCCGTATGATGAGAATGGACACCGGCATCTTGCCCACCATCGCCATCGGCATCGGCGGCGCGCTCATTGGCGGTTTGATCATCCGCTTTCTGCTGGCGGTCACCGGGTTGCTGGCGGGGCTCGTCGGGGCTGTCCTGGGCGCGCTGGTGCTGATTTGGGTGTATAAGACCTACCTGCGCTGAACACTGTGCAGCAGCGCAAAGCCTCTGCGCGCCGCGCGCCCTTTGCCCAGTACGTTCCGGCCTCTATCTGTTCAGCAGGCAACAGGAGGCGCAAGACATGGGACAACTGGTTGACGGCATCTGGCATGAGGGTTGGTACGACACAAAGAAATCGGGCGGAAAATTTGTGCGCTCGGATTCGGCGTCGCGCAACTGGATCACGGCCGACGGCAACGCTGGCCCCTCAGGCGAAGGCGGGTTCAAGGCCGAACGAGACCGCTATCACCTCTACGTCAGTCTTGCCTGTCCCTGGGCGCACCGCGCGCTGGTTTTCCGCAAGCTCAAGGGGCTGGAGGATCTGATCACCGTCAGCGTCGTCCACCCTGACATGCTGGGCGACGGCTGGACCTTTGAGAGCGACAGCGACGGCGCGACGGGCGACACTCTGTATGGGCTGCCCTACCTGCGCGATGTCTACATCAAGGCAGACCCCAAGGCGACAACCCGCGTCACGGTGCCGATCCTGTGGGACAAACAGCGCGAAACCATCGTTTCCAACGAATCCGCCGAGATCATCCGCATGTTCAACAGCGCCTTTGACGGACTGACGGGCAATACGGACGATTACTGGCCCAAAGACCTGCGGGACGCCATCGACCCGGTCAACGCGCGCATCTACGACACGGTCAACAACGGTGTCTACAAATCCGGTTTTGCCACCTCGCAAGAGGCCTATGACGCAGCCGTCACCCCACTGTTCGAGACGCTCGACTGGATCGAAGAGAGGCTGGCAGGCAACCGCTATTTGATGGGTGATCGCGTCACAGAGGCCGATTGGCGGCTGTTCACGACGTTGATCCGGTTCGACATGGTTTACCACGGCCACTTCAAATGCAACCGCGCGCGGATCGTGGATTATCCCAACCTCTGGGCCTACACCCGCGAGCTGTACCAGTGGCCCGGTGTCGCCGAGACAGTGAACTTCGCACATATCACGCGGCACTACTACTACAGCCATGACACGGTGAACCCGCATCGCATCGTGCCTGTGGGTCCGGACCTCGACCTGAATGCGCCGCATGGACGCGAGCGTTTGCGGGCGGCCTGAACCCGGTCAACAAGTCAGGGTGCGCGTGCGTAGTGGTGTACCATGTTTGTCAGGTCGTCAGGCGGTGTCGAACTGGGCAGGTAGGCGCAGGCATTGGCGCACAGGTTGAAGATTGACCCATCCGAGAAAAAGCTGGTGTTGGTGACAAAGATGATCCGCGCTTCGGGTTGGCGAAACTGGGCGATATCAGAAATCGCCAGCGCGCTGTCGTTTTCGACCACCACATCAAGGATGATCACCTGGAACGACCGGGTTTCCAGCAGCTCAAACGCCGCGTCCTGGGTATAGGCTGTCCAGACGTTGGCGCCGCTGCGTTGCAAATGGCGCTGCCAGAGCTGAGCAAGCGGCTTGCTGCTTTCCACAATCAGCACATTCACGCGAACCTCCACAGATCCAAGTCCCGAAACGGGATTTAGACTAAACTTTCGTATAGGTTTATCAATCCTTCACAGGAATGAAGAAAGAGTTAACCCACCCTTGATATTTGCGTGAACGCAGAGTTTCCGCCGGGCGGTTCGCCGCCGTCCTGCCCAGCGTCTCTGCCGAAGCGTGCTTGCTCCGCGCGCCGGTGTTGATACTGTGCGCCATCAAACAGCAAACGAGGGAATTCATGCGGTTTTCAGCTATTATCGGCGCGCTGATGCTGGCAGGCGCGGCGCAGGCACAGGACGTTCCCTGCGGCGGCGGCTTTGGCGCTTTTGTGGATGGCCTCCGTCAAGAGGCGGTCACGCTGGGGCATGACGCCGACACGGTTCGGCGGTTTTTCGCCAGCGCCCAGCAAAGCGCTGCCGTGTTGCGGGCCGACGGACGGCAGGGAATCTTTCAGGATCCCTTCATCACCTTCTCGCGAAAGCTGATTAGCCAAAGCCGCCTCGACAAGGGGCGACAGATGGCAGACCGCTATGACGGCGTGTTTGACCGCATCGAAAGCGAATTCGGCCTGTCGCGTGGCGTGCTACTGGCCTTTTGGGCGTTCGAGACGGATTTCGGAGCCTTTCAGGGCGATTTCAACACGGTGAACGCGTTGGTGACGCTGGCGCATGACTGCCGCCGCCCCGAGATTTTCCGCCCGCAGATCTTTGCCGCGCTGTCGCTGTATGAACAGGGGGATCTGGACCCTCGCACCACGACAGGCGCATGGGCCGGTGAGATCGGCATGGTGCAGATGCTGCCCAAGGACATCCTGATCAACGGTGTCGATGGCGATGGTGATGGCCATGTGACCCCCAAGACCTCGGCCCCTGATGCGTTGATGTCTGGTGCCAAGATGCTGTCGCACCTGGGCTGGCGTCCGAATGAGCCGTGGCTGCAAGAGGTGGTGCTGCCGTCCGATCTGGACTGGTACGACACCGGGATGCACGCCACCAAGACCGTTGCCGAATGGGAGCAACTGGGCGTGCGCGGCGCCAACGGCGCGCTGGATGACGGGCGCTTGCCAGCGTCGATCATCATCCCGCAGGGGCGCAAGGGGCCGGCCTTTATCGCCTATCCCAACTTCAGCGTCTATTTTGAATGGAACCAGAGCTTTACCTACGTTCTGACCGCCGCCTACTTTGGCACCCGGCTGCAAGGCGCGCCGGTTTACGATGCGGGCAACCCGGACCCGGGGCTGGAGGGCGAGCAGATGAAGCGCCTGCAAGCCAAGCTGGCCGCGCGTGGCTATGACGTGGGCAAGATTGACGGCATCCTTGGCGCGGGCACGCGCGACGCGGTGCGCAACGTGCAGCGCGAATTGGGGATGCCGGCGGACGCATGGCCAACGCGGGAACTGCTGAACCGGCTCTGACAGGGCAGGGACAGAAGACATTCGGGGCGGGTGCGGCGGCACCCGCCCTTTTTCAATTCCCTGTTTGTATGGCTCACCCGATGATTTCGAACTTGTTCACATCGACCATGCCCCGGTCGGTGATTTTCAGCGCGGGGATCACCGGTAGCGCCAGAAAGGCCAGTTGCAGGAAGGGCTCTTCCAGCCCGACGCCCAGCGATTTTGCCGCCGCGCGCAGGTCCACCAGCCTCGCGCGCACGGACTCAAAAGGCTCCAGCGACATCAGCCCGGCGACCGGCAGGGCCAGTTCGGCCAGAACCTGTCCGTCGCGCACGACGACAAAGCCGCCCTCGATCTGGCCCAGCCGGTTGGCCGCCACGGCCATGTCGGCATAGTCCACGCCGACGCATGCGATGTTGTGGTGGTCGTGGCAGACGGTTGAGGCAATCGCCCCCGCCCGCAAGCCGAACCCGCGCACAAAGCCGGTGGCGATATTGCCGTTTTTCCCGTGCCGTTCGACCACCGCGATGCGCACCAGATCGCGCGCTACGTCGGGGCGTTTGTCGCCATTTGTGATCGGGATGTCCTCATGCAGGTGGTCGGTCAGGATCTGGCCCTCGCGGATGCCGATTACATCGGTTTCCACCCGGTTGGCGCGGGTACGGAAATCCTGCGCACTGACGGTTGGTGCCTTGACGGAGCCGCGTCCCACCGGGTCCACCGTCCCGCGTCCGGCAAAGCCGTCGTCGCCCACCACCACGCCGCCGGCCAGCACCAATTGCGCCTCGCAGTGTTCCAGCGACCTGACGGCCACGATATCGGCGCGCTTTCCAGGCGCGATCATGCCGCGATCCTTGAGGCCAAAGGCCTCTGCTGCCGACAACGTTGCGGCGCGGTAAACCGCCAGAGGCGGGCAGCCCAGACGGATCAGCTCGCGGATCATGTAGTCCAGATGCCCGTATTCGCCGATATCCAGCGGGTTCCGGTCGTCGGTACACAAGCACATGTAAGGCGCTGTCCGCTCATTCAGCAGCGGCTGCAATGCGTGCAAGTCCTTGGAGACAGAGCCTTCGCGGATCAGCACCCGCATTCCCTTGCGCAGCTTTTCCAGCGCCTCTTCGGGATTTGTCGCCTCATGTTCGGTGCGGATACCAGCGGCGATATAGGCGTTCAGATCCTTGCCCGACAGGAGCGGGCAATGGCCGTCCACATGCCCGTCCTCGAACAGGCGCAGTTTGTCCATGCAGCCCGGATCGCGGTGGATCACACCCGGAAAGTTCATGAACTCCGCCAGTCCAAGGCCGGATGGGTGGCCCATCAGCGCAGCAATCGCCTCTGCGTCCAGATCCGCGCCCGCGGTTTCCATGTGGGTTGAGGGCACGCAGGAGCTGAGTTGGACCTTGATGTCCATCAGCGTGTGGCGGCTCGCCTCCTGGAAATAGCGCACACCGGCGGCGCCGATCACATTGGCAATCTCATGCGGATCGCAGATGGCCGTCGTCACCCCGCGCGGGGCGACGCAGCGGTCAAATTCGAACGGCGTGACCAGCGAGGATTCGATGTGCAGATGCGTGTCGATGAACCCGGGCACCAGGGTCAGGCCCGAGACGTCGATCACCTGCCGCGCCTCATACTGGTCGAAGACGCCGATGATCGTGTCGCCGCAAATCGCTACGTCGCCCGTCAGAAGCGCGCCCGTGATCAGGTCAAACACCTGCCCGCCGCGCAGCACGAGATCTGCGGCCTCATCGCCGCGCCCCTGTGCGATCCGCTGTTCCAGTTCCGCCATGTTGCTGCCTCCGAATGGACTTGCGCGCGATGATGGCACAGGTGGTCGCGGGGTGCGAGATGGCGCAGCGCTCGCATCGGCACGCGGAATGGGGGCGCTGCCCCCGTCTCCCTGCGGTCGACTCCCCCGGGATATTTTTGGACAGAAGAAACCGCGAAGACCCGAACGCCTTGGCAGGCCGGTTGCAAAGACGCGCGGGGCACGATCTACTCTGCGCAAAATCAACCAGGGAGACGATCATGATAAAGACCCTTACCTCTGCCCTCGCGCTTAGCCTTGTGTCCGGGGCCGCGCTGGCCAATTGCGACAGCGTCACCTTTTCGGATGTGGGCTGGACCGACATTACCGCCACGACTGCCGCCACAACCGTTGTACTGGATGCGCTGGGCTATGAGACCGACATCAAAGTGCTGTCGGTGCCGGTGACTTATCCCGCAATATTCACCGGCGGTCCGTGTGCGGTGTGATTTCGGGGCGCGGTCGGGTTTCTTGACCTTGCGTGTGGCAGGAAGGGCGATCACGCTGCCGACGTTCGCGTCATACGTGTGGGTGGATGTGTTCGCGGCGCTTTCGGGCGAACGCGGTGATGCATCCGCACACGGCGTTGAACGCCACCGGGATCGGTGGCGACGGTCGGGAAGCGCGGTCATACAGGCGGTTCGGATCAGGGGCCGGCCCAATGCATCCTGATGATTGTCGGCCATAGCATAGACCAGAAAGGCGCGGCGCTGCTTGCAAGCGCGAGCGTCATCCGGCGGCCGGAGAGAATGATCCGGGCGCCGGCACGGAGGA
>NZ_FZON01000067.1 GCF_900188425.1 Antarctobacter heliothermus
GGCTGCTGACGCAGTCATCCGCGCTTTTCCGATATCAATTGCTTGTAAGCGGCGCGAATCTGATGAAACACCGGTCCGGCTTTGCCACCGCCGATAACCCGTCCGTCGATAATGAACACAGGGGTTTGAGCGCCAAAGGTGCCAGTCAGAAAGGCTTCATCCGCGCTGTAGGCATCAATCAGGGAGAAGTTGCGCTCAAAAACCGGTATCTCCAACGTGCGGCACAGGTCGATTACCTTCTGGCGGGTGATCCCATTCATGCAATAGTCACCGGTTGATGTCCAAACAGCGCCTTTGCGGACGATGAAAAAGTTGCAGGCGTCGAAACATTCCGGTGCTGCGATGTCCTTGTCGAGTGTCTTGTCCGAAAGGCGGCGCGCATTATTGCAAACTCCAGAACTCGACGTCTGGCTGTTCGACTTTCTAATGCGGCCGCTTGGTCATTTGGGTCGTTTTTTCCGGGTCTAGCAGCGCTGCAAAACACCTGCTGATCAGCCGTATTCGAATGTGAAAAAAGCAAAGGCGACTGCGTTTACCACTATTCGTACCAAAGAACGCAAGTGCGCAAATCGTGGTCCAGGTCAGGGTCCGGAAGTCAGGCTTTCGTTCGAGTCAGACCGCACCCCGGCCTCGGTCAGGATGAGATCCAAAGGGATGTCATGGGGTTGCGGGTAGATCGTCGCGAGATGCGCTGACTCGAACCCGATGCCGATGACGTACGGTTTCGGTTTGAGCGCAGCCAGCGTCCGGTCGAAATAGCCGCCGCCATAGCCCAGGCGATACCTTGTCGCCGTCCAGCCCACGAGCGGAGCAAGCGTGATTTGCGGCGTGACGATGGGCGCGTCCGGGGGTGGGACGGGAATGTTCCAGTCGCCGCGCACCATGCGCGTTTCGGGTGTCCAGTGGCGAAAGGTGAGCGGCGCCGCCTTGGTTTCGACAAGTGGCAGAGCAATGGTCACGCCGGCCGCGTGCAGTTCGGCCATCAGCGGGCGCAGGTCAGGCTCTCCCTTGATCGGCCAGTAGGCGGAAAAGACCATTCCCCGCGCACCGTCAAAGCGATCTTGCAACACCTGCCTCAAGTGCCGAGCCAGCGCCGCACCGATTTCCTTGCGTTCCGCCACGGACAGCGCCATCCGGGCGTCGCGCAGGCGCGTGCGCTCGGACTTTCGCCAGCGGGCGACATCGCATGCCTGTTCGGTGTCAACTGCAAGCGGATCGAAATAGTCCGGTGCGATCTCGGCAGCATAGCAGGGCGGTGAGGAAAAGCCGCTTTGGCAGCGGAAGCTCTTGAAATCGTCGCTTTTGAGGTCGCCTTGCAGGCGTTTCGAACTGTCCCCGTTCAGGATGTGCCGGGCTTGCGACACCATATCGTTCAGGTGCTTGGCAGCGGGTGATACATTCTTGATGGCCCCTGCACCCCGACCGGCATATAGCGCCATCGCCTCCAGGTTGCCGGTCGTGGTTCGCAGGGGCGAATCCGTGCTGTAGCGTAGCCGAGGCTGATCGCCGTCCCAGGCGATGGCCTGATGCGGCAGGCTGTCGGGGTCGTGGCCCAGGTAGTTGCCGCGCAACCCATCGGTCACGCTGTTCGCAATCACTCGCACTGCCGCGCCCTTGGGCCAATTCAGGACAAAAACATCGGTCAGCACCGTGTCGTCGCTAGTGGCTTCGACGATGCGGGACTTGTGATAAGGGTGGGCAAAAGACTCTTCGGTCGCCAGAAAGGCCGTTCCGCATTGCACGCCACTGGCGCCGATTGCCAGCGCAGCGGCCAGATCTTTACCTGTTGAGATCCCGCCGGAAATCACGACCGGCAGGTTGGTCTGCCCAAGTATCCGGTCGGTCAGTTCAAAGGCCGGGCTTCGACCGTGAACATGGCCGCCCGCCTCGACACCCTGCGCAATGATCACGTCCGCGCCCGCCTCTGCGGCGATCCGCGCCGCCTCGACCGTGCCGACCTGATGCAGAACCAGGCACCCGGCACGTTTCACGCGGTCCACCACATCTGGCATCACGTCCCAGAAAAAGCTGAAGGCCGGAACGCCAAGGTCGAGACAGCAGGCGATCTGTGCATCCAGCAAACATGCCTCTGTCGCCGCCGGGATCAGATTGACGGCAAAGGGTCGGTCGGTCGCTTCCCGCAGCGCGGTGACTTCTGCGACGATCAGCGCGGGGTCTTCGCGGACCATGCCCAGCATCCCGTACCCGCCTGCATCGGCCACGGCGGCGGCCAGTTCCCACCGGGACACGCCGCCCATGCCGGCAAGCAACACGGGCACGTCGCATCCAAGCAGGCCACAAAGCGGCGTATGCAGCGAGTCCTCATGCCGGTCCGTCATGTCTGGCCCTCTTGTTCCTGCCACAGGCGCAGGTGGTCGGCGTTTCTATGCATCTCGTCCTTCGCGGCATAAAGCAGTGTGACGCCCCATTCACGCGCGTATCCGGCAAGGGGTCGCGCAAAAGCGCAGGTTCGATCTGTCGGGCGCGGTGATTTCCATGATGCCCTGTCACCTTGAAATGGGCGTGGTCGGAAGGATTATGGGGGAGTGTCAGTTTCGCCATCTCGGAGTTCTTCGGTCAGAGCGGCGATGATCTGAGGTTCGGCGGGTGGCTTGGCCTCCCCAAGGATTTGAGCTTGTGCCTCAGGCTACATCCATGAAATAGGTATTGTAAATACCATTTTGCCAGTGCGGAGCGACATGAACCTTACTTCCTTCACCGATTACGGGCTCAGAATGCTGATGCGGATGGCGAGCGCCCCGGACCGGGCCTTTTCGACCGCTGACCTGGCCGGGGAGTTCAAGCTGTCTCGCGATCACTTGGCGAAGATCATGCAACGGCTTGCACGGGGCGGCATCGTCGAGACCCGGCGCGGCGCAAAAGGCGGGGCGACCTTGCGGCACGACCCCGCCGAGATCCGGATTGGCGATGTCGTGCGGCTGCTGGAAGAGGGACAGGCTCTGGTCGAGTGTTTCGTGCCGGATGGCGGAAACTGTACCATCGACGGCTGTTGTCGCCTGAAATCCCGGCTGCGTCACGCCGAGGCCAGGTTCATCGAGGATCTGAACAGATCCACTCTTGCCGATATCGCGCTTCGGGACCGGGCGACGGAATGAGGATGAAGGGCAGGGCACAGTGACCGCAATTCTTGACGATCCAGATATAGGCCCAAGGCGCGGTGTTCCCAATACTTTACCAACTGAACCGAAAGGAAAAACCAATGGCAAGCTGGCTCCCGACACTCAAGACCGAAACGCCGGAAGAGGGCTATGACCTTGCCATAAAACTATCACGGGTGGCGGTAAAGCTGACCCAGCCCGATGCCGAAGTCCGCGACCGTTTGCGTCCGACCTACGCCGAGGACCCAGACGCCCTTATCGCAGTCAGCCAAGTGGTGGCGACCCATTTTGCCACCATCGCTGCGGCGAATGAATACTGGCGGGACACGCAAGACAAAGGGTGACCGGAGCGGGGACCAGTGTATCGTGGGGGAACACGTCGCCGACCTATCCGAGATGCCCCGTTGATCGGGCTTGGCGCGCCACCAACGTGATACCGCCCCAAACCGCGCTGCGCAGGGTCATGGCATAGACGGTCCGCATTTCGAACGGGCCGCCCTGTGCGATGTGCAGGCCGAGGGCGGCAAAGACCAGCAATGTCGCCGCGAAAATGGCAAGTGACAGGGCAAACGCCCATCGCCGACCTTGCCAGAGTCCGACACCGGCCACGACATAGACCAGCCCGGCCAGTGTGTTGAACCAAAGCACAAAGAGAACGACCTGCCCCATGTCGAGTCCGCCGAGCAGGGTACTGCCGCCCGACATGAGGGTCAGCACTCCAAAGCCGATCGCGATGGCACCCGCGATACGGGAGGCCCTGTTTGTCTTGTGCATCGGTTCGCCCTCCTGTGTGTGCCACCGCAAGACCGGCGGCGTCGGAACATCCTCTGCGGTATAGTAGTGGCGCAAGTCTTTGCGATGGCGCAAACCCGCGTGTTCTGTGAACAGATGCCAACACGGTTCGGCTGCAACCTGCTACACGTCTGTCCGCCGTGAAACTGTTCCAGTATTCGGTCGGCGCGTCGTGATCGCAGATGTGGTCGATTGCCGCGACCACGGCAAAAAAGGGCCACGCGCAGATCCATTGCGCGTGGCCCCAATTCTGACCTGAGTATCGGGGCGGGGCTCAGCCCTGCAGCGACTTCACCACCAACTCACCTTCTTCGCGTTCTTTCATCGCCAGCGCGGCGGCATGGGCGCCCGCGGCGGTCGTGTAGTAGGGGATCTTGTCGTACAGCGCGACAGAGCGGATTTCGCGGCTGTCTGCCACGGCGGCGGCGCTTTCGGTGGTGTTCATCACCAGTTGGATGCCGCCGTCCTTCATCAGGTCGACCACGTTGGGGCGACCTTCGTAGACCTTTTTGACCCTTTCGCAGGCGATCCCTTGTGTATCGAGGAAATCCGCCGTGCCTTGGGTCGCCACAATGGTAAAGCCGAGGTCCACCAGAACACGCGCGGTTTCAGCGATCTGTGGGGTCTTGTCCTCATCCTTGATGGAAAAGAACACCGCGCCTTCGTGCGGCAGGATGGTGCCTGCGCCCATCTGCGCCTTGAGAAAGGCGCGCGGGAACGAACGGTCCCAGCCCATGACTTCGCCGGTAGAGCGCATTTCCGGGCCAAGGATGGTGTCGACGCCGGGGAAGCGGGCGAAGGGCAGCACCGCCTCTTTGACAGAGAACCACGGCATGTTCGGGTCCGCCAACGTCATCGGGTCGGCCATCGGCACGTCGGTGTCGTAGTCGGTGTCCTCGGCATAGCCTGCGCGCAGCGGGAAGTTGGACAGCGGCTCACCGGCCATGATGCGGGCGGCGATGCTGGCGATGGCGCTGTCGGTCGCCTTGGCGACGAAAGGCACGGTGCGGCTGGCGCGCGGGTTCACCTCGATCAGGAAGATCTCATCCTCGCCCGCCTCATTGAGTTTGATGGCGAACTGGACGTTCATCAGGCCGACAACGTTGAGGGCCTTGGCCAGCGCGTGGGTTTGTTTTTCGATCTCTTGCAGGATCGGCTTGCCCAGCGAATAGGGCGGCAGTGAGCAGGCAGAGTCGCCCGAATGCACACCAGCCTCTTCGATGTGCTGCATGATGCCCGCGACGTGGACGTTCTGCCCGTCACACAGCGCGTCCACATCCAGCTCCACAGCCCCGGACAGGTAGCTGTCCAGCAGCACCGGGCTGTCGCCGGATACCACTACCGCCTCAGAGATATAGCGGCGCAGGTGGTCCATATCGCGGACGATTTCCATCGCGCGGCCACCCAGAACGTAAGAGGGACGGATCACCAGCGGAAAGCCGATGTCCTCGGCAATCGCCAGCGCCTGCGCGTCGGTTGAGGCGATGCCGTTGCGCGGCTGTTTCAGGCCCAACTGGTTGACCAGCGCCTGAAACCGCTCACGGTCCTCGGCAAGGTCGATGGCGTCGGGCGTGGTGCCAAGGATCGGGATGCCCTCGGCCTCCAGCGCGCGGGCGAGTTTCAGCGGGGTCTGGCCGCCGAACTGGACAATGACGCCGTGCAGGGTGCCGTTTTCCAGCTCGACCCGCAGGATTTCCATGACGTGTTCAAAGGTCAGCGGCTCAAAGTACAGCCGGTCCGAGGTGTCGTAGTCGGTCGACACGGTCTCGGGGTTGCAGTTGACCATGATGGTCTCATAGCCCGCGTCGGTCAGGGCAAAGCAGGCGTGGCAGCAGCAATAGTCGAACTCGATCCCCTGCCCGATGCGGTTGGGACCGCCGCCGAGGATGACGACTTTTTTGCGGTCGCTGGGACGGGCCTCACATTCCACCTCGCCCATCATGGGCTCTTCGTAGGTGGAGTACATATAGGGCGTTTGCGCCTCAAACTCGGCGGCGCAGGTGTCGATGCGTTTGAAGACGGCGTTGATGCCCAGGCCGTGACGGCGGTGGCGCACGTCCTTTTCGGAGAAGCCGGTCAGCTTGGCGAGCCGCGCGTCGGTAAAGCCCATCATTTTGAGGTGGCGCATGCCGTCAGCGTCTTGCGGCAAGCCGTTTGCGCGAATTTCGACCTCGGCCTCGACGATTTCGCGGATGCGGGCCAGGAACCACGGGTCGAACATGGTGGTGGCGTGGATTTCGTCGTCGCTCAGGCCGTGGCGCATGGCCTGCGCGATGGTGCGCATGCGGTCCGGGGTCTGCTGGCCGATGGCCTTGATCACGGCGGATTTGTCGGCGGGGATCGACCAAGCGTCGACACCGACGCCGGGGATCTCGACCTCGTCAAAGCCGGTCAGGCCCGATTCCATCGAGGCGAGCGCCTTTTGCAGCGATTCGTGGATGGTGCGGCCGATGGCCATCGCTTCACCCACGGATTTCATCGCGGTGGTCAGCAGCGGCTGGGCGCCGGGAAATTTCTCGAACGCGAACTTGGGGATCTTGGTGACGACATAGTCGATGGTCGGCTCGAACGACGCCGGCGTGACCTTGGTGATGTCATTGTCCAGCTCGTCCAGCGTGTAGCCCACGGCCAGCTTGGCGGCGATCTTGGCGATGGGAAAGCCTGTTGCCTTGGATGCCAGCGCGGAGGAGCGGGATACACGCGGGTTCATCTCGATCACGACCATGCGGCCGTCGTCCGGGTTCACCGCCCACTGCACGTTCGACCCGCCGGTTTCCACGCCGATCTCGCGCAGGACGGCGATAGAGCCGTTGCGCATGATCTGGTATTCCTTGTCGGTCAGCGTCAGCGCGGGCGCGACGGTGATGCTGTCGCCGGTGTGCACGCCCATCGGGTCGACGTTCTCAATCGCACAGACGATGATCGCATTGTCCGCCTTGTCGCGGACAACCTCCATCTCGAACTCTTTCCAGCCCAGCAGCGACTCGTCCACAAGGATCTGACCCACGGGAGAGGCATCCATGCCGGTGCGGCAGTAGTGAATGTAGTCCTCGCGGTTGTAGGCTACGCCGCCGCCGGTGCCGCCAAGGGTAAAGGCGGGGCGGATGATGGCGGGCAGGCCGACATATTCCAGCGTTTCCAGCGCAATCGACACGCCGGCATCCAGGTCGAACTTGCCCTTGGCATTCTTGGGCGCGGTGACGATGGTCGCCTTGGGGTTCTCAAGACCGATGCGGTCCATCGCCTCGCGGAACAGCTTGCGGTCCTCGGCCATCTCGATGGCGGCGCGCTTGGCCCCGATCATCTCGACGCCGAATTTCTCCAGCACGCCCATTTCCTCAAGCGCCAGAGAGGTGTTCAGGCCTGTCTGGCCGCCCATAGTGGGCAGCAGCGCGTCGGGGCGCTCTTTCTCGATGATGCGGGCAACGACTTCGGGCGTGATCGGCTCGATGTAGGTGGCGTCGGCCAGACCGGGGTCGGTCATGATCGTCGCCGGGTTCGAGTTGACCAGAATGACCCGGTAGCCCTCTTCGCGCAGGGCCTTGCAGGCCTGTGCGCCGGAATAATCGAACTCGCAGGCCTGACCGATGATGATAGGGCCCGCTCCGATGATCATGATGGACTGGATGTCGGTTCTCTTGGGCATCGGGCGCTCCATTTTGGCCCCGGACGGCGAGGGCCCCGGGAGAGTCTCTTGGCAAATTGTCGGCGTTATACGCGGCGCGCCTTTGAGCGCAAGCCTCGAACGGGGTGGTACGGGGCCGCGCCGTGCCTATCTGTGGCGGGCGCGCAGAGCAAGGAGCCACAGCGATGTCCATTGTGTCAGACGAAGACGGCGGTGCCGCGCGCCGGGTCCGGTTGTGGGTCGAGTTCATCGGACTGTTTGCGGTGATCCCGCTGGTTATCGCCGCCGCCTTTCCGCCGGACGTGATGTTTCCGCTGCTGTTTGGCTTTACCGCGCTGGGGGTGGTGCTGTTGCACCTGACGCCGGGATTCGATTGGCGGTCACTGGCTCTTGGCGCGGGTCGGATCGACTGGCAGCTGATCGCGGGGTTCGGCGCGATCACCGCCGCAGTCGGTTCGGCGGTGATCTGGCTGACCGCGCCAGAGGCGGCCTTTGCGCTGATCCGGGTCAATCCGCTGCTGATGCTGATGATCGCGCTGCTGTATCCAGTGCTGTCGGCCTTGCCGCAGGAACTGGTGTTCCGACCGCTGTTCTTTCGCCGCTATGGCGGCTTGCTGCCACGCGGCGACTGGACACCGCTGGTGTTGAACGCCGCGCTCTTTTCCCTTGCGCACCTGATGTATTGGAACTGGATCGTCGCGGCGATGACCTTTTCCGGCGGTCTGGTCTTTGCATGGGCCTATGAGCGGCGCGGCAGCTTTGCCGAGGCGGTTGTGCTGCATTCGCTGTCCGGTGTGATCCTGTTTGCGCTGGGTTTGGGCGTATATTTCTATTCCGGCAACTATTTCTATTCCGGCAACGTGGTGCGGCCGTTTTAGGACGTCATTCCGCCGCCCGATCATAGGCCGCCTGCGTCGCGGGATACAGATAGTCCCGCGTGATCGGCACCGTGGACATGGATTTGGCCAGTTGCCATTGCTGCACATGCAGGTTGCCGGACTGAAAGGCCACCTCCATCGAGGCCAGGTAGAACCGCCACATCCGCATGAATTTCGCGTCAAACATGGCCTCGACCGTGTCGCGCTGTGCCTCCAGCCGTTCGCGCCAACCCTTGAGCGTCAGTGCATAGTGGATGCGCAGCGCCTCATCGTCGGACTGATGGAACCAGCTGTTTTCGATTGCGCGGTAGATTTCCGAGGCGGAAGGCGCATAGCTGCCGGGAAAGATGTACTTGTCGATCCAGGCGTTGTTGGGCCGCGGCGGGCCGTTCTTGACGATGGAATGGATCACCGCCACCCCGTCATCGGCCATCAGATCGCGGACCTTGCCGAAATATTCGCCGTAGTGCGGCACCCCGACGTGTTCCAGCATGCCGACGCTGACAATGCGGTCAAACCGTTCCTCAAGCCGCCGGTAGTCGAGCAGGCGAAAGGTGACGCGATCCTCCAGCCCCTCTGCCTTGGCCCGCGCCTGCGCGGTGGCCAACTGGTTTTCCGACAGGGTCACCCCGGTGACATTCGCGCCATAGTCGCGTGCCAGTGTCAGCGCCATGCCGCCCCAGCCACAGCCGATGTCCAGCACCTTCATCCCGGGTTCGATCAACAGCTTGCGCGCGATATGCGCCTTTTTGGCGGCCTGCGCCTCTTCCAGCGTCATGTCTGGACGGGTGAAATAGGCGCAGGAATACTGCATGTCCGCGTCCAGAAAGAGCCGGTACAGGTCGTCGGACAGATCATAGTGATGTGCCACGTTGCGTCGCGCGCTGAACGGTGTGTTGCGTTGCAGAAACCCGCGCAAGGCGCCCTGAATGCTGCGCGGCACCCTGTACCAGAGCGGCATCTCGGCAAAGCTCTGGTTGACCGCCAGCAGGTTCAGCAGGCCGGGCAGGTCGTCACCTTCGATTTGCAGCGTGCCGTCGGTATAACACTCGCCCAGCGCCAGACCGGGCCGTTGAAGCAGGCGGCGAATGGTGCCGTCCCCGGTCAAGGTCAATTGCAGGCTGTCGCCTTGGCCCGATCCCACTACCTCTGTCCGACCGCTGGGCAGCGTGACTGTCAGGTGGCCGTGCCGAACCATCCGGCGCAGCATGTTGCAGAACAGCGATTCAGACATGGCGTGACCCTCATGCGGCCTTTTGGCCCCTCTTCAGGTCACGACGGTTATCAGGTTCCGGCGATTCTCGTCAAATAAAGCCACCTCCCTTGACTTCTTGCGCCCCTCGGGATGTATCGCGCCTGTCTTTTGCGCATATCCGAAGGGGCCCGACATGCACGCCTATCGCAGCCACACCTGCGCCGATCTGACCAAGGACCAGGTGGGCGAAACCGTCCGTCTGGCCGGCTGGGTGCACCGCATCCGTGACCACGGCGGCGTGCTTTTCATCGATTTGCGCGACCACTATGGCATCACGCAGGTGATCGCCGACGGCGACAGCCCGGTGTTCAGCGCGCTGGAAAAGGTGCGCTCGGAATGGTGTATCCGCATCGACGGCACCGTGCTGGCGCGCGACGCCAGCCTTGTGAACCCGAACCTGCCCACCGGCGAGGTCGAGGTGTTCGTGCGCGACCTGGAGGTGCTGGGCAGCGCCGATGAGCTGCCGCTGATCGTGTTTGGCGATCAGGAATACCCCGAAGAGACCCGCCTGAAATACCGTTATCTCGACCTGCGCCGTGAGGCGATGCAGTCGTCGATGACTCTGCGGTCCGATGTGGTGGCGTCCATCCGCAAGCGGATGTGGGCCAAGGATTTCCGCGAGTATCAGACGCCGATCATCACCGCGTCATCGCCCGAGGGAGCGCGCGACTTTCTGGTGCCGTCGCGCCAGCAGCCGGGCAAGTTCTACGCCCTGCCGCAGGCCCCGCAGCAGTTCAAGCAGCTGATCATGGTCAGCGGCTTTGACAAGTATTTCCAGATTGCGCCCTGTTTCCGCGATGAGGACCCGCGCGCTGACCGTTCGCCCACCGATTTCTACCAGTTGGATATGGAAATGTCCTTTGTCACCCAGCAGGACGTGTTCGACACGGTCAGCCCGGTGATCGCCGGTGTGTTCGAGGAATTTGGCGGCGGCAAATCGGTCGACGCGCCCGAAACATGGCCGCAGATCCCCTATGCCGAGGCGGCACTGAAATACGGCACCGACAAGCCCGACCTGCGCAACCCGATCGAGATGCAGGTGGTGTCCGAGCATTTTGCAGGCTCCGGTTTCGCTATCTTTGCCAAACTGCTGGAGCAGGACGGCACCGAAATCCGCGCCATTCCGGCACCGGGCGGCGGCAGCCGCAAGTTCTGCGACCGCATGAACGCCTTTGCCCAGAAAGAGGGCTTGCCGGGCATGGGGTACATCTTTTGGCGCGATCAGGGGCAGGGCATCGAGGCCGCTGGCCCCCTTGCCAAGAACATCGGCCCGGAACGGACCGAGGCGATCCGCCAGCAACTGGGCCTTGGCGTGGGTGATGCAGCGTTTTTCCTTGGCGGCAAACCGGCCAGCTTTCAGCGGGTCGCGGGCAAGGCGCGCGACGTGCTGGGCACGGAACTGAACCTGACCGACCAGAACCGCTTTGCCTTTGCGTGGATCGTGGATTTCCCGATCTACGAAAAGGACGAGGAAACCGGCAAGATCGACTTTGAGCACAACCCCTTTTCCATGCCGCAAGGCGGGATGGAGGCGCTGATGGGCGATCCGCTAGCGGTCAAGGGCTTCCAGTATGATCTGGCCTGCAACGGGTATGAACTGGTCAGCGGCGCGATCCGCAACCACAAGCCCGAGGTCATGCTGAAGGCGTTCGAGATTGCCGGTTACGGCGCGGATGAGGTCAAATCGCGCTTTGGTGCGCTTTTCAACGCCTTTCACTTCGGCGCGCCGCCGCACGGTGGCTGTGCTGCGGGCATCGACCGGATCGTGATGCTGCTGGCGGGTACGTCGAACATCCGTGAGGTCATCATGTTCCCGATGAACCAGCGCGCCGAAGACCTGATGATGAGCGCGCCGTCGGACCCGTCATCGGAGCAGTTGATGGAACTGGGTCTGCGCGTCATTCCACAGGACTGACGGCGACCCAAGGCGTCTTTCCGCCGACACGGCGGGCACAATTCCGTGCGGGGCGATGCAAAACCGCCCCGCATCCTCTACAGTGCGCCCAGCACTGTTGAGGCATTTCCATGTTCGATCCACTCCTAGCCGATATTCGCTTTGGCTGCGGCCGATCCCCCCGGATCGCCGCGCCTGACAGCGTGGAGGCCATGCTGGCCGGGCTGTTGGGGCCGGACACCGCCGCAGCCGCGCATCCCATCGAAACATATGAGATTTTCCTCGCGTCGCGATTGACTCCGATGAACGCGCTGGGCCGGATCCGACGGCAGGAAAGGGGCACGGCGCTGGCCGAAGAGGCGCTTGAGAGCATCATCAAGCTGAACCGGGAGGGCCGCAAGGCGCGGCTGGACTGGCTGGTGGCGCATGTGGCGCGTCGGATCACCAGCGAAACGCCCCTGCGGGAACGGCTCGAAAGCTTTTGGGGGGATCATTTCTCCGCGCGCGGCAAGGTCAATGTGCTGCGGATCTCAACCTCACCCTATCTGGAATCGGCCATCCGCCCGTACCTAGCGGGCCGATTCGAAGACATGTTGATCGCGGCCGTCACTCATCCGCAGATGCTGCATTCTCTGGATCAGCACGCCTCTGCGGGGCCAAATTCGCCACAGGCCCTGCGCTATCCGGGCAGGAAGGGCATGAATGAGAACCTTGCGCGGGAACTGCTGGAGCTGCACACGCTGGGCGTGGGTGGTCCCTACACTCAAGGCGATGTGTATGAACTGGCAAAACTGCTGACCGGGTTGGCCTTTACCGCCGAAGCGGGCACAGAGTTTCGCGCGGCCCTGGCCGAACCGGGCGCGGAGACCGTGTTGGGCACGTCCTACGGCGGCGCGCAGCCGGCGTTGGAGGACATCCACGCTGTCCTGCGCGATCTGGCCCGCCATCCGGCCACGGCGCGGCATATCGCGCACAAGCTGGCAGTGCATTTCATCGGTGATCATCCCGACACCGCGCTTGTCGCCGCCATGGCAGAGGTCTGGTGGCAGACAGGGGGCGACCTGCCCCAGGTGTATCACGCAATGCTCAGCCATCCTGCCGCCTGGGACCCGGCGCCGGGCAATGCCAAACCGCCGCTGGATTTTATCGCATCGGCCTGTCGCGCGCTGGATGTGCCGCCCAAGGCGCTGGCTGCGCGTGCTGGTTTGCTGCTGATGAACCCGCTGCGCCAGATGGGGCAGGTCTGGCAGGAACCATTGGGCCCCGACGGGCTGCCAGAGGCGGATGGTGCATGGCTCACACCGCAGGGGTTGGCGGCGCGGCTGCAATGGGGGTTCACCCTGCCGCAGCTGATGCTGGACAGGCTGCCGGACCCGCGCGATTTTGTCGTGACCGCCCTTGGCGCGCGTGCGCCTGAAGAGGTGCGTTTCGCCGCCAGCGCCGCAGAGACCCGCTCCGACGGGATCGGCGTTGTGCTGGCCTCTCCCGCGTTTCAGAGGATGTAGACCATGGACAGACGCCGCTTTCTGACCCGCAGCGCCGCGTTGGGCTGTTCGCTGGCCGCCAGTCCGCTGGTGACACCGGTCACTCTGGCCGCGACGCCGGGCGACCACCGGCTGGTGGTGATCATCCTGCGTGGCGGCATGGACGGGTTGGGCGCGGTCAGCCCCTATGGCGACCCCGATTTCGCCGGATTGGGGCGACCCGCGCTGGATCTGGATGGCGGTGGCGCGATTGATCTGGACGGGCGATTTGCCATGCACGGCGCGCTGGCCCCGCTGATGCCGCTGTGGCAGGCCGGGGATCTGGGGTTTGCGCATGCGGTGTCGATCCCCTACCGCGACAAGCGCAGCCATTTCGACGGGCAGGATTTGCTGGAGGCCGGTGTGGCTGCCTCTGACGCACCGCTGCCAGAGGATGGCTGGCTGAACCGTCTTGTGCAGCGCATGCCGGATGCCCGCGCCGAGACGGCCTATGCCATCGGCAGTGAGCCGCTGCGCATTCTGCAAGGTCCCGCAAAGGTAAGCCGCTGGACCCCGGAGGCCGATCTGCGCCTGTCGCCTCAGGCCATTCTACTGACCCGGCGCGTGATGCAATCCGATCCGGTCATGGCGGCGGCGCTGGACACTGCCTTTGCCCTTGCGGGCAGCGATGGCGACGCTCTGGAATTCACCGGCGGGATGGGCGACATGATGGCCGCCATGCGTGACGACAGGATGAGCAACAAGGACCGCCAGATGCCCGGTGCGGCACTGGCCCGGTTTGCGGGCGATCAGCTGCGGGGGGCGGCGCGGATCGCCTGCTATTCGCTGACCGGATGGGACACACACAAGACGCAGGCACACTATCTGCCACGCGCGCTGACCCAACTGGCGCAGTCTGTGACGACGCTGAAGGAGACGCTGGGAGACGCGGCCTGGGGTCAGACAACCGTGGTTGCAGTCACAGAGTTCGGCCGCACGGCGCGCTGGAACGGCACGGGCGGCACCGATCACGGCTCTGGCGGGGTAATGGTGCTGGCGGGTGGCGCGTTGCGCGGTGGACGGGTGATCGCGGACTGGCCCGGACTGAATGAGACCGCGCTGTACAATCGCCGCGATGTCATGCCGACGCGTGATCTGCGCGCCCATCTGGCCTGGATCTTGCGCGGGCTGTACGGGGTGGAACGGTCGGCGCTGGAGTCGACGATTTTTCCCGGGTTGGACATGGGCGACGACCCGCAACTGTTGCTGTAGAGACGGTTCAGATTGCCAATCGGTCTGCCACGCGGTCCCGCACCAGTGCGGACACCCGTGCGAGGCTGGACTTGACTGGCTGACCGGCGGCGCGGGCATCTGCCAGATCCTCTGCCGCCTTTTGCAGGACGCCGTCGCCGGCGCTGCGGGCGACCCCGGCCAGGAACTGTGTCAGATAGGTCAGGCTGCGGTCGTCGCCGGGCGCGACAGAGAGCACATCCGCCGCATGGGCCATGTCATCGCGGTAGGCCAGTGGATCGGGCAAAACAGGCTCATCACAGACAAGGCGCGGGCCGGTGGGGCGCCGTTCGACCGGCAGCGCGCTGAGGATCGCGTTCTGGAAGGCGACGACGGACGACACCGGCTTGGCCAGGAAACCGTCCGCGCCGGCAGCCAGCGCCACCTCTTCGGCAAAGCTGTCACCGCTGGTGCCAAGGATCACGTCGACACGTGGGCAGGCAACGCCCAGTTCGGCGATCAGTTCGGCCCCTGATCCGTCCGGCAGGCCAAGGTCGATGACCACAACGCTGGGCCGATAGACCTGTAGATGGCGGCGCGCCGATTTCAGGCAATCGGCCCGGCGGATGCGCGCCCCCGAGCGCAGGCAAAGCAGGCGCAAGGCGTCGCAGGAATATCGGCTGTCCTCGACCACCAGAATCGTCAGCCCCAACAGGGGCCGCGTCGTGGTGGGACGCAGGTGCGGAGATAGCTTTTGTGTGTCGTCCATGGCAGTCGCTCCTTCACGAGTCGCTCACCAGATTGGCGTGACACGGTGAACAAGCGGTTAAGGGTCGCACCGCCTTGTCCGGTCGTGGCCCAAACGCCATAACCTCTGGCAACACCAGCCATGGAGTAATTGAGATGATCGGACGCCTGAATCATGTGGCCATCGCCGTGCCCGACCTCGAAGCCGCCGCAGCGCAGTACCGCACCGCGCTGGGTGCGACGGTAGGCGCGCCGCAGGACGAACCGGATCATGGGGTGACGGTGATCTTCATCGAACTGCCGAACACCAAGATCGAACTGCTGTATCCGCTGGGTGATGACAGCCCGATCAACGGCTTTCTGACCAAGAACCCCTCGGGGGGCATCCACCACATCTGCTACGAGGTCGATGACATCATTGCCGCGCGCGACCACCTCAAGGAAACCGGAGCGCGGGTGCTGGGCAGTGGCGAGCCGAAGATCGGCGCGCATGGCAAACCGGTGCTGTTCCTGCATCCCAAGGATTTCAACGGCTGCCTTGTCGAGTTGGAGCAGGTCTGATGGGCATTACGTCGGGGATCGTGCTGTATGCCGTGATCTGGTTCATGACCTTCCTCGTCGTGATCCCGATCCGGCTGAAGACACAGGGCGACATGGGCTCGGTTGTGCCGGGCACCCATGCCGGCAGCCCCGAGGTTCACAACCTGAAACGCAAGGCCTGGATCACCACCGGCGTCGCGGCGGTGATCTGGGCCATCGTCGCCTCGATCATCATATTCGAGGTTGTGACCGTGCGCGACATCGACGGCTGGATGTTCAACCGTATGGACGGCAGTTCTCACGTCAAGTGAGGCACGCGGGGGTCATGTCAGGGCCATGCTTTCAGCATGACCTGCGGCGTCCTTCGGTCGCCTTTTTGGATATTTCTGGCCAGAAGAAGCGTAGGCTCAACGCGCGGTCACCCGGTGGAACACATGGGTAAAGGCGGCGGCGCCGAGGACCGGGACCAACAGGTTGACGATTGGGAAGGTCAGCGGCACGGCCATGATGACGCCGGTGGCCCAGATCGCGCCGATGTGGCGGCGGCGCAGCCTGCGCGCCTCGGCGCGGCCCACGCGGCGCATCGCGGCCAGCGTGAAGTATTCCCGGCCCAGAAGGAAGCCGTTCAGCGCCCAGAAGATGAACGGCGCCAACGGGGCAAACAGCAGGTAGAGCACCAGCGCCAGCAGGTTTGCCACAACCAGCGTGCCAAGAAACCCCAGCGAGTCGCGCAGGCCATCGGCAATGCTGACCGGCGTGGCGGGGCCGAGGCCGGGGTAGTGGCGATCCTCGACCGCCTGGGCCACCTCTTCGAGGAAAAGCGAGGTGATGGCCGAGGCGACCGGGATCATCAGAAAGGCCGACAGCACCAGCATCACCGGCACAGAGGCCCAGCTGGCGGCGTCGTTCAGCCAGGACACCTGTCCGATCAGGGGCAGGCTGGCGTCGTCGCCGATCAGCCAGCCGACCGCTTGAAAAATCACGAAAACCGCCGCGACCAGGGCCGCAACGGTGATGCCGATCCCCCGGAAGAGCACGCCGCGAAAGCGCGGGTCGGGCATTTGCGCTATGGCCCGCGACACCGCGTCGAAGATCATTCCGACACCCAGGTGGTGATTGCACCCAGATCAGGACGCGGGCGTTCTGGAGGCGTGGCCCCTTCGGTGCCGATATGGATCACGCCCGCAATTCTCTCGTGGGGGGCCAGACCCAGCGCCCCTTCGGCAAAGCCACGGTCATGGCTCGCCCAGCCGGACAGCCAGTTTGCGCCCCAGCCAGAGGCCAGCGCCGCGTTCAGCAGCGCCAGACAGACGGCACCGGCGGAATAGGTCTGTTCCAGCGCCGGGATCTTGGGGCTGTCCTTTTGCACCTCCACAACCACAACGGCCAACGGGCTGCGGTCATAGGCGTCGCGCGCCTTGGCGATGTCCTCGGGGCTTTTGCCCAGACGTTCTCCGCAGGTCGCAACCTCGCCCGCCAACCGGCGCAATGCCCCCTCGCGCAGGACGACAAAGCGCCAGGGTTCCAGCTTGCCATGGTCAGGGGTCCGCGCCGCCGCCGTCAGCAGCGGCATCAGCGCGGCGTCATTCGGGGCAGGCCCGGTCAGCGTCTTGGCGGGGCGCGAGCGGCGCGAGAGCAGAAACGCCATCGCGGCGGAATTGGAGGAGGGCATGGCATTTCCTTCGGGCAGTTTGCAGATATGTCAGGCCCTGACGCGCCGGTTTCAACCACTTATCTTGCGCGCGTCCTCGTAGCCTGTATCCCAGACCCATGAAACTGCCCGATCTGAGCGACCTTGCCACACCCGGTGCCACATTGGCCGTGCGCGTCAAGCCAAAGGCCGCGCGCAATGCGATCCTGCGCGGCGGGGACAGCCTGCGTGTGTCGGTGACGACCGTACCAGAGGGCGGCAAGGCAAACGCGGCGGTGGTCAAGCTGCTGGCCAAGGCATTGGGAGTCCCGAAGTCGCGGCTGCAGCTGCTGCGCGGCGACACCTCACGCGATAAGCTGTTCCGCATCGCTGAATAAGGCGTCTTATTCGTCGCGGCGATAGACGCCTTCGGGCATGCTGACAGCAGCGACAAGGTCGCGCATCTGGGAAATCGATAGGGTGATCTTTTCCACGCGGTCGGTGCGGGGGTCGTATTGTTCGACCGTCACACATTCCTCGAAACTGGAAATCACCACGTCCTCTTTCAGTGGTGCTTTGCCCTCATCCACAAGGGTCACCACGGTGGCGTCGAAATCGTGCTCTACACTGAACATGGGGGCAGGTTATCGCGGCGCGGCGGGGCCGGAAACCGATTCTTGGCGGCGTTGACGACGCAGGTGCATCCGGTAGAGCATCGGGGCCATGGCGTGATCGTATAAACCTTCGGTGATTTGCCGCAGGACCGGACGCCGCACCAGCCACGCCAGCCAGCGCAGGCGGGGCATCTCTTCCCAGAGCGCGGCAAAGGCCGGCATCCCGTCAAGCATCTTGCCGTCACGGATCACATGAAACCGCCGTGCTGCCGCATCCCTGGTCAACCCGTGCGCTGCCTGCGCACCATCGGACAGGCGGCAATAGGCAATATCCAGCCCGTCCCGTGCGGTCATGCGGCGATAGCTGTCCACCTCGCGCGAACAGATCGGGCAGGTGTCGTTGTATATGACAGTGGTTTTTTCCTGCATGGGAAAGAGATAGGCCACCGGCGCAACACCGCCAAGTGAACGCGACTGTCTGGCGCAGGACGCCAATGCGGCCTAGATACCGATAGCCCGCATCGCCTGTCTGGACTGTTTTATGTATCGCCTACTCCTGATCATCGCCCTTGCGCTGCTGTCTGCCTGCGCGCCGATGTCCCTGCCTTCGCCGGCACCCGCTGCCGTGGGCGGATCCGAGGCGCAAGTGCGCGCCAACCGTGCCGCACGGCAATTTGTCGAAGTGGTCCAGACCGTCGAACCACTGGCCGAACGAGAGTGCCGCAAGCGGACCACCGGAATGAACTGCGACTTCCAGATCGTCGTGGATGACCGGGCCGACCTTGCCCCGAATGCCTTTCAGACAGAGGACCGGTACGGGCGGCCGATTCTGGCGTTCAACATCGGCATGATCAATTCGGTTCGAAACGCGGACGAACTGGCCTTTGTCATGGGGCATGAGGCGGCGCACCACATTCAGGATCATCTGGCCAAGACCCGCGAAAGCGCCACCATCGGCGCGGTGGTGTTTGCCGGAATCGCCGCCATCAGCGGAGCCGAGGCCGAGGCGGTGCGCAACGCCCAAGAACTGGGCGCTGCCGTCGGTGCGCGGACCTACTCCAAGGAGTTTGAGCTGGAAGCAGATCAGTTGGGCACCATCATCGCCTATCGCGCAGGCTATGATCCGGTGAACGGGGCCAAGTTCTTTGGCCGTATCCCCGATCCGGGCAACAAGTTCCTGGGCAGCCACCCGCCCAATGCCGCCCGTATGCAGATCGTACGCGATACGGCGGCGGCGCTTGCCGGGCAATAGATCCAGTTGACGCCACGTTGACCTGCATCAAGGCAGAGTCAGACCCGAGTCGGCATCCTTGCCCCATTGGACCAGAACCAAGGGGACCGACCCATGCAAAGTCAGACCACGCTCAGACGGCACGCGGCGCTTGTTGACAACATGGCACAGGCGCGGGGCATTGATCTTGAGGAACAGATGCTGCGCGGCAAGCTGTCGATGACAGACCTTGAGAATGCTGTGCTGCACTGTACCGGATGTACCGCTGTCGACAAATGCGAACACTGGCTGGATGCGCAGGACGCGACGACGTCGGACACACCCGAGTATTGCCGCAATGCCGCGCTGTTTCGCGCCTTGGAACAGGACTGAACCATGAGCGGACCGCAGCCTCTTGGCAATGCGACGGATCACTATTGGCTTGTTCAGCGCATGGCCAAGGCCACTGGCGTTGATCTTGTACGCGCCGTCGATGTCGGTCTGCTAAGTCAGGTGGACTGGGCGGGGCTTGTGACCCGGTGCCGGGGCTGCACCTGGGCCGAAGGCTGCGGCCACTGGCTGGACGCACCGGGGGATGACATCCGCGCCCTGCCGACCCCCTGCGTCAACCGAAAACGCCTTGCCGCGTTGAAAGACGCGGTTCTGGACACGACGCCCTAGGAGAGACGTGATGACCTTGACGCTTGGCGATCCCGCCCGGCATTTCTTCATGACGCGCAGCGTGGCGCGGGTCATGGGCCTGAATCTGCACGAAGCGATGAAAACCGGCCGCCTTGCCCCCGACACTTATGCAGGTATGGTCACCCGCTGCCGGGGGTGTGCGTTGGTCTCGGCCTGCGAAAGCTGGCTGGCCAGTCAGGCCAGTCTGACCCCGACTCCGCCACCCGGTTGCTGCAACAGCACGATCCTGTCTGACCTTCGCCGTCGCGTCTGAGTTTTCAATCCCGGCATTTGGTGGATCGGAGACAGGATGAAATTGCCTGGCTCTGCGGGGTGGTTTTGCAGAAACGGTCGCCCGGTTTGAGACTGCGCCCAAAGCTCTGGGCCGCCTTGGCGTGCGAGGAGTGTGTTTGCACTCAGTCGAGACCTTCATAGTGGAGGCGATTGAAGATCGTTTCTTTATTGCCATGTTTCTCCGAACCGTTCTGGCCATTGACCCAAGACCGGGTTGCTGTCCGGCTTCAAGATTCTGCCCGTACCGCGCACAGAATGTGCGCTGACCGCCTGTCCCGCAAAAGCAGTGGGGTGGGTATGAGCGGCGATGTGAGGGGTAAGTGGTGCCCAGGAGAGGCACCGAACCCTTGCCCCATATGGTTCAGCAGCGTTCAATAGCTATCCGGACAGTCGTTAAGTGTCTGATGTTGCTACATGCTACATCCAAAACTGACTTATTCCGTCCAAAATTATCCAATATGTAGAGGTGGGTTCAATGGTGGGTGGAGGCGAACTGGAATGCCAGCTCTGAACAAGTTGTCAGCGGCCTTCGGAAGGAGCGCGCCAGTTGGCAAGCATAACGACGGCAACGGTCTGTGGCTCCAGAAGCGGTCCGACGGGGGCGCAATGGTTCTTGCGATTTGATCTGCATGGACGTCGACATGAGATGGGTCTTGGTGGGTATCCTTCGGTTGGCTTGAAGGAGGCCCGTGTCGAACGTGACCGTTGGAGGAAAATCGTCCAGTCTGGAAAGAACCCGATCCGAGAACGTGAACGTCAACGCCGTGAGGCGGCGCGATACGACAACACCTTTCGGGCAGTGACGATGGAAGCATTCGATGCCCGCAAGGCAGAGTTGAAAGGCGACGGGAAAGCAGGGCGATGGCTTTCGCCGCTCAATCACCATGTCCTTCCAAAATTGGGCGATGTTCCAGTCGAAGAAATCGATCAGCGCGACATACGGGATGTCTTGGCGCCGCTGTGGCATGAAAAGGCCGAAACAGCTCGCAAGGCCCTTAACCGCATTTCGATCGTTTTCAAGCACGCGGCGGCGATGGGTCTCGATGTCGACTTGCAGGCAGCCGAAAACGCCAAGGCGCTGCTCGGTCAGTCACGCCATGTCCCCAAGAACATTCCCTCCTTGCCTTGGCAGGACGTTCCCGCCTTTTACCGGACCTTGGGTGACGAGGCTCGCTCCCATCTCGCGCTTCGCCTGCCTTCGAGATCGGTGCAATGTCCGCGGGGACAGGGACTCCGGGATCCGGGAAATCGACTTTCACCACCTTAGCGGCCTACCACGTCGCCAAGGCAGAAAACGTCAAGGTCGGGTTCCTGGAGTTCGAAACCCACCCCTACCGGATTCGCGACCACCTCGCGCGGCTGCAAACCGGCAAGCCGTGGGATAGTCTTTCGGCTGACGAGCAAGCCCGGTGTGCCCATTTTTTGGATGGGCATTTCCGGGTCGTGCACCGGACCTTCGACGGAAACAAGGCTCACAACCTTGGGTGGCTGCAAACCATGATCTATACGCTGGCAGTTCGTGATGGCTGCAAGCTGATCATCGTGGATCCGTGGAACGAAATGGAACACTTGCCAGAGCCCGGCGAGAGGCTTTGTTGCGCAAAGGCTGGTTGAGGGATTCATCTCGTGAATCCAGCGTGGTAGCTGTCCTGCATGAGCAGACCGATCCCGCCGAGCTACAAGACCAAGAACTGGCCGGCCTGTATCCGTCCGCTGTCGCCGCTCTGACGAGCGGAACCCTCGGCTGATAGTGTCCACCAGTATCCGTCCGCTGTCGCCGCTCTGACGAGCGGAA
>NZ_FZON01000154.1 GCF_900188425.1 Antarctobacter heliothermus
GCGGCGTCCGGATTGGGGCGCTCCGCCTGCACATGTCGGGTGATATTGCACCGTCATTTGCTCTATTTATATGGTGTTTTGACCTGATTTTTGGTAATCAGATGCATGTCGAAGCCTGCTGAAAATCTGCCTGATGATCCCGCCGAATTGAAGGCGATGATTGCAGCATTGCAGGCAGAAAACGCCAAGATATCGGCCACGTTGCGCGTCCATGATCAACTGGTTCAAGCCTTGCGCCTTCGGATCGCCAAACTCCAGAAACTGGCCTTCGGCAAGTCCTCGGAGAAGATCGAGCGCGAGATCGAACAGCTGGAACTGGCACTCGAAGACTTGCTGGTTGCGGTGGCCGAGGAGGACGACGCGCCTATCGACGAGGGGCAGGATGAACCGTCACCGGAAGCTGCCGATGCGCCCGCGCTGCGCCGCCGCCCGCGTGTCTCGGATGCGACCCCGCGCGAGCGGCGTGAACTGGACCCCGGCACCTGCTGCGCCGACTGTGGCGGCGATCTGCGCGTGGTGGGTGAGGATGTCAGCGAATTGCTCGATATGATCGCCGCCCAGATGAAGGTGATCCAGATTGCCCGGATCAAGAAGTCCTGCCGCCGTTGTGAGCGGATGGTGCAGGAGCCAGCCCCCAGCCGTCCGATCCCGGGCAGTATGGCTGGACCGAACCTGCTCGCCCATGTTCTGGTCTCGAAGTTCGATGATCACCTTCCCTTGTATCGCCAGCACGAGATATTTGCCCGCATGGGGGCGGATATCCCTGAAAGTACCCTCGTGGGCTGGTGTGGCCGCGCCATGAAGACTTTGTCGCCGCTGATTGAGCGGATCGAGGCGGATATCATGGCCAGCGACCTGTTGCACGCGGACGATACGCCGATCCGAGTGCTGGATCGCAGCTTGCGCGACAAAGGTCTTGGCAAAGGGGTCAAACAAGGCCGGATCTGGGCCTATGTGCGCGACCAACGGGCATGGGCGGGTGCTGCACCACCCGGGGCTGTCTATCAGTTCGCACCGGACTGGAAGGAAGAGCACGTTCTCAGCTATCTGGCCAACGCCCGCGGCATTCTTCAGGCCGACGGCTACAAGGGCTATGCCAAGCTCTATGAACAAGAGCCTGACGGCAGGCCGCCGCGTTTGCGCGAAGCGGCCTGTTGGGCCCACCTCCGGCGCGACTTCCACGACTTTTGGACCTCAACCAAATCCGAGATCGCTCGCGAGGCGCTCGACCGGATCGGCAAGTTCTACGATGTCGAGCGCAACATCAACGGCCAACCCGCTGACGTCC
>NZ_FZON01000139.1 GCF_900188425.1 Antarctobacter heliothermus
GGCCGGCAGATGCCGCTGCGGCTTGTCTCCATCGCCGATTCAGACGCCCGGGGCATCGAAGCCCTGCGCCAGGATCTGGAAAGCCTCGAAGTTCCACCCGGCGAGGCGAGGCCAACATCCCCGAGCCCAGTCCCGGTCTTCGGTGCGCCAGAGGTCACCTTGCTCGATCTGCCGCAACTGAGCGAAGATCAGCCCGCACATCGGCCATTTGTGGCAGCTTTTGCCGATCCCTGGGCGGGCGACTTAGCGGTGTTCCGCAGCCCCTCAATGGACAGCTTTGAAGTGCTGACGACATTTGGCAGTACCGCCAGGATCGGTTCGCTGGTCTCGGATTTTCATGCAGGCCCCACTTCGCGGTTTGATCTCGGTAATGCGCTGGTCGTGGATCTGTTCTCCGGCACGCTGGAGAGCGTCAGCGACCTGACCCTGTTTGGCGGGGCCAATGCGCTGGCAGTGGAAACTGCGTCGGGCGTCTGGGAGATCCTCCAGGCGGGTACCGCCGAGCTGATCGCACCGGGCCGCTATCGCCTGACCCGCCTTCTGCGCGGACAGCGCGGAACCGAAGGGGCCATGGGGACCCCGACGCCTGCGGGCGCACGGGTGGTGGTGGTGGACGAGACGCTGGCCGCGTTGCCGATCGCCGAAGGGGACCTCGCGCTGCCGTGGAACTGGCGCATCGGCCCGGCGACCCGCCCGGTCAGCGATGACAGCTATGTCGGCACCCCCTTCACACCTGCGGGGGTTGGGTTGCGGCCATTCTCGGTGGCTCATGAGGAGCAGCCATGGCGCAAGCCGCGCAGTCCCGGTGATATCACGATCCGCTGGACGCGCCGATCCCGGGCGCTTTCCGCTGACAGCTGGGGCGCGGTGGAGGTGCCGCTGGTCGAAGAGGTCGAGGCCTACGAAGTCGAGATCCTCGCTGGCGGGACGGTGAAGCGCAGCCTGACCACCTTCACAACCAGCGCAGTCTACGCCGCGGCTGAGCAGATCACTGATTGGGGCGCACTGCTCGGACCCGGCGACACGCTTGATATCCGCATTTTCCAGCTCTCCGCCTCTGTCGGGCGGGGTGCAGTCAAGACCGCCACACTCATATTCTGAAGGCCATCTCATGCCCGACACCACGACCAACTTGATGCTGCCCTACATTCTGGCGGCGCAGGCCCAGAAGCATGTCACGCACAACGAGGCGCTCCGGACCCTCGACGGGCTTGTGCATCTCTCCGTTCTCGACCGGGATCTGACCGCGCCGCCCGGTTCACCTGCAGATGGCGACCGGTACATCGTCGCTTCGGGCGCCACCGGCGACTGGTCCGGCTGGGATCTGAACGTGGCACTCTGGACGGACGGCACATGGCTGCGCCTGCCGCCGCGCAACGGCTGGCGCGCATGGGTCGAGGACGAGGGGTTGCTGCTGGTGTGGGACGGCTCGACCTGGTCGGACATTCTGCCGTCAGAGTTGCAGAACCTTGACCTGCTCGGGATCAACGCCACGGCCGATACGACAAACCGGCTTTCGGTCTCGGCCACGGCCATTTTGCTCAGCCATGACGGTGCCGGGCATCAGGTGAAGATCAACAAGGCCGCTGCGGGCAATACCGCATCGCTGCTTTACCAGACCGGGTTTTCCGGC
>NZ_FZON01000029.1 GCF_900188425.1 Antarctobacter heliothermus
ATGGAGCCGTTTCCTGCAATCTGGACGGGGCAAAAGGACCTGTTCGACTGACGTGAACGGCCCTCAGCCGACGCTCACCCTGCTTGGCTTGCTGACCCACACTGAAAGCTAAGTTTAGCGAAAGTTTGAAAGGAGCTTGAAACCGCTTCCAGTCTTCGACCGCCACTTGATTGACGACATTACTATCTCTGGTTTAATCCCAAATCCAAAGCTGTCGAGAATTTCGAGATGGGTTGCCGTTTCGGTCACCGCTACGGCGCCCTTGGCTTGAGTGCCTAAAGCTGCGCTGATTGATCCAGAAGGCCTTCTCGGAGGGCAAACGCCAAAAGCTCCGCGACGGAATGGACGCCGAGCTTGGCCATCAGCCGAGTCCTGTGATTGTCCACGGTTTTCGCGCTGATCGAAAGGCGTTCTGCGATCGCGGCGTTTGAGCAGCCCTGAGCGATAAGGTGCAGAACTTGGCGCTCGCGGGCAGTCAGCACTTGGATTTCGGCTTCGCCTTCGAGGATGCCCGCCACGTCCCGGGCGATGAAGCGCCCGCCGCGCAGGATTGCCTCCAACCCGCGATGCATCACGTCCGGGTCACAGGATTTCAAGAACAGCCCGTCCACCCCGGCGTCGATCCATTCCGACAGGGTTCGCGCGGAGGTAAAACCCGTGACCACGGCAATCCGGGTGTCGGGCGACCATCGGCGCACCTCGCCATAGACCTCCATCCCGCGCGACCGCGGCATGCCCGCGTCCAGCGTCATAAGGTCGGGCCGGATCTGACGCCCCAGCGCGATCGCCTCGAACCCGTCCGCCGCCTCTCCCGCGATCTCAGCGCCATCGATGCGGGAAATAATATCTTTGAGACCCGACCGAACCAAGGCATGGTCGTCGGCGATTACGATTTTCCAGGGACCCGATGCAGGAACCAAATCCGAACTCCAAGGCGAAACGCACGGCGCGCGTGCTGGTACTGGCGACAATCGCCATCATGGCTGCGATCCTGACGTGGCACAATACGTTGCGGCCGCAAGCCAGCGAGCCGGTGCCCAGCGGTGACTTGGTGGAGCTTGTACCGGGTGAAGCCGTCGGCGACCTTTACCGCCGCATGGTGCGCGTTCCCGATATCAACACGCCCTGCCCGGGCCCCTTGGGCGTTGCGCTGCTGGAGACCGAGATTCTGCCCCCCGACGGTTGGGCCTGCCTCAGGTTGGTCAACCGCTCAGAGGATCCCGGCGTCTGGCGCATCGACATGAACGGCATCAGCACCGGTTACGTTGTTTTCCACATCGTGCGCAAAACGAGCGAACAGCAGGTCCTGACCCATCTGCCGGAGACCGCCATTTCCGATCGTGAGACCGGAACAAGAAGGCTCGCGTCCGCGCCGTTTGCCGTGGCCGGTGGCGAAATGATCGAGATCTGGGCAACCTTTCCCAATCCCGGCAATTTTCAAGTGACGACGCCAACGTTGCGGCCCGAGCTGGATTTCGACGCCGAGATGGTGGCGGACGCACACACTTACGGCGGTCTTATGGGCGCGTCCGGGTTGCTGGCGGCGTTCTTCATTGCGTTCGCGGCTCTGCTGCAATCCAGACCGGCGCGGGTGTATGCCCTGTATTTCGGCTTACTGCTCCTGTTGATCGCCGTGCAGACAGGCTATCTCGCGAGCGTGCTGTCATTGCCGCTGGGACTAGCGACCGGCCCGTGGACACTGCTCATTGGCATCATCATCGCGCTCGTTCATCTTCGGTTCGTCGCGGCGTTCGTTTTCGAAGCCTTGCCGGGCCATTATTTCGCACTGGTGGGCCGGCGGTTGCACCGCATCGCGCTTGTGCTTCTGGGCCTCAGCATCCTGATCATGCTCGCCGTGGCCGGGGTTGCCATTCTGACGCTGCTTGATGTGCTGACGTCGGTCGATCCGAATGTAGCGACACAGATTTTGTCAATTACCGTTCAGCTTTCCTCGTCCGCGGTTAGCGGCGGGTTCGCGCTGCTTGGCGCGCTCCATGCGATCTGGGCGGGGCGCGTGCTGATTGGCGAACGCGCTCCGGGTGCGGGCCTGTTTGCTCTGGGCGCCGTGATGCTTCTGGGCGCGTCCATCATGGTGGCGCTCGGTCCTGTCCTCTCACCCGTCATTGATATTCAGATCGCCTTCTCCGTCATGCTCTTTGCGGATGCGCTGGTGTTTGCCGCCGCCATAGTGTTGCAGACGTTCGGTCTGCGGAGCCAGCGCGACAACGCAATGGAGGCGGAGTTGGCCGCCTCGCAGGAGCAGCTCCGACTGTCCGAGACGCTGCTGGCGGCGCATCAGGACCTCGACCAGGCCCGACGCCTCGCGGAGACCCATCGCACCCGCCTTGCCCATACGAGCCACGACCTGCGACAGCCCCTTATGTCGCTACAGCTGGCCCTAACGGAAGCCGACACAGCGCCGTCGGCCCTGCGCGAGCGCCTTTCAAGTGGTCTCGACTATCTGCGCGAGGTGCTGAGCGAGAGCATGACCGACGGCCGACCGGACACCGCAGTCAGTGGGACCGGCACCGACGGGTCCGCCGAGCCAGTGCCCTTGTCCCTGCTCATGACGAACGCCGTGCGGATGTTCGGCGATGAAGCGCGGGCGAAAGGCCTGACCCTCCGCGCCGTTGACAGCGAACTGTCCGTTCGTGCCGATCCCGTAGCGTTGATCCGGATGCTGTCGAACCTGGTCTCGAATGCAGTGAAATATACCGACAAGGGCGCGGTGCTGATCGGGCCGCGGCGGAAGAATGGTTCGATTGCAATCGAAGTGCGAGATAGCGGGCCGGGAATGAGCGCCGAGGAAGTCGTGGCGATCCGCGAAAGCTACACACGCGGCGCACAGGCCCATGCCGCCGACGGGGAGGGGATCGGGCTGGCCAGCGTAGAGGCGCTGACGCGCGAGAACGGGCTGTCCCTCACAATTCGCAGCGCTCCGGGGCGAGGCACCTGCATGGCGATCGAGGGGCTTGCAGCGGTCGACGAGCAGGAGGAGCAGGACGCGGGCGCAGCGGTCCAAGCGCTCAGCACCTAGCGTTACGCGAGGTATCGGCTCAAAACGACTGCGGCGCGGAAGATCCGCGTCGCAGCGATAGTCTGAAATGTCTGGCGTGCCCGCCTCAGGTCAGCAGCGGTGCAGCCAGATCGTCCGGCTGCCGTCCTGCCAGGAGGCGTCCCCGTTCGAGAAGAACGAATAGATCGCGCCGGTTTCGCCGACATAGCGATGGGTGTTGCGGACGCGGTCGTAGTAAAGCGAATTGCCCGGGCGACCGGCGGGATGTGCCCGGAAGCCCTCGCTCATATCACCGACGAAGACGTTGATGCCGTCGTTCTCGTAAAAGCAATATGTCTGCGCCTGCTGTGCCTGGGCGGGATCGGAGGTCACGGCAAGGCCTGCACAGGCGAGACAAGCGGCGACAGCGATGTTGCGGATCATGTTAAGGGTGGTCATCTTGGTTTCTCCATTGATTGAATGTTGCGATGACACTTTTCTAAAGATCGCTCGCTGAGCAGGGTATAAGGTCAACACCCTAATCGATCGGGCTTTCCTGAGGGAGCCACCCCCGCCGTCGCCGCAATTCGAAGCCCATCCCGGCACCATCGCGCTTTGACGGGCCAGCCTTCGTGCCCTGCGCGTCGGGATGGGTCGTAAGCGGGGCGGGGCCACCATCTGATAGCCAAAGTGCACTCCAGAAAAACGGAGCACCGCATTCCGGTGTCGGATCAGGGTGCGCAATAACGCAACGATCCCACGGCAGTGCCGCGGGACCGGAACACAGGACGTTGGTGCGATATCAGGGCTGCTGCGCGATGATCTCGCCCGTTGTCCGGTTTACGGTGATGTCCAGGGGGCGGCGGACGAAGTCTCCTCCGCTCCCATTACCCGGCTGTTGCACGTCGATCCGTAGGATCACCTCCGAGGGCGACGAAAGATGCAGGTCGAGCGTGTCGAAATATAGGCCGGAGAAGCCGAAGTTCGGACCGAGCCCGACGATTCCGCAGGCCTCATGGCCAGACTCCCCTCCGATCTCCACGAGCCGGACCGTCACCATCACAAGCGCCCATCCGAGGGCCGGCTCCCCGATGTCCAAGCCGATGACCCGCACCCCCACATCGTCGAACGCGCTTTGGAACGCGGGGCCCATGGTATTCTGGGCGCTGGCGATCCGACCCTCGCAGGGCAGGACCACGGCGTCGTTGGCCGCAGCGGCGCACGGCAGCGCCAGAGCGGTTAGGATCGTGGCGAGAAAGCGTTTCATGGCAAATCCGTTTCGGTTGATGTGTTCGGTCCGGTCCCGCGATTTGACGGGGCGGATCCTGATGGGACAGGCGGGCCGCCGAAAGACAGGCGCGACCAGTATGATGTCAGTCGCAGTCCCTTGTTGCGAAACACCGGAGGGTGGCGGCGCTTTGCAAAGGCGTGCTGAGCGGGCGGATCGACCCACCGCAAAGGCCGCCATACCCGATCAGACCGTCTTCGCCCTCCCACAAGATGAACGTGCGCAGTTGGAAGCGCCTGGGTGCGTGACCGCAGTATCCACTCTCGCAGGTCACATCCACGGTCACATCGACAAGGGCAGGCGTGGTTAAGCCGCCGTCGCCGGTCCGAACCCCCAGAAGGCGGTAGGTGACCGCGTAGGTTTGCATGTAGGGACTTGGCGGCGCCTGGTCGGTAACGCGCGCCTCCCCCCAATTGACAATCGACACCGGTATTCCGGAGATGACCACCGGCTCAAACCCCGCCTCGAAGAGATCTCCGATCATCGCGGGTGCACCGTACATGCCGCAAATGGTGGCAAGAGCGGGCATCGGCGATAGAGCGAGTAGAAGGATCACTGCCTGTGCGGCTTTACGTAGCCCCATGGATTGGCTCCTGGTTTCGGCTCCGGGATGACCCGGGAGGGTTGCGATCGACTGCGACACGCGCAGGGCATTTCGAAGCAACGTCGCGGGCGGCATCGAGTTTAGCCCTTCGTACGACGGCACGATGTAAGATTACGGGGCCGGGCTCCGCCAAACGATGAGGCTGCTCCCTCATACTGGCGGCTCATTCACCAACTCGGTCCGTAGGCCTGCGCAACCGGAGTCAACAGCGGGAAATCTAGGACGCGGTACTCTTTGTTTCGGGCTCAATCCCGATTTACTACGCGGCGCGGCATCGCACCCGTAAAGGGCCGGTCTCCATGCCGACCCTCTCGAGGTCAGTGGTCCAGGTCGACAACCACTGGGTGATCGCATCCGGACTTGTCGTGACCTTGGACTCAGCCACGATTGCTCCATCATGGTCTACCACGCAAATTGCCGTCTCATCCTGCGACACGTCGAGCGCTGCAAATATTGCCATCGTAACCTCCGAGTTTGATGCCTCGGCACCGCACCGAAGCAATAATCCCATCCTGAACCAAAAGTCGCAGAAGGGTGGATATGGCGATTACACTAAGTGGTGTAATTCCGACGGTAGCGCGGGCTGAGCGGAGCCACGCGTAGCTCAGGCGAAGCCCGCGCGGGTTGCTGAGCGGCCATGGACGTTCTCCGGTAGGGATTGGGTTGCACATGGGAACCTCCTGTCTGACGGTGGGAAAGACCCCAATCGTCAGCCCAGAAAGGCTAGCCACAAAGAAGAACAACGAAATGCACCCTAACGCTGCGACTGGACGCCAATGCCGCGGAGCGGCTTAGTCCTCCCGCCCCTCGTGTCGAATGCTGCGTCGCAGAAATTCGATAAAGCCGCGTCATGGCCGTTGTTGAGATGTGTTCCGATTTCAGTTCCATTTGACCGAACGAGACTGGCATCGAAGTCAGTTTGGACAATCAAAAAAATTGTTCCAAAACAAAACTTTACAACCTGAACACCAAAAAGACGTAGTCATCAGCTTCAGAGAACATTGGCCAAGAGAGAACAATTAAACGCCATTCCCAGCATTGGCGGTGCTTAGCCCCTCCCGCATAACCCTCGAAAACAACGGAAAAATCCGGCCGCAGCCGGATCAAGAGAACACTTTCGCGAGGGCAAGTGGCGGAGGGAACGGAACTGGCGGCCAACCCTCTCTACCCATTAAGTAATTGTAATCGTTGATTCTTATTAAGTTCGAACCTCATCCGAGGTCGAACAACCCTCGCAGCGAACCAATCCACAAACGCTGTCACAACAACAAAAAAACCTTGTGCGTAGCGTGTACTGCCGATCTTGTTGCAGCGCTATGCAAATTGTAGTAATGAGGCTACATGTGTTTTGGAGGATGCGATGGGCGTACATACAGTCTCGAGCCGAGAGCTCAATCAGAATATCGGCCGAGCCAAGCGCGCAGCCGAAGAAGGACCCGTAGTTATTACCGACCGCGGGCGGCCGTCTTATGTTTTGCTCAGCTGGTCAGATTATCGTCGCATGAGCGGTGGCCCTCGCAACCTGGCAAAGGTTTTGGCAGCACCGGATCTGGCGGACATTCCGTTTGCGCCCGAAAAATCGGGGTTGAAGGCCCGCGAGGTTGACTTCAGCTGATGTATCTTCTCGACACGAACGTGATCTCCGAACTCAGAAAGGTCGGGGACGGCAAGGCTGACGCTGCCGTTTTGGCATGGGTCAGCGGGATTGATGCGGGTGAAATGTTCATCTCGGCTTTGACCTTGATGGAGTTGGAAATCGGCATTCTGCGTATGGAACGGCGAGATGCGACGCAGGGTGAGCGGCTCCGTGCATGGTTCGAAACCCAGGTCTGCCCCGAATTTAAAGATCGGACGCTTAGCATCGATGGTGCCATCGCCAGGCGCTGTGCCCAGTTGCATGTTCCCAACCCTAAATCCGAGCGGGACGCGTTGATTGCCGCGACGGCGTTGGAGCATGGCCTGACTGTCGTCACACGCAATATGGCGGATTTTGCAGCAACGGGGGTTTCCTTGATCAACCCGTGGCAGGATGTCACCGCATAAGCTTGGATCGCCAAGGCTGGCATTTTCCTCGGTCTTGAGGTCGCGCGGCAGTGTTTCAAAGAGTGAGCGAAATGAATGAAATGGTGAGTATCCCCAAAGACGAATACATCCGCCTAAGGGCGATCGAGGAGGATATGGCCGACTTGAATAGTGTGGCCAAAGTCTTGGCCCGCATCAAAGCGGGAACCGAGGAGTTGATCCCGTCCGCTGTCGTCGATCGGATACTGGACGGTGATGCGCCCCTTATGGTTTGGCGCGAGCACCGCGGGTTGTCTCAAGCTGAATTGGCGCGCCAGTCGGACGTTAACCGCATCCAGATCATCGACATCGAAGCAGGTCGCAAAACTGGGTCCGCCGCCACCCTCAAGAAACTGGCCACTGCGCTGCAAGTCGACATGGATGACCTGTTTGATGCCCAAGGCTAATGAGTTGAGCAAAGGCACCACTTCACTACTGCAAGGTAAGACCTAAAGCTCGATGGACACCCTTTTCTTCATCTTTTCCAAGCTGGTTGGCCTATGCTTTCAAATCGAAACTTGGCTTGCTGTCACCCTGGCAATTGCTGCTTTTGCCGGTTTACTGGGCCGCAAACGTCTTTCAGCTTCACTCTCAGCCGCAGCTTTTGTCGCCGTGACCTTTATCAGTATTTTTCCGGTTGGCGAAGTTCTCCTCGCTCCGCTTGAGGCGGAGTATGTGGCCCAAAACATTCCAGAGCACATCGATGGGATCATAGTTCTCGGTGGCGTGGAATCCCCACGAAAAACGCTCCGATGGAACCAGCCGCAACTGAATGATGCATCCGAGCGCTTGATAGCGACAGCGAGCTTGGCCATTGCTCATACCGAAGCCAGGATTGTCTATGCTGGCGGAAGCGGCAGATTGCTGGATACTGTTTCTGGGCGCGCACCTCTTCCACCAATCGCGATTGAAGTCTTCAGTTCGCTCGGGATCTATCCTGAGCGCATCATTTGGGAAGATCAGTCTCGGAATACAGCGGAAAATGCTCAGCTTTCATTCGACTTGGTCCAGCCGGCGCCAGGTGAAACTTGGATCCTGGTCACAAGCGCTTTTCACATGGGCAGAGCAATGGCGAGCTTCGAGGCCGCAGGCTGGCTTAACGTCGTTCCCTATCCCGTGGATTATAGAACAGGCAGTTTTACGGGCGGGATGGGTTGGGATTTCTCGTCCAACCTGGAAGACCTGAACACTGCCATCAAGGAATGGGTCGGCCGACTGGCCTATCAGTTGACGGGGCGCTGACGCTCAGACCAACCCGTCCCGTTGCGCCACGTGCATGATGGCCTGCAGGAACCCTTTGACAGACCCACAGTCAAAACGCTGGCCGTTGAGCGTCACGGCTTCAACTTGGCCAGCGGCGGCCTGCGTGTTGATGGCATCAGCCAGCTGGATCTCCCCACCCGCGCCGGGCGCTTGTCCACGTAGGATCTCGAAGATGTCGGGCGTCAGGACATAGCGACCGATAGATGCCAAGTTTGATGGTGCCTGCTCAAACGCGGGCTTTTCCACGAGGCCAGCGACGCTGCCAGCGGCTGCGCCAGGCTGTACCACACCGTATTTCGAGATATCGGGGCCAGTGACCTCCATGACCGAAAGCTGCGTCCGACCGGAGGCCTCATATCTTCCGCGTCAAGTCCAAGCGCCTGTAGGGCCCGGCTCTGGCCTGCCGTGGCGGCTTCGCCCTTTGTGAGCGCGGCCCCCATGTTGCGGAATGAGGTCGCAGCGACCTCGCTCTGCGCACCAGCCGCCAGCATCGCCGAAGCGAAGGCAGCTGTCTGCTCAGCCGTGAAGCCAAACATGGTCGCCTGCGCGCCCACACGCTGGACCACGTCCAGAATATCCGCCGCACTTGAGGCCTGGCTGTTGGACAGATGGTTCATCGCATCCGCCAGCGACACCGTCTCGTCGATGGTGAGCCCGAGCGCCGTCATCAGGTTGGCCATCGAGCCACCCGCCTGCCCGGCGCTGATATCAAACGCCACCCCGATCCGGGCTGCGGCATCCGTGAAGCGGATCAGGTCCTGCCCGGCAATCCCGGCCTGACCCGCCGCCGCGGCAATCTCCGCAAGGCCCGTCACCGCGATGGGAATGTCGCGCGACAGCGCAAAAAGATCCTGCTGGAACTGCGCAAAGGCCTCAGGGCTTGGAAAGTCCACCACCTTGGCCACATCGGCCATGGCGCTTTCAAAATCCGAGGCCGCCTGGATCGGCGCGCCGATCGCACCGCGCAGGGCATAAAAGCTGGCCACCGCATCCACCAGCCCACCACGCGCGTCAGCAAGCGCACGGTTGTTGCGCGTGATGGCCGCGTTCAGGCGATCCCCGAAGGTGATGGGCTGGCCATTGCTCTCGCGGACCGTGTTCGAGATGCCCGCCAGCGCATTGGCCGCCCGACGCGCCGGGCTGGTCACCCGGTCCAGCAGTTCGATGACCAGTTGGGATGTGAGCTGTGTCATCTGATCACCTCATCTTCGCCGCCCGCGCGAGACAGCCTCCACGGCGTCGCGTCACCTCATTTTCGCCGCCCGCGCGAGACGACGGGCCTCGGCGTGCCAGAGCACCACCTCGGACCAGTCCATCTCGTCAAAAGCCGTGAGCGGCGTGTTCAGCCAGTGGGCGACCTCGGCAACGACCGATCGCCAGGAGGCGAAGCCGTGCCCTTGGGGAAAAAATCCGCAATCACCTCCGACAGCGCGGTGAAATCATCGGTGTCCAAGTCCTCGATCATCTCGACCGGATAGCCCGTCAGCGCCGAGGCCATGACAATGCCCTGGTCCAGGCGATCAGTGATGCCGTCGAGCGCGGCATTCATCCGCTTGAGGTCTTTGACCTTGGGCTTGGCGATGCGGATCTCGGTGATTTCGCGGCCCTCAAAGGTCACCGGCACGGACAGGGAAACGGTTTTTTGTTTTGCTGCGTCAGTCATGGGTCACCTCAAAAGCCATTGGGAAGGCGCAAGATCGCGCGCTCATCTGCGTTTTGAGATGTGCCGTTGACGCGCCAATCGGTGGTGAAGAAGTCCCAGTAGTATTTCTCGGCCCCCTCGAAATAGAGTTCGTAATGCAGGATTTCGTTGATGGCGTAGTCAAAGCCCTGCAACTCACCACGCTGGAACGCCTCCGGATTGGCCGTGCCCAGACGCCCCTCCAGCACCGCCTTGGCCTCGATGGCCACGCCGTTGCGCTTATCGCGCACCGAACCGTAAGCGGTGAACTTCTTGCGCGCCGTGGCCCCAAGACCAAACTGCGTCAGCAGGTCCGGATCCCAGCCCGCCAGCTTGAAGCTGGCCTCGAGCTTCTGGATGCCGAGCGCGACCTCGATCTGCACGCGCGAGCCGCCGGGATGATGGTCCTGAAACATCTCCTGCAGGTTGGGCAGCTGCAACTCGGTCAGCGTCAGGTGCTTGGAGGCCGTGGGGTTCTCATCGCCGCAAAACAGGTTTGCGGCCTCCATGATGTAGATGTTGCTCATGGTATTTCCCTTTATCCAGTAACGGTGCCGACCTGCGCCAGCAGATCATCGAGCAGCGCATCAAGCGCCGGGCGGTAACGCGCAGACTGAATGCCGAGATAGCGCAGCACTGGCGCCTCCTCAGCGGCAAAGCTGACCGTGAAGCGGCCCTGGCGAAGTTCCTCGGGCGTGTTCTGATCGCGGGTGAACTTCATCTCGAAGCCAAGGATATCGCCATCGGCCTTGAGATTGCGCAGGCCGGTTTCCATCGTGTTCAGGATCGCCTGGATGGTTTGGCCCGTGATGTTGAAGCGCCCGAGATAGAACCGCAGGGTGCGCAGCAGCATCAGGTGGATGAAGTCACGCCCGCGGGTCACGTTGTAAAACCGCCAGAGATCATCCTCGCCCGCGTTATCTGTGCCCACGAAGATGAACCCACCCTGGCCGATGGCACTTTCCACGCCCATTTCACCGCGCAGGAGCACGCCGACATTGGCCGACAGCAAGCGCTGCGCTTCGGTCGCGCCATCGGTGAGCGAGAAGTTGATGGGACGTGAGGGGCCAACAATACCCTGCACCGGCTGGTTGGCCCAGCTGTGGAACGGGCGGCCCTGTTTTTCGTGGTCGCGGCGCACGCCGATGCCGATCACCGCAGGCGACAGCGGCTGAACGACACTCACCCCACCGTCAAACACCTTCACTGCAGGGTCGACTGGGATCAGGCGTTGCGAGGCAATCGTCTCACGCCAGTCGATGGCGTCCTGCTCGGTGGTGGCGGGGCCATCGACGACCGCATGCGCCAGAAGCTTTTCGCAGATCGCGGGCAGTGCCGCACAGACCGGGTTGGCCTCACCGACACCGCGCTGGCTGGTATAGCCCGGGGCACAGATGAGGCGCGGGATGATGCCCAGTTCGGGACCTGCGGCGATGAACGCCTGCAGGCCGGTAGCGACACCGTGGCCGACGATATTGGAAATGGTCGCGTCCGTATCAGCGCCCTCCTCAACGCGCACGACCACGACCTTGGCGGCCACCTGGAACTCGCTAAGCTGCGCGTTGATCAGCGTGAGCGCATCACGCAGCGTGCCCGTTACGCCAAGCGCTGCCAGCTTGGTCGCGTCGTCCGAATAGAGAAAGACCGGCGTGTCAGCTGGGAACACCGATGCATCGGCATCGGGCGCCGTGCCGATCAGGCCCACAACGGACATATCGCTCCAGACGGGCGGGCGCGGCTCAGTATCAATCCGCGTGATGGAAATCCCGAAGGTCGGGTCGGACATGAGAAGGTCTCCTTGAATAGCCAAAACCCCCACGCGGCCCTCAGGCGCGCATGAAGGTATATTGGATGCTTGGGATCGGCGGCTGGCCGAGGTTCAGAACGACAGCGTCGGTGTCGTGATATCGAGGTCAGTTTTCGTGTCGGACTGGATCTGGACCTCAAGGATCAGCACCGGGCCAGCAGATGCTGTGGGTTCCCCGAAGACCCGGATCGCGCGGACAAAGCCACCGGCACCGTCATCGACAACCTCACCCACCTGCACATCGCGCACATCGGTGATTCCCAGCTTGGTGCTAATCTGTGTCAGGTCGGATCGCATTTGCACCTCCTCCGTCAATACGTCCCGCCATCGACCAGATCGATCCGGCCTTGCAGCGCCGTCAGCGTTGATTGCAGGTTGGAGACCTGCGCAATCGTATGACCATGGCTGCTGGCCGCTTTGCTCGCGAGCTGCGCCGTGAGGTTCGGAATATCCCCGATCCCAAGCGCCACTTCCCCGGCTTGGCCATTCACGGACGACACCGGCCCATTGGCCAGCACGCTTTCGGCAATATCCGCCGCGGCGGCCGCATCCTGTGCCGCCTGCTGGGCCAGGGCCAGAGCGCTCGAAACTGCAGCGGCCGTCTCGATCACGGAAGCTGCAAGGCCCGCGCTGGCAGAAATCACCCAATCGCCGTGCACGGCCGCCCCAATATCACCGTTGACGGCCACCACTTCGCCCGCCAGTCCGCCATTGGCGCGGGTGTAGCTATCGACCCGAAACACCGCCCAATCATTCAGGCTATCGTCAACATCGCGCGTCAGCACGACATAGGGCGTAGGCGCAAAGAGCGCCCGCGCAGGCGTGTCGTCGATCTCGAAGGTGGTCTGCAGGCCCACCGACACAGTAAGCGGCGTCGAGGATGTCGCCACCAGAAAGCCGTTTTCCGCTGCAGCTTGAGCCGCCGCCAGAGCCGGTCCAAGAACCTCGTTGACCCGCAACAGCCCCAGCGTCACCAGATTGTCACTTGCCGCATTCAGCCGTGCCAGCTGGCCATCGAGATCGCCAAGGCTCTCGGCAATCAACCGATACCGCCGGTTGAAGAAGTCCCGATCAAGACTTTGCCTGTCATTGACCCGAAGGTCCTCGAACCTCAGCATGACGTCACCCCTTGTTCATCGGCTCTGCCGTGGCGATCGCCTCTGGGTGATCTGCCTTCAGCCCATCGTAGATTGCGGTCGTGACAACATAGCGCGCGCCCGGGCGGAACCGCGCCCCGGCAAATTCAAGGGGACGGTTGACCGTCACCCGGTAGTGGGTCGGTTTGGATGCCATGAGGCTGCCTCCAGAATTGGATGATACGTTGGTGACGTCATTGCGTGGCGGGATCAGGACTGCGCGTATTCGATCAGCTCTCCGACCAAAAACGGCACCGCAGCACTCACCGTCGAGCCCACGATCTTGACGGCATAGGTGCTGACCGAGGTCACGTTGAAGATCGAGGTCCGCCGCACCGAACCATCTGGCAGAACCATGTCCTCAACCACATCGGCCGCCTCCACGCCGTCCAGCGTGGCCCCGGTCAACAGTGTGACCGTGCAATCGTGGGTCACGTCATTAAAGTGCTGCAGGTCCGTGACCACCTTGACGCTGGTTGTGGGCGAGCCGAGCGTGCGCGCCTCCGACACCCAGGTAAAAGCCGTCTTGGGCCGCGTCACCACCGCTTGCGAGCCCGCAAGCCCAAAGCCGGGCATCAGGTCCGTGGTTCCGGTCAGGGTCATGCGCACCGGCAGCAGCGCTGGCAGGCCCGACAGGTTCGGGCCATTGCCCTCACCGTCCAGCGCGACCCAGGCCCCATTGACCTGAACCTCGATATCAATCCGGCACGCAGGCGGTGTCACGCCCGGATGCAGCACGTCAAGATCGAGGATACCGCCTGCGAGCTGGAACGCGGTCAGCTCGACAGAAACACGCGGGCGTTCAAACTTCGCAAAATAAAGACGCAACTTCAGGTCGTCGACAAGGTTGCCCGCAAAGAAAGCCCCGTCGGTTGAGACAAAGAAGGTGCCCTGAACCACCCCGTTGTCGGTATTGGTCATGGCGACATAGTGATCGCCAGTGGTAATCAGAACAATCGCGTAGCGCCGACCCGCCGTCAGGAAGGTCGGCGTGATCGCCAGCCGCGTCTCAACCAGCGAGGGCAGCCCCGCTTGGGTGGAAACCGCGCCCACCTGAATGTCCGTGGCCGGCAACGTTGTGCGCGAGATCACCCGCGACAGGTCTGGCATGCCAAAGGCGGTCTCGGTCACCAGAACCGTCACATCCCCAGCAGCGGCCTTGCGCGAGACGTAGAGCCCGATCTGGCTGAGCCAGCCGTCCTGGCTGTTAAGGAACGTCTGCGCGACCTGCTGGCCGTTGATCGTTTCGGTCGTTGTGACACGGTCCCAGTATTGCTCCTCATAGGTATCGATCCAGAATTGGCGCACCCGGATCCAATGCACATTGCCATTGGCCACCCGCGCGCCGTTGGGCATCTGGTCGGGCACGCCGTTGGTGACTTCCCAGGTCTCGCCTTCAGCGCGAAAGATGTTATTGGCCAAATCATACGTACCCTGCCGCCACCAGCGGGCATTGGTGCACACAATCTTGCTTTCGCCATAGCGGCGCCGGGTCCGGGCCCGGCTCAGTCGACGGATTTGCGTCGCTTCAAAGGTATATTGGGCAAGCCGTGTTTCGGACGCGTAACCGGTCAAATCAAGCCGGAGCGCATGAGTGTAGTTGGGCAGGACAAAGCCGTCATTTTTGCTGACATAGACGTTATTGGGGTTCAAAAGCGCCAGCTGAGACGTCTGCGCGCCTGCACGCGGAAACCGGATGCCCTCCTCGACCACCGCATCAAACTCCGGATGATCGATCTGCGAGCCCTCGGCGGTCAGAAAGTGGTTTGTGCCATAAAAAATATAGGCCCCCGGTGCGTAAAGCTCCTGGCGCACCTCTTCGAGCTGCTCGGTCAATTCGACGATTTCGGCCTTGGTCGCATACCCCGCCATCCGGTCGGCCAAGGCTGAGAGGTCGGTGCGCAGCGTGTCCACCTGACCGCTGATCTGCCCGCGCCAGCTTTCGAGTGCGATTGTACGCTGCGAGATGTTGCGCAGGTTTGGCAGCTGCGTCGCCTGCCACTGCTCGATCGCCACGATCCCGGTGGTATCGAGCAAGACATAGGCGATGACGGTGACATTGGCATCGGTCGCAGGATAGCCGGGATCGGGGCCTTCGGTGCCAGCCACGGTGGAAATCTCCGCGCGGCGCAGGCTTTCCATCGCGACTGATTGCGGCTCGGTGGTCCCGGTCTGTGCGTCGATCAGAAAGTCGCGCGGCTGGATATCGGTCTCGACCTCCTGGCCGAAGGTGACGATGGCCACACGCTTGCGCGTGACCAGGGGCAGCACATTGAACATATCCACGATGATGTCCTCGCCGCGCGCATAGACCGCACCACCCGCGTAGAGACGCCCCGAGGACAAGGTGATCTCGGTGGCCGCAGTCTTGGTGGCCGAAAAGCCGGAATAGGCCTTGCCGCTTTCAACCGCGTCCTTGACGATGTGATCCATGGCCGCGCGCATGAAGTCTTGCGTGTTGTTGAGATCGGCGGATTGGAGCTCCTGCCGGTCGCGGTAGATGACGGTGCTTTGCATGGCTCAGACCTCTGTAAATGTGCCGATTGTGATCTCGCCGACCACGCGGCGGTCGCCCGCGCGGGGCAATCGATATGTCTTGGTGTTGATCAGGATTTTATCCCGAAGGGATTTGGCGACCATCACGGCCTCACGTGCATCCGCGATGGGTGCTTTGCTGGCCGCAACGATGTATCCGTTCACAAAGGCCCCTGCCGTGCGGGGATATCGCCGTCCCTTGATCCGCGTCAGGACCTCGGCATGGTAGGGCGGCATGCCCAGCCGTGTGGTGCCCAGATGGGTGGAGCGCTTGCGCGCATCCAGGCTTCGCTCCGGGTCATGGATATGCCAGCGCTCAAAGAGATGCTGCCAGGACAATGTCTGCGGCAGGCAGGCGCCGAGAATGCGCTGGCCGTCTGCCCCGGGAAACACCGAGGCCGATTGTGCCGGGTGGGTCTCGGCGATCATTTGCGGGCGCACATCGATCAGATCGCCTTTTGGCCATACGGTTGTGTATTGCTCGCGGCCCAGCCGGTAGCTGTAGGTCGTGGCCCGCGGGATTCGGACAATGCGTTGGCGCACCCCCATATCATCGATGAGGAACGCGCGGGCTTTGGGCGCGGCATCAAGATGGATGGCTGCCGTGGGTTTTGGCGCAAGGACCACCTCGTCATAGGCAATCGCGTTGAAATCCCCAACGCGTTCTGGCGTTACCGAGCGGAGCGTCAGAGTCGTCTCGCGGCCGTGATCATGCAGCTTTGCAGTGCGCACATAGCGCGTGCCCTGCACTGAGACCGGATTGTTTGGCCCGGCAAAGGCCGTGCCCGGGCCGTCTGGGGCTGACAGATACCGGGTGTTCCGGCCGGAGACGCCGCGCTTGATGAAGGGATAGACCCGGAGTTGCGCGAAACGGTCGAGATAGGCGGCGCGTTCCTCATCCCTGAGCGCCTGTGTCATGAACGTCTTGGCAGGCGGCACGATGAACCGCCGCGCCTCGGCCCCCATGACGGCCAGAGCTTCCGCGAAGGCGGTCTGTGTGCCCTTGATCGCGTGAAACGGCAGTGATCGCGCGGTGCGCGCGCGTTTTGTCTCCTCCGGCCAGTCCTTGTCCCACAGATCGACCGAGAGGCCCCAGGCGAGCCAGGGCAAATGGCTGCTCGGGATCTGATGCGGTTGCACCAGCGGACGCAACCCGATGGGCAAATCGGCAATGCGCGCGCCGGTGAGATCGACAGCCTCCTCGAAGGCTGTGCGGTTGTCCGGCAGCAGGGTCTCGCGGCTCATGGGCAGGGATCCTATTCATCGCGCAGGGCCGCGATCGTCACGGTGATCGCCTCCACCGCGTAAACCTCGGTCGGCCCGAGGACGATATCAGCGGCGGGCGTAACAAGATCCACCGAATGCACGCCTTCGACATGCAACTTCGAGAAGATTGCCGAGCGGCGCAGGTTCATGCCAAGCATCCGATTGGTTTCCACCCAGTCAGATAAGGCTGACAGGGCGCGGTCGCGCACGACATTGCCATCAGGACCCGGATACAGCGTCAGCTTTGCCTCCACTGAGATCCGGTGGACCCGTGGCCCCAAGACCTCGACCATGTCGGTCAGCGGGCGCACGTCATTGTCGATCAGCGACAAGCGGATGGTTTCGCGTTCCGTAAGGCTGGGCACCGGATCAGGTCCCGCCCGCAGGATCGTGACGCGCACCCGACCGGGCGTCGTCATGATGGCCGTGGCATCGCGTGCCCAAGGGGCCGCGGTGAGCGCATGATAGACATACGCCCCTTCAGGTCCGGCCACGGAGAACGCCTCCGGGGCCAGCTGCACGCGACGGCGCAGGCGATCATCGTCCTCAAGCACCAGCACGCCGGTGTCGTCCTCGACCTGCATCCGCTGCGTGCCAAACAACGCCGCGAGGTGGTCGAGGTTCGAGCCATAGGCCGAAGCCAGTAAAACCGAACGGGCCGCATCATTGATCCGCGCGCGCAGCAGCATCTCGCGATAGGCAAAGGCCTCGATCAGCTTGCGCGCGGGCTCACTTTCGAGATCAATGACGCCTGCGATGGCCGGAAACCGAGCGACCAGATCATCGCACATTTCAGTGACGATCGCCTCGTAGTCCAGCGTCTCGATCACGTCGGGCGGCGTCAGACCGGAGAGGTTGATGGCGGTGAAACGGCTCATGGTTGGGCCTCGCGTTCCTCGATCAGCACCCCATCCGGGTTGGCATAGGCATTGATGCGGCGCGCGCCTTCAACCGTGAAGTCGCCATAGGTGGCCCGTGGCCGGTACTCGCCCTCGAGGAAGAATTGCAGCCGTCCGTCGCGTGTCACCTCAACGATCTGAATGCGGGTCACGCGGTAGCGCGGCTCGAATTGCTCGATCGCAGAGGTCACCGCGGCAAACCACGGCGTCACCTCATTGGGCGTGATGGTGCGCCCCAGCAGGTTCGGGACAAACGATCCGTACCATTCGCGCATGATCCGAGCCCCAAACCGCGTGGTGAAGATGTCCTGCAGGCTCTGGGCCACGTGTGGCCAGCCCTCAATCACACCGCCGGTGGCGGCGTTGAGACCGACGGACGGGTTTATGCTGCGCGTGGCCACCGGTTAGCCCGCATCATCAGCAGTGGCATGATCCGCACCAAGATCAGGTTCGATGCGCGATGGTTTCTTGGGCTTGCTTACCTTGGCCGCGGGCGTTTCTGCCAGCGCTTCATCTGTCTCTGGTTCGGCCGTCACCTGCGGCACATCGAGCCGACGCAGCGTGCCGAGGCGCAGCTCATGCTCCGCCTGCTTGGCAGTCAAGGTCAGGACTGTCCCGACCCCGGTGTTGTTCTGCCCGGCGACGAAGCGCCCGGCCTTCTCGGTGATAGCGTAACGCGGCATTAATCTTTCCCTTCTGTTCAGTTGGCGGGAACGCCTGTTGTAGATGGGCCCGAAATCACCCCGCCGTGTATGTGTGTGGCGCCGATGTTCTTCCCGTTGTGCGTAACCGTGCCGCCGGTGATCTCCACGCCAGCGCGAGAGACGCTGAAGGTCACGTCGCCAACCGTGATCTGCGCCTGTGCGCTGGTGAACTCAAAGGTCAGCCCGCCGACTTCGCTGCGAACAAGATCGTCTGCCAGCGTCATGATCACGTTCCCGTAGGTCATGACGTTCTGATCTGCCGCTTCCGACGGGCTCGGGTTGCTGGCGTGGTGGGTGAGTGGCACCGCCACGGCCTGCTGGAAGTCGCCGGTGGGCGACATGGCCGTCAGCTGCTGGCCGACGGTCGGCGGCGTGTGAACCTTTAAGGCTCCAGAAAACTGCGCGTAGGGCACCCACGGGGAAAGGAACTGCCCGTCCCGGCCATGTGCCAGGCCAAAATTCAGCCGGACCCGTTGCCGGGCAGGATCGACCTCGGCAACGGTGCCGTGGCGCATCATACCGGCAAGACGGCGTTCCAGATCGGTGACCCGCGCGACAAGCTCGACGATTTCGCGGATTGCCATGGCTATGATCCTTGCGGCTCAAAGACGACTGTCTGGTCAAAATCCAGAAACGTGATGTCCACGAGCGGTTGCGGATCCGCATCGAGGTCCTCGACCGGCCCGATGCCGATCTGGTTTGCCACTTCCAGCGGGACACCAAGGGTTTCCGCAGCCAAGCGCCAATCGGCAAGTGGTGTGCCATCCATCTCCGCGCGCAGTAGGCTTGCGATATTTGCCAGTATGGGATCGGCCTCCATAAGAGCCAGCGCATCCCCCCACGCGCTGTTCGACGTCACAGCCCCGCCAGAAACCGGCGTTTCCACCAGATCGCAGGTCAGCACCAGCTGCCGCGCAGCAAAGCGCACGCCGTTTTCGGCCGATGCGCCGCGCCGGGAGAGGCTGCGCGTGATCCGGGGGACCAGTTTCATCCAGGCGCGCGACCAGGCGGTGTCATCGCGGGTCAGGGCGCGGACCACCTGATGCTCCATGATGTCGAGCGTTAGCTCCATCCCTTCGTCCGTGTGCGGAATGGCAATGGTGATTTGACCGCCGTCCCCATCAGACGCGGGCACTTCGACCCGGGATGCAATGGCGATCTCGATTACCAGCTCGCAGCGATGGTTGCCGCTGCCGAGATCGCGCCCCGTCACCTCAAGCTCGTGCTCGTCGGTGGTGAGCACGATCAGCGGCTGGCGCTGTTCAGCGATGGTCTGGTCAATCGGGTCGACCGCGCTGTCGAAAACCCGCGGCCCGGCCAGGGTCCGGTCGAGCAGCGCACGGGCGGCCGCGAGGCGCATGGCAAGGCGGGTCAGGCTCATGACGGCAGGTCCTCCCAAACGAGAATAAGGTTCAGGTCGCCCATATCCGTGTGCTGGACTGAGGAGACCGCATAGGTCGGGCTGCCAGCCCGGCTGGTGAGTCTGATTGTATCGCCCTTGGCCGGAAGAGCGGTCAGCGCATCGACCTCGGCCTTGGCGATCCAGAACTCGGCGCTGGCCGATGCCACACGCGTCGTCCCCGAGAATTCGGAGCCCCGGGCGATCCCCTTCAGCCCGTCATCTGCAGGGCCAGCGGAAAACACCCCATGGATGAGATGCTGCGGCCGCTCCGGGTCGACTGCACGCTCGGTGTATTGGGCCGAAACGCGCAGGCGTGAGTTTAGGTAATCTTTACAACCACTTCAGCGGAAAACACGCCGTTTTGGCAGAAGTCGCTACCCTGGAGCGCGAAGAGTTGCAGCCGTTCATCTCCGAGTTGAGGAACGATGTGGCACCATTGGAGGTTCTTGAAGATTTTGTGCGCAACTATCTCATCCACCTATCCGCACCAGAGAACGTGATTCTCAGCCTTGAGATCGCTAGCGAGGCAGTGCGGAAGCCTGACATCGCCAAAATGTTCTTGGAGAACCAAAATGCGTTGCTTGATGCATTGGCTGCCCTTTTGACGCGCGGAGTAAAAGAGGGTTGCTTCCGTTCGTTGCCTAACACGCGAGAGGCAGCGAGTTTGATCCTGGACGCGATGGAAGGCAAGGCGCTAAGGGCAACCTTGCAGACCAATAAAACTACAATTGATCACGCAGAGCTGTGGAACTTCATCAAAAGTGCCGTGATTAATCCGCGTGACTCACCGAATTGAGCTTTCCAAGCTGCAGCGTTTTTGTCGTTTGATCCGGTTCATAGTGCATTGAACTTTTTTTGAGCTAGTGAAGCGGAGTTTTGTTGACGTTGCAGCATCATGTATTTTGGGCTCTTCTGAGTCCTTCGCCGTGCTCTGCACGAACGACTGCGACGCGCTAGCGTAGGATTCCACACTCTCCCGCAAACGACCCCAGGTACCTCCCCTTATTGGGGCAACAACGAGGTTGAACCTGATCGGGCCATTATTTCAAGACAAGCGGGCAAATTAGCCAAACTTGATAGATTCGCCACAGCCGCACGCCTCGGTGACGTTGGGATTGCGGAACTTGAACCCGGATTCTAGCAGTGATGTCTCATAGTCGATTTCCGTGCCAAACAGGGACATCTGCGCCATCGGCGCGATCAGAACCCGTGCACCGTCTTGTTCAATGACTTCGTCATTGGCATCCGGTCCGTTCACGTATTCCATTGTGTATTCCATACCCGCGCATCCGCCCTTTTTGATTCCAATGCGAAGTCCCGTATGACCCGCTGAGGCCATCAGCTTGCTGATATGCTGGGCGGCTTTAGATGTGATGGTAACGGCTTGCTTTCCTGGGGTCGTAAACATTATTGATACTCCTCTTGCTGGAAAGATAGGCGTTGGCCAGCATTTCTCAAGCATTGGCGTCAGAATAAGTTTGCAGGAAGTCAGGGGCGTTCTGTCACAAATTTTGTAGCAGGCTGAGACTACTTGATCAGCAGCTAAGGCGATGCAGCGAGCGCTGCAAATTGCTGAAACGTGCAAGGATATTTCGCCGCAAACTTGCCCTTTCGGATCATGTGGGTAACCTCGATCCCAACAATGGTTGCTGTGGCAAAAATGGAAGACTTTGAAGCCCATTATTGGGCGGATGATACGTTTGATGAACCGATTTGAGCTGCTTCGCAGTGCATACGATCGCAGCATCGCTTCTTTAACAGGGACCGGAACGTAAGCGCGACAAGACCAGACTTCATAACGAGACAATGAACTGATGGCCGAAGCAGCACATGACGCGTTTTGATCACCGCCGTGCGCCACCACCCAGGCAAGGGGGCGATGCGGGTGCTTCTTGTGAAATGGACCATTCCTCTTTGGTCATCGTGTGCAACGCCAGCGCATGAATATGGGTGGAAAGGGTTTTTGCGAGAATGCCGTTGAGCAGCCGGTGGCGTGCCACCAGCTTCTTGCCTTCAAAGGCAGAGCTCACGATCACCACCTTGAAATGTGATTCTGCCCCCTCCGGCACATTGTGCTTGTGGCTTTCATTGATGACTTCCAGATGTTCAATCGACAATCCGAGACCGAGTTTGTCGATGATGTCCTGCCGTATTGTCATGCTTCCTCCGAAAAATTGTTCTTTTACAGCGTGCCCTCATACGTCGATCCGTACAACAACGCCCCTGAGCTCAGCCGCCGGTATGGCTCATGTGGCGGATGACCTGCCCGTCGACCTTCTGTCGTGAATAGTCGAAATCATGCCCTTTTGGTTTGCGGAGGATCGCGTCGCGGATCGCCTGCTGCAACATGGCATCATCAGCATGATCGCGCATCGGTTTGCGCAGATCTGCCATGTCTTCCTGCCCAAGGCACATGTACAATTCTCCGGTGCAGGTGAGTCGCACGCGGTTGCAGCTTTCGCAGAAATTATGCGTCAGCGGCGTGATAAAGCCGATTTTCTGGCCGGTCTCGTTGATCCGGACATAGCGGGCCGGGCCGCCTGTCTGCTCTGACAGGTCAGTGGTGGTAAAGCGCGTTTCAAGCTGCGCACGCAGGTCCTTCAGCGACCAATACTGGCCGATACGGTCCTCGTTCCCGAGATCGCCCATCGGCATCACCTCGATAAACGTCAGATCCATGCCTTCCTCGGCGCACCAATGTGCCAGCGTGAACAGCTCGTCCTCGTTGAAGTCCTTAAGTGCCACGGTATTGATCTTGACCCGCAAGCCCGCCTTTTGCGCGGCGCGGATGCCCGCTAGCACTTGTGGCAGACGGCCCCAGCGTGTGATCTCGGCGAATTTCTTCTCGTCCAGCGTATCCAGCGAGACATTGATACGCTGCACGCCACAAGCCGCCAGATCGCTCGCAAATTTCTCCAGTTGCGATCCGTTTGTTGTGACGGTCAACTCTTTCAGTGCGCCGCTTTCAAGATGCCGCGTCATACCCTTGAAAAAGGTCATGACATCGCGACGCACCAAAGGCTCGCCCCCCGTTATCCGCAGCTTTTCCACTCCAAGACCGACAAAGGTAGTGCACATACGGTCCAGCTCTTCCAGCGTCAGCAGTTCCTTCTTGGGCAGGAATGTCATGTTTTCGGACATACAATAGACACAGCGGAAATCGCATCTATCAGTGACAGATACGCGCAGGTAAGAAATCGCGCGGCGAAACGGGTCGATCAATTTTGGTTCCATAGATAGTATCTCCTATGATAGTCAAACGGCCGTTTTCTGAACAACTTTGCATTCAGTGGTGCCATTTTTTAGGCATGTAATTGCGCTCTGCGACAGAACATGGCTGTCTGCCTTTAGATGAAGTACTCCAGCTCCAGATCTCGTTGCCCCATGGTGGTTCTCAGCCTCTCAAACCCGCGTTCGCGCAGCTGCCGCACGCGTTCCTTTGAGATTCCGAAGTGAATTCCGAGAGTTGTCAAAGTAGCCGGTGGGTCTTGGAGCTGCGTCGCTACTATGATCTCGCGCTCACGGTCGGGCAGAGCGCCAATCATCTCGACAAGAAGAGCGCGCAGCGTCTTGATATCGTGGCGGTTCATAGTATCTGCATCTTCCATGCTGACTGGATCGACGAGCCGCGCTATCCGGTCCTCTCCGTCATCACCGACCGATGGTACGTTCAGCGAGAAGTCAGCACCGGAAACCTGCTCACGCAGATCGTTCAGCCTTCGGGGGCTAACGCCAAGCGCCCTGGCAACGCACGTATCGGCGTCGGCCCTACTGATAGTTGGATTGTTTAAAACGGTCTCGTCAAGCCGCGATAGGTTGGCGATGGATTTTCGGAGATCGACCGAATTTGGGCGCCGTACAATCGATCTGTTTGCCAGCTTGTAGTCCTGAATTTCTGCACGGACCCACCAGACGGCATAGGTTGAAAAACGGTAGCCTCGGTCAAGATCAAAGCGGTCTGCCGCCTTCATCAGTCCAATATTTGCCTGCTGCACAAGATCGAATTCAGCCGTCTGCGACCCTGCCAATGCCCGTTTTGCCATTGCGCCGGCCATCGGGCTGAAGGCTGTGATTACCTTGTCGCGTGCGCGCTTGTCACCACGTTGTTGCCACGCCCGCAAAAGATGCAACTCGTCGCCGGCTCTGAGCATGTTCGGAGTGCGCTTGCGGCGCGGCTGTGTCCCCCAGTTTGATATTGGTTTGTTCATTGCACCGCTCAACTTAGTTTCGAAACAAAACTAACTTACTTCAGGCCATCTTGTCAAATTGATTTCGTTTCGATACTAAATATTATGAACCATGGGTTGCCGTAAGGGGCAGGATAACGCAGCAAGAAATTCCAACCTTGCGGAAATCCACCCCACGAACAATCTGCTCAGGCGACTACTCTGAAGCAGTTTCCTGAATTTTTTCGAGCGTGGATGAGACTTCACCTAGAAGCCGTTCGTGAAAAGCACGGTCAGTTTCGCCATCCATGGGTCCACGTTCCAACGTCTGCGCCAGTTCAAAAAAGCCCTTGCCGGGGAGTTCATCCCCGCCGCGGCTGACGGCCCGCGCTGCGATGAAGGGTGTCGCTAACGCAGCATCCACGCGCATTGTGGCCTCGAGTGCGGAAGTCACTTTGGCGATCGAACCCGGTGCCCAATATCCAAGCGCGCGTGCAAGTTTTCCGTAGGTAATTGGCACTTTGTCTTCGGGCAGGTTCTGGAGGTATCGTCGAACTTGGTCAGCCAGCGTTTCCCCGACGGTGGCTTGAATTGGCCTTGCACGCGGCGGCGGAGCTTCGCGGGCTGTGCCATCAGCAAACACTTCTGCCGCCCAGGCTCTGACGGGGGTTCGCACTGTGATGCGTGTCTTTCCTGCGTGCTCTTCAGTCCCGGTTTCGGAGCTGCTGACGATGTCACCGTTGCGCATGCCTGCGCGCAAGGTGTCTGGCGTCAGCCCAAGTTTCGGTGCGAGGTATTCGGGATCTATGATGATCTGTCCGTCTTCCCAGTCGATCGTCCCAGGTGGCAGTGGCCGGTTTAGAGTTGGCGTATTTCCCGGTGTGCCAGTGTAGAAAGGGTTGGCTCCGGCTTCGTGGTCTGTCAGGTCGATGATTTCGCGAATTGCGGGAAGACCGGCGCGCAGCATGGTCTCAATACCCTGACGCAACGTGGCGGATGACGCGGCACATCCCTGACAGCCCCCAGACATGCGCAGATAGACATCACCGTTCTCAACGCGCTCTACGGCGACGCTACCGCCGTGGCTGGCGATCGCTGGGTTCGCCTCGCGGTCGAGCAGATCAGCGACGGCCAGCAAAAGAAGCGCGTCTTCACCCTTAGGCGCTTCGCTCCGTTGTCCCAATGGTAAGGCTTCGCGATCCAGAACATCCCGAATTGCAGCCGCAATTGGGGCTTTCAATGCGGACCAATCCACATCCGTGCTGCGACTTACATAGATCGAAGCGCCGTCAACCTCGACACGCTGCACACCCGAGATGGCAAATAGTGCCCGCGCCAGCGGGGCATCCGTGCTTGCATCGTCGTAGCAAACTGATGCGCTGTCTTGGACGGGTGCCTCGAGAATAAAGCGCATGGTTTGCGGGTCTTTTACCGTGGGCTGCACCCGAATGCGGCGGCGCGTTGCAGCTTCAGACATCCTCAACCTCTACGCTTTGCATGGCGCGAAGGGCTTTGAATGTGTAGATTCCAGTGCTGTGGCCGTCACTGAAAGCCAGCCCAAGCGCATAATTCCCAAGGCTCCATATCCGCGTCGGTTTGATAGATTGCGGTACGTTGGAGGGATCAAGTATTGCCGCACCGCTCATCTCATCGCGACAAGCTGCACAGCGACAATTCAGCCGAAGATCGCGCGACCCGATCAATTGTTCATGGCCGTCCTGCCAGCAGATTGTCAGCCCGATCTCATCATGATCAAGCGCTATGGCCACGTCAGCAGCACCACCGTAGCTGAAAGGTGCCGCGTCAGCAGGTTTGCCCGTGCCCTCGGACACATGCCAATCGAAGGGCAACGCAAGGCCGCCTTTCTCGGAACCGCCGCCAACAAGCGCCTCAGCAATCTTGACATAGACCTGCGCGGCGGGGCTGTCTGGATGGGCACTTACCATGGGTGTGCCCGCATCGCCTGTGTCAACAATTGCCGGCTCGATTGGAACCGCGCCCAAAAACGGTACGCCGATTTCGCGCGCAATAGCTTCACCGCCCCCTTTGCTGAAGATATGCGTAATTTCACCGCAGGACCCGCATGCAAAGCCGCTCATGTTCTCGACGATCCCAAGAATCGGAACGTTGACCTGTTGCATCATGCGCAAGCCGCGCCGCGCGATTTTCAGGCTGACATCCTGCGGCGTGCTGACGACGACTGCGCCAGTCAGCGGAAAGGCCTGTGCAAGCGTCAGCTGGATATCGCCAGTTCCCGGGGGAAGATCCAAAAGCAACACATCCAACTCGCCCCACTCCACCTGAGCGACAAACATCTGCAAGTATTTGGTCACCATCGGGCCGCGCAGGATGGCAGGACTGTCATCATCCGACAGCATAGCCATCGACATCACCTTTATGCCAAACGCCTGCGCAGGGATCACTTTTTTGTCCGGTGACATGACAGGCGGCTGATTACCCTTGATGCCCAACATGCCCGGGATGGAAGGCCCATAAATATCGGCATCCACAACGCCGACCCGCAGCCCCATGCCCGCCATTGCAACCGCGATATTGGCTGTTACGGTTGATTTCCCGACACCACCCTTGCCACTGCTGATAGCGAATAGCTTGCGTTCGTTATGACTGGAATTTGCAGCGTTTGCATGGGCGTCTTGTTGTGTCATTGCGCGCTACCTTTGCTCATTTCATCCGATAGAATTAGTGGGCGTGGCAGCACACCGCCACTGCTGAAATTCACACAAAGCTTGCCTAAGTCGATGGGCATGAGTTCTGCCGCGATACAGGCGCAATAGCCCCTACCGTCCGATGATGTGTAATGAGTACAGGCTTCGCACGTGCCGAACGCCTGCGCGCCCTTCAGTCCCGCAAGGGTTTCGGACAGGCGCGACAGCGTCGCCAAGAATGCCGCACGTTCTTTCGGATTGATGACGTCTATCAGAGACATTAAATCTGCCAGCGGGTCCGCGTTAAGGGCTTCCTGCCCCTGCTCGGTGATCTCGAGGCGAACGCTCCTGCCATCATGATCAGAACGAAACCGCGCAAGAAGCCCTTTCTCCTCGAGGGTTTTGATCGTCTGGGAGGCCGTTCCACGCGTGGTAACCTGAAAACTAGCGAACGCGGATGGTGTGCGCGACACGCGGTTGGCGCGCGCAAAAAACCGCAGGCAAGTCCATTGTGCCGCAGTCAGGGGGGACGCCAAGTCCTCACCACGCGAAGAGCGCCCAATATGAATAAGGAGTTCGGCGATTTCGTCAGAGCCGCTTGATGTATATGTCATGGTCTTTTGATAGCGAAGTCGAACTACTTATGCAATGCAAGGTCACTTTTTCTTTTGATGGGCTCTGGCCCTAGTTCCCAGATATGAGAACCCCGGTAATCTTTTGCGGCATTGAAAGCGTTTGTCTGCACAGGAGGATCGCTGACAGACGAGTACGGGCAGATGCTCGCCGTCCTTGTCGTTGCTGAATGGAGCCATTTGACCTGGGCTGAGCACTACAAAAATTGCGATCCTAATTTACCCTTCTGGTATTCAGAATGGATTGATCTGTATACCGCAGCAGATTTTGAATCAGTTTGTATTCTACCTGCGCGATCAACTGGATGCTATTTAGGGGTAGATTCCGGTAGGGGGCAGGATGACACCCTAAGGCCCTTGGTCACTGTTTTTCGCCGCCTGTATTTGCCTGTTGAGCGCGGTGTGAGCCCGCCCAGGGCGTCACACTGGACGGATGCCTGCAACAGCCTGCGAAGTTGGCAAGATATAGGGGGTGATTACTTCACATGCCAGTACGGGGCAGGATTGTCTCACAAGGCGGCCACGGTGCGCTTTGTCCACCTGTATTCGCCTGTGAGGAGGATGTGGGCTCATCCGAGAGGCGAGATGTGCCCCAGAAGCTCGTCAGAGTCATCGAGTCCGACGCGTTTTCGTGCCGCCACTGCCTGCCCGAGGCGTTTGGTGTTCCAGTAGATGATTATGGCCGCCAGCAGGTTCAGCCCGGCCATTCGGTAGTGCTGACCTTCGACGGTCCGATCGCGGATTTCGCCCTGCCGCCCGATGCGCAGGGCGTTTTTCAGGGCGTGATGGGCCTCGCCCTTGTTGAGACCAATCTGGGCACGGCGCTGCATGTCGGCATCAAGCAGCCAGTCGACAATGAAGAGCGTGCGCTCGATGCGGCCGATTTCACGCAGGGCAAGTGCCAGCTCGTGCTGGCGTGGATAGGCTGCGAACTTTTTGAGCAACTGACTGGGCGGCATGATGCCCGCTGCCATCGTGGCCACGGCGCGTAGGATATCCGGCCAGTTCTGGATGATCAGGCCCTCTCTGATCTTACCGCCGATCAGACTGCGCAGCTCCTTCGGCGCGGCGGCTGGGTCGAAGAGATACAGCCGTTTCGAGGGGAGGTCCCGTATGCGCGGAATAAACCGGAAGGCCAGCAGCGAGGTGACGGCAAAGACGTGGTCGGTGAAGCCACCGGTGTCGGCATACTGCTCTTTGATCTTTCGGCCCGCTTCGTTCATCAGGAGCCCGTCCAAGATGTAGGGTGCTTCGCTCACGGTGGCTGGAATGACCGCCGGGCAAGCCGCAAAACAACTGGGTATCGCAAGATCAACAGCTTACAGATTGATCAAGCAAACAGCGGAAACATAAAAGTTCCCACATTGTTCCGCCTTAACGGGATCCTACGCACAAACCTTCCGATGGGGCCTGCTGCACACATCGCGCCAGAGGCGCGTCTTCGACACGACGGGTCGGCTCTCACGCATCACCCTCACGTCCACATGATCGTGCCGGGTGGAGGCTTATCACACCCAACGGCACCCGTTGGGTCGCATGCAAGCCGGGGTTCTTCCTGCATGCGTGGGTTCTGTCTCGGCTCTTCCGCCGCCTGTTTATCGAAGGGTTGATAGCTCTGCACCGCGAAGGTGAACTCACCTTCTTCGGTGATCTAACTGGGCTGTCAGAGCCACAGGCCTTCGAAGCATATCTCGCCCCATTGCGCAAAACAGAATGGGTGGTCTATGCCAAACCACCCTTCGATGGCCCTGAGGCAGTGCTGGCTTATCTCAGTCGCTACACGCACCGGGTGGCAATCTCGAACAGCCGAACCGCACACTCGCGGAACTCACCTTCTCGTGCATTTTCAATGCACTGTCAGGCAACGGGTGAATACGGCTTCGAGGTCTTCTTCTTTTGTGTCTGTTCCATAACGGGCAATTCTCCGAGAGTTTTGCCCTCCGGTAAACCCGGGGCGGTTCAATGTTCCAGAAAGTGGTACGATGTGAGCGCGCGTTCTTTGACGCAGCACTTACGTCGTGATGGTATTGCCATGTGTTTTCCAACGCATTACATTTTGCTCGCAGATACCTTGGCAAATGCCAATTTAGCCATCTGCATACAGGCCAAACACTCATATAATTCCAAGGTTGCATACATGAATTTCTCCGGCTGGAACGCCCGCATCCAGACGCTTCTGCCTGGTGTGCTTGTGGCGGTTATGATCGCGCTGGCGAGCAAGTTCGTCTCAGAACAGTATGGCGCACCGTCGATGTTGCTGGCCCTTCTGTTCGGGATCAGCCTGAACTTTCTGTCCCGTGATGCGCGTTGTGGGCCGGGTATCGCGTTGAGTGCTCGGACGCTTTTGCTACTGGGCGTGGCGCTTTTGGGGCTTCGGATCAACTTTGATATGGTCGGGGCTATTGGTTGGCCCATCGTGGCGATGGTTGTGCTGATGGTGCCTGCAACAATTGGCTTTGGCCTTGCGACCTCGCGTTTATTCGGGTTCCGCTATCGCTTTGCCTTCTTGTCGGCAGGGGCTGTTGCAATTTGCGGAGCGTCAGCCGCGCTCGCGATTGCTGCGATCTTGCCAAAGGACGATAAGTCTGACGACAGGCTGGTGTTCACGGTTGTTGGCGTCACCATTCTGTCGACCATCGCCATGATCGTCTATCCGATCCTAAGCCAGGCCCTTGGCTTTGACGATGTAACGGCGGGCATTTACCTTGGCGCAACGATCCATGATGTGGCCCAGGTGGTCGGTGCGGGGTTTTCAATCTCTGAGGAGGCGGGCGAAACCGCTACCCTTGTAAAGCTTCTGCGCGTCGCGATGCTGGCTCCGGTGGTTATCATAGCGTCGGTCTTTTTGCGCAGCGTTTCGACCTCAGACCCCTCCGGCACACGGCCACCCATTATCCCGGGTTTCGTATTGGCATTCATTCTGCTGGCGACGCTGAATTCCGCGGCGACCCTGCCTGCCCCACTGCTTGCGATTGCGGTCGACGGATCAGGCTGGTTGCTGCTGACCGCAATCGCGGCGGTCGGCCTCAAGACATGCCCCGCCGAGATCCTGAAGGTTGGAAAACTGGCGGCAGCCCTGCTAGTTGCCGAAACGCTTTTTCTGGCGGCGATGGTCGCACTTGCGCTGACGCAATTGCCTATTATCCCCACTTGATCCCTGCAACAACGCCTCGCATGTCTGCCTTTTGTCAAAAGTTGAAAACGACCATCTTTTATTGTGCTCAGCCTGACGGAACGCCCGCCACAATGGCCCTCAGCATGACCGCGTTGTGCCTCGCATTCGGTAGTCTCAAATCATCATTCTCCTGGCCCGGCCCAGCCTCGACGGGTATCATGTACAGAAGCGGCTGAGGCGGGCGCAATTACACTGGAACAGATACGGTTAGCCGGCTTGGCACCGCAAAACAACTTGGCCCTGTACCCCGTGCAGACCACAGCACATTTTGATGCCGGTCGAAGGCGGCGTGCGCGCCATCAGATCACATCAAGACCAGGTCATTTCAAGCCCCAGCTGCTAGTGATTTTCGTCGCCAGTTGATAAGGCCGCCTTCCAGAATCACAGCAATCTGCTTCTCGGTGAGGCTGGGATCGGTGATAATAGAGTCCTTGCCCTGGATATCTAGAATGACATCGCCGTCATTTGCCAGCGTTTGATGCAGATCCCGCGCGATGAGGACATCACCTGTTTCAAGGCGTTCATAGTCCTTCGGCTCGGCAAATACGAGTGGCAGAACACCGTAATTGACCAGGTTCTGCCGATGGATGCGCGCAAAGCCTTTGGCCAGTACGAGCCTCAAACCGAGGTTGCGTGGTGCGACGGCCGCATGTTCGCGTGACGAGCCCTGGCCGTAATTGTCACCAGCGATCACGGAATGACCGGTTGTGCTACGCACGGAGCGCGCGTGCTCGACATAGCTCGTGTCGATACGCTCGAACGAGAAATCATCGATCTTCTGGATGTTCGAACGGAAAGGCAGCACCTTTGCGCCCGGTGGCATGATCTCGTCAGTCGAGATGTCATCGCCCATCTTGAGGATTACCGGCAGCTCTAACGTGTCAGGCAACGGGTCGAAATCGGGAAGCGATTTAATATTAGGACCCTTTACCACCACGACAGAACGCGACTCGTCCGGGTGGGGTGGTGCATCAATCATCGTCTCTGTCACGACAGTTTTCTCTGGGTATCTAAGCTGCGGGCAAGGCATATCGAGAGAGCGGGGATCGGTTATTTTGCCCGTAAGTGCAGACGCAGCGGCGGTCTCGGGAGAGCAGAGAAAAACAGAATCTTCCCTGGTCCCCGACCGGCCCGGAAAGTTGCGCGGCACTGTTCGCAGCGAATTCCGTCCGATCGCGGGGGCTTGCCCCATACCGATGCACCCGTTGCAGCCAGCCTGATGTATCCGTGCCCCGGCGGCCACCATGGCACCAAGCCGACCGTCCGCGATCAGAGTTTCGAGAGTTTGGCGGGAGGACGGGTTGATGTCGAAGGAAACCGTCGGGGGGACCACCTGTCCTCGCACGATATCGGATACCACTGCAAAGTCACGCCAGCCCGGATTGGCCGACGATCCGATATAGGCTTGATAGATTTCTTCTCCCTCGACCTCACTAACAGGCACGACGTTACCTGGGCTCGATGGCTTGGCAATCAGTGGCACGAGAGTGGAGAGGTCGATCTCGTCGTGATGGTCGTAGGCGCAGCCGTCGTCGGCGGTGAGTTCGACCCAGTCCTCGGCTCTTCCCTTGCTCTCGAGAAAGCGCTTGACCTCTTCATCAGACGGAAAAACTGTCGTTGTCGCGCCCAATTCCGCGCCCATATTGGCGATGACATGACGATCCATTGCGGTTAGGTCAGCCAGGCCGGGACCATAGTATTCGATGATCTTGTCGATACCGCCCGAAACCCCGTGCCGACGCAGCATCTCGAGGATCACATCCTTGGCGCTGACCCAGTCGGGAAGTTTGCCTACGAGTTTGACGCCGAAAATCTCGGGCATGGCCATCGCAAAAGTTTCACCCGACATGGCAAGCGCCACGTCGAGGCCGCCTGCCCCGATTGCCAGCATGCCAAGCGCGCCGGCCGCCGGCGTGTGGCTGTCAGCACCCAGGAGAGACGCACCGGTCCTCCCGAAGCGCTCCATATGCACCATATGGCTGATGCCGTTGCCTGGCCGCGAATACCAGACGCCAAGACGCCGGCAGATGCTTTCGAGGAACAAGTGATCGTCCGGATTCAGATTATCGATTTGAAGCAGGTTGTGATCGACATACTGGACGCTGACTTCGGTTTTTACACGGTCGAGCCCGATTGCCTCCAGGGACAGCATGGCAAGGGTTCCTGTGGCGTCCTGGGTCAGCGTCTGGTCGATCCTGAGCTCAATTGGGGCACCCGGCGTCATCTCGCCAGCGACCAGATGCGATCGGATCAGTTTTTGTGCGGCATTGAAATTTTTGGCATTCTCCATGTCTTCTACTCCCCTCCCGGTTGTTTCGGCAGTGTCAGCAACAGGATGCATCCTCCACCAGATTTTCTGCGCTAACGCTTTTCCAAGGTCAGTGTTCACACAATTGGCTCTGTTGCGGAGCACTTAACTTATTCAATCAAAATCCTGCTATTTCTTTAGCCTAATTGGGAACCCAGCTTAGTTGAAAAATATTCCTCCCTCGCCCTGGCGGCAAATTCGAAGCGTGCGTCCATGATGATGGCGCCCGCTCGATAACGTTCCTGGCAGCAACCGTGTTGATGCATTTCGTCATATCCACATCGTAATGGTTGAATGGCGATGACAAGTGCCAAACGTGCGGCCTCGTACAGTCTGCAGGCGACACAATGCCCTGCACCATCCGCATACTACCGAAGAGCAGGCTCATCATTGAACCATGGATTCAAGAGATCCGTCTCGCTTGGCCGGTTGAGCATTGCTCCGGGCATCAAAAAGAAGTGCTTCGCGCGCGACCCGCAAGCGGGCGAAATCTTTGCCAGCATGGTAAGAGGAACGCGTCAGAGGCGAGGCCGAGACCGTGAGGAAGCCCTTAGAGTAGGCCATAGACTCAAAGCGTTTGAACTCGTCCGGTGTGACAAAACGATCGACGACATGATGCTTGGGCGTTGGCTGTAGATACTGCCCAATGGTCAGGAAATCGACATCGGCAGCACGCAGGTCATCCATGACTTGGAGCACTTCTTCGCCGCTCTCTCCCAAGCCGACCATGATGCCAGACTTGGTGAACATTGAGGGGTCCAATTTCTTGACCTGGTCGAGCAATCGGAGGGAGTTGAAGTAGCGCGCGCCTGGCCGAACCTCGGCGTAGAGCCTTGGCACAGTCTCCAGGTTGTGATTGAAGACATCCGGTTTGGCTGCAACGACGGTGCCTTCCGCACCATCTTTGCGCAAAAAGTCCGGGGTGAGCACCTCGATCGTCGTGTCCGGTGTTGTCTTTCGGATGGCTCGAATAACCGCCGCAAAATGCTCCGCGCCACCATCGGCCAGATCGTCCCGATCGACCGATGTAATCACGACATGCGCAAGCCCGAGACGCGCCACGGCTCTGGCGACATTGGTTGGTTCGAAGGGGTCAAGATGGCCCGGCTTCCCGGTCGCAACATTACAAAATGTGCACGCCCGAGTGCAGACCTCGCCCATGATCATCATGGTCGCGTGCTTCTTGGACCAGCATTCCCCGATGTTGGGACAGGCGGCTTCCTCGCACACCGTCTTGAGATTGTGTTCACGAACGATCTTGCGGGTTTCGTGATAGGTGTCCGAAGTAGGTGCCTTGACCCGGATCCAGGGGGGCTTGGGCTGAGTTGGATTGTCCGGTTTGTGAGCCTTTTCCGGATGACGCAGGCGGCCATCGGTCTCTAGTGTCATTGGAACCCCCTCAACCCTTTCTCCGCCTGCGTAGCAGCAGTATGCTACCCGCTTTCTTTGGCCAACCTTCCATCACTTCGCTTCCTTCGCTGTAACGTTTTGTCTTTTTCTGTCCGGGAACACTGAAATTACACCGAAAGGGTTGGCGAGAGAGAGAAACTGTCGCGCCGCTATCTGGCCCGAGGTAATCCACACTAGGCGGTTGATCAGTTCGATGGCCTCGCGCCCCTAAGTGTCCAGTTCCTCTCTAAAAATGATATCGTTTCCATACTACATTGACAAGACCATAGTTTCGAATCTATATACATGTAGTTTCGTTTCGATACCATATATCAGCAGAAAAGGAAGTGGGGAAAAATGCAAAATAGCAGCAATGCCAATATGGGTTTCGAGACCCCGGACTGCCACCGTCCATGCAAGCAACATCCTCGGCAATCGCGCCTATGCCATCACAACTTAAAGCAATAAAAAGGAGCTCCGCGAGGGAATCAAGGTATTTACTGACTGGCCCACGATCCCGCAATTGTATGTAAAAGGAGAGTTTTTTGGCGGCTTCGACATCGTTTGCGAGGCTTATGAAAGCGGCGAGTTGGAACAGTTTCTGAAGGACAAGGGCCAGCTGTCACAAGACTAGCGAGAAAGGACATGCTGATGACACCTGATACATCAACGATCAGTAAAAACACTGCAAATGACGGGTATGCTGGATGGCCGCCCCTGGCCTCATGGCACTTGTCAAAACCCGCCAATCCGGTGGTGAAAATCGCGGAGCAGGTCGTTTATGTCTGTTTTCCTGTTATTCTTCCGGGAGAAGACGGTCGCGTCATTCCCTTCGGCAGATATCATCTTGTAGCGCGTAACCAAAGCAGACCTCAACTCGGGCGGCCCCATCAGGCTATGCTAGTGAATGGAGACAACGGGGCGCGCATTGATCTATCTGCTCAGCAGTTAAACGCCATTGTTCAAGACCCCGATGTGGAGTTTTACTAGGATGGTCCAGCTTCGCCTGCCAGCCAATTCACGGATGACCACTGGCCACATTTGGCCGAAACCGGTCGACGCCGTGAGAACGAAGTCTTTCAAGGTATACCGCTGGAACCCGGACGACGAAGAGAACCCCCGCATAGACTCCTATGAAGTGGATCTCGACACCTGCGGCCCGATGGTTTTGGACGCTCTCATCAAGATCAAGAACGAGATCGACCCAACGCTGACTTTCCGGCGGTCCTGCCGGGAGGGCATTTGCGGCTCCTGTGCGATGAACATCGACGGCATCAACACGCTGGCGTGCATACAATCAATCAGTGACATCAGGAGTGACGTGAAAGTTTATCCGTTGCCGCATATGGAAGTCGTCAAGGACCTGGTGCCGGATCTGACACACGCTTACGCGCAATATGCGTCAATCGAGCCCTGGCTTAAGACCGATACGCCGACGCCCGACCGGGAGCGCATACAGAGCCCAGCAGACCGCGATAAGCTAGAGGGTTTGGACAACTGCATTCTCTGCTTCTGCTGCACCGCTTCTTGCCCCAGCTACTGGTGGAACGGTGATAAAGACGGCACTGAGGAATTTCTGGGGCCAGCAGTGCTTCTGCAATCTTATCGCTGGATATCCGACAGCCGCGATGAGGCGATGGACGAACGGCTGGATGATCTTGAAGACCCGTTCAAGCTCTATCGCTGCCACACGATTATGAATTGTGTCGCTACCTGTCCCAAGGGCCTTAATCCGGCAAAAGCAATCGCTGAAATCAAGAAGCTTATGGTCAAGCGCAAGATGTAAAACCCAATGCAACCGCTATGAAACTTCAGCGCGTCGCTTTGCTGATTGCACACGTCTTACTTCTCCGTGAACGGTCAAAGCCTCATTTCGGAGCCGACTCGCGCCAATTTTCGGAAGGTGCACCGCGTCTAGCACTTATGATAGCGACCATCGCCCCCGGAAGCGAGAAAATGCTCATGGATCTTGTAACGATCAGGGCAAAGGCGCGCATCCCGTTGGTTGCCAAAACAATCTGGACTACGGCGCTCGGTCTGACGATCTTGTTCCTGCTCGTCTGCAATCGCCGAAAGCCATTAACGACATCATGAAGTTGAAAGCGAAACGCCCGAAGTCAATGTCGAAAGGACCCTCTCAGATGATAAGCCCAAAAATGCCTCAGCGCGCTTTGGCAAGAGCGCTTCCGCCACAAATGAACGACCTCAGATGACCTATGTGGTAACGGAATCCTGCATCAAGTGCAAATATACGGACTGTGTTGAGGTCTGCCCCGTCGATTGCTTTTACGAAGGCGAAAACATGCTCGTCATTCATCCGGACGAATGCATCGATTGCGGCGTCTGCGAACCGGAATGTCCCGCAGACGCTATCCTGGCGGACACCGATCAAGGTGCCGAGGCTTGGCTTGAGCTCAACCGCGACTTTTCCGCCAAATGGCCAAACATCATCCAGCAAGGCGAGGCTCCGGCAGATGCTGCCGAGTATGACGGCATGGAGAACAAGTTCGACAAGTATTTCAGCCCGAAGCCCAGATGAGGTGGTCCCGGACAATTGGACAGTGGCTGGACTTACAACAACGACCGCCCGAACATGGGCATCGGCGGCATCACACCCGCCCAGAAACTGAGAATGGCTGCGTAAGTTCTACGACCATGTCCCGTTAAAAACAGGAGGATTACCTTCTTTCGCAACCTTACGACGATCAGCCTGATTTCGCGTCGTACCGCGATCCACCAAAGCCAAGCGGGCACATTTTTCAGACGCTTTGCGAAATATGATGCCGGTTGTTTTTCAGTTTCGGGCAGCTTTGAGTAACCAATATATGAAGTAGCGCTACCAATCGAAATTAGCCGAAAACGCGCTCTAATCCCACCCTCTTGACTAAGGGCTGATCCGGGAGTCCATTGCTAAGTGTAAACTTGGACGGCAGATCGTGTTGGTAGAAGATTTACGCACCAAATGCACGAAATTGGCCGTTAGGCCTGCGCAGATTGCGGGAAAGTTGATGTTTCTATCCATTGATATTGTCTGAAAATACGCAGCCCGGCGGATCGGCCTCACGCGGTTTGAGCTGGGGATCATAGCTAAACAAGGTCGCACAATAGGGACAGAGTATCGTGTCCGCCGCACCCATATTGAGATAGATATGCGGGTGATCCTGGGGCGCTGAAACGCCTGCGCATTTGAACTCTTTCACGCCAATTCGGATTTCGGGGACGCCCAGATCGTTCTTGAACTTTGCATAACTGTCACGCGTCATCGCGTCCGGCCAACTCATTCTCGATAATCCCCATTTCTGTAAGCTGATGCTCCAACGAACGATCTGTCAGCATACCACTGTCAACAAGCTTCTGAAGCTCGGCAAGCTTCATTTTAAGTTCAGCCGCAGTGAATACTGCCCAAGCATTCCAGTCTTTTGTCGCTGCGCCCATTTCGCCTTTGATGTACTGTTTTGACGTCATACCGCTCGCACTTCGATCACTTCCGGGATGTAATGCCGCAACATATTCTCGATGCCCCCTTTCAACGTTGCCGTCGAACTCGGGCAGCCCGAGCAGGCGCCTTGCAGTTGCAGGTAGACGACGCCCCGCTCGAAACCGTGAAACAGGATGTCGCCGCCATCTTGGGCGACAGCCGGGCGGACGCGCGTGTCCAGAAGCTCTTTGATCTGGGTTACCAGTTCGTCCTCATCATCCGATTCGGCATGGCTTGACGTACTTGCATCTGAGTTCAGCAGGGGTTGCCCGGACGTAAAATGTTCCATAATCGTGCCCAAGATTGCGGGTTTGATCGTCGTCCAGTTGATGTCATGGGTTTTGGTGACGGTAATAAAGTCACCGCCAAAGAACACGCCATCGACGCCGTTCACTTCGAAAAGTTGGCGGGCCAAAGGTGAGCGGGCGGCCTCTTCCCGCGTCGGGAAGCTTGCTGTTCCCTTGTCCATTACCTCGACGCCAGGAATGAACTTGAGCGTTGCCGGATTGGGCGTTTGTTCGGTTTGTATAAACATGTTTCAACTCTCTTGTTTTGTTGGTTGCTCAGGCTGTAAACGGGGGAATCGCGGGATGGCCATGGAGCAAGCCGCCCGTAACACTCATATGTCGTGAAATTGCCGGTGTTTTTGTATGACGGTCGATAACAAAGTCATGGCCTTTCGGTTTGCGGGTGATCGGCTCACACGCTGACGCCAGCGGCGCAAAGATTGTTGGCGTAGCGTGCAAGTTGCGAGCCGTTGGTAGCAGAGTGAGTTCGTCGAGCGCACCGCTCTCCGTAAGCGCCGTCCCCGTCCCATTGATTTCCACGGTTCCGTTACGCTGATGGAGCAGCGAGTTTCCTTCTGAGATTTCAGAAGGAGATGGCAATGGCGGACGGCGGGGATGGGTTTGATGGCTGCATTGAGGTTTTGCCGCGAACGCGGGGATATCGACGCTGGCCGGATGAGGTGAAAGCCCGGATCGTGGCAGAGAGCTTTCAGCCTGGCGTGCGGGTCGTGGATATTGCCCGGCGGCATGGTCTGGTCGCGCATCAGCTGTCGGATTGGCGGCGGCAGGCTCGCTTGGGTAAGTTGGTTCTGTCGGCGGACGCCATGTCCGGAGTGTTGTCAGGTGTTTTACCGGCCTTCGTGCCGTTGTCTGTAGAGGATGAGAGTGTCGGTTTGTCAGTGGATGCCGGACCGATGTGCGGGATCATCACTATCGAGATGGGTGGCGACTTCGTGCTGCGGGTGCCGGGGGATGTTCCGGCAGAGCGGGCCGCAGCGGTGGCGCACGCATTGCGGGGGCTGGCATGATCGTCGCGGGACAGCGTCAGCCGATCCTGATTGCGACACGTCCGGTGGACTTCCGCTGCGGGCATCGGGCGCTGGCACTGATTGTGCAGACCGAGCTGAAGCTGGATCCGCATTCCGGGGTGACGATCGTGTTCCGTTCGAAACGCGGCGACAGATTGAAGATTTTGGTTTGGGACGGAACAGGTCTCGTGATGGTCTACAAAGTTTTGGAACAAGGCAACTTTGCCTGGCCGAAGGTTCAGGACGGGACAATGCGGCTGTCGCGCGCCCAGTATGAGGCTTTGTTCGAAGGTCTGGACTGGCGCCGGATCGTTGCGCAGCGGGTCGCTCCACCCAGTGCAGCGGGATGATTTAATCAGCTGTTCTGGCGTTGTTTTATTGGCCTTTCCAGTCCGGATCGGCTATGAATCTGCATGTCGCAGCCCTTCGATCTCAGCCAGTTTCCAGACCTTCCATCCCAAGTGATGAAGGCCTTTGCCGCACAGTCTGCGGCACTGGATGCAGCACGGTTTGAAGCCTCTGTCGAGCGTGCGGCCCGCCTGCATGAACAGGCTGTGGGGGTTGAGAAAGACGCCTTCATCACCGAACTGACGGCACTGGTCGAAAAGCTGGAAGGTCAGGTCGGACAATACCGACATGCGAAGTTCGGGCCGAAATCGGAAAAGCTGGACCCCGCGCAACTCGAGCTGGCGCTGGAGGATCTGGAAGCCGCCATCGCGGAAACCCAGGAACAGATTGCCGCGGTCGAGGAGAAAATTGCGGCCAGCGAGACCGATCCCGAGAAGAAGGCGCCGCGCAAGAAGCGCAAGGCGCGCGCCTTGCCGGAACACCTGACGCGCGTCGAGCGCGTCATAGAGCCCGACAGCATCGTTTGCCCATGCGGTTGTGGGGACATGGTGCGGATCGGTGAGGATCGGGTCGATCGGCTGGATTACATCCCGGCGCGCTATCAGGTCATCGTCACGATCCGCCCGAAATACGCCTGCCCCAAGGGGCGCACGGGTGTGGTGCAGGCGAAAGCCCCGGCGCATCTTCTGGAGAGCAGCTGGCCCACCGAGGCGCTGCTGGCGCAGATCGCCGTGTCCAAGTATTCCGAACACATGCCGTTGAACCGGCAGGCGGTCGTTATGGCGCGGCTTGGTGTGCCGATCGACCGGTCGGTGCTGGCTGACTGGATGGGTCGGACGGGTGCATTGATCGCGCCGGTGGTCGACCACATGGCAGTGGCGCTGAAGCAGGGCAGCACGCGGCTCTATGTTGACGAGACGACCGCCCCGGTGCTGGACCCCGGGCGCGGAAAGACCAAGACCGGCTATCTGTGGGCGGTGTTGCGCGACGACCGCGGCTGGGGCGGCACCGCGCCGCCCGGCGTCGTGTTCCACTATCGACCCGGTCGAAAGGGTGAATACGCCGATGAGATCCTGGCCGACTTCAACGGCACGATCCAGGTTGATGCCTATGGTGCCTATACCCACCTTGCCACGCCAAAACGCACGGGTGGCGATCCGTTACGGCTGGCTTTCTGCTGGGCCCACGGACGGCGCAAGCTGATCAAGGCCAAACCGAAGAAGGGCTCACCCATCGTCGATGAGGCGCTGGTGCGCATCGCAGCACTCTACAAGGTCGAAGACGCGATCCGCGGATCAGCCCCCGATCATCGTCGTGCGGTGCGTCAGCAGGTCTCCCGCCCTCTCGTGGATCAGTTCTTCGCCTGGCTGGCCGCACAGGCTGCGCGCGTCTCGCGCAAGTCAGAGCTTGGGGAGGCTATGGCCTACATGCTGCGTCGCGAAGAGGGCTTCCGGTTATTCCTCGAAGATGGCCGGGTCGACATCGATTCAAACCTCGTCGAAAACGCAATCCGCAGCCCGGCCATGAACCGCCGCAACGCGCTTTTTGCCGGCCACGATGAGGGTGGCCGTTCCTGGGCGCGCTTCGCCAGCCTGATCGGATCCTGCAAGATGAACGGCGTCGAACCCTATGCCTACCTGCGCGACCTCTTCACCAAGCTCGCCAATGGCCATCTCGACAAGAATATCGATGATCTGATGCCATGGGCCTATGCGGTGGATGCCAAACCCTCACAATGAGCTCATCCGGGACTCCTCAGTGAGCTCATTGTGAGCAATCACGAGGGCGAAAATGTTAGCCGACATCGGCGCAAATCCAGCCTGCAAGCAAAATCCCAATGGGGCGGGAACGGCGCTTACCGCTCTCCAGAAACCGCCCAAGACGCTGGGACGGCCACAGGACGTTCTTGCAAACGAGAGGCTTGCCGCCGTTGAGTGGCAGCTTGCGCACCCTCCCGGCGGATGACGGCGGTACACAGCCAATCGAGTTCTTCGCTCCGTAAATCGAACGGTTATCAGGCACCAATTGGGTTGTATCGAAAGGAGTCATCGTTTTGCCTACTTGTTTGCGGTTCTCAGGGGTTGCGCCATCATTGGCCTTCAATATGGAGAACGATTTCGCGGGCTCGCGGTGTCTGCCGATGCTCGAACAGGAAGATACCCTGGTAACGGCCCAAAAGCAGGTCGCCATCGCAGACCGGGATGGCAAGGTGCGTCTGCGTCAGCGCGCCTTTGATGTGGGCCGGCATGTCGTCAGCGCCTTCAGCGATGTGCCGGTAAAGCGTAGTGTCTTCCGGTGCCTGCGCTGCGAAGAAATCTTCCAAATCGCGCAGCACGTCCAGGTCATAGTTTTCCTGAATGAGAAGGGAGGCGGAGGTATGGCGCAGATAAAGAGTCAACAGTCCGGTCGTCACTTTCTGTGACTCGATCCAGGTCAGGATATCTCCTGTGATTTCGCAGAGACCTTGACGCGGTGCAGTCACAGTGTGGCGGCCTTGCGTTAACTTTTTGACGTAAAGCGGAGCGGCTGAAATATCCATTTTTGTCCTCCTTAATAGCGTGGCATGTCCGGCTCGATCAGCCGGGACCAGGCATCAATCCCGCCAGCCAGGTTCCAGGCATTTTCAAAGCCATTGTTGCGCAGGAATTCCGTCACCATGGCGCTGCGCACGCCGTGACGACACTGCACAATAAGCGGGGACCCACGGGACAAGGCATCTATGTGTTGAGGAATGCTCTGCATGGGAATCCACTGGCTGCCCTCGATGGCGCAGGTCTCCACCTCAATTTGTTCGCGGATGTCGAGGACGGTGTGGGCGATCTCATCGGCACGCATCCCAGCCAGAGCGTGAACATCAATATCGTAAACTTGCATTTTCATATGGTCGGTACCGTCTATTCAGGAGAGCTGGCGATGCTCTCGATTTCTTGGTACGAAGCCGCTCCGACAATGAAGGAACGCATCCTCCTGCGCTGTGAAGTTCGCCGTTCAAATTTCCGCAACCAATCGACGAGGCTACAATCTGAAATGAGTCGGAATCTGGGTTGCTTTGGTTTGAATGAACACACCTCAACTCTCGTTCTGCGATCAGTCTCTGCGACATCGGCAACAGGGCTGTTTCCCATATCTTCTTTCAAGGATTCGACGGAAAGGCTCAGTTTTGGTGCCCGCGCCTCGGCGTTGATCACGGCATCACGATCAACAATACTTGCAACTTCCGTGAAGGGATGGGTCATCGCAAGCCGACCCCAGCTTTGGGCGCAGGCTTTTCCGGAGTGAAATCGATGCAGAGCCTGCCCAGATCTTCTTCCATGAGCGGTTCCTGCTGGAACGTGCATAGATGGATGGGCCGACCTTCCTCACAGCCGCCGCCGTCAGCGAAATGCGCACAGCTTTCGCAAACGCCAAAATGCGGCTTACCCGTCGCAAGGGCGACGCGCCCCAACATGCGCTGTAGAATACTGGAAAAGCCTCCCCGGACGCCTGGAGGTAAAGCCTCCACCGCCTCGACCAGGACTTCGATTGGATCGTTGACCACCAAGGCTCTGGCCTTATTCGTCAAGCCCAATCGCACACTGCGTCCGTCGGCCTTGGATCGGGCCTGATGCAAATAACCCTGTGTCACCATGCTCTTGATAGCCTGGGAGGCCGAGCCGCGGGTTATGCCGTGAAACGCAGCAAACGCAGATGGAGTCTGCGAAAAACGATTTGCGTGGGCGAAATATCTCAGAATAGCCCACTGGCCCGGCGTCAACCCCTCCACAAGGCCATCACCTGACACAATTCGCCCGAGGTGCATCAGTTGTTCGGTGATAGTGCGGCTGTCCATTTGAGACTCTTTCCTCCCGTATACATTAATGGAAATATATAGCGTTTGCCCGCCGTATTGACAAGTATATAGTTTTGAATCCATACTATATTGGCTTTACTTTGATACTAAACCACTACCGACTTGCGTCGGTAGGATTAGCGATGTGATTTTGCAGGTACTGAAGTACGACGTCTTCGGTGATGGTGGCACGGCCCGCTGTTCCGATGGCGATCCAGCAATATAGTCGCGTCCCGGGCGAATGATTGATTTCCGCCTGGTAAGTCGAGCTGTTATTCGCTGTGTCATAGGAACCGGTCATCGTTCTCAATCCGACCACTCGCCGCACATCCGTTTAATAACTGTTTTCATTCACAGTGCGCTACCAACGGTGGCGCAACGCAGCTCCTGACCTGGCCCCCGAAAATTCCCTCAAATCACTAAGATCCTCAAAAACAGCCTCAACAAAAGCTGCTTTATGCGATCGCGTCCCAGCGAAGGTCACCAGACAAGGACGGAATTATGCCCCCTATTCAACCAATATAGACAGCCCTAAAGCACTTCCAAAAGGGCCTTCACGGATGGCAACCGCTCCATCGCTGCGTCCAAGTGAGCGCGCCAATGCGACGCAATCTTGCGGGCATCGCCGACAGACCGGTAAAGCACCCCAAGTTGGCCCTAAACGGCATACATGGACTTTTCGCAGAATGTTCAGCAAACATAACTTCACTCTGAAGCACCCCGAAACGCGGGGTAGTTGAGGTGGATGTTCACTCGATCACATTTGGAAAATACATTCACACACACAAAAATTGGTGGAAATGGCGCAACGATACTTAGGCAAAGTTACGACCAGCTCAAGAAAAGAGCAGTAGCGCGTCAGAAGAGTGTTTGACTTTCAAATTGCTGACGGCTAGCCATCAGATATCCGTTGGGGTGCCGTCATGGCTGAGAGGTGAAAACCGACCCATCGAACCTGATCCGGGTCATTCCGGCGTAGGGAACGGAGTGTCGCTGTGACCAATACAGCCGTAAACCCTCCGTTTCTCAATGCGTCTGACCCTTTTTATTAATGGGGGGCACGTGTGGCTTTTCAGGCGTTGACAATTGCAGGCTCCGACAGTGGCGGCGGCGCTGGAATTCAGGCTGATCTTAAAACTTTCAGCGCGCTCGGCGTCTATGGTGCCAGTGTCCTGACCGCGATTACTGCGCAAAATACCCGTGCCGTTACCGCCGTAACGATGCTGTCCCCCGAGATCATCCGCGCCCAGATGGATGCGGTTTTCGACGATCTGGCAATTGGTGCGATCAAGACCGGAATGCTCGGTGGGCCGGACGCGATTGGTGCCGTTGCAGAAGGGCTGGCGGCTTGCGCAGTGCCAGCACCAGTGGTTCTTGATCCGGTTATGGTTTCCAAATCAGGGGATGCGCTGTTGGCGGATGATGCAGTCGCCGTTTTGCGTGCACGGATGTTGCCATTGGCATATCTGCTGACCCCGAATCTTCCGGAGGCTGCGCGCCTGCTGGACACCTCCGAGGCAACAGACGAAACCCAGATGCGCGAACAAGGCCGCGCGCTTCTGGCGCTGGGTCCACGCGCCGTTTTGATGAAAGGCGGCCACGCAAGCGGTGCCGTTTGCATTGATCTGCTGGTCACGCAAGACGAAGCGTTGCGGTTGTCAGCCCGCCGCCACCCCACGCGCAACACGCATGGTACGGGTTGCACCCTGTCGGCTGCCATCGCCGCAGGACTGGCGCGCAAGATGCCACTGCCCACCGCGGTGGGCATGGCTCATACCTACCTGCAAGGGGCCATAGAGGCAGCTGACCGTCTGGATATCGGCCGCGGACATGGCCCCGTCCACCATTTCCATAAGGTCTGGCCCAATGGTTGATGTGACCATCATCGGTGCAGGTGTTGGTGGTCTTTGGGCCGCGCGGTCCTGCCTCGCACGGGGCCTGCGCCCGCGTCTGGTGGACCGGTCCGGACCACCGGGGCCGCATACCTGTTCGTGGTGGGCGGGTGGCATGCTGGCCCCCGAATGCGAAGGTGCCACAGCAGAGCCCTCCGTCATCACCCACGGGCGCAAGGCCGCTGCTTTATGGGGTGATGTCACCACCGTGAGCTCTCGAGGTACGCTGGTGCTTGCACCCGAGCGGGACCGCGCTGAACTGAACCGCTTTGCCGCGCGCGCCACCGCGCATGTCGCCTGCGATGATGACGCGATCGCTGTACTTGAACCCGACCTGGGGGCACGGCACAAACGTGGACTGTTCTTTGCCAAAGAGGCCCATCTGGACCCCCGTCAGGCCTTGAACGATCTGGTGCGCAGCCTTGCCGCCTTGGGCGTTGTCATCGAACAGGCGGAGATCACACCGGATAACGTGCAAGGTCCAGTGATAGACTGTCGCGGTCTGGCCGCACAGGGTGATTTGCAGGGCCTGCGCGGGGTGCGCGGTGAAATGATTGTACTGCACTCTGACGAGATCATGCTGACCCGCCCCATCCGTCTGCTGCACCCGCGCCACCCGCTTTATGTTGTGCCGCGTGCGGACGGGGTGTTCATGCTGGGTGCAACCCAGATCGAAAGCGCGGCGCGCGGCCCTATGACAGCACGCTCGGCGCTTGAGCTTTTGTCGGCGGCCTATGCGCTGGATCCGCGCTTTGCCGAGGCGGCGATAGTCGAAATGGGTGCAGATCTGCGCCCGGCCTTTGCCGATAACGTGCCGCGCGTCGTGCAGCGGGGGCACGTGCTGCACCTCAATGGTTTGTTCCGCCATGGGTTCTTGATGGCACCGGCATTGGCCGAACAAGCGGCCGCGTTTCTTTCAACAAGCAAGACAGGGGATCTATTTCTTGAAAATTGAAGTGAACGGAGAGCCGCGCGAGATCAACACCACCGTTCTCAGCCGTGCCTTGACGGAATTAGGCTGGGGTGACGCGCGGGTCGCCACCGCGCTCAATGGGGTCTTTGTGCCTGCAGCTCTGCGTGATGAAACACCTCTTTCAGCCGGTGACCATATCGAAGTTTTAACCGCGATGCAGGGGGGGTAAGCCATGCGTGATTTCTATGGGGTGGACTTGCAAACGCCCATGATGCTGGGCACTGCGCGCTACCCCTCGCCCGCCGTGATGGAGAACGCGTTCCGCGACAGTGGAGCGTCGGTTGCGACTGTATCGCTGCGCCGTGAGCGTGGCGCGGGACAGGCATTTTGGGACATGGTACGCGGGCTAGGTGTCAATTTGCTGCCCAATACAGCAGGATGCCATTCAGCGCGCGAGGCGATCACGACGGCGCAGATGGCACGTGAGTATTTCCAGACTGACTGGATCAAACTTGAGGTGATCGGCAATTCCGACACGCTGCAGCCTGACCCGTTTGGTCTGGTCAAGGCCGCCGAGGTACTGTGTGCTGATGGCTTCAGGGTGTTCCCTTACACCACCGAAGATCAGGTGCTGGCCGCGCGGCTGGTAGACGCGGGCTGCCGTGTGCTGATGCCTTGGGGCGCGCCCATTGGGTCTGGTATGGGGCTGAACAACATCCACGGGCTGCGCACCCTGCGCGCAGCATTTCCCGATGTGGCGATGGTGATTGATGCGGGTCTTGGCCTGCCAAGCCATGCGGCGCAAGCGATGGAGATGGGGTTCGATGCGATCCTTCTCAATACAGCCGTGGCCGAAGCGGATGATCCCGCGACCATGGCCCGCGCGTTTGCATTGGCCACTGAGGCCGGTGCGCTGGCAGCAACTTCTGGCCCCATGGGTATGCGCGACATGGCCGTCCCATCCACCCCCCTCATTGGAAAGGCCTGGCTATGATATTGCCGCGATTCTACCCCGTCTTCGACAGTGCTGATTGGATTGCCCGCGCAGTCCCGCTTGGCGTGCGGCTGGTGCAACTGCGCATGAAAGACCGCGCCAATGACGCCTTGCACACAGAGATTGTCACCGCTCAGGCGCTGTGCCGACACCACGGTGCCGCGCTGGTAATCAATGATCACTGGCAACTGGCGATTGATCTGGGGGCAGATTGGCTGCATCTGGGGCAAGAGGATCTGGACACTGCCGATATCGCAGCGATCCGTCGTGCTGGGATCAAGCTGGGTGTCTCAACCCATGACCTTGCCGAGCTAGACCGCGCGTTGGCGCTGGGTCCTGATTATATCGCCTTGGGCCCCGTCTATCCAACCATTCTCAAGCAAATGAAATGGACCGAACAAGGCCTTGACAGGCTGACAGAATGGAAAGCCCTGATCGGGGATATCCCGCTGTGTGCCATTGGTGGCATGTCGGTGGAACGCTCCACAGGGGCCTTTGCCGCAGGTGCGGATACGGTGGTGGCCGTGACAGACATCACCTTGCATGCTGATCCCAAAGCCCGCATTCACGCTTGGCTAGAGGCGACCGCATGAGCCGCTACGCGCGTCAGATTGCGCTACCCGAAGTCGGAACCAAAGGTCAGCAACGTTTGCGCGCAGCCCATGTTCTGGTGGCCGGGGCGGGCGGTCTCGGGGTGCCGGTGCTCCAATATCTTGTGGGGGCTGGCGTGGGTACGATCACACTGATTGACGGCGACGCGGTGGCACAAAGTAACCTGCATCGCCAACCGCTTTACCGTATGGCAGACGTGGGCCGCGCCAAGGCGCAGGCCGCGGCCGATGCCATGGCCTCTCTGAACCCCGATGTTGCCCTGCACCCCATTGTTGACTGGCTCACACCAGCCAACGCACCCGCTTTGGTGGCGCAAGCGGATGTCGTGCTCGATTGCGCTGATACGTTCGCCGCAAGTTTTACCCTGTCTGATGCCGCCCTTGCTGCAGGCAAACCGCTGATTGCAGCCTCTGCATTGGGACGAACAGGCTATGTGGGGGGATTTTGCGCAACGGCACCCTCTTTGCGCGCCGTGTTCCCCGACCTGCCACGTCGTGCCGCAACCTGTGCAACTGCGGGGGTACTTGGCCCTGTGGTGGCCACGATGGGCACGATGCAAGCACAGATGACTTTGAGCGTGTTGCTCGGGCTGACCCCCTCACCTTTGGGTCAGATGATGATCTTTGACGCCACAAACTGGCGCATGTCTGGATTTCGCTTTGACGCAGCACCAGAGCCTGCACGCCCCGCCCTTTTCATTGCCGAAAACCAGATCACGCCAACCGATCTTGTCATTGATCTGCGCGACGAGGCCCCTGCCCCGTTTCGCGATACCGCATTGCATCTGCAGACTGGTTCCATGCCCGATCTGGCATTGCCTCCGTCCGGTACCCGTATCGTATTGGCCTGCCGTACGGGTTTGCGCGCGCATCATGCCTGCACCACATTACGCGACCGGTGGGCGGGCGATATCGCCCTGCTCGCCCTGCCTGAACAATAACTCACGCCTCAATCCACCTGACGGAGACATTCATGAAACGTATTATTGCAACTCTCGCCCTCACGCTTATCACCACGCCTGTGCTTTCACAGGACCGCATGACCATCATGCTGGACTGGTTCGTCAATCCAAATCACGGACCGATCATTCTGGCCCAAGAGCTGGGATATTTCGCCGATGCAGGTCTCGAGGTTGAGATAATCACTCCTGCCGATCCCAACGATCCGCCGCGCATGGTCGCAGCAGGGCGCGTTGATCTGGCGGTCAGTTACCAGCCAGAACTACATCTCAACAGCCGCAACGGGCTGGGACTTGTGCGCGTCGGCACTTTGATTGAGACACCAATGACCTGTCTTGTGGTGCGCGCTGATGGCCCCGTGCAATCGGTGGCCGATCTGGAAGGGCGCAAGGTGGGCTTTGCTGTTGCAGGGTTGCAAGAGATGCTGCTGGACGCGATGCTGACCCATAACGGCGTGTCCCCCGATGATGTGGAACAGATCAATATCGGCTGGTCTATCTCGCCTGCTTTAATGTCCGGTCAGGTTGATGGCGTGATCGGCGCGTTCCGTAACTTTGAACTCAATCAGATGGACATTGAAGGCATCGCAGGGCGTTGTTTTTATCCTGAAGCCGAAGGCGTGCCTTCCTATGACGAACTGATTTACGTGGCCCGCGCTGAAGGCCTCGACCGTGACAAGATTGCACGTTTTTTGCTAGCAACCGAACGCGCCACCGCCGATATTTTGAATGACCCGACAGGCATGGGCGAGGTCTTCTTTGCCACCAGCGCCGAGTTGCGCAACGAGCTGAACACCCGTGCATGGGGCGATACATGGGCGCGGTTTGCCAGCCGCCCAGCTGCCGTGGATCATGGCCGCTACGCCCGTTTCGAGACATTTTTGGTCAATCAAGGTGCCGTTGATGTTGTAATACCTGCAGCCGATCTGGTTGTCGACGTGACGGCGCAGGTGGCTGAATGATCGCACCTGATTACGGGCATGCCTTTAGCCTGTGGCGTGCAGGTGCGGGACAGGATTGGATAGACTACACGCACCATGCCTTTGTCGAAGGACTGCGGGACGGGTCACTGGAGCAAGCCAGCTACCTGCACTATATGAGACAGGATTATGTGTTTTTAATCCACTTTGCCCGCGCGTGGGCGCTGGCGGCGGCCAAGGCTGAAACTTACGGCGAAATGGCGGCGGCCAGTGCGACAGTTCATGCGTTGGTGCATGTCGAGATGCCGTTGCATGTGGAAACCTGCGCGGCCCACGGCATTGACCGCACCGCCCTTGAAGCAACGCCAGAAGCCGCCGGCAACCTCGCCTACACCCGCTATGTGCTGGAGGCAGGGTATTCCGGGGATTTTCTAGATATTCTAGCGGCACTGGCCCCATGCGTGCTGGGGTATGGTGAAATCGGGCGGCGGCTGGCGGGCAACACAGGCCCCTATGCACGTTGGTGTGATGCCTACGCAGGACCCGAATACCAAGCGCTTTGCCATAGTGTCGGCGTGCTGTTAGACGGTGCGTTACTGCGACGGTTAGGGCCAGATTGGCACAGCCTGCCGCGTGCCCGCACCCTTCAATCAAGATTCAACACCGCCACACAGCTGGAGATTGGGTTCTGGGACATGGCGCAAAATCCGGGCGGCACATGACCGCACCCGCCATTCAAATAAAGGGAGCTTTGCGCGCGGAGCAAACGCCCCTGATCGACAGCTTTGATCTGACCCTGCTTGCCGCGCGGTGGAGCGCACTTCTTGGACCCTCAGGCGTTGGCAAAACATCGCTGCTACGGTTGGTTGCCGGTTTGCCGTGTGCGGCGCATCTGGACGGACAGATTATTGCCGATGATGGCGTTCTCATCGCGCCGCGCGTGGCGATGATGGCCCAGGATGATCAACTTCTGCCGTGGGCCAGCGCTCAGAACAACATTACGATCTGCGCACGCTTGCGGGGCGAACGCGCGCACTCCGATCGCGCACGCGCCTTATTGGAAGATGTTGGTCTTGCAGGTTTTGAAGAGCGCAAGCCTGCCCAAATGTCCGCCGGACAACGCCAGCGCGTAACCCTCGCACGCACCCTCTATGAGGACCGCGCGATCGTTCTGCTGGATGAGCCGTTCTCGGCCCTTGATGCAATGACGCGGCACACGGTGCAGGATCTTGCGGTGCGGCTTCTGGCAGGGCGAACCGTTGTTCTTATCACCCACGACCCCGCCGAGGCAGTCCGGCTGGCGGATGATGCGTGGATGATCACCCGTGCAGGCATCACACCTTGCGCTCTGCCGCCGACACTGCCTCCACGTGCATCTGACGTCGTTGAAAACCTTGCTGCACAGGCAGCGCTGTTGCAGCGCATGCGCCGCAACCAAGGGGACCACGCCGTTGCCACAGAGGCGAAGCCGGTCCACCCGGTGGGCCAGCCCATCAGAGCCTCGACGAACAGCGGGTTCAAGGTCCGGCGCGCATCGGAGGTATCGGTCCCAGCCACCTGCGTCACCAGGACCTGGCGGCCAAGCAGGCCGTTGACCGGCGTGTTCGCCAATGTCGTCGCGCCATCCTTGTGATCGCGCGCCGTCGGCGTCATCCACATGCGGCTGGCGTGTGTCAGGTCTGCTGTCTTGCGGTTCCCCGCGCTCGGTTTGCAGCCATCGTTCGCCATTGGCGCGAGCTTCGAGACGAACTTTTAACTATGGCGGCTGGCAAAAGAGCCTTGACCGAATCGCGTCGTGTCGATCATCATTAAAAAGAATCAAACCAACATTCCCCAAGTGGCCTGCGGTCTGGCAGCAGGTTCGCCTGAGTTTGCCATCTGATCAAGTGTTTTGCGCCCTGAGCGGCGCTTGAGTGCGCCAAGACGCCCGAATGTGGGCGGATCGGACTGCCAACCCGCATCACTCCGGCACAGTGGCGGCGTTTTTCAGCGCGTCGGACAGACCTGTCCTGCCACTTTCGTTCGGGTGGGCAGTTTCAGCATCATGCGCATGACGGCGGCGCCCGTAATCGGTGGATCGCGGCAAGGATGGCCTTGACCATGGCACCGGTGACGGCCACCTCGGCAAGTTGGAAGGTGATGGCACGGGCATGGCGCACGACGCGGGCCCCCATCTTGATCAGTTTCAATTGCAGGCTGGTCAGCGACCAGTCGGCCATCGCCTCGGGCAGGTCGACGCAGCGCAGGAATGTTGCCAGGTTGTAGGCCAGTGCGTGCAGTTGCAGCCGGACCTCGTTATCGCGGAACCGTTTGCATGACAGCCGCGTCCAGCGGAAGGCGTATTTGCCTTCCTTGATATGCTGCTCGGCGGTGCCACGCTGGTTGTAGAAGCGGACCACCCAGTCCGGGTCCATCGGCATATTGGTGACGATGAAGCCGACTTTTGGGAACAGCTCGCCCGGATGCCATTCGATCTTGGCGATCACCCGGCGTGGCTTGTCCCAGCTTTGCGCCTGATACTCGAAGTCCTCGTAGAGACGCTTGACCTTGGTTAGCGACGGACGCCCCACGGGCCGGGTCATTCGGTGCGCTATCCTCGAACGCAGGACGGCATTGGAGGGCAACCGGATGGCGTAGAAATAGTCCGCTTCCTCCAGCCGCTCGTAGATCGCGGGGATCGCATAGGCGGCGTCGGCGCGGAAGAAGCGGCCACCAAGGTTGCGGCCAGCATAACGGGCGATGACGGGATCGAGGACATCCCGCCAGCCGTCGGCGCTGTGGACATTGCCGCGGCGCAGGGCGCAGCGTTCCAGCATGCCGAACTGGTTGAACAGGAAGTTCGGGTGGTAGCAGGTGCAGTCGAAATGCCCGTTCCAGGCTGTGCCTTCCTGATCACCATGGGTCGGGCTGACCGAGCTGTCCATGTCCAGCACGATGTACTTCAGCCCGCGGCGATCGTGAAAGCGGTCAATCCACGTGCCGTTCAGATCGGCAAGCGCCTCCTGGTTCTCTGGCATGGCCAGCGTCTCGGTCTCGAACCGCCCCATCTGCGAGGCCGAGGCTGCCTGCGCATCGACTGCGCGTCCGCCCACCACCTGGCACATGACGGGATCAAGAGCCAGTCGGTCAGCGTCGTTGACGTCCTCGTAACCCGCAAGCCGACCATAGACCGATTGTCGAAAAAGCCCGTCAAGCCGGTGAACGGTGTTCTTGCCCAGACGGTTGTCAGATAGCGCAGCTGACGCAAGATCAGACAGCCCGAGCACGTCATCCAACTCGCGCATCACCAGCAGACCGCCGTCCGAACTGAGCTGCGTGCCACGAAATTCCAGCCGCACCCGGCGATCAAAACTAAGCCGCCCATCACCCGTTTCGCTTGCACCCTCCGGGTGATCCATAATCCGCCACCTTCAGCCCAATTAACATGCTGAAATATAACACGTTACCGGCTTCCAGAGGTGCGAAAACGTCAAGTTACTTGGGAAATGCGGGTCAAATGGGATGGGAGATCGTTGAATGAGCGTTGCAGTTATGCCGGTGCAGTGGAGCGACTTTGATGATATCGATGATGTCGAGCCGCTTAATGTTAACGATGCTGATTGCCTAGCAGAAATAAGAGACGTTCTAAAAAAATATGGAATGGATCATCGTTTCGGCGTTGCGCTCCTGCATAAGCATTTTGATCTCGAAAGCGACGAGATCATGCTTGAAACGAGCGATCACGATGCGCGCAAGTTAGTCTTAGAGCCTACGAAAGTTTCCCAGGCTGGGGAAAATAACGTTGGAACTATCTTTGCGCTCCGGGACGGAGAGTTCGAGGTGATGAGTCACTGCCATCAATATTGTAAGCGCGGCATCATGGGAAATCACTTCGGTGCTCATCGAAAGATGAAGTAAACGTGAGAGTCACTTCGACTCGAGCCAAGTGAGCCTGTTTCAACTTCACCGACAATGCGCGCGACATGCGGCCAGAGATGGCGCGGATCGTCAGTACCAAGGCGCTTGCCCGCGACCGAAAATGGCTGGCACGGATAGCCCGCACTGACGATATCCACAGCGCCGCGCCACGGTCGACCGTCAAAGGTTCCAACGTCGTCCCAGACAACAGCCTGATCCAGGGACGCGTCTTCCATCCGCGCCACGAGAGTGGCTGCGGCGAAGGTTTCCCGTTCGACATGGCCCACAGCACGATATCCGGGGATGGCGATGGTGAGCCCGAGATCAAGCCCACCGGCACCGGAACAGAGTGAGAGGCCGAACAGGCATGCGTCTTCGGTTCCGGAAGCGCGTCCGGAGGGATGTAAAGCCAGGTCATGCATGTCACGCGGCGGATTTGGGTTTGCGGGCGGGTTCTGGGTCGGCTTCGCTGTCGGGCGTATCCGTGTCCATGGGCACGGCATCCCCGTCGCCCAGCCGCTCAATCCTTACTTGCGTAAAAGTTCGACCGTCGCCGTCAAGGATCGCGTCGCGACCGGTTTCGGCCTGCCAACGTTCAGCGGCGACGTCGATGTATGCTGGGCTGATTTCCATCGCGAACACCCGCCGCCCGTTGGCTTCGCCGGCCATGATCTGCGAACCCGAACCACAGAACGGCTCATAGCAAAGCCCGCCCCGTGCCACATGCTGGCGCATCGGGATCCCGAACGCATCGAGCGGTTTCGGCGTCGGGTGGTCGGGCCGCTCATCTTTGGTGAAGCTCGGCAGAGCCCATGTGGACGGCAGGGTTTCCTCGGCCACCTTCGGCGGGCGGTTTGGGCGGCGCCAGCCCATGAAGCAGGGCTCGTGCTTCCAGAGGTAATGCGATCGGGTCAGGACGCCGCGGTCTTTCACCCAGATGATTTGCTGGTGGACGAAGGCCCCGGCTTTTTCCCAGCAAGCCTCCAGCATCGCCTGACGGCGCGAGGCGTGCCAGCAGTACCAGGCAGCGTCCTCGGTGATGGCCTCGGCCACGGCGGCGGAGATGAAGCCGTCGTAGAGTTCCGCGCCCTGCGAACTGTCGTCCCACGTGTTGCCGTAGCTCTGGCTCCAGTCCTTGTTGCGTGTCGGGTGGTTCGAGCCGTCGTAATCCACAAGGTATGGCGGATCGGTCGCGAACAGGATCGCGCGCTCGCCATTCATCAGGCGGCGCACGTCCGTTTCGCTGGTGCTGTCGCCGCAGAGCAGCCGGTGATCACCAAGGATCCACAGATCGCCCGTCCGCGACGCCGGATTGCGCGGCGGTTCGGGGATCACCACCGGCGGCGTTGTGCTGCCAGCGCCACCACTTTCTTCACCGTCATCCTCCGGCTCGAAGGCCAGCAGCTTGTCCAACTCGCCGTCGGAAAAGCCCACCAGCGACAGGTCGTAGTCGTCGGCCAGCAGCTCGTTCAGTTCCGCCGACAGCAGCGCCTCGTCCCATGTTCCGAGTTCGGTCAATTTATTGTCGGCCAAACGATAGGCCCGGCGCTGCGCCTCGGTCAGGTGCCCGAGCACGATCACCGGCGCCTCGGTCAGCCCAAGTTGCGTCGCGGCCAGCACCCGCCCGTGGCCGGCGATCAGCTCGCCGTCCTCGCCCACGAGGCACGGCACGGTCCAGCCGAACTCGGCCATGCTGGCAGCGAGCTTCGCGACCTGGTCGGCACCATGCTGCTTGGCATTGCGGGCATAGGGCTGGAGCCTGGCCAGCGGCCAGTGCTCGATCCGCTCGGGGGCGAAGGCGAGGGTCATGTGCGTGTGATCCTGTTTGATCGGTTTCGGTGCAACGCAAAGCGCGACAGCAGCATGAAATCTTGTTACATTCGGATTCTGTATTGGTGCCCAGTGGCGCAACCGGAGGGGATGCGCTGCACGCTGCTATCGGCTTCGGTGGCATCGATACACTCAGGCGAGCGTGGGTTCGGCGGCAATTCTGGGAGGAGGTGTCGCCGAACCGGGCGCCAGGATGAATTCCTTCAGCGCGGACTTCACTGGACTCCAAGCTGGATTCCCGCTGGACTCCGGAGTCCAGGCTATCCACCGCGGAATCCACCCTCCAAGCCGCTGTTATTGCGTGGTTATTTCCGGTTTTAGGGGTGGACTCCACGCGGGGTGGACTCCCAAAAAAACGGCCCTGTCGCTGGCGAAATTGCGCGCTTCGCCCGCCAGCATACGAAAGTCGCCCGGAAGGAACCAAAAATTCAATGGCTTAGGCGACTGGACCCCGGCTGGACCCTTCGCTGGACCCCGGAAGCCAGCTGCGAGGCCTCTGCCTGCGCGCTCCTCTCCCGAGTATATCCAATTTGTAGCCTCATTCTCGAAATGTGTAAGGCCCAGCGATGTACACCCGAAAATTCCCTCACAGGACGATTGTTCTTGACAGGCGATTTGCATTTTCAATGACGAACCGCTGCGAGCGCCGGGCGGGAGGCAGGCGGCCATGGAGACGCCAGGTGATCACCGCGAGCCCGAACTGCCAGCGTTTGGCCACAGCTGTCCGGCTCAGCCCCATCTCCCAGCAGATCGGTTTCCATGGGGTGCGTTCGGCACGCAGCCAGACGATCCGGGCATCATCCCGTTCCAGCCAGCGCAACCAGAGCAATGCCTCCTCGGCTTCGGTGATCTGTCGCGGGCCCGGCCGGGGCCGACGCATCTGCGGCTCTTGACCGACCTTGTCGGCGAAGCTGTGGAAATACTCGGGCCATGCGTTGAAAAAGCCCTGCGGCATGACGCCGGGCAATGTGCGGAAGACGTCGGCCGCGCTCTCCAGCCGGTCCTCCACCCGTGCGGTTGTCCACTCACCCATGGCGCATCTCCCGTTCCCGTTTGCCGTAGAGGCGCTCGCCAAGCTGCCGCACCAGTTCCCGCTCGGGCCAGGTCAGCCGGTCATCGTCAATGGCGACGGCCAGCAGCCCCTGTTCCTTCCAGCCGTCCCGTTTGACCTCGTCAGGCTTGCGGCGATGGCCGCCATAGCCCTTGGGCGTGAAGCGCATGCCGGTCATTGCGCACCTCCGTGGGTTTCCATGGCCCAGAGCAGGATCGCGATGGCGTCGGCCTCGTTGTCGTCAGCAGGGCTGAACCCGCGTGCCCGGGCCGCGGCGATCATGGCGTCCTTGTTGGCATTGCCCTTGCCGGTGGCGTGACGCTTGATGGTGCCGACTGGCACCCCCTCGTATGGCACGCCGCGCAACTCGGCCCATGCCGTCAGCGTGGCCATGAGGCCTCCATAGACGTGGGCCGCGTCGGTGCCCGCATGGCGGCGGACTTCCTCGAACCAGATGGCGGCGATAGGTCCGGACAACCGCTCCAACTCGCCCAGCCAATTCGTGAAGCGCAGGTAGCGCATACCGCCGCCGTCGAACCGGCCATTGCGGAACGATGCTGTGCCGCTGGTGATCAGCCCATCCGCGCCATGCAGGGCCCAGCCGGTGGTCGTGCCGAGATCGAGCGCAAGCAATGTGCGGTTGGCCTGGAAGGCAAGCGGTAGATCGGGGATTGCCTCCTGCATCGTGGTGGTCAGAGTCGCTTCAGCCATCGTGGTCTCCTTTTCGGGTTGGCTGCGGGGGTGGAAGACGACGGCGGTCATGTGCTTGGCGGTACGAGCC
>NZ_FZON01000001.1 GCF_900188425.1 Antarctobacter heliothermus
GCTTGGGCTTCCGCGCGTTTGTCGCCAGCATCTCGTCGAGTTCGTCCTTCCAAGGACCGATCTTCGGCTGCGGCTGGACGGTCCGCTCGTAGGTGTGCTCGGTCGCACCGGACCGGATCACCTTGCGCACCGTGTTCCGTGAAATCCGCAGTTCCCGGCAGATCTGCTTGATCGGCTTCTTGTCCTGAAAATACGCCCGACGGATCTTCGCAATCGTCTCCACAACCAACATCCCACACTGTGCTCCCCGATAGCCTCGGGAGCATCATCCACATCAGTGTAAGGGGGTCATTGTTGGACGCCGATCACCCCGTTACGGGGTCAAAATTGCATGCCTGTTCACAATCGCGGACAGCGGGCCGTTTCTGCGCCTTGAAATAGCCAGCTGTCGAGATTCCAGCCGCGTCACATGCGGCGCTGATTGTCATGCCGCGACGGATGCGCAGTCCGATCGCCTTACGCAACTTCGCGGAGATCCGGGGGGACGGGGCGGGGAGTGCTGCAAGGTGTGTCATACAGCAGAGTTTACTGCAGGAAGTGGCTCGGCTGCATGCACCCATCTTGGCATCGGTTTCTGCGGCCTTGGCCTCCACGATCCCGGCGGCACAGGAACGCTAGTCCTCAAAATGAAAAAATGAAAAATCCCGTGGGCACAAGTGGACTAGAGGTTTCGCGCGCCCGAATTTTACCCCCGCCCCCTTCGGTTTCCGTGTGTAAGAGATCGAAGGGGGGGTGTTTCCTTTGTCAGGTTTCGGGCGCAGGCCACTCATTCCGGCTGCGGATTGCCATAGCCGCAGAACAAGCCGCAAACCGGGATCGCACATGGCAGCCTCAAACTCCGGCGATCCTTCGGGCATACTCGGCTTGAAGTACTCCCAAGCGACGTGCGCCAATCCTTGCGCATCGTGGAGGGTTTGCGGTCGGCACGCCAGCATGGTTTCCAGCGCCGCCGCCTTACGCCTTTGCGCCGCCTTGGTTTCGGGCAGACCAAAGTCACCGCCGCCGGGCAATTCAATCGAGGCCCGCAGATCACGCCGGGCAGCCCGCCACTTGTCGTAGGCTTCCATGTTCGGCTCTGGGCAAATCGTGTCATGGTTCATCGCGCTGCCTAGCGGCAGGGTTTGTCTCGGTTCGGATGGGTCGCGGGTGTTTGCCTTCGTCATGTCGATTCCTTTCCGATATCGAACTCGGAAGAATGCGCCAGTTTACAGGTCAGCCATCTTCCCTCCGGCTTCCCCATCGCAAAAGCAGTCAACACTTCATACGCGTAAGTTATTGGAATGATTGGCGCACCCAAGAGGATTCGAACCTCTGGCCTCTGCCTTCGGAGGGCAGCGCTCTATCCAGCTGAGCTATGGGTGCGTGCTGGCGGCTGTATAGACCCAAGGGGCCGACCTCTGCAACGCCTTACTGACAGCCTGAAAATCAGAAGCTGACATTTTTGCGCGGCGCGGGCAACCGTGCAGCCTCTCGACACCCTGCCCCTCTGCGCCCGCGCCTTGTCAGGGCTTGTGCGCCTGCGCCAGCATGGTCATTTCCGGGATCAGCGGCGCGACGGTTATTCCGGCGAATCCGGCCCCCGCCAGTGCCCCGTCCAGCCACCCCGCATCCAGCGAGCGGGCCTCGGGCGTGAATGCGGTATGTTGCAACTGCCAGAGCGCGGCCAGGGACGGGCCGGTCCGGTCCTCGTGGACCACAAAATCATGGATCAACACGATCCCGCCCGGATTGAGCACCTCGAACGCCTGCCGGATCAGCCGCGCATGGGTGTCGCCCGGAACGCCCGACAGCAGATAGGACATCATCACCACATCCTGCCCCTGCGGCCAGGGTGTTTCCAGCGCGTTGCCCTCCAGATAGGTGATCCGGTCGGTCAGGCCCGCCTTGTCCACATATGTGCGCCCCAGCGCAGCGACATTGGGAAACTCCAGTATCGTCGAGGTCAGTTCCGGGTTCGCCTTGCACAGGGTGATGTCAAAGGCCGCCGTGCCGCCGCCCAGATCCAGCATCTTGTGCTTGCCGGACAGATCCAGCGCCCTGACCAGTTGCCGCGCCGGGCCCAGTGACCCGGAATGCTGGCTTTCGGAATACAGCCGCGCCTGCTCGGGGTCGGAAAACCAGTCGGCATAGGACGCGGTTGCATCCTCGGCCATGGTACCGGCCAGCGCATCGCCCAGTTGATCCATCAGCGGATACATCTGCCGCCCCACCTGCAGGCGCAGATAGTCGGAAAAATCGTACTTGGCCCCCTGCACCAGAAACGCCTGCGCGGCAGGGGCGTTGGAAAACCGGTCCTCATCAACCGCGACCAACCCCATACCCGCCAGCGCCGTCAGCAAGGTCGTCACCCGGTCTTCATGTATCTTTGACACCTGCGCCAACTCGGTCGCCGTCATCGCCCCCTCTGCCAGATGGGTGAAGATCCCGAGTTCGAGCGCCGCGAACAGCGCCTTCGACCCCATGAATCCAAATGCGATTTGCGAAATTTCGTCAGCGTCGGTCAAAAGCGACATGCGGCTCTCCGTGGCAGTTGCGGTGCCGCCAACCTGCCAAGACGCCGCCCGGAATTGAACCCCCGTTCAGAAAAAGACCTGAACGAGGGCGCACCATGTCTAGAAAACCGGCAGTCTAGCCGAAAAGGTCGTGTGCCAGCTCCAGCGCATCCACCAGCGCGTCCACCTCTGCCGTGGTGTTATAGAGGCCAAAGCTGGCCCGGCAGGTTGCGGTGACGCCCAGGAAATCCATCAGCGGCCCGGCACAGTGATGCCCCGCCCGCACCGCGACCCCCTTTTTGTCGAGGATGGTCGAGATGTCATGCGCATGGCCTGCCCCCTGCATCGTAAAGGAGAAAATCGCCGCCTTGTCAGGCGTCGCCCCCTGCACGCTGAGCCAGTTCAACCCGTCCAGACGGGTCCGCGCGTAGTCGCGCAGCGCAGTCTCATGGGCGGCGATGTTGTCCATCCCCAGCCCCATCATGTACTCCAGCGCGACGCCAAGACCGATCTGCTGGACAATGCCGGGCGTTCCTGCCTCAAACTTCATCGGCGGATCGTTCCAGGTGATCTCATCCTTGTGGACCTCACGGATCATGTCGCCGCCGCCCATGAAGGGGCGCATTTCATCCATCCGGGCGCGACGCATCCAGATCGCGCCAGACGCCGACGGGCCATACAGTTTATGCCCGGTGATGGCGTAGAAATCACAGCCGATGTCCTCGACATTGACCGGCATGTGGACCGTCGCCTGTGAGCCGTCCACCAGCACCGGCACGCCCTTGGCCCGCGCACCGGCGCAGATGGTCTTGACGTCCACCACCGTACCCAGAACGTTGGACAGATGGGTGACGGCCACCAGCTTGGTCTTGGGGCCAATGGCGTCGATGATTTTTTGCGGGTCAAGATAGCCGGTCGAATCCACGTCGACCCATTTGATCACCACCCCCTGCCGTTCGCGCAGGAAATGCCAGGGCACGATATTGGCGTGATGTTCCATCACCGACAGCACGATCTCATCGCCCGGCTGCAGGTTGGGCATCGCCCAGCCATAGGCCACCATGTTGATGCCCATCGTGGTGCCAGTGGTATAGACGATCTCTTCGGGGTCTTTGGCGCCCAGAAAGCGCGCGATGATCTCTCGGACGCCTTCATATTTCTCGGTCGCAAGGTTCGACAGATAGTGCAGGCCCCGGTGGACGTTGGCGTATTCCTCGGCATAGCCGCGTGTCACCGCGTCAATCACCACCTGAGGTTTTTGCGCCGATGCGCCATTGTCCAGATAAACCAGCGGCTTGCCATTCACCTCACGCGAGAGGATCGGAAAATCGGCGCGAACCGTGTCGACGTCATACATAGTCTGTCATCCCTTCGGGTGTGACCCCGGCGAGGGTCAAAAGCAGCGAGATGGCAAAAGCCATTGCAAACATGCCCAATACCAACACGGCCAAGGCGCGCAAGGGGCCGCCCAGCTCATGCGCCTCATCCAGAAAATTCACCGCGATCCAGACGCCAAGCGCCGTGGCCGCCATTGTCACCAGTCCGGCCAACATCAGCGAGATCGGGATAACCAGCAGCAATGCGCCCTGAACCAGAATGCGCAGCCCCTGCATCCAAATCATCAGCAGGGCGATTTCCTCAACCCGCGCCTTGCCTCCGAATAGCCGCCCGGTCCAGGTCAAGGCAAGGATACTGCACGCCAAGGCGCCGCCTTGCAGAACAAGCAGGATCGCCGGGTTGGACAACAGGGTCGGCGCACTGGTCGGGTCCAACAGCAAGGAACCCGAAAAGATCATCGCATTCAGCACGACAACCAGCGCAAACGCCGTCCACAGGGCCTCGCGCCCCGGACGGATCGACAACAGCAAAGCGGCGACCTCACGCGGGTTCGTCACACTTTGCAGCGCCAGTTTCAGGTAGCCGTCCAGGGTCACACCGCGCCCTCTTCGCCACCCGGTCCCGCCAGTCTGCGCGCCTCGCGCAGGCCCGTGGTCCAGAACCAGAGGAACACCCCCAGCCAAGCCGCGCCGACCAGCGTCAAGGCGCCCCCGGCCCCGATGAACCCACCGACCAGCCCATAGAGCAATGCCAGAGGCGCGGCCGCCAGCAGCGCCCAGAACAGCGACAGACGGGTTTCATATCCCCCAATCGGGCGCATCACAGCCGTCGCCACCAATTGGCTGAACCCGGCCACGACATAAAAGATCAACGGCAGAAAGATCACCGTCGCCAGCAGCGCCCCGCCAAGCGCCGGTTCCAGTTCGGTGCCTTGCAGATGCGCCTCCCGCGCCAGCCGGGGCCATTGCGCGACAAACATCACGCCGCAGGCCCCCATCAGATAGGCCAGCGCGCGTGGTTCGCTGACCCCGCGCGCCAGAATCGCGCGCAGGGTCTTGCCCGGCCTGCGATAGGTGGCGGCAATATCACGGGTGACAGGCACCGCTCAGCTGCGCCGACGGGCCAGCCAGGCCGCCACGCGTTCGACCAGTTCTTCTTGCAGGCTCTCGTCTTCGATCTCCTGCACCGCTTCGGCGATAAAGGCGATGGTCAGCAGATCCTCGGCAGTGCCGCGCGGCACGCCACGGGCCCGCAGGTAGAACAGCCCCTCCTCGTCAATCGCGCCAGAGGTCGAGCCATGCGAACAGGCTACGTCATCGGCGTAGATTTCCAATTCGGGCTTGGCAAGGAACTGACTGTCGCCGTCCAGCAACAGCGCCTGGCTGATCTGATAGCCATCGGTCTTCTGCGCGCCCGGTTTGACCAGGATCTTGCCCTGAAACACACCCGTCGCGCCATTGCGCAGCACCTTCTTGAACACCTGACGGCTTTCACAATTCACCGCGTCATGGGTGACAAAGATGGTGTCGTCATGGTGGAACGCGCCGTCCCCCATGCAGGCCCCGGCAACATGCGCCACCGCGTCGTCGCCGGTGATGTCGATCATCACCTCGTTGCGGGTCAGCATGCCGTTCACGGTCAACGTAAAGCTCTTGAACGTGCTTTCCTGCCCCAGACGGGCAAAGATATGCGTAGCGGCGCGGCGTTCATGGTCACGGCCCTGCGCGCGGATATGGTGCAGCGTGGCGCTGTCAGCCACATCGACCTCGATACACTGGTTGAACCGTGCGGCGGCGGGTCCGTTTTCAAGGATCGTCGCCTCGGCTCCGGCGTCCAGCTTGATCACATGATGCAGGATCGCGTCCGAGGTTGAATCCTCATGGCGATAAATCAGGTTGATCGGCTTTGAGACCTTGCCGGTGACGTGGATCAGCACGCCGTCGCTGGCAAAGGCAGTGTTCAACGCCGCCAGCGGACGGGCCACCGGTGTTTGACCCTGCGCCTCAAGAACGCCGTACAAGTCCTTGGCCCAATGGATATCCTTGGCCTCGGCCAGACGGTCGACAGACACGCCCTCAAGGCTCAGATCGTCGGAGTCGGCGGCGGAAAACACGCCGTCCACAAAGACGATCTTCAACCGGTCGCGCGCGGCAAACAGCGGCGTCTCATCGTCCTGATCCAGAACGGCAGCGGCAGGCGCATCCGCCGTGACCAGCGTATCAGGCCGGGTGTATTTCCAGTATTCATCGCGCGCGGTGGGCAGACCCATGGCGCGCAGACGCGCCAGCGCGTCCTGCCGCGCCGGATCGCTCCAGCCGCCTTCCGGCAGGGCCAGCGCGGACAGCCGCGCCTCGGTTGCGTCCAGTTTTGCTTGTGGCAGTGCCATTACGCGACCTCCGCAAGAATGTCGGCATAGCCGTTCTTTTCGACCTCAAGCGCCAGTTCGGGCCCGCCGGTCTTGATGATGCGGCCATCGGCCATGATGTGCACAACGTCCGGTTTGATGTGGTCCAGCAGGCGCTGGTAGTGCGTGATGACTAGAAACCCGCGCCCGGAGTCGCGCAGCGCGTTCACTCCGTCCGCCACCAGCTTCATCGCGTCCACGTCAAGACCCGAGTCGGTCTCATCCAGGATGCACATCCGGGGTTCCAGCATCGCCATCTGCAGGATCTCGTTGCGCTTTTTCTCACCGCCCGAAAAGCCGACATTGACCGGGCGCTTGAGCATCTCGGCGTCGATCTTCAGCGACTTGGCCTTTTCGCGGATCACCTTGAGGAACTCGGCAGAGGACATTTCTTCCTCACCGCGCGCCTTGCGCTGTGCGTTCACAGCCGTGCGCAGGAAGGTCATGTTGCCGACGCCGGGGATCTCGACCGGGTACTGGAACGCCAGGAACAGACCGGCGGCGGCGCGTTCTTCGACGTCCATGTCCAGCAGGTCTTTGCCTTCCAGCGCGGCAGATCCCTCAGTGACCTCATAGCCATCCTTGCCGGACAGGACATAGGACAGGGTCGATTTGCCAGAGCCGTTCGGCCCCATGATCGCATGCACCTTGCCCGCCTCGACGGTCAGGTCGACGCCCTTGAGGATCTGCTTGTCCTCTTCTTCAAGTTTGACGTGCAGGTTCTTGATTTCCAGCATTTTTTGTCCTTCTCAAGTCAGGTCCGTCGCGCACCTTTGCCAATGGGCGGGCGCGATCGTGTTCCATGGGTTGGGGTGGTGGATCAGTCGATCACCACCGCTGTGCCGCTGGCAGAAACCATCAGCATGTTGTTGATCACTTCATAATCTAGGTCGACGCCCACCACGGCCGTGCCACCAAGGGCGGCGGCCCGGTCTTCCAACTCGCGAAGTGCGGTTTCGCGGGCTTCTTGCAGGCTGGCCTCATAGGCACCCGACCGGCCACCGATGATGTCGGTGATCCCGGCAAAGATATCGCGGAACACGTTTGCCCCAAGAATGGCCTCACCCACCACAATGCCCTTGTAGGCGGTGATGCGGCGGCCTTCTATGGCTGGGGTCGTGGTGACAATCATCTTTCAACTCCAAGATCTTGCGACGCGCTTCTCAGGCAAGAGATACCGGTCAAAAGGCCCATCCGCGCTGTCGCTACAGCGGCCGCCAATGGCCCCAAAGATTGCAGTGCCGCGTGGCAAACAGGCTGGGTTCACAGTCACGGACCTGCATGGCCATTTCCACGTCAATGCCGTGAATCAAGGTCGGGTCGTACAGCGGACCGGCGGCCAGCGCCGGTTCCTGCAAGCCAACGCCGCCGACCAGCATCATGATGCCCGCCAGCGCAAGCAGCCCCATACCCAGCCCGCGCCGCATCAGCCCACGGACCCTTCAAGCGAGATTGCCACCAGTTGCTGCGCCTCCATGGCGAATTCCATCGGCAGCGCCTGCAACACGTCGCGGCAGAACCCGTTGACCACAAGGGCCACGGCCTCTTCCTCGTCCATGCCGCGCTGGCGGCAATAGAACAACTGGTCGTCGTCCACCTTGGAGGTGGTCGCCTCATGCTCGACCCGCGAAGAGTTGTTCTTGACCTCGATGTACGGCACCGTGTGCGCCCCGCATTTGTCGCCGATCAGCAAAGAGTCGCACTGGGTATAGTTGCGCGAATTTTTCGCCTTGGGGTGCATCGACACCAGACCGCGATAGGTGTTCTGCGCCACGCCCGCGCTGATGCCCTTGGACACGATGCGTGACCGGGTATCCTTGCCCAGATGGATCATCTTGGTGCCGGTATCGGCCTGCTGGTGGTTGTTGGTGATGGCGATGGAATAGAACTCACCCTGGCTTTCGTTGCCGCGCAGGATGCAGGACGGGTATTTCCACGTCACCGCAGAGCCGGTTTCCACCTGTGTCCACATCACCTTGGCCCGGTCGCCCCGGCAATCGGCGCGCTTGGTGACAAAGTTGTAGATGCCGCCCTTGCCCTCTTCGTTGCCGGGATACCAGTTCTGCACCGTGGAGTATTTCACCTCGGCGTCTTCCTCGACGATGATTTCCACCACAGCTGCGTGCAGCTGGGCCACGTCGCGCTGCGGCGCGGTACACCCTTCGAGGTAGGACACATAGCTGCCCTTGTCGGCAATGATCAGCGTGCGCTCGAACTGGCCGGTGTTTTCCGCGTTGATGCGGAAATAGGTCGACAGCTCCATCGGGCAGCGCACACCCGGCGGCACGTAAACAAACGACCCGTCAGAAAAGACGGCCGAGTTCAGCGTGGCGTAAAAGTTGTCCGACACCGGCACGACCGAGCCAAGGTATTTCTTGACCAGTTCGGGATGCTCGCGGATCGCCTCTGAGATCGAGCAAAAGATCACGCCCGCCTTTTTCAGTTCCGCCTGAAAGGTGGTGCCAACGGACACGGAATCGAACACCGCATCCACCGCCACGCGGCGCTCGCCTTCCTTGGCCTCGGCCGGGGTAGCCTCCGCGCCCTCGACGCCCGCAAGGATCATCTGCTCTTTCAGCGGAATGCCCAGTTTCGCGTAGGTTTCCAACAGCTTGGGGTCGACCTCATCCAGCGACTTGGGCTTTTCGGTCATCGACTTGGGCCGGGCGTAGTAATACTGGTTCTGAAAGTCGATTTCCGGGTATTCAACCATCGCCCAGTCCGGCTCTTTCTTCTGCAACCAGCGCTCATAGGCTTGCAGTCGCCAGTCAGTCATCCACTGGGGTTCTTCGTTCTTTTCCGAGATCAGACGCACGATGTCCGGCGTCAGCCCCTTGGGGGCGTATTCCATCTCGATGTCGGTTTCCCAGCCGTGTTTGTAGGTGCTGACCGATTTGACGGCATCGACCGTCTCCTGGTCGACACCTTCCTTGACTGTCACTTCATCGAAAGCCGCCATCGGGTTTCCTCTCTTTCATGCGGCCCGCGCGCGGTGCCGCTGGTATTTGCTGATCCAGGCGTCGCAAAAGCGCGCCACGTCGTCTTCTGTTGTCTCCAGACCCAGGCTCACCCGGATGGCGCTGCCCGAAATCTGGTCGTCGTATCCCATCGCCTCCAGCACGCGGCTCCGGCGGACCTTGCCGCTGGAACAGGCGGACCCGGCGCTGACCGCAAAGCCTGCAAGGTCCATCTGCATGACCTGCGTCTCACCCTTCCAGCCGGGGGTCGCAAGGCACGCGGTGTTTGGCAAACGGACCGAGTCTTTCCCGACAGAAATAGTCACCTCAGAGGCAGCCTCAAGAGATTCTTCTAGAATGTTTCTAAGTTTTTCGACTCCGCGCCATCTTTCTGCCGCGACGTCACCCTGCGCCGCCTCAGCCGCCGCGCCGAATCCGGCGATGCCGATGACGTTTTCCGTGCCGCTGCGCCGCCCCATCTCCTGCCCGCCGCCCCTGAGGATGGCCTGCGGGTCGTCACGGGTGAAATTGATGAAGGCGCCGACACCCTTGGGGCCGCCGATCTTGTGCGCCGACAGGATCATGTAGGCCGGTTTGCGCCCCTCGGGGTAAAGCACCGGCACCTTGCCCGCCATCTGGGTGATGTCGCAGACAACGGCCCTGTCCCCATCACTGGCCACGACACAGCGGTCCGGCATCATGATCCCGGTCTCGCTGTTCGCCGCAGACATGGCCACCAGAGCCGCCTGCCCGTCCAGCAGTTCCAGCCCGCCAACCGTACCGTCCGCGTGGTGCAGCGCGGGCAAATCGAGCTCGGACCAGACATTCAGGCAGTCGTGTTCCGTCGGCAAGGCCGCAAAGACCCCGCCATGTCGGTCCTTTTGCGCCACCGCCAGGGCCGCCGCCTCTGTCGCCGATCCGGTAAAGATCACCTGCGACGTCAGGCAGCCCACCAGTGCCGCGACCTGCGCGCGCGCCGTCTCGACCACACCCTTGGCGGCGCGCCCCTCGGCATGGACTGATGAGGGGTTGCCCGTCACATCCATCGCCGCGATCATTGCCGCGCGCGCCTCGGCGCGCAGCGGCGTGGTCGCATTGTGATCAAGATAGACGCGCGCCATGTCCTACTTGTCCTCTTCGTCGACCACCGCAAAGATGGACGGAACCGCCGGACAGGGCGCCAGCGAGTTTTCGACCACGTCCGACAACCGTGTCTGATGCAAAAAAACGTAGACATGCGCCGACAGGCTTTGCCACAGGCGGTTGGTCATGGATTGCGCGCGGCTGCCCGACAGCCCGCCAGAGGCGCCCGCACCCACATGCATCGCGTCCACCGTCTCATCTACGGCGGCCAACACCTCGACCACCCGGATCTCTGCCGGGGGTCGCGCCAGACGATACCCGCCACCCGGCCCGCGCACGGATTCCACCAGTCCTGCCCGCCGCAGCTTGACGAACAATTGCTCCAGATAGGGCAACGACACGTCCTGCCGCCGGGAAATATCACCCAAGGTGACAAGCCCGTCAGAGGGCTGCATCGCGATATCTGTCAGCGCGACCATGGCGTAGCGACCTTTGGTACTCAACTTCACGGCAGTTTCGCCCCTCATCGCGGCGGCAATTGACCTTGTCCGTTCAATTGCCTATCTGCTTCCCAGCCCGGAACACGCCGGAGCCAATTTAGAAACCTTCTAAAGTAGCCGCGTGTTTTGGTCAAGAATGCCAAGGCGTCCAGTTGGGCCGCCCTTCAAATAGATGTGTAAGGAGCTGCGCCGCCCCATGCCCGAGGTGATATTTCCCGGACCCGAAGGCCGTCTCGAAGGCCGCTATCATCCGCAAAAAGACCGCGATGCCCCCATCGCGATCGTTCTGCATCCGCACCCGCAGTTCGGCGGGACGATGAACAACAAGGTGGTCTACAACCTCCACTATGCGTTCTACAACATGGGCTTTACCGTGCTGCGGTTCAATTTCCGTGGCGTCGGTCGCAGCCAGGGCGAATACGATCAGGGCGTCGGCGAATTGTCCGATGCGGCCTCGGCGCTCGATTACCTGCAGTCGATGAACCAGAACTCCAAGCATTGCTGGGTGGCCGGGTTCTCGTTCGGGGCATGGATCGGGATGCAACTGCTGATGCGGCGGCCCGAAATCACCGGGTTTGTCTCTGTGTCTCCGCCGGCCAACATGTATGACTTCAGCTTCCTTGCGCCCTGCCCGTCGTCCGGTCTGGTCATCAACGGCACCGCCGACCGCGTGGCGCCACCTGCCGACACCCGGTCACTGGTTTCCAAGTTGCATGAGCAGAAGGGGATCAAGATCACCCATCAGGAGGTCGAGGGGTCCGGGCACTTCTTTGAAGAGCCGCACATGGACACGCTGATGGAATCGGTATCCACCTATGTAAAGCGGCGCCTGACCGAAAACACCCGCTGAGGAGCGCCCATGTCCGTCGTCGATGAACTGGCAGACAAGCTCGCCCGCGACACGATCAAGGCGATGGACGTGCTTGGGGACGAAAACCTGCCCGATCAGGTGGCGGCGGTGTTGGGGGCGTCCTCGCCCTCGTCCGAGGAAATATTTCGCGCCGCCGTTCGCATCCGTCTGGCCGAACGGCGCGCCCGCAACTTTCTGAACGACCACGTCCAAAAGGCGCTGGACGCCAAAAAGCGCGGCGAGTCCGTGCCACAGGCGCTGGCTCCGGGGTCGGACAACGAAAACCTCTGATCTGACAGACGCGGCAGCGACAAGCCGTAAGGCCGCCGTCAAGGCAATAAGATACGCGTCAATCGTGATGCGCTGCCCGAGAGATGTTTCAGCTTGCCTCGACCGGCCAATAGCCAGCCAAATCCTTTAGTCCCGCCCGGATCAATTCGGCCAAAACGTCCAGATCCACCTTCGACAATGCGCCAAGATACAGGCAGGATTTGCCCAGTTTATGCGGCCCAAGCCGGGACAGGATCGTGCTGTAATCCGCGTATCCGGGCATGATGTAGACCACCATTTTCGCCTTTCGCGGCGCGAACCCGGTGGCCAGACTCTGCCCCGAATGGCCGCTGGCATAGGTGTAGGCATAGCGCCCATAGCCCACCATGGACGTGCCCCAAATGACCGGCTGCCACCCCGTGACCTTGCGAAACACCGCGTCCAGAATCAGCGCATCCTCGCGCCGCCGCGCCGGTTCAACCTGGCTCAGAAACTCCGCAACCGGAGCATCCGAGGGCACTGTCATCCGATCCGCCATTCTGTCGATCTCCCAAACAACGGTCCCCGCCGTGCCGCACCCCGGTCAGAAATGGATGGCGCGCCCCCAGGCATCCAGCACGGATTCGTGCATCATCTCGCTCAGTGTCGGGTGCGGGAACACGGTCTGCATCAGGTCCGCCTCTGTCGTTTCCAACTGGCGGCCCACAACATAGCCCTGGATCAGTTCCGTCACCTCGGCCCCGACCATATGCGCGCCCAACAGCGCCCCGCTGGCCGCGTCAAAGACGGTTTTGACCATGCCTTCGGGTTCTCCCAGCGCGATGGCCTTGCCGTTGCCGATGAACGGGAACCGCCCCACCTTGATGTCAAAGCCCTGCGCCCGTGCCTGCGCCTCAGTCAGACCGACAGAAGCGATCTGCGGCTGGCAATAGGTGCACCCGGCGATGCTGTCCGGGTCCACTGCGTGCGCGTCCTGCCCGGCGATCAGTTCGGCCACCATGACCCCCTCATGGCTGGCCTTGTGCGCCAGCCAGGGCGCGCCCGCGATGTCGCCGATGGCATAAATGCCGTCGACCCCGGTGCGGCACATCGGGTCGGTCACGACATGGGACCGCTCCACCCGGACGCCCATGTCCTCCAGCCCTAGACCTTCTACATTTCCAACAATACCCACAGCCGAAATCACTGTATCCACGGTGATCTTTGACTTATCCCCATTTTCATCCACATGCGCGACAACCGCATCCTTGCCGCGATCCAACTGGGTGACCATGGCCCGCTCAAGGATCGTCATGCCCTGTTTCACAAACTGCTTTTTCGCAAATGCGGCGATCTCTTCGTCCTCGACCGGCAGGATGCGATCCATGACCTCGATCACCGTGACCTCGGCCCCCAGGGTGCGGTAGAAACTGGCAAACTCGATGCCGATGGCCCCGGACCCGATCACCAGCAGTTTCGACGGCATCCGCGACGGCACAAGCGCGTGTTTGTAGGTCCAGACCCGGTCGCCATCCGCCTCCAGCCCGGGCAGTTCGCGCGCCCGCGCGCCGGTGGCCAGCACCACATTGGCGGCCTCCAACACCTGTTCACCCTTGTCCGTGGTAACATGCACCCGCCCCGGCCCGTCCAGCCGCGCGGTGCCCATGAGCGTTGTCACCTTGTTCTTTTTCAGCAGGTGCCCGACGCCCGAAGACAGCTGTTTCGCCACCCCGCGAGAGCGTTGGACCACCGCGTCCAGATCATAGCCCAGGCCCTCGGCCGACAGGCCAAATTCCTTGGCGCGCTGCATCAGGTGGAAAACCTCGGCCGACCGCAACATCGCCTTGGTCGGAATACAGCCCCAGTTGAGACAGATGCCGCCCATATGCTCACGTTCGACCACCGCCACGCGCAAGCCCAGTTGCGCGCCCCGGATGGCCGCGACATAGCCGCCGGGGCCCGCCCCGATCACCACCATGTCAAAGCGTTGCTCGCTCATGCCGTTCCTCCCTGCCCACATCGCAGCAAAGGCTAGCTTAGCGTGGCACGCGGGGCAATCACCCCGCGCGCGCCAGATCAGGCGTCAAATTCAGGCGGCGACGTCAGCCTGCAGGTCGCGCAGGATCTCTGCATATCCGCCATTGTCCAGAAACCCTTGTTCCGGCTGCGTGGTACGGCGCGACAGGGCCGCGTTGCGATAGGGGAAACGGCCAAAACTGCGGATCACTTCGCGGTGGACACGCGCGTGCAACAGATTGCTGTCCGACTCTGGCATCCGTTCCTTGAACAAACGCACGCAGCGGTCCTGATCACACAGGTTTTCCGCGTGCATCAGCGGCATGTAAAAGAACTGCCGCGCCGGGGTGTCGATCTTGAGATCCCAGCCGCGATGGATTGCCTGTTTCGCCGCCGCGCGCGCCACCTCGTCCGAGGCAAAGGCGCGGCGATCGTCGCGGAACATGTTGCGCGGAAACTGGTCGGCCAGAATGATATAGGCCAGCGCACCTGACGGATAGGTCAGCCACAGGCCAAAACGCCCGTCCATCAGCCCCTGCAAAGCATCGCCAAACCGCGTGCGGATCGTCTCATCCAGCGTGTCATCCTTGGCGTACCAGCCCTGCGGACCCACCTCATCCAGCCAAAAGGCCAGTATATCGTCGGGCGTGATCATCTGTTTCTCCTTTGTCACCCGTTACTCATCCCACCACGAAAGATCATTGCGCAAACCGTGGCAGGCACCCAAATCACGAATTCTGTCAGGTTCTGACACTCAGGGCTTTGGCGCGTCTGCATCGTCGTCCTGCTGGTCGATGAAATATTCCTGCGCCACCTCGACGGCAACCTGCGTCGACGACGGCATGACCGGCGCATAGGCGCCGGTGTCCCCGACAGAAGGCGCGGCCCGCTGCGTCATCCGGTACAGCGCGTAGACCGCGATGATCGTCAGCAGCGCCAGGATCAGCACGAAGAACCCGCTCGGTCCGGCAACCCCCATGACCCAGCCAATCACCAGCGGACCGGCGATGGCGCCCATGCCGTTGACAAACAGCAGCCCGGCAGAGGCGCTGGCCATGTCCTCGGGTTCCAGAAAGTCGTTGGTATAGGCAATCAACAACGAATACAGCGGGTTGGAACAGCCGCCGATCACAAAGGCCGAGGCCACCAAGACGGTGAACGACCCGCCAAGCGCCGCCGCGACCGCCGCCGCCACGGCCCCGACCGCCGCCACCAGCATGACCAGCCGCCGCCGGTCGACCCGGTCGGAAATCCAGCCCAGCGGGTATTGCAGCACCAGCGCGCCGACATAGAAAGACGCGACAAAGATCGAGATCTGGCTGAGTTTCAGGCCCACCTCAGTGGCGTAGACGGCGGCCATGCCGAACTGCGCCGAAAACACGCCGCCCAGAAAGAACATCCCCACCATGCCCAGCGGCGACACGCCATACAGCTCCCGCAGGGTCATCGGTTTGGAGGATTCAAACGCCGGTGTCGGCTGGATCGACAGCAGGATCGGCGCAAAAGAGATCGAAACCAGCACCGAGGGGATGACAAACAGCAGGAAGCCGGAGGCATCCGGCACCACCAGCAACCCCTGGCTGATGATGATGCCGCCCATCTGCACGATCATGTAGGCTGACAGGGTCTGCCCGCGCGTTTCATTGTCGGCGGCATTGTTCAGCCAGCTTTCGGCGGTCACATAAACCCCGCAAAAGCAGTAGCCCAGAATCAGCCGTCCCAGCGTCCAGGCAATCGGGTCTTGCAAGGCCGGAAACAGGATCAGCGCCGCCGAGATCAGCGACCCCAGCGCGGCAAAGACCCGGACGTGGCCGACCCGCCGGATCATCCCCGGCACCGTCCGCGAGGCGAACAGGAACCCGGCGAAATAGCCCGACATCACAATCGACATGGTGCCCGCAGAGAACCCCGCCTCTGCCCCGCGCACGCCCAGCAAAGAGCCCTGTAACCCATTGCCGATCATCAGGAGCAACATGCCGAGCAAGAGCGCCCAGGAGTTTTTCATCACATGCAACAACGGTTTATTCCTTCTTTCGCCCAGACTGCCGGGCACGGCTGATCATTTCCAGACCACAGGCGACGCCCTGCACGATTCGATGTCGCAGGGAAACCATTCCCGACGACCGGGCGGCGGAAAGCCGCGTTTGCATAGGTTTTGGACAGTGTGGAAACCTTGGCGGTGCCGGGGCCGTCAGCCGCGCTGCGGCGGCAGCAACAGCGAAGCATCTCCGTAAGAGAAGAACCGATAGTCCCCGGCGACCGCATGGTCATAGATGGCGCGAATGCGCTCGGGGCCCATCAGGGCCGAGACCAGCATCATCAGCGTCGATTTCGGCAGGTGGAAATTGGTCATCAGCGCGTCGGTCACGTTAAATGTGAAACCGGGGTAGATAAAGATATCCGTCACCCCCCGGAACGGCGCGATCTGGCCGCTGCGCGCCGCTGTTTCGATCAACCGCAGCGCGGTGGTGCCAACAGGGATAATCCGCCCCCCGGCGGCGCGGGTGGCGGCGATCTCTGTCGCGGCGGTCTCTGTGACCTCGCCCCATTCGCCGTGCATCTTGTGGCTGGTCACGTCCTCGACCTTGACCGGCAGAAAGGTGCCCGCGCCCACATGCAGGGTGACATGGGTAAAAGTGACGCCCTTGGACGCCAGCGCCGCCAGCAGCGCATCGTCGAAATGCAAGGAGGCCGTGGGCGCGGCAACTGCGCCCGTATTGCGCGCCCAGACCGTCTGGTAATCCTCACGGTCGCGATCATCGGCAGCGCGTTTGGCGGCGATATAGGGTGGCAAGGGCATGGCCCCGGCAGCATTCAGCGCCGCGTCGAAATCCTCTCCCGACAGGTTGAACCGCAGCTTGCCCTGCCCCGCTTCGCGTGCCTCAAGAATGGCGCTCAAGTCATTGGAAAACCTAATATCCTCACCATCCCGCACCTTTTTCAGCGGTTTGATCAGCGCCGCCCATGTGCCGTCTGCCTGCGGCTCCAGCAGGGTAACCTCGATCCGGGCCTCGGTCTCACCGGCGTCGGACACCCGCTTGCGAATCCCTTGAAGTCGGGCCGGTATCACCTTGGTATCGTTCAGGATAAGTCGATCCCCGGGGCGCAGCCACTCCGCGATGTCAAACACATGTGCATCCGTTATCGCGTCCCCCTCGGCCACCAGCAACCGGGCAGAGGAGCGCGGGCGCGCGGGCCGCGTGGCAATCAGCCGATCCGGCAGGTCAAAGTCGAAATCGCTCAGTTTCATGGGTCAACCCGTTGGGATCATTGTGACAGCTTGGGCGGCGGCCGCCGAAAGATGTCACGGAACATACCCGGAGTGAAGGCCGAAAGCGGGTTGACCAGAACACGCGGCTTTTCGACCGTGCCGCGCAGGTTGAAGTTGAAGCCAATCAGCCCCTCACCCTGCCGCGAGATCAGCCGCCCGATGCCGTTCACCAGATAGATCGGCGACAGCACGCCCTGCAAATCCATGCGCCCGCTTGCCAGATCGTAATAGCCGTCCAGCGAGATCCCCATCGACGGCCCCACGGCGCTGGACCGGCTGATCACCACGCGGCTGGGCGTCAGGCGAAACCGCGCCTCGACGTCCGAGAAAAAGATCCCCGGACCGTTCAGCTGGTCCAGCATCCCCACGATGCTGACCGCATCCAGCAGGGCGGCAATGGCGGGCGCTTTGCGCAGCCGCGTGCCCTTGATCGTCATCATGCCGTCATAGGTGCCGGGCTTGCCCCGCACCGGCGCCAGATCCAGCCGGAACGCGCCGTCGCGCACGGTCTTGAGCATATCCGCCGCACGCAGCACCTCGCCCGCGTCCTCGGCGGTGATGCGAAAGGCGGTGCCGCCGTTTTGCGGTACGGCCACGCCTTTGACCGGCGCACGCCCGCCCAGCTTGGCGGTAAAGGCGCCGTTCAGCCCCCGCGTGGTATCAAAATCGGCGCGGAACTCTTCAAACACGATGCTGTCGGTCAGCCGCAGTGTGTCCAGCGTCAGCGCCAGAGGTGCGCCCCCGCCGCCCGGACCGGCCCCGCCATCGGTGCCGGAACTGGAGGTGAACGGCGCGCTGCGCATGTCGATCCGGCCCTTGTCCACCTCGATCCCCGGAATGCCGCCCGCGCGCGCCACCAGCCGCCCGCTGACATCCAGCCAGTCGCCGACCGTGATCCGCGACAGCTCCAGCCGGTCGAACCCGCCGGAGCGATCCAGCAGAACCCGCCCCTGTGCATCCAGTCCCGCCCCCGACAGCGCCAGGCGTTCGATGGTCGGCACCTCGCCCAACAGGCCCGCGACGCTGAAATTGCCCCGCGCGGCGGGGGTCAGATCCCAGCCGATCTGCGGCAACGACAGGCCCAGCCCGTCCAGATTGCTGGTCAGCTCAAACCGGGCTGGCGCGCCGCGCGGCATATCGATGCGCAACCGCCCCATGCCGCGCCCGCGCACGCTGTCCGGCGGCAGCCCGATGCCAAGCGCGGCGATGCTCTGCGCGGTCAGCGTCACCTCTGCGTCAACCTCGCCGCCGCTGCCTTGCAAGGGGCGCGCCCAGCGGCCCTTGGCCGGGACACCGTCCACCAGCACCGCGCCCTCCAGCGCCACGGCGGCATTGGTGACGCTCAACTCCAGCCGGTCGGCGGTCAGCGGCTTGCCGGGGATCGCGGTGGGCGCATCAATGTCGCGCAGCGTGCCGGACAGGTCCAGCACCACCTGATCCAGCGTCAGCCCCTCCTTCAGCGGCAGCGCGATGCGCCCCGACACCTGCGCCCGACCGCTGGCCATGTCGACGGTCCGGTCGGCCTTGTCGATCAGCCGCCAGGCCTCGTTGTTGAGATAGGCCAGCGCGGCGGTGACACCGCCAGCGGCCTGCAGACGGACCTCTCCGACCGGCGGTTGTGCGCGCAGGTCGGCGATGACAAATTCGCTCCCTGTGATGTCGATCGGTCCGCGCCCGGCATCGGTGGTCCCCGCCTCCAGCCGCAGGCCAAGCCGGTTGTCATGCAGCGTCAGCCGCCCCGCCGCCCCGGTCAGGCCGGGCAGGCGCGGGTTGAAGGTGGCAGTGCCGTCGGAAAAGCCCAGATCAAGGTAGGTTTGCGGCATCGCCTCATCCGGCGCGGCGCGCAACGCAAAATGCACATCCTCGATCTGGCCGCTTTTGACGTTGTTGGTGATCCAGCGCCGCACCCCCGGAAAACGGTCGGCGGGCCAAAAACTCAGCACCTGTTCCGGGGTCGTTTGGGCGGCATGGGCGTCCAGCGCCAGTTGCCAGCCTGCGCGTTCCGCCGACAACCGCCCCGAGGCCCGCAACGGGTAGGCCGGGTCGGTCACCCGCAGCTCTCCCAGGGTCATCTGGAACGGTTCCAGCCGGATCTTGAAGGCCATCTCGGCCCCTGACAGTGCAATCGGGCGCTCCAGCAGCGCCCCCTCGGCCAGTGACATGTCGGTCAACAGAAACTGCCCGGTCAGCCCGCGCGGCCAGCCGGTCTCGATCCCGTTCAGACGAGCGGTTCCGGCGGCGGTCACGGTGCCCAGCGGAGAGGTCAGTTGAATGCGCTGAAACCGCAGAACCCCCTCGTCGGGGCGATAGGTAAAGGCGGTCTCTGCCGCGTCAAACGGCAGCGCGCGGGTGGCGGCGGTGGGTTGCAGCGCCCCCGCGCCGATCTGTAATGACGCCTCCAGCGGCTGCAACATGCCGTTTTCGTCCAGGGCCGAGCGCAGCGCGCCCGAAATCGGCGCATCCAACTCCTTGAGCCAGGCCAGCGCCGGGCTTTGCGTGGCAATGTCGCGCGACGCCAGCCCGTGTAGGAGGATACTGAAATCAAGGCTCTGCGCCCCGATCGGGCTGTGCGCCTCGACCTCGACCGTGGCGACCCCGTCGCCGCCCGACAGCAGCGCCACATCGCCGGTTGCCCGCAAGATGCCGTCCTCCCGCGCCAGCCGCAGCCGCCCGCCATCGGCGGTCCAGCCGCGCCGCGCGCGCTGATCCTCATAGCGCAGGGTCAGGGCGTCCGCCTCGAACACCTCCAGCTGCGCCAGCTTGGGGTCGGCCATGATGGTGTCGATCTGCCCGATGATCTGGGCAATGTCCGGCATGTCGGCGCCTTCGGCAAAGGCATCGCCAAGCGCCAGACCCAACCGCCCGTCGCGGTCGCGCCGCAGGGTGACAAACGCGCCAGAGACCTGCGCCTCGCGCAGCACGACCTTGCCGCTCAGCAGCGCCCGTGGCGAGATCCCGGCCTCGATGTCCGACAACTGCGCCACCGGCGCGCCGTTCTGATTGCGGATGTCCACGTCCCACAGGATGATCCGCGCCAGCCCGGACCGTTGCACCAGCAGGCTCATGCGGCCAAAATCGACCCGGATGCCCGGCAGGCACTGGGCGATGCGCGCCTCGATCCGCTCCCGGACCCAGGCAGGCGCGTCCACCGGGCGCCCGATCATCATGTACCCCGAAATGCCAATCGCAGCGATCAGCGCCAGAAGAATGACCAGAACGGCACGACCGCGCCGCCGACGTCGCCGGGGCGTCGGGGTCGGAGTTTTTGCATCACCGCTCACTGGAAGCCCGCATCTTCTGTCTTACTCTCTCTTGGCGTAGCTCTATGACACATCTTAGCGCACCGAAACAAAGGAGATATCCATGTCCGACACCGCCGCGACCGCCGCACCGGAATTTACCCTGCCCTCGACCGCCGGTGACGTCTCATCCGCCGCCCTCAAGGGGACGCCGTTTGTGCTGTTCTTCTACCCGCGCGATGACACCTCTGGCTGCACCAAGGAGAATGAGGCCTTCACCGCCCTCCTGCCACAGTTCGAGGCGCTGGGGGTCAAGGTCTACGGCATCTCCAAGGATTCGATTGCCAGCCATGAAAAGTTCATGGCCAAGAAGAACCTGACCGTGCCGCTGATCTCTGACGAGGGGTCCGACCTGTCCGAAAATCTGGGCGTGTGGAAGGAAAAATCCATGTACGGCAAGACCTTCTGGGGCATCGAGCGGTCCACTTTCCTGATCGGTGCCGACGGCCGGATCGCGCAGGAGTGGCGCAAGGTCAAGGTGCCAGGCCATGCCGAAGCAGTGCTGGAGGCGGCGCGCGCCCTGTGATCGTTGGCGGCGTGCGGGGCCTTGCGCCCTGCGGCCCCGGCCCTCATACCCCCGGGGACATTTGACAGCCCGACCAAACAAGAGGGACGCCGCATGACCATGAGCCTTTGCGAGATGGCGGTGGACGTTCTGACCACCGCCGATGGCCGGCAGAAAACCGCCAAGTCACGGGCCTACGCGGCGCAATGGTTTGCCGCACGCGACGCGGGCACGCCGATTCCCGTCGGGCGGGCCGACCCGCCGCTCCGCCCCGCGCGGCCCGAACAACCGGAGCTGCTGAACCCGCGCGACGTGCCCAAACGCAAACCCGGCAGCCCGCAGGGCCGCATCGCCCTGCTGCATGCCGTCGCGCATATCGAACTGAACGCCGTCGATCTGCATTGGGACATCATCCCGCGCTTTGCCGCGACGCCGATGCCCGCCGGGTTCTATGACGACTGGGTCAGAGCGGCGGATGATGAGAGCAAACACTTCAACCTGATGTGTGATTGTCTGGAAGAGATGGACAGTTTCTACGGCGCCCTGCCCGCCCACGCGGGCATGTGGCGTGCCGCAGAAGACACAGTTGATGATTTGATGGGCAGGCTCGCCGTGGTCCCGATGGTGCTCGAGGCGCGCGGTCTGGACGTCACTCCCGGCATGATCGGGATCTTTCGCAAGGCAGGTGTCACAAGCGCGGTAACAGCCCTTGAAACGATCTATGCCGAAGAGGTCAGCCATGTGGCCTATGGGTCAAAATGGTTCCACTTCTTGTGTGGCAGGCACGACACGGACCCAATTGTTGTGTTTCACGATCTTGTCAGACGCTACTTCAAAGGCGCGCTCAAACCCCCATTCAACGATGAAAAACGCGCCGAAGCGGGGCTGCCACCGGACTTCTATTGGCCGCTCGCGGATCAGACCCCGCCTAGAACCCGTTGAATAGGCGGTTTTTTGCCATTTCGGCCCCTTCCCGCCGGTGCGACCGAATCGCATGGCTAAAATTCTTGCGGAGTGACGAATGGCTGGGGTAAGCCCGTCGACAGGGTGCCGTTCTGTGGGGACAGCGAGCACCTTGTATGGGACGGGACTAGGGGACAGTCGGGTGAGATCACGTCTGACGATCAGATTACATGCGCTTGTTGAGCGCTTTTTTCCAGAACGCCGGCTCTTTTTGAGATCCGACACCGATACGCGGTTCATCCGCCTTCGGTCCGAAACGCAGGCCGTGGCTTTCACCGGCCTCACCGTGCTGATGGGCTGGACCATCGTGGCCACCGCGATCCTGCTGATGGATTCGATCGGGGCCGGAAATTTCCGCGAACAGGCCAAACGGGAACAGCTGACGTATCAACAGCGCCTCAACGCGCTGTCGGCCGAACGCGACGCCCGCACCGCAGAGGCACTGGCCGCGCAGGACCGCTTTTCCGCAGCCCTTCGTCAGGTCTCGGTCATGCAGACCGAACTGCTCGACTCCGAGGCGCACCGCCGCGAGCTGGAAACCGGGATCGACGTGATCCAGGCCACGCTGCGCGACGTCATGAAATCCCGTGAGGATGCCACCAAGCGGCTGGTCGAACTGGAATCCGACCTCAAGGGTGAGGTTGCCGTGGCCCGCGCCAGCGGCGATGACGCCACCGTGAACCTGCTGACCGACGCCCTGTCCCGCGTCGCAGAGGAACGCGATCAGGTCATCGCCGACGCCCAGCTGTCGCTGATCCGCGCCGCAGAGATGCAGGCCGCCATCGAAACACTCGAAGACAAGAACGACCGCATCTTCCGCCAGCTCGAAGAGGCGATGACCGTCTCCGTGCTGCCGCTGGACAAGATGTTCGAAAAGGCCGGGATGAACCCGGACCGCATTCTGGACGAGGTCCGCAAGGGTTACTCCGGTCAGGGCGGCCCGCTGACACCGCTGTCCTTCTCGACCAAGGGCGATGATGCCCCCTCCCCCGACACGCTGCGCGCCAACCGCATTCTCAACCAGATGGACCGGCTGAACCTGTACCGGATCGCCGCGCAAAAGGCGCCGTTCGCCTCGCCGCTCAAGGATGCGTTCCGCTTTACCTCGGGGTTCGGCTATCGCTGGGGCCGTCTGCACGCAGGCACCGATTTTGCCGCCCCGCACGGCACGCCGATCTATTCCACAGCCGATGGCGTCGTGATCCACGCCGACTGGCAGTCGGGGTATGGGCGGCTGGTCAAGATCCAGCATGAATTCGGCATCGAGACACGTTATGCGCATATGTCCAAAATCCGCGTGAAAGTCGGGGATAGGGTCTCGCGCGGGCAGCGGATCGGTGATATGGGAAACACTGGTCGATCGACCGGGACCCATCTCCATTACGAAGTCCGAGTCGGTGGCAAACCCGTCAATCCGATGATCTATATCAAGGCTGCGAACGATGTTTTCTAAGAGCAAGATCAATGAGCCCGGCCACAAGGCCGACGACGTGTCGAAACCGGCCATGCCTGAGCCTTCGAAAGCCTCCGCAGGGGATTACAAGCCCGCCGCGACGCCAAAGGCGAAGCCGCCGGCCTCTGTCCTGTCCGCTGACCTGCATGTGACCGGCAATCTCAAGACGACCGGCGACATTCAGGTCGAGGGCACGGTAGAGGGCGACATTCGCGCCCACCTGCTGACCATCGGCGAAAGCGCCACCATCAAAGGCGAAGTTGTCGCTGACGATGTGGTTGTAAACGGTCGTATCGTGGGCCGCGTCCGTGGCCTGAAGGTCCGCCTGACCGCCACCGCGCGCGTCGAGGGTGACATCATCCACAAGACCATCGCCATCGAATCCGGTGCGCATTTCGAGGGTTCTGTGCAGCGTCAGGACGATCCGCTCAACGGCGGCAAACGTCCGGTGCAACAACCCGGTGCGCAGCAGGCCGCGCCCGCCGCCGCCGCGACCAGCAACAACGACTGATTTCCAAGCGCAGTCTCTGGAACGTAAAAGGCCCCGCACATGCGGGGCCTTTTACGTTTTGCCAAGGGTGCCCCGGCACGATGCCGGGACCGGCGTCAGTTGCCGCGTCTTTGCTGCTGGGTCTGTTGTTGGTCCTGCACCTGTTGCTGGGCCTGTGTCAGGTCACGCGTCTGGGTGCGGTTGGCCGCTGCCACGTCCGGGCTGACCGGGCCCGCAATGGTTCCGTCCGCCAGGACAAAATTGTCGCCAATGATCGCCCCGTTCACCACGTTGCCGAACTTGTCGAATTCCGGCTGTACATAAACTTCGGTCTCTTCGGTCTGCGCGCAGGCCGCTGCAAGTGCCGCACAGGCGCAGGCCGCAATCCAAGTCTGGCGCATTTTCTGTCCCTCATTTGATTGTTTCCCCGCGTTCATTCTGCGCTGTGGCCGCCCCCTGTGCAAGACGACATCTGCGGGGATTGGAATGCCTCGCAAGATCCCAGGACGTCTGCAACCGGATCCGGTCCAGCCCCAGCCGGAAAAGGCTCGCGTTGCGGGGGCGCATTTGCTTTGATGTTGCCACCCATCCCGGAAGGACACGTCATGCGCCGCCCGCTCATACTTGCGCTTTGCACATTGCTGATGCCCGTCGCCGCCAGTGCGGCGCGTATTGGCCTGACCGACGACCCGGCCTACGGATGCCTTGTCGAATTGAGCGGCAGGATAGAGCCGGGGGATGCCACCCGACTGCGCGCGGCCATCGAAGAGGCGGCCAGCCTGCCGCGGTACGACGGCACGATCTACGTCAATGCGGATCTCGACGACGGCAGACCGAACTTCGGCATCTACCAACCCTTGCATCTTTGCCTCGACAGCCCGGGCGGGTCCCTGAGCGAGGCAATGGACCTGATCGACGTTGTACACGGCCACCTTGGCACGGTGGTCCGGGACGGCGCGCGCTGCGAGAGCGCCTGCGCGCTGGTCTTCATGGCGGGCAGCCATTCGACCGAGACCGATTTTGGCCTGTCGGTGAACCGCTTCTTGCATGTCGGCGGAAAGCTGGGGTTTCACGCCCCCAGTCTGACCGTGGCAGAGGGCCGCTATGACGCCGATACCGTCGAACGCGCCTACAGGGTTTCGGTGTCGGTGACGGAACTGATCTTTCGCAACCTCGTCCGCTTTCGCTTTTCTCCCTCGCTGGCGGCGCGGATGCACGCCACCCCGGCCGAAGACATGTTCTACGTCACAACGGTCGAACAGGCCGCGCGTTGGGGCATTGCCGTACTGGGCGTCGACAGCCCGTCCAGTGTGACTGACGCGGTCATCCGCACCGCCTGCGGCAATCTCTACCTGTCGGCATTGGACCGCATGACCAGCGATCCAGAAGTCTGGCCAAACGCCCTGAGCGGCATGAACGAGCCTGTGGAACGCCTTGGCGACCAAGGCTATAGCTATCGTGCCTTCGGGCAGGAGGCGGCGGGGGCCTGTGTCGTAAGGGCGGAGAATCCGAACAACAACGACGGCATTGCCGGCAGCTTTTGGGGCACCGCCCCCTTGGTCCGCACCTCTGTCTGGGCCACGGCAAACGTGCGCGACGCGGAACCGCCTGTCTCTTTCGGGTTCCTGCAGAATTTCATGGCATGGCCCGGAGTACTGCCGCTGGACGCCCTGCCCCGCGATGGACAGGCCCGCGTCCTGAACACCTCTGGCACATGCACCGTCTTCGATAGTGCGGACCGGCTCACCGACAGCGATCCCTGCACGCGCGCGCGACAGGCCACGGGCGATGGCGGCATGACCGACACCCATTTCTGGCCATCCGGCGCGCGGACCTTGCTGGAGTACCAGGGCGGCACGATTCGGGTGAATGGCAATTCCGGCGGGATCAGCTACTGGCCCGGACAGCCGGTTCAGGGCGCACCGCGCCCCACCTGCACGCTCAACAGCGGCTCTGGCAATCGGTTCTGCTTTCAGGCGCTGGACTGACGCGGCATTCGACCGCCGCGCCCCCGGCGCGCTCGCGGCTCGCCAAGGCGCGATAGCCCCGGTCGGACCGGCACTGCGTCCCCGGCATCGCCCATGCGACGGACCAGATCACGCCTCCAGCACGGCATCCCAATACAGAAAGTCCAGCCAGCTGTCGTGCAGGTGGTTGGGCGGGAATCGCCGCCCCATGTTCAACAGCTCCCCGGCAGAGGGCTGGCGCGGCGGTTTGCGCAGCGCCATTCCCACCTGCCGCAGGCTTTTGGAGCCTTTGCGCAAGTTGCACGGCGCACAGGCCGCCACCACGTTTTCCCAGCTGGTGATGCCCCCCGCCGCGCGCGGAATCACATGGTCAAAGGTCAGTTCGGCCTTGGCCCCGCAGTACTGACAGTGAAATTCGTCCCGCAGAAAAAGATTGAAGCGCGTGAAGGCCACGCGCTTCTGAGGTTTGACGAAATCTTTCAGCACCACCACGCTGGGTATCCTCAGCGTCATGCTGGGGCTGCGCACCACCTCGTCATATTCGGCGACAATATCGACCCGGTCCAGAAAGGCCGCCTTGATGGCGTCCTGCCAGGTCCACAGGCTGAGCGGATAGTAGGACAGCGGACGATAGTCCGCGTTCAGCACCAACGCAGGGTGATGCTTGAGCGCGCCCGGTTCGCGCACGAAATTGGTTCTGAACTCGCTATTCATGAGAGACTCGCCCTCTGCCCGGTCTGCCTGTTCATCAAGCGCCAGAGCGGGGAACCCGCCCCAGCTTGAAAACACTATATCTCGCGTTTGCGCTCTGGCAAGTCCCGCAAGATGAAGTGGTCAGACAGAGGCTTAGCCTGCCTAGGTAAAGGGCATGTGACAAACGGGATTACGGTATCCACAAGCAGAGCAGGTGATCAGCCCGGCACCAGATCGTAATGCCGGATCAGCCGGTGTTCGACGAGCGCCTCCTCGGCGGGGTCGACATGCGGCGTGGTGTAATCCTCACCGACAAAGGACTTGAGCGCATCCAGATCACGCCAGATCATCACAAAGGCAAACGCGCGCGGACTCTCGGGCCGCGCGGCGCCGGGAAACACATCGACGATTCCCTCTGTCCTCTTCATCAGGGGAATCGCCACCTCGTGAAAGAACTTGCTGAATTCCGCCTCTTTGCCGGGGCGCGTTACAACCTGAAAGATACGCATGATCATGGCAGGGCCTCCCGCGTGACGGGCCGGAACACCCCGGCCCCTGCCCCATCATAGCACATCGCCCGCACGCAGGCCCGCAGCAAGGCGGCTGGAGCTACGGGACTTCGGGCCGTTTGGTCAGGACCAGCGTCAGCACCTTTTCCGCCCCGCCGCGCGAAATCCTGACCGCGATCCGCTCGCCCGGCCTGCGGTCGCTCATGATCCGGACCATACCCCGCGTGTCCTCAAACGGGTCCCCGTCCAGCGAAAGGATAACATCGCCAGCTTTCAATCCAGCTGTCCTTGACGGTCCTTCGGGCACGTCGGACACCAATACGCCCTGTTGCCCGGCCAGATCCAGCGCTTCGGCCATCTCTTCGGTCAAGTCCTGAACACGAAGGCCCATATAGCCCGATTCAGCCGGGGGCAGCTCAACAGGCTTTGGGTCTTCTGCCTTGGGCTCCGCAAGGCGTTCTTCGTATTCCCTAAAAAAGTCCTCAAACGGGCTGCCTGTCGGAGGGACCGGCTCGTCCGCGTCTTTGCCATCTGCAGGACCATCCTCTTTCGGATCGGCGGTCTGCTCTTGCTCTGCGGCGATCCGGGCGCGCTCGGCCTCTTCAATGGCCTTGGCCCGGGCCAAAACGGCTTTGTCCTCTGCCAGCTTGGTTTCAGCACGGGATGCCGCCCGAGTTCCCGGGAAATCACGCAAAAGGTCTTCCAGCATGGCAATGCGCGCCTCCGCGTCATTGTTCAGGATCGCGTCGCTCAGCGCCAACGCCGCATCCAATTCGCTGGAATCGGGCGCGGCCACCGGGCTGGCTGGTTTGTCGGCCACCAGAACCTTTGACTGGGCCAGAATATCGGCCATGGGCACCGCATAGTTCTTTTCGCCCGCCCGGCTGCCCGCATGATGCAGGGCCACAACTGCCTTGCTGTCCGCATCAATCACCGGAGATCCCGAATTTCCCGGCAAGGTGTCACAGAGGTGATGCAGTCGGTTGCCAACGACGGCGGGGCTGTCGGCCTGGCATTTCTCACGGCTGATGCGCTGCGCCTCGCCCATCGGATGGCCGATCACCCAAAAGGGCGTATGATCCAGCGGCATTGCAGAGGTCAGTTTCAGCGCGCCGAATTCCGCATTTGCATCGCCCAGCACCTGCAACACCGTGTAGTCCAGCTCTTTGCTGGTCTCAAGCGGCACCGGGTTGACGTGAAATGTTGTCACCCCATCGGAGAATCCGTCGCGCAGGAACCCGGCGTGGAACTGCACCGCCGCGATGAATGTGGCCCCCCGCGCGCGCATCTTGGGATTTTCAAGGATGCCCGGGACGCAATGGTTGTTGGTCACCAGTTTGTTGCCATCGACCAGAAAGGCCGTGCAGGGCGCATGGCCGACATTGGTCAGTACCTGCAACAGCCCCACGGCGCGCCCGGTGCGGGCAAACACGGAGTCCGGGCCGTAACTGGCGACAAACTCGTTGTTGTAGGCCCCCACCTGCGCCTCCAGCTGAATATCCCCCAACAGGGACTCCGTCTGCGGCACGACGATCTGGCCAAAGGTCTCTGGCGGGAAAAGCATCAGATCCTGCGCCTGCACCTCTGCCGATATCGACAGGGCAAGGACGCAGGCGGCAAGGGTCAGGCGGGCGCTGGACGTGAAAAAGGACATGAAAAGGCGACTCCGGACAAACGAATATGCCGGTCAGTCTATCAAGGAATTGTCCTGCGCCCAGTGCGGAATCCCCGCACGCAAACCTTGCCAAACGGTAAATTCGCCTCTGCAAGCCTTTGAAGACGCTACGTCACCTTTCCCGCCACATGTGGACAGCTTTGGGTCAGAACCCGCATTTGTCCCGCAAAAAGGCCAGCGCCACACCCAGACCATCAGGGGCAATCCCATGGGCGGTGCCCTCCATGATGTGGGCAAAAACTTCCTTGAAGCCCGCCTCCTGCAAGGCCTCCGCCGCCTGCGGCAGCGATTGCACCGGCACCACATCGTCCTGATCGCCATGGATCAGCAGGACCGGCGGGCGGCTGACCACCTCATCCGCCAACAGCTCGGGTGCCAGCAGCCGCCCCGAAAACCCGACGATCCCCGCCAGTTCCTCTTCGCGGCGCGGCCCCACATGCAGGCTCATCATCGTCCCCTGCGAAAAGCCCAGCAAGGCGACCTGTTCGGGCAACAGATCCTCATCCACCATCAGCGCGTCCAGAAAGGCATTCAGATCATCCACCGACCGCGCCATTCCCGCCATGGATTCCTCTTCGGACGATCCATCAATCCAGGGAATCGGAAACCACTGAAATCCCATGGGGGCCCCGGAACAGGCCTCGGGCGCATCAGGCGAGACAAACAACGTATCGGGCAGGTGTTCGCCCAAAGGGTCTGCCAACCCCAACAGGTCCGCCCCGTTCGCGCCATACCCGTGCAGGAAGACCACGCAGGACCGCAATTCCCCTGAAACCGGCTCTTTCCGGCCTGTCTGCAATACCCGTGTCACGCAATACCCTCCCGGCTTTTTTCAACGTGGTAGTAGGCCCAGAGCGCCCGCGCCGCAACCGATCTCCACGGGCTCCACGCCTCGGCCATCTGTCGCAGCGCCTTTTCCTTGGGCCGCTCAGGCAGATCGAACAACAGCCGCGCCGCCTCTTGCAGCGCCAGATCGCCGGGGGCAAAGACATCCGCCCGGCCAAGGCTGAACATGGCATAGATCTCGGCAGTCCAGACGCCGATGCCCTTGACCGCCACCAGCGTCTTGATGACCTCATCGGTGGGCATCTCGCGCAGCCCGTCAAAATCGATCCCTGCCTCGGCCAGGGCCTGAGCATAGGTCGCCTTCTGACGGCTCAGACCAAGCGCGCGCAAGCCGTCGTGATCGGCGGCCCGGATCGCCTCTGGCGTGACCATTCCGGCGACCTCCAGCTTGGCCCAGATCGCGCGCGCCGAGGCAACGCTGACCTGCTGGCTGACGATGGCACTGAACAATTGGCCGAAACCGTCCTCCCGCAAACGCAGCGGCAGTGGGCCGGTCTGCGCCAAGGCCAAACCAAAGCGCGGCTCACTTCGGACCAACCAGCCCGCGCCCTCGGCCACGCAGGCATCCCCGCGGATGACCCGCCCTATACGGGATGGGCACTCAGCCATGTCAGGGCCTCCTTGACGGTTTGGACACGCGGTCCGCCGGGGCGGCGGGGGCGGTCGATCATGGCAACAGGCAGGCGCAGGGTCCGCGCGGCGGCCAGCTTGGGCCAGCCGCCGGTCCCGCCTGCATTGCTGACCAGCAGCCAGTCAATCCGTTCCTTGCGCAACAGTCGCATCTCGTCATGAATCGTGAACGGTCCCTGCCCGGCCAGAAACCGCCCCCTGCGCAGCGGCAACGGGCCCGACACCTCACCGATCCGGCGCATCAACACCTCTGCCCGCATCGCGCGCAGCCCCGACAGGGCTTCGCCGCCGGTGGCAACCAATACGCGCGCCCCGTCGGGGATCACCTCGGCAGCCTGCCGCACCTCGCGCAACGGCACCCAAAGGTCACGGCGCGTCGCGCGCCACGGCGGACGCACCAGTTGCAGATGCGGCAGATCCAACGCATGTGCGGCGCGATGGGTGGCAAAAGCGGTCTGCGTGTCACAGGGATGCGCCGCCTCGACCACCACGCCGGCACCCGCGCCCCGCAACACATCGGCGCTCACAGGCCCTATGTCGACAGGACAAGGCCAACGCCGCGTCACGCGCTCTGCTGCGGGCAAGATCACCCGCGCGCCCGGCACCGCCCTGGCCAGCAAAAACGCCTCGATCGAGCCGCCGATGATCACGATCCCATTCATCCCGAACCCTTAGAACAGCGCCGATCAAAGCGAAACCTCCCCCGACGCGCCCAAGATTCTTCTGGCCAACAATATCCCGGGGGAGTCGACCGAAGGGAGACGGGGGCAGCGCCCCCTGTTCCCTGTCGAACCGGGCCAACATCTGGATAGACATCCAGCGACCTTCCCGTCAGCCTGATCTCGAAAAGCGGCGCGGCTCCCACCGACAAGGTCCTCCCTCCCCCCAACTGTTCCCAACCATCCCCAACCTTCCCCCTAGCCGCCTTCGATCCACGGCGCGACACAAACGCTCTTGCACCGACCCGCGCCGCCACATACCCATCACATCATGACATCCGCACATGACGCCCCCGCCCGCCGCAACGTAGTGGTTCTTGTTCTCGCGCAGGCGATCCTGGGCGCACAGATGCCGATGATCTTTACCATCGGCGGGCTGGCCGGACAGTCGCTTGCCTCCAACATCTGTTTCGCAACCCTGCCGATCTCTCTGATCGTGCTGGGGTCGATGCTGTCGGCAACGCCGGTGTCCTGGCTGATGCAGCAATACGGGCGGCGCGCCGGGTTCTTTGTCGGCGCGGGTGCGGGCGCGCTTGGCGGCGCTGTCGGGGCCTACGGACTTTACATGGCCTCCTTCCCGATCTTCCTGCTGGGGTCGTTGATCACCGGCACCTACATGTCGGCACAGGGTTTCTACCGATTCGCCGCCGCCGACACCGCGTCGGATGAATTCCGCCCCAAGGCGATTTCCTACGTCATGGCGGGCGGGCTGGCCTCGGCCATCATCGGTCCGCAACTGGTCAAGGCAACCTCGGACGCCTTTGTGGTGCCCTTTCTTGGCACCTATGCGGCGGTAATCGCGCTCAACCTTCTGGGCGCGCTGCTGTTCCTGTTCCTCCAGATTCCGCGCCCGCCACGCCCGGCCGAGGACGCGCCCAAGGGCCGGACCCGGATGCAGCTGCTGGCCACCCCGCGCATCGCCGTCGCGGTGATCTGTGCCACCGTTTCCTACGCGCTGATGAACCTTGTGATGACCTCGACGCCGCTGGCCGTGGTGGGCTGCGGGTTTGAGACGAACGACGCTGCCAATGTGGTCACCGCCCACGTTCTGGCGATGTTCGCACCCAGTTTCTTCACCGGCCACCTGATCGCCCGCTTCGGCGTTGAAAAGATCATGGCCACAGGACTGGTGATCCTAGCGGGCGCCGGTGTTGTCGGCCTGTCGGGCGTCGCGCTGGAACAGTTCTTTGTGGCGCTGGTGCTGCTGGGGCTGGGCTGGAACTTTGGCTTTATCGGCGCCACTACCATGCTGGCCGGCGCGCATGAGCCGCATGAGCGTGGCCGCATGCAGGGTCTGAACGACCTGATCGTCTTTGGCGGCGTGACCTTTGCCTCGCTGGCTTCGGGCGGATTGATGAACTGCTCGGGCGGGTCGGCGCAGCAGGGCTGGACGGCGGTGAACCTTGCCATGGCGCCCTTCCTCGTGCTGGCGGGCGGTGCACTGATCTGGCTGGTGCTGCGGCCTCGGGACGAGGCCTCAGCCCAGTAACAGCCGCCAGCGCCGCTGGAACTCGCTGAGTTGCAATCGCCCTTCGGCAACAACTGCCGGATCGCGTGCGACCACCTCCAGCAAGGGCCGCGCCAGCGCAAACTCGCGCAGCGCCGGACCCGCCGCGCCCAAGGACCGGCGCTGCGCCCGCAGGCCGCGCGGCATGTCGTCCAACTGCCGCCGCGCCAACTGTGCCAGCGCCTCGGGCCGCCCGTCCGGCAAGGGCAGCTTGCCGCGCGCCTCCAGTTCCGGCACCGCCTGAAGATACCGCGCCAACGCCGCGCCGCGCGCAATCGGCAAGGCGGCGCTCGCCCGCTCGCGCGGAGCACCCAACGCGATCAGCGCCACCACGGCAATCCCGCCCGATGTCTTTTCAAGATAGTCCAGCAAGGCAGCCTCATCGGCAAAGGGCGCCCGGTCCAGATCGGCTTCACGCGCATCTATCGCCGCCATCAACGGGGCCGGATCAACGCCCGCCAGCGCCTGCGCCAACGGGGTCACCACCTCATGACGCCGCACAAACCCACCCGCTGCGATCTCTTCCAGCGCGTCGTGCCACCATTGCAGCCGCATCCGGGCGATCATCGGTTCCTGCGTCACCCATGGGGCGCGGGACACCTCGACGTTGAACGCGTAGAGCGGAAACAACACCGCGCGGGCGGACACCGGCGACGCCATCGCCGCGGCAAACCGCTCCGGGTCGCCGCGCTCGACGATCTGCGCACAAGCGTACAGGTCACTGCCCGGTTCAATAGTCACGACACCCTCCGCGCCACGGTCAGCAGATAGCCGGTTTCCGAACGCACCGCGCGCCAGTCCTCTGCCTCTTTGGCGCAAAGATCCAGCATGTCGGTCAGCCGCGCGTCCCCCTGCGCGCGCAACGTCTCGATGCGCGCCTCCATCGGCTGATAATAGGCCTCCCAGCCCGCGTCGGACACATCCCGCGTGCCAAGGATTTCATATCCTGCCGCTGTCACAGCCGCCACGATGCCCAGGCGGTTGCGTGTCGGATATCCCTCCCAAAAGGCACAAGCCTCGGGGCCGGGCGTGTCGGTAAAATGACAGGGCTCTGAAAACGCAAGCACGGCGCCGGGTTTCAACGCGCCGCGCATGACCTCCAGCCCGTGTTCCAGACCCAAAAAATACAGCGCTCCGGCGCACCAGATCATGTCAAACGGGACCCGCGGCAGATCGGCAGTCTCTGCCAGATCGGCCCTTTGAACGGACACATCGGGCGTGTCCAAAAACCGCGCCCGCATTTGCGCGACAAACCCTTCCTGCTTGTCAAACGCCAACACCCGCGCGCCCGGCACGGCCTGCGCCAGCACCTCCACATCCGCGCCCGGACCTGCTGCGGCGTCACAGATCACCGCGCCCTCGGGCAACCCGGCCAGACCCGTGGCCCAAACCACATCCTCTGCGGTGCCCGGCCCCTCGCGCGGCAGATCCTTGTGAACCTCGAAAAAGGTGCTCCAGTCCATCAGGCCGCCCCTGTTTCGCCGTCGCGCACCAGCTTCCACCGCACCGCATCCAACAGCGCCTCGAACGAGGCATCCACGATGTTCGCACTGACGCCCACGGTGGCCCACCGCCGCCCCTGACGATCTTCACTGTCGATGATGACGCGGGTCACCGCCTCTGTGCCACCCTGGGTGATGCGCACCTTGAAGTCGACCAGCCGCATGTCGTCAATCGCCTCCTGATAGCGGCCCAGATCCTTGGCCAGCGCCTTGGACAGCGCGTTGACAGGTCCACGGTCATTGCCCGCCTCGTCCATCGATTCCGACACCGACAGCTTTTTCTCGCCGTCCACCTTCACAACCACAACCGCCTCGGACAGCGACACCATCTTGTTGTACTTGTTCTTACGCCGCTCCACCGTCACCCGGTAGCGTTTGACCTCAAAGAACTCGGGCAGCAGCCCCAATTCGTCCCGCGCCAGCAACTCAAAACTGGCCTGCGCGGTGTCGTAGGAATAACCCTCGCTTTCCTGCTCCTTGACGCGATCCAGAATGCGCGCCAGCGCCGGATTGCTCTTGTCGACCTCCAGCCCCATCTCCCCCAACCGTCTGCGCAGGTTGGACTGGCCCGCCTGATTGGACATCGGCACCACGCGACGGTTGCCAACCATCGTGGGGTCGATGTGCTCATAGGTGGTCGGGTCCTTGAGGATCGCGCTGGCGTGCAATCCGGCCTTATGGGCAAAGGCCGAGGCGCCAACATAGGCCACTTGTTTCTGTGGCACCCGGTTCAGGATGTCGTCCAGCATCCGGCTGGTACGGGTCAGTCCTGCCAGCGCCTCGGTGCTGACGCCAATGTCGAACATGTCCTTGTAGGGCGCCTTCAACATCAGTGTCGGGATCAGCGCCGTCAGGTTGGCGTTGCCACAGCGTTCACCCAACCCGTTCAGAGTCCCCTGTACCTGACGCGCCCCCGCCATGATCGCCGCCAAAGACCCGGCCACAGCGGTTTCCGTGTCATTGTGCGTGTGGATGCCCAATCGGTCGCCCGGCACCGCGTTTTCGATCACATCGCGCACGATCTGCCCAATTTCATGCGGCAAAGTCCCGCCATTGGTGTCACACAGCACAATCCACCGCGCGCCCGCCTCCAACGCCGCGCGCAGGCAATCCAGCGCATAAGGCGCGTTTGCCTTGTAGCCGTCAAAGAAATGCTCGGCATCAAACAGCGCCTCGCGCCCCTGCCCCACAAGATGGGACACAGAGGCCGCGATGTTGGCAATGTTCTCGTCCAACGTGATCCCCAGCGCCGTGGTGACGTGGAAATCATGTGTCTTGCCCACCAGACAGACGGCGGGCGTGCCCGCGTTCAGGACCGCGGCCAACACCTCATCATTGGCGGCTGACCGACCCGCGCGTTTGGTCATGCCAAAGGCGGTCATGGTGGCGCGGGTCTTGTGCACCTCCTCGAAAAAGGCGCTGTCAGTCGGATTCGCCCCCGGCCAACCGCCTTCAATGTAATCGACCCCCAGCGCATCCAGCGCCGCCGCGATGCGCAGCTTTTCAGCGGTCGAGAACTGCACCCCTTGCGTCTGCTGCCCATCGCGCAGCGTGGTGTCGTAAAGCGAAAGACGTTCTTTAACCATCACCACGCCCCTGCCTTCTTCTGGCCAAAAATATCCCGGGGAGCGCGAGGGGCTGGCCCCTCGCTTCCGTCCTTTGCCGCGAACGGATCCCTCATCCCAAAGCCTCCAACTTCACCGCGTCAAAGCCCGCGCCCGGCACCAGCTCCACACCCGCCTTGGACATGCGCACCTCGACCCCCGCCGCGATCAGCGCCGCCTTCAGCCTGTCGACCTCGGAAAAATCCTTGCTCTGCATGGCCTCGGCGCGCACCCCGGCCAGACGGTCCGCCAATGCCGACAGATCCACTGAAACGGTGTCCCATCCGGCCAGATCCGGCGTCAGCAACCCGAGCAACCCCGCCCCGGCCTTCAGCGCTGGGGCCTCCCCCGCCGCGGCCAGACGGTGCAGCTCGGAAATCGCACCGGCGGTGTTCAGATCGTCGGCCAATGCGGCAACCACAGGCTCGGGGATTTCGCCCGGCTCAACCCCTTCAACCATACCGCGCCACTTGCGCAGGGTGGTCTCCGCCTCACGCGCTTTCTCCGCCGTCCAGTCCATCGGCTTGCGGTAATGCGTCGACAGCATCACAAAACGGATCACTTCGCCCGGAACGCCCTGCTCCAGCAGATCCCGCACGGTAAAGAAGTTGCCAAGGCTCTTGGACATCTTCTTGCCCTCGACCTGCAACATCTCGTTGTGCAGCCAGACGCGGGCAAAATCCCCCTCAGGATGGGCGCATTTCGACTGGGCGATCTCGTTCTCATGATGCGGAAAAGTCAAATCATTGCCGCCGCCGTGGATGTCAAACGTCTCACCCAACAGCGCATGGCTCATGGCCGAGCATTCGATATGCCACCCCGGCCGCCCACGGCCCCAGGGGCTGTCCCATCCCGGCAACTCGTCCGTGGACGGCTTCCACAGGACAAAATCCATCGGGTTCTTCTTGTACGGTGCCACCTCTACCCGCGCGCCCGCGATCATGTCATCAACTGACCGGCCCGACAGCGCGCCATAGCCATCGTAGCTTTCGACCGAGAACAGCACATGGCCCTCCGCCGCATAGGCGTGACCCCGCGCGATCAGGGTTTCGATCATGGCGACCATCTCGCCGATATAGCCGGTGGCACGCGGTTCGTGATCCGGTCGTAACGCGCCCAAGGCATCCATGTCCGCGTGATACCAGCCTATCGTCTCATCGGACCGTTCGCGCACCAGATCCTCCAACGACCCAGCCGCCCCCGCCTCCTTGCGTTTCAGCGCGGTGGCGTTGATCTTGTCGTCCACGTCGGTGAAATTGCGCACATAGGTGACGTGATCGACATCGTAAACATGGCGCAGCAGCCGGTAGAGCACGTCAAACACCAGCACGGGCCGCGCGTTGCCCAGATGGGCCCGGTCATAGACCGTGGGACCGCAGAGATACATCCGCACATTTGTCGGGTCGATCGGGACAAAGATGTCCTTCTTCCGGGTCGCAGAGTTGGTAAAGCGAATGTCCATGGCCTCGTCCTTCGCAAATGTTGCGGCGGGCCTAGCAACTCTCATGATGGATTGGAATAGAGGACCGTCCCGCCGTTGGCCGGGGGGACCCGACCGATGTCAGCAGATAATGCAGCAGGGGATATGTGCGGCGGTCGTCATGGCGCCGTGATAGCAGACCGGAGGCAGGACGCCAAGTCCCGCCTCACAGCCCAACTTCTCAGCCATATCCGGGGTCAGTCGTAGCAGACCATCTCATATTCCACCGCATCCGGTCCGTCGAAATAGAACCGGCGCCCCGGCTCATAGTCCGCATGGTTATGGGTCTCGAACCCCAGATCACGCACCCGCGCCTCTACCGCGTCCAGATCGTCGACCACGATACCCACATGGTTCAACCCGGCGCTGTTGGCATAGCGCGGCACAGCAGACGCGACCGAGGATTTGGGCGAATACAGCGCCAGATAGCTGTCTGTTTCGCCCACATGCACCGAATAGCCGCCGTTCAGGGAATTACCCTCCCACCGGACATGCCAGTCCAGCAACCGGGTCAGAAATGCCGCCGTCGCCTGGGCGTCGGGGACGGTGATGTTGACGTGTTCCAATCGTGCCATCGTTCGCTCTTTCGTTCTGTTCAAGGTGGCGACAAGATCGCACTTCAAGTATACTTTAACTCAAGAACAATCTTCTCAGGTTTTTCAACGGCATGAACAAATCGGGACTGACAATCGGCGAAATCTCGACCCGCACCGGCCTCGCCGCGTCAGCCATTCGCCACTACGAATCCGAATCCCTCGTCTTTCCCGATCGCAACGCGGGCGGGCAACGGCGCTATCAGCGGGCCGATGTCCGGCGATTGTCCTTTGTGATGATCGCGCAGCAACTGGGCTTTACCCTTGCCGAAATCAGAACCGAGCTGTCGACCCTGCCGCAGGACCGCGCCCCGACCAAGGCTGACTGGACGCGCATTTCCCGCCGCTTCGGGCAGGTGCTGGACGCCCGCATCGACCGGATGACCGCCCTTCGGCAACGTCTGGACAGTTGCATCGGTTGCGGCTGCCTGTCGTTGCAAAGCTGCAAGCTCTACAACCCCGAGGATCGCGCCGCGCGCGCTGGGGCCGGCCCGCGCTACCTGATGGGGGATCGGCCGCTGGACGAATAGCCCCGCGCAGGCCATGCTGGCGGCATGAGCCGCGATATCGTCAATGATATCTGCCGCGCCCAACCCGGCGCGGAGTGGTCCGACCCTTGGGGCGGTGGCCACGACGCATGGAAGGTGGGCGGCAAGATGTTCGCCTGCATCGGCAGCATGGGGGACGGCGTTTCGGTCAAGACCCCCTCTGTCGAAGATGCACAGCTCCTGATCGACCTGCAGCGCGCCACCCGCGCGCCCTATTTCCATCGCTCCTGGGTTTTGCTGGACTGGGACGCCATCCCGCCAGTGGAACTGCGCGACCGGATCGAAACGTCATATCGGATCGTCTTTTCAAAACTCACCAAGAAAGCGCAGCGCGCCATCACCGGGAATTGACCTCGACGGCCCGCCTCCCCGAGTGTCTGTTTGCTGGTGAGCCTTGATGCGCAATACCTCACCGACATGGCACTCCAACCGCCCGACCGGAGGCCGCAGGCCGCCGGACGGGTCAAACAGCGCGCGCGCCAGCGCGCTCCGCCGGATCACACCGCCGCCAGCACGTCCCTACTGGTCGCGCGCCGCCTCCAACGCGCGATAGGTGGCGACGTTGCGGTTGTGTTCATCCAGCGTCACCGCAAAGTTATGACCGTCTGACGGATTCAACGTCTTGGCCACGAAATAGATGTAATCCGTGTTCGCCGGGTCCAGCGCCGCCTCGATGCTGGCACGGCCAGGATTGGCGATGGGCGTCGGAGGCAGACCATTGATCACATAGGTGTTCCATGGCGTTTCCTTGCGCAACTCTGACTGGCGCAGCCCCCGGCCCAACACGCCCTGCCCCTCTGTGACACCATAGATCACCGTCGGGTCGGTTTGCAGGCGCATGCCCTTTTCCAGCCGGTTCACAAAGACGCTGGCGACCTCGCGCCGCTCTTGCGGGCCGCCGGTTTCCTTTTCGATGATCGAGGCCAGGATCAGCGCCTCTTCGGGGCTTTCCAGCGGCAGGCCCGATGCGCGGTTCGACCAGGCCTGTGCAAGGATCACTTCCTGCGCCTGCTGCATGCGCGTGATCACCTCGGCGCGGGTGTCCCCGACCCCGATTTCATAGCTGTCGGGGGCCAGACTGCCTTCTGGCGGCACGTCTACCGCGCCCTCAAGCACGTCGATCTGTTTCAGCTCCTCGACCACCTGCCAGCTGGTCACGCCCTCGGCCAGCGCCACGCGGTAACGGGTGTCTCCGGCCTCTTTGACACGGGTGTAGACCTCGGGGATGTCGCCCTCACCGGGGTCAAAGCTGGCGCGCTCTTCATAGCGCCCCGTCACCGGGTCGATCTCGCGCACCTGCACCGTGGCGCGGGTGATCCCGATCCGGTACACCACCTCTGTCCCGCAGGTCGAGGCACCGCCACGGGTGACAATATCGGTGATCTCTGTCATCGAGGCGTGTTCCGGCACCAGATAGCTGCCCGCCTTCAGGGCCTGCGCCCGGTCGGTGTAATCCGCGCCAAGGCGAAAGATCATCGCGCTGGACACCGCGCCCTGATCCGACAGATCCTCAGACACCGCGCGCATGTTGGTGCCGCGCGGCACCTCCAGGCAGATCGGCGCGTCAAGCGGCCCTTCGGCCGAATACTCGGACTGGCCCCAGATCAGGACGCCGCCGAAAAGGAACAGCGCGACAACCAGAAAGGTCAGCGCGTTCGAGGCGATACTGCGCCACATGGGGGATTACTCCGGTTTGCCGAAGATCACGCTGGCGTTGGTGCCGCCAAAGCCGAAAGAGTTCGACAGCGCATAGGTGATCTTGCGTTCGCGTTTGGCGTTGGGCGCAAGGTCGATCGGGGTTTCGACCGCCGGATTGTCAAGATTGATGGTCGGCGGGACCACCTGATCGCGGATCGCAAGGATCGAAAAGATCGCCTCGATCGCGCCAGCGGCGCCCAGCAGGTGCCCGGTTGCCGACTTGGTCGACGACATGGTCGCATTGGACACGGCATCGCCCAACATACGCTCCACCGCGCCCAGTTCGATGGTGTCCGCCATGGTCGAGGTGCCGTGCGCGTTGATATAGTCCAGCGCGTCGGGCGTCAGGCCCGCGTCCTTCAACGCCGCCCGCATCGACCGTTCGCCGCCATCGCCGTCCGAGGCAGGCGCGGTGATGTGATAGGCGTCGCCCGACAGGCCGTAGCCGCAAACCTCGGCATAGATCTTGGCGCCGCGCGCCTTGGCGTGTTCGTATTCCTCCAGCACCACAACGCCCGCGCCTTCGCCCATGACAAACCCGTCACGGTCGGCGTCGTAAGGGCGGCTGGCCTTTTGCGGATCGTCGCCGCGCTTGGTCGACAGCGCCTTGCAAGCGTTGAACCCGGCGATGCCGATTTCCGAAATGGCCGCCTCTGCGCCGCCCGCGATCATCACGTCGGCGTCGCCGTATTTGATCAACCGCGCCGCATCGCCGATGGCATGCGCGCCGGTGGAACAGGCGGTCACAACCGCATGGTTCGGGCCCTTGAAGCCATAGCGGATCGACACGTTGCCGGAAATCAGGTTGATCAGCGCGCCGGGGATAAAGAACGGCGACACCCGGCGTGGACCCTTGTCCCGGATCAGCAGCGCGGTTTCCGCGATGGAGTTCAGCCCGCCGATGCCAGAGCCGATCATGACGCCGGTGCGCAGGCGGTCCTCTTCATCCTCGGGCGTCCAGCCGGCATCCCGCACCGCCTGATCGGCAGCGGCAATGCCAAAGCGGATGAATTCATCCACCTTGCGCTGTTCCTTTTTGTCCATGTAGTCGTCGACATTAAAGGTGCCGTCCGTGCCGTCACCATACGGAACTTCGCAGGCATAGGTCGTGGCCAGATGGCTGGCGTCAAACTTGGTGATGGTGCCCGCGCCGGACTGTCCGTCCAGCAGGCGTGACCATGTTTCTTCCACTCCGGACGCCAGTGGCGTGACAAGCCCCAGCCCGGTGACAACTACGCGACGTGCCATGCGCCTGCCCTTCTGTTCGTTCGCTCTTGGTCCGGTCATAACGCGCGAAGCCGTGCAGGGGCAAGAGGATGCCGCCGCGATCGGCAGATCGACGTCGATGCGTGTATGGCGGGGCCAGCAACGAAACCCGGACAATTGCGGCCAATTCGGGTATGGTGGCCAGACCTGCTGCCCGGGGATGATCAAATGCTGTATCGACTGGCCCTAGCCACCGTCTGCCTGTTGTCCCTTGGCGCGGCCCCCGTCCGCGCGGACGGGTTCATCAACCCCGATCCGGGGCCGGTCACGGGCTGTTTCAACACAGACGCCCGTCGCGCGTCGCAGTTTGACAAGGGGCATTCGCCTAGCGCACGGTCGCTGACGCGGGCGGACGCCAAGTTGACGGCATTGGCGCAGGGCGCCGGTTTGGTGGAAACCTGTCTCACTACGCCGAACGGTCAGCAAACCTATATCGCCTACGGTGATATTCTCTATCGATATGAGCACTTGCAACAAAGCCATTGCATGGCGCTTCGGCTGCGGGACAACAAGATGCTGGCCGTGGGAACCTGCTTTCCCGACCGGGTGATGCGGGACGCCGGGATCCGCACCGGCCATATGCGTGTGCACCTTGGCCCTGCCGCATCGCAGCAGACCTTTGAGGTGGTGCCCGTCGCCGCTGCACTCCTTCCGACCGGGCCGGCAGCTGTGCTGCAAGTGGTCGGGGGCGACAGAAAAGTGCCCACGGCCCCGATCCTGAAACACGCCACGGCAGACCCGATGCCCGGGCAACGGGCCATTCTGGTGTTCCATACGTCGGATGGCGTGCTGTCGATCATCGACACAGAGTGTCAGGTCGCCGCTCCGACGCCTCGGTCAAATCTGTCTCCGGGCAGTTTCCTGAACACCTGCCGCGGCAGCGTTCCCACCGGAGGCGGGTTGCTGCTGGACGCCGAAACCTACGAATTGCTGGGGATCCAGACCGGCTGGCGCGGTGATGGCCTGATGAAGGCCACCCGCCCCACTGCCCTGCTGGACGCATTGGGCATCGGCGATGACGCCCTTTTGTCCAAAGACTGACCTGGGGTAACTGTCCGGTCCAGTTCGTTTCGTGTCAGGCCCAGTCGCTGCCCAGATCGGCGCGCGCCCGCGTGACCCAGTGGTCCTGCAACCAGCCGGATGGCTTGGCATAGCGGATCACTGACCCGCTGTATCCGGCGATGGCCTCTGGCATCTTGGGTCGTCCGTGAAAACAGACCACGCGGGCATCCTGTGGCAGGCGCGGCGCGCGGAAATAGTTGCCCGGAAACGGGTTGCAATCATATTTGAACGACACCACCCAAGGGTCGGGAATATAGGTGAACACCTCCCGCCCCATCGCCTTGTGCGAGGTATAGCGCTGTTCCGAGCCGCGCGCCTCTTCGACCTCGGCATAGGGGTTGGCGGCGAGATCGTCGTACAGGAACCCGTGCAAGGCCGGATCAAAGCGAAAGACCGATCCGTGCCCAGTGGGCCGCCCCTTGCGCTTTTCGGTCCAATCGTGGCGCATCGCCACCATGCCGGGGGCCAGGTCGTGGATCTCATCCAGCGACCCGGTGATCACCACGTCCAAATCGAACCCCAAAACAGGCCCCGCCAGATCCGGCACCAATCCGGGCCGAAACAGCGAGGTCTTGCGCATCGCCCCTTGCCGGTTCGCCACCGCAAGCGCCGCGTTCATCGGTTCGGCAAAGGGTTCCACCGGCAGGCCCAGCACCTCGATATCCGGATGCAGCCCCTCGCCGTGTTCGGTCATGCAGAAAAACCGCACCGGGCGCGACAGGTTGCGCCGCACGCCCGAGTATAGCCGGTTGACGTATTCGGGACCAAACAGCGTCCCCCACTTGATGCACATGACGTTGATCGGTGACATCGCGCGTCCCTGCCTTTGCTGTTGCGCGGCAGATAGCAACGCGGGCCCCAGAATACCAGCGGTTGATACCAGCGCTTGCAGCGGCGGCCCGCCGGGTCTAGACAAGATGCAGACCCAACAGGACGGAGGACAAGATGGAGATTGCATCCCCCCTCCGGGCCGCGCGCTGAACACCAGCCCGCCGCCCGTGCACGCACACCGGGCCGCCTCCGGCGGACCCAATTGCATGTCTGAACGGGACTTATCGCATTGACAGATGACACACTGACCGGCCTTGGATGGTCGGACCATTTTGCACGCCAACTGACGCCAGAGGATGCTGGCCTGACCCCTGCCCGCATCGCCGAGGTTCACCGCGACCGTCTGCGCGCCGTCACTCTTGCGGGTCAGGTTGACCTCTTGCCCACGGAATCCACAGGCACCTATGTCGTGGGCGACTGGGTTCTGAGCAACAGCACCCATGCGGTGCGGCGCCTGACCCCGACCGGCGAGATCACCCGACGCGCCGCCGGGCGTGACGTCAGGATGCAGCGCATCGCAGCCAACGTCGACACGCTGGGCATCGTCACCAGCTGCAACGCCGATTTCAATGTTGCACGGCTGGAACGCTATCTGGCGCTGGCGCATTCCGGCGGCTGCCTGCCGCTGATCGTGCTGACCAAACCCGACATGGCCGTGGATGCGGATGACTACCTGAGGCAGGCGCAACGCCTGTCTCCGCTGGTGACCGCGATCAGCCTGAACGCCCGCGATCCCGAGGAGGTGGCTCGCCTGACCCCGTGGTGCAAGAACGGCCAGACACTGGCGCTTGTCGGGTCATCGGGTGTGGGCAAGACAACGCTGCGCAATGCGCTGACCGGAGAGGACGCCGCAACACGCGGCATCCGCGAGGATGACGCCAGGGGCCGCCACACCACCACTAACCGCAGCCTTGCGCCAACGCTTGCGGGCGGCTGGCTGATCGACACGCCGGGGATGCGCGAATTGCAATTGGCAGATGTGGGCGACGGCATCAGCGCGGTCTTTGACGACATCGAGGAACTGGCGCTGACCTGTCGGTTCCGCAATTGCGCGCATGAGGGCGAACCGGGCTGCGCCGTGCAGGCCGCCATTGCCGCCGGAGATCTCGACGCGGACCGCCTGGCCCGCTGGGGCAAACTGCGGCGCGAGGATCGCCACAACTCTGAAACGGTGGCGGAATCGCGCGCGCGCGGCAAAGCCTTCAACCGTGTGGTCAAAGAGGCCATGTCCAAGAACAAGCGCAAGCGGCCCCCCGGCGACACCGCCTAACACGCCCACTTGCGGACAGGCCCCCCTGTCCGCATCGGCGGTATGGTTCCTAACCGGCGGACACGTCATGCTGGCGATAATGGGCTGATCTGTAGCGGCAGGCATCGAAGACCGCCCGTCTGTCGAGACACGCAAGCACCCGGTCCGGTTTGCCAACCGCGATCCCGACGATTGCTGATCGGCCTTTCAGCCTGATGGTCGCTTGCAAATCCAGCCGGCCCGCTCGTTTTGTCCCGAGACAAAGCGACGGCAGTCCAGAATGATGGTCTGATATGTGGTGCCCAAGGTGGGATTCGAACCCACACACCCGCAAAGGCGGGGGATTTTGAATCCCCTGCGTCTACCGTTCCGCCACTTGGGCACGGACCACGTCTTTAGCCGCCCGCATTTGTCTGGACAAGGGCGATTTGCAACAGCGATGACAAAACCCGCCATAGCGGCAACCACACATACATGCCTACGTCATGTGCAACGCCACACCCGGCGTCAAAGGTGCGGCGGTCAATGGCTGGCGCCCACGCAGCCGATTTGCTAACCGGAGGCAAATCACGGACGCCCTCTTGCGCGCCAAAAGGCCAGGAAACTCCTTTATGACGACCTCTGACGCCAGCATCCTGGCCATATCGGACCGCCTTGACAGTCTGGTCGCGGAGGCGCCGGGCGACTCTGTGTCGCTCGACTGGATCCTTTCGCAATTGCACGAACGGGCCTTTGGTCTCTTTCTGCTGATCCTCGCGCTGCCCTGCTGCATCCCCTTCCTGTACGGGATTCCGCAGATCGTCTCGTTGCCATTGATGTTCGTGTCCGTGCAAATCCTGCTGGGCCGCCGGATGCCCTGGCTGCCCCGCAAACTGGGCGCGCGCACGGTCTCGACGGCTGGACTGGCCAGTCTCGCCCGCCGCGCCGGACCCTGGCTGCGCCGAATCGAGGCCGTCAGCCGCCCCAGGCTGGGCGCACTGACTCGCCGCCCTGTCGACCAGCTTGTCGGGCTTGGCCTTGTGGTGTTCAGCGCCTCGATCATGGTGCCGCTGCCGGGCACCAACACGGTGCCCGGTTTTGCGGTCGTGGTGGTGGCCATGGGCCTGTTGCAGCGCGATGGCGTGCTGGTCCTGGTTGGGGCGATTCTGGGGACAACCTGGATTGCCACCCTCATATTTGCGGGTGCGACGCTGGCCAGCCTGATCAAGGCATGGATCGGTCTCTGAGCGCACCAAACATGCCCCCAAGGGGCCGCAATGACTTGAACCGCCCCCCGTCCTGCGCCACCACTGCAGTGGCCAAGCCATCATGAGGACCCTATGACCCGTCGCACTTATACTCTTCTGGCCCTCGTCGGATCAGCCGGACTCTTGCTTGGCGCGTTGTACTTTCAGTATTTTCGCGGGTTGCCGCCTTGTCAGTTGTGCTACTGGCAACGCTACGGCCATTTCGGCGCATTGGGGTTTGGCGCCATCGCGCTGGTGGTTCCGGCGCGCATCCTGCTGGGTCTGGGCGCACTGGCGGCGCTGTCCAGTTCATTGGTCGGGATCTTTCACAGCGGTGTAGAGCGCAAGTGGTGGGACGGGCTGAAAAGCTGCACGGCGCCGTCGATTGAGGGGCTGACCCCGCAAGAGGCGCTGGACGCGATCATGAACGCGCCGATGGTGCCCTGCGACCAGATCCCGTGGGAGCTGTTCGGCCTGTCGATGGCCAACTACAACGTCTTTGCCTCTGCGGCGATTGCGGCGCTGTTTGTGCTGGCGGCCAAGGCGCGCTGAGACGCGAGAAACCCGCCGAAACCGAAGTCATAGGCCGCAAACCCCCGGCTTTCGGCCAATACCGCATCGGCCCGGTGCAGTGCATCTTTTGTCCACGGCCCGCAGTCCCGCAGGTCGCCGAAACATGGACCTTGCCGCCGGGGCCTTTCATGACATCGTCACGCAGCAATTCGAAAACTGGCGCATGCCCCTGTCGGAACAGGATGTGGCGATGCTGACGCTCAAGGGGCTTACCATCCCCGAGGTTGCGCAGATGCGCGGCAATACCGACGATACGGACAAGGCGCATCTGGGCGCATCTGGGCGCATCTGGGCGCGATCTACAGCAACCCCGGGATCAGCGGGCGCGGCGCGTTTCTTGCCCTGTTCATCGAGGAGCTGATAACTGCGCCCCCAACGCATCACAGCCCGACGTGACATGGCCTGCCCGCTCTGGCATGACTGGGCGCAACAACCCGCAGCAAAGGCCCGCGCCCCATGACCAACCGGCTTGCCATCATCCTTGGGCTTATCCTTGTCGGCGCGGTTGTCGCGGACATGTCCTTGACCGATGGGGCGAACCTGCTGTTCCTTGGGCGCAAGGTCTTTGTCCTGATCGACTGGCTGGCCTTCTGGCGCTAAGCTGACAGCAGTTGCCCGGGTTGACTTTTTCGCGCCTGGATGATTGTTAGCGGTAACAAGATCATTTTCTTCCGTATCCGCCCCACGACACAAAAGGGACCCTCCCAATGACCGTCAAAGTCGCCATCAATGGCTTCGGCCGCATCGGACGCAATGTCCTGCGCGCCATCATCGAATCCGGCCGCACCGACATCGAAGTGATCGCAATCAACGATCTTGGCCCGGTGGAAACCAATGCCCACCTGCTGCAATACGACAGCGTACATGGCCGGTTCCCGGTCGAGGTGACGCATGGCGACGACAGCATCGACGTGGGCCGTGGCCCGATCCGCGTGACCGCCATCCGCAACCCCGCCGACCTGCCGTGGTCGGACGTGGACGTGGTGCTGGAATGTACCGGGATCTTTACCTCGAAAGAGGCCTGTCAGGCGCATCTGGACAACGGGTCCAGCCGCGTTCTGATCTCGGCCCCCGGCAAGGACGCGGACAAGACCATCGTCTACGGCGTCAACGACAGCGTGCTGACGGCAGAGGATCTGGTGGTCTCCAACGCCTCCTGCACCACCAACTGCCTGGCCCCGGTGGTCAAGGTGCTGAACGACGAAATCGGCATCGTCAAAGGCTTCATGACCACGATCCACAGCTATACCGGCGACCAGCCGACGCTGGACACCATGCACAAGGATCTGTACCGCGCCCGCGCGGCGGCCCTGTCGATGATCCCCACCTCGACCGGCGCGGCCAAGGCCGTGGGTCTGGTGCTGCCGGAACTGAACGGCAAGCTGGACGGCGTTGCGATCCGCGTGCCCACGCCCAATGTCTCGGTCGTTGACCTTACGTTCGAGGCCTCGCGCGACACCACCGTCGAAGAGATCAACGCCCTGATCCGCACCGCAGCCGATGGTCCGCTCAAGGGCGTGCTGGGGTATACGGACAAAAAGCTGGTCTCGACCGATTTCAACCATGACCCGCATTCGTCGATCTTTCACACCGACCAGACCAAGGTCATGGAGGGCACCATGTGCCGCATCCTGACGTGGTATGACAACGAATGGGGCTTTTCCAACCGCATGGCCGACACCGCTGTCGCCATGGGCAAACTGATCTGACATCACCCCGCAGGGTGACAGACAAAGGCCGCTTTCGGGCGGCCTTTTTGCATGGATGGGACGCGGGCCTCCCGATACCCGCGTTTTCTTTCCCCAAGGGAAGACCTGCAAAAAACGCAAGGCGACTATCCGTTTCCGGCAATTGTGCTGCACTGCAGCGCACCTATGTTTGCGGTAACATAAACGCAAACAGGAGACTTTGATATGACCCTCTTTTCCGACATCCGCATCCGCATGAACAAGCACGCCCAATTCCGCGCCACCGTCCGCGAGCTGGAATCGCTCGACGCCGTGACGGCCCGCGACCTTGACATTGCACCGTCCGAAATCCGTCGCATCGCGCGTCAGGCCGTCTACGGTTAAGGCCATCGCGCCAACAGTTTGCGACACGGCGCCGCGCCCGGAACATCGGGGCGGCGCCGGGGCCTACACCCTCGTCAAGGCAGATCGGTCGAACCGCAGGATGGCCAGCGAGACAATCCAGAACGGGCCTTACGTCACGCGCCGCAGCTATCCCGCGCAGGACATCGCCATGCAGTTCATCTGCAAGGCCTGATCGCTGACCGCCTCGCGGCGGACAGTCCGATACGTCATTTCTGTCTGGTGGCTCAGGTGCCCAACCGATGCTTGAGCGCGGCATTCACGGCAGGGGGGACAAATTTTGACACGTCCCCGCCCAGCCGCGCGATTTCCTTGACCAGTTTGGAGGCAATGGCCTGATGCCGCGCCTCCGCCATCAGGAACACCGTCTCGACGCTGTCATCCAGCGCGCGGTTCATGCCGACCATCTGATACTCATACTCGAAATCCGCCACCGCGCGCAGGCCGCGAATGATGATCTGTGCGCCAACGTCATTGGCGCAGTCGATCAGCAGGTTCTCGAACGGATGCGCCACGATCTCCGTGCCCGTCTGTTCGGACAATTCGCGGCACTCGGCCTCGATCATGGCCACACGCTCTTCGAGCTTGAACAAGGGCCCCTTGTCGCGGTTGATGGCCACGCCGATCACCAGCCGGTCCACCAGGGAGGCGCCGCGCCGGATAATATCGATATGCCCCAGCGTTAAGGGGTCAAAGGTTCCGGGATAAAGACCGACGCGCATCGCAGCTTCCCTTCTGGTTTGCCTTTGAGACGCAACAATATTGCGCCGTGAAATGCAACCATGATCCGCCGCGATGCGGCAAATCCACTTACCAGGGGTTTGAAATCATGCCTTCCAGCGCGTCCTTTTCGGCGGCCAGTTCTGTCAGACGCGCCTTGACCACGTCCCCCAATGTCACCAGCCCGACCATCTTGCCGTCCTCGACCACGGGCATGTGGCGGAACCGGCCTTCGGTCATCCGGGTCAGAATGCCGTCGGCGGAATCCTCGCGGGCGCAGGTAAAGGGGTCCGACGTCATGTATGTATCAACCGACGCATCAAGGCAGGCGGCACCCTTGGACGCCAATTCGCGCACGATGTCGCGTTCCGACAGGATGCCAAGGGCAATCTCACCGTCTTCGGAGACGACCACCGTCCCGATGCGTTTCTCCGTGAGGATCCTCGCGGCCTCTGAAACCGTGGTTCCCGGCGTGACGGTGTAAACCCCGTCGGTGCCCTTACTCTTGAGGATCTGGTGAACCTGCATCGCGTGACCTCCCTGCAACATGGCCATGACAGTAGCGTGGCGCGGGTCGATACAGACTGTCAAGTGGTTGAAAGTCTCATGGACCTCTCCATCGGCCCCCGCGCACGGACTTGCGCCGCTCAGCCGGGCGGCCCGCCCTGCTCTGCCAACAGTTCCAGCCGGGTCAGTTCCTCACGCATTCCCGCCACCAGCGCCTCGGCGAAACGGGTCTGGCGTTCCAGCCGCCGGTCGTCGGCGTGGCGCACAAGGTAGAAACTGCGGGTCAGCGAAATCTGTTCGCGCAGGACAAACCGCAGGCCCGGCGCGGTCGGCATGGCAAAGTCATGCACGATTCCCAGCCCCGCGCCCTGCCGCAGCCAATGAAACTGCACCGCAACGGAATTGGACGCCAGCGGCACCCGCTCGACCCCCAGTTCGCCAAGGTAGTCCAGTTCCTTGTCAAAGATCATGTCGGGGATATAGCCGACCGCCCGATGCCCCTTCAGGTCTTCAGGCACCGCTATGGGGGCATGTGCGGCCAGATAGGCGTCACTTGCGGCCAGATGCAGCCGGTAGTCGGTCACTTTCTGCACAACCAGCCGCCCGGCAGAGGGCGGCGAGACGGCGATGGCCATATCCGCCTCCCGCCGACTGAGATTGACCACCCGCGGCAGCGCCACGATCTGCACGTCCAGATCCGGGTTGCGGTCGGCGATCCGCGCGCAGACCTGCGGCAGCAGGAAGCTGGCGCAGCCATCCGGCGCGCCGATCCGGATCTGCCCCGACAGACCCTCGGTCCGGCCCACCAGCGCCTCGGACGCCTGGCTGGTGGCCTGTTCCGCCTCTTCGGCAAAGCGCACAAGGCGCGATCCCGCCTCGGTCAGCGCATAGCCCTGCGGCGACTTGGCGAACAAGGGCGCGCCAAGGCTTTCCTCCAGCCGCGCCACCCGCCGTCCCACCGTGGCCGCATCCATCCGCAGCCGCCGCCCCGCCGCCGACAGGCTTTCGTCGCGCGCCACGGCAAGGAAAATCCGCAGGTCGTCCCAGTTGTCCACCATGCCTCCTTTGCAAAAACGCAAAACGCCTTTGCCGCATTCTGTCTGTTCACAGCATTTTTGCAAGAGTACGATCCGCGCCAAGCATAGCAGGAGGATTCCATGACCGAACTCACAAACTGGATCAACGGCCAGCACGTCAAAAGCGGCTCGGGCCGGTTTTCGGACGTCTTCAACCCCGCCACCGGCGAAGTGCAGGCCAAGACGCCGCTGTCGTCGGTCGAGGAACTGAACGAGGCCGTCGCCAAGGCGAAAGAGGCGCAGGTCGCATGGGGCAACACCAATCCGCAGCGCCGCGCCCGCGTGATGATGGCATTCGGTGCCTTGATCAACAAACACATGGACGAACTGGCCGAGCTGGTCGCCCGTGAACACGGCAAGACCCTGCCCGACGCCAAGGGCGACGTGCAGCGCGGTCTTGAGGTCGTTGAGGTCTGCATGGGCGCGCCCAGCCTGCTGAAAGGTGAGTTCACCGATGATGGCGGCCCCGGCATCGACCTCTATTCCATGCGCCAGCCGCTGGGTGTGGTTGCGGGCATCACGCCGTTCAACTTTCCCGCCATGATCCCGCTGTGGAAGATGGCCCCGGCGCTGTCCTGCGGCAACGCCATGATCCTCAAACCGTCCGAGCGTGTGCCCTCCACCGCGCTGCGTCTGGCGGAACTGCTGCAAGAGGCCGGTCTGCCCGATGGCGTGTTGCAGGTCGTGAACGGTGACAAATCCGTGGTCGATGCAATCCTCGACAACGAGGACGTCGCCGCCGTCGGCTTTGTCGGCTCGACGCCCATCGCGCAGTACATCTATGGCCGCGCCGCCAACAACGGCAAACGCGCCCAATGCTTTGGCGGTGCCAAGAACCACATGATCATCATGCCCGACGCCGATCTGGACAAGGCCGCCGACGCGTTGGTCGGCGCCGGCTACGGTGCCGCCGGTGAACGCTGCATGGCGATCTCCGTCGCTGTGCCGGTGGGCAAGGAAACCGCTGACGGCTTGATCGAACGGCTGATCCCGCGCGTCGAAAAACTCAAGGTCGGTCCTTACACCTCGGGCGACGACGTGGACTATGGCCCGGTGATCACCGCCGCCGCCAAGTCGCGCATCGAAGGTCTGGTCGACAGCGGCGTGAATCAAGGCGCCAAGCTGGTCATCGACGGGCGTGGGTTCGAAATGCAGGGCTATGAGAACGGCTTTTTCGTCGGCCCCTCGCTGTTCGACAACGTGACCCCGGACATGGACATCTACAAAGAGGAAATCTTTGGCCCGGTCCTGTCCACCGTTCGCGCTGACACCTATGAGGACGCGCTGAACCTTGTGATCGACAACCCCTACGGCAATGGCACCGCGATCTACACCGCCGACGGCGACACCGCGCGTGACTTTGCCCACCGGGTCAACGTCGGCATGGTTGGCATCAACTTCCCGATCCCGGTGCCGCTGTCGTACCATACCTTTGGCGGCTGGAAGAAATCGGCCTTTGGCGACCTCAACCAATACGGCCCCGACGCCTTCCGATTCTATACCAAGACCAAGACCGTCACCGCGCGCTGGTTCTCTGGCATCAAGGAAGGCGGAGAGTTCAACTTCAAGGCGATGGACTAAGCTGATCTTTCGGGGGCGTCGCTTGTCGGCGCCCCTGTCGTTCCGAGTTGACGTGGCGCAGTTGACGTGGCGTAAAAGCTGCTCCAGGCACGCACCGGACGAAAAAGGAAAAGCACCATACAACCGTCGTCTCCCCCCTCACGCTGCGCGCCGGACTGGCGATCAAGGCGCTCTGCCATGTTCCGGTCGCTGTCATTGGACGCGGGCCAAACCGCGACGGGTCAAATCGCCTGTCAGTTGCGCCGGGGAAAGCGGTCCGGTCAGGACTGCCCGGAACCGGGCGCGCAAGACCATCCACCATGCCGATAGACCTTTCCGTCCACCCGGACCGACGGCTTGCGCTGTTCCGCATGAACGGCGTCATCGACGTACCCGACGCGATTGGCGCGTTTCGCTCTTACGTCGACCATCCGCTGTTCGACCCGACATTCGTGATGCTGACCGATACCGTCGCGGTCACCGAGGTCGATGCAAATTTTCGTGGCGTCGTGGGCGGTGTGCACCGGTCGCTGTCGCTGATACGCAAGTTCCCCCAAGAGGCGCACAGCGTCATCTTTGCGCCGCAGGACGTCACCTTTGGCATGGCCTGTGTGCTGCAGCAGGTGGTCGAACCGCTCTCGCATCTTCGGTTCGACATCCTGCGCGACGAAGCTGACGCCCTTGCGAAGGCAGGACAGGCAGAGCACAGCTTTGACGCGCTGCAAGCGGCATTGCTGCGCGCGCCTCTGTCCGACTGACCGCGCGGGCGGCGCGAATTGCGGTCTTCCCTTTCGGGAAAGCCTCTGCTTTTCTTGGTCAAAAGCGGGGGACATCATGGCCGAACCACCCTTCAGCATTGGCATCGAAGAGGAATACCTGCTCGTCGATCGCGACACCTGTGCGCTGGTCGAGGCGCCGGACGGCCTGATGGAGGCCTGTGCCGCGGAACTCGAAGGGCAGGTCAGCCCCGAGTTCCTGCAATGCCAGATCGAGATCGGCACCCGCCCCTGCGCCGGGGTGGCAGAGGCCCGCGACGACCTGCGCCGCCTGCGCGCGTCCGTGTCGCGCCACGCGGAAAAACACGGCCTGTCGCCCATCGCCGCCTCCTGTCACCCGCTGGCGGACTGGAAGAACCAGCACCACACCGACAAGCAGCGCTACAACGACCTCAGCCGCGATCTGGGCGGGGTTGTGCGCCGCATGCTGATCTGCGGGATGCATGTGCATGTGGGGCTGGACGACGACCCGCTGCGCGCCGACCTGCTGGCGCAGACCAGTTACTTTCTGCCGCATCTGCTGGCGCTGTCCACCTCCTCGCCCTTCTGGCAGGGGCGCGACACCGGGCTGGCCAGTTATCGCATTTCGGTCTTCGACAACCTGCCCCGCACCGGCCTGCCGCCACAATTCGACAGCTGGCAGGATTTTGAGCGGTCGACCCAGATCCTTGTCGATACCGGCGCGATCGAGGACACCACCCGCATCTGGTGGGATCTGCGCCCCTCGGCGCGCTATCCCACGCTGGAGGCGCGCATCATGGACGTGCAACCGCGTCTGGAACACGCCCTGACGCTGGCCGCCCTGATCCAATGCATCATGCGGATGCTGTGGCGTCTGCGCGTGCGCAACCAGCGCTGGCGCCTCTATGACCGGTTCCTGATCGGCGAAAACCGCTGGCGCGCGCAACGCTACGGCGTCAGCGCAGGGCTGATCGATTTCGGCGCTGCTCAGGTGGTGGCCTTTGACCAACTGGCCGAAGACCTGCTGGACCTGATCGAAGAGGACGCCGTGGCGCTGAAATGCCTGACAGAGGTCGCCCGCGTGCGCGAGATTGTCGAACAGGGCACCTCTGCCGATCGCCAGCGCGCGGTCTACGCCAAGGCCGAGGCAGACGGCGCCGACCATGAGGGCCGAATGCGCGCCATCGTCCACCACCTGATCGACGAATACCACGCCGATCTGTGATCCGTCGCAGGGGGGCGTCATGCCAAAGGCATGCTTTCAGCATGACCCCCGTCTCCCTGAGGTCGCCCCCGGGATGTTTTGGCCAGAAAAAGGCGGGGCAAGGCGGCCCGTTGCCATTGGCGGCGCATCCGTCCCGCTTGCCCTTGGCAGCACGCCCGCGCCACGATAGGACGCCCGCACCAGCCCGGAGACGCGTCCCATGAAAACCGCCATCGCCACGTCGGACTATTTTGTCATGGGCGAGACCTTTATCAACCGCCATATCCAGCACCTCTTTGGCGGCGAGACCTGCGTGGTCTGCGGGCGGTTCAATGGTGAGGATCCGCTGGGCAAGCCTCTGTTCACCCGCCGGGGGCCGCTCTCGGCGATGGACAAGTTCCGCGCGCCCTTTGCCGCCGCTGGGGGGGCGCTGCTGCACGGCACCTCGCGCCTGCCCTTTGGCGACAACCGCCGCCAGCTTGCCGCGTTTTTGCGCGATGAGGGGGTCGATGTCATCCTGGCAGAGTTCGGCACCCAGGCGCTGGTGATGGCGCAGCTGGGCAATGCCATGAACATCCCGGTCTTCACCTACTGGCGCGGCACCGATGCCTCCAAGATGCTGCGCTCACGCCAGCGGGTCCGCTCTTACCGGCTGATGATGCCGCGTCTTGCGGGCATGTTTTCCGTCAGCCAGTTCCTGCTCGACAACCTCGCCGCACACGGCATCCGCCACGACAACGCCCATGTGGTGCCCTCGGGCGTCGACATCCGCCGCTTTGCCCCCGGCCCCAAACGCCCCGGCAGCTTTCTGGCCGTCGGGCGCATGGTCGAGAAAAAGGCCCCCCACATCACCCTGCGCGCCTTCGCCACAGCCGCCAAAACCCGCGACGCGCACCTGACCTTCATCGGCGACGGCCCCCTGCTGGACGACTGCCGCACGCTGGCCGCCACTTTGGGCGTGGCCGATCAGGTCACCTTCACCGGCGCCCTGCCCCATGACCAGGTCCGCGAGCACTTGTTGACGACCGAAGTCTTTCTACAGCATTCCGTCACCGCCAACGACGGCAACACAGAGGGCCTGCCCACCGCCATACAAGAGGCGCTGGCCTGCGGCTGCATCACAATCTCCACCCGCCACGCCGGTATCCCCGAGGCGGTCGAGGACGGTGTGAACGGCCTGCTGGTCGATGAATGGGACGAAGACGGCTTTGCCGCGCGCATCGCGCAGATCCTCGACACCCCCGACCGCAGCGCCCTGTCCGCCGCCGCCCGCGCCACCGCCGAGGCCAAGTTCGACAATGACGTGGGCCTTGCGCGGGTCGAACAGATCATCCGCGAAACCTGCGCCAACACCTGAGTTACCGCAAACACCGACCGCCATTTCACTGGCCCGCTTTGCAGAATTGCAAAGCGGGCCTGCATCCGCCCCTGTTGCATTACACGCGCCTTCGCGCGACAATCTGAACGAGTGTTCATTTCAGCCGAGGGAGGAGGCCGCGATGGATTTTGCGCTTTCAGAGGAACAGACAGCCATCTTCGACATGGCCCATGCCTTCGGGCAAGAGCGCATCGCGCCCTTCGCCCGCGAATGGGAGGCCGCAGGCACCATCCCCAAGGAACTCTGGCCCGAAATCGCGCAACTGGGATTCGGCGGACTCTACGTCTCCGAAGAAAGCGGCGGCTCCGGCCTGTCACGTCTCGACGCGGCGCTGGTGTTCGAGGCACTCAGCATGGCCTGCCCGTCGGTCGCGGCCTTCCTGTCGATCCACAACATGTGTGCACGCATGATCGACAGCTTTGCCAGCGACGACTTCAAGGCCCGTGTGTTGCCAAAGGTTCTGACCATGGAAACCGTGCTCAGCTACTGCCTGACCGAACCGGGCAGCGGCTCTGACGCCGCCGCCCTGCGCACCCGCGCCACCCGCACCAACGCGGGCTACAGTCTGTCGGGCACCAAGGCGTTCATCTCCGGCGGTGGCTATTCGGACGCCTATGTCGTCATGTGCCGCACCGGCGAAGACGGCCCCAAAGGCATCTCCACCTTCTATGTCGAGGACGGCGCAGAGGGTCTCAGCTTTGGCGCGCTGGAACAAAAGATGGGCTGGAAATCCTCGCCCACGGCACAGGTCCAGTTCGACGATTGCCCGGTTCCGGCAGAAAACATCATCGGCGAAGAGGGCCGCGGCTTTTCCTACGCCATGGCAGGCCTCGACGGCGGCCGCCTCAACATCTCGGCCAGCGCATTGGGTGCGGCGCAAAACGCGCTCGACCTGACGCTGCAATACATGTCCGAACGCAAGGCCTTCGGCAAAACCATCGACCAGTTCCAGGCGCTGCAATTCCGCCTCGCGGAATACGAAACCAAACTGCAAGCCTCGCGCATCTTCCTGCGCCAAGCCGCGTGGAAACTGGACAACAAGGCGCCCGACGCCACCAAATTCTGCGCCATGGCCAAGCTCATGGTCACCGACAATGCCTTTGACGTGGCCAACGGATGTTTGCAGATGTTCGGCGGCTACGGCTACCTCGCCGACTACGGCGTCGAAAAGATCGTCCGCGACCTGCGGGTCCACCAGATCCTCGAAGGCACCAATGAGATCATGCGCCTGATCATCTCGCGCCAGATGCTTGCGTCCTGACCACAACCTGGGGCACCGCGCCCCCCGGTTTCTTCTGGCCAAAAATATCCTCGGGGGTGAATGGACCAAAGGTCCAGAGGGGGCAGACAGCCCCCTGACCCCCTCAAGACAGGCACAACATGACCGATATCCAGATCCGCACTCAAGGCCACGCCGGCCACATCACGCTGACCCGCCCCAAGGCGCTGAACGCGCTGACCTGGGACATGTGTCTCGCGGCGGAAAAGGCGCTGGACGCCTGGGCCAACGATGACGACATCGCGCTGGTGATCATAGATGCAGACGGCGACCGCGCCTTTTGCGCGGGCGGCGACATCGCCGAGATGTACCGCATCGGCATCTCGGGCGACCTCGACTATGGCCGCCGCTTTTGGCGCGACGAATACCGCATGAACGCCAAGCTGGCGGAATACTCCAAACCCATCGTCAGCTTCCTGCACGGCTTTGTCATGGGCGGCGGCGTCGGTCTGGGCGGGCATTGCTCCCATCGGATCGTCTGCGAGAGCACCCAGATCTCCATGCCCGAGGTCGGAATCGGCTTTGTCCCCGACGTGGGCGGCACCTATGTCCTGTCCCGCGCGCCGGGCCGGCTTGGCGAATACCTTGGCCTCACCGCCGCGCGCATGGGGCCGGGCGATGCGATCCACGCCGGCTTTGCCGACCGCTATCACCCGCAGGACGACTGGCCCGCGCTGAAACAGGCACTGATCGACAGTGGCGACATCACGGCCCTGGGCGAGGCCCCCACACCGCCCGACAGCCCGCTGGCCGCGCAACAACCCGAAATCGATACGCTTTTCGGCGGTGAGGCGCTGCGCGATGTGCTCAACACCCTGCGCGCCAGCGACAGCGCCGTGGCCCAGGACGCGCACAAACGCATGTCGCGCAACGCGCCCTTGTCCATGGCCCTGACGCTGGAGATGATCCACCGGCTGCGCACGCCCTCCCTCACCATTCGCAAGGCGCTGGAGCTGGAATACCGCGTCAGCCACCGGATCATGGCACACGGGGACTTCCTCGAAGGCATCCGCGCCGCCATTATCGACAAGGACAAATCGCCCAAATGGCGTCACCCGCTGGATCAGGTGCCCCTGATCGACGTGGCCAAGATGCTGATGCCGCTGGGCAAGGACAGCCTCGATTTCAAGGAGAATACCATGCAGATCGGCTTTATCGGACTGGGCAACATGGGCGCGCCCATGGCCGCCAACCTCGCCAAGGCAGGCCACACCGTCACGGGCTTTGACGTGGCTGGCGCGCAGGCAGAGGGCGTGACACAGGCCAACAGCGCCGCAGAGGCCGCGCAAGGGGCCGAGATCGTCATCACCATGCTCCCCAATGGCGAGATCCTCAAATCCGTCGCGGCAGAGATCCTGCCGGTGATGGACAAGGGCGCCATCCACCTTGACTGCTCCACCGTCGATGTCGCCTCCGCCCGCGCGGTCGCCGAAGAGGCCGCCACCAAGGGCGTCGAGGCGCTGGATGCGCCGGTCTCCGGCGGTGTCGGCGGCGCGTCGGGTGGCACGCTGACCTTCATGGTGGGCGGATCGGACGCCGCCTTTGCCCGCGCCCTGCCCCTGTTCGACATCATGGGACAAAAGGCGGTGCATTGCGGTCCGTCCGGCAACGGTCAGGCGGCCAAGATCTGCAACAACATGATCCTCGGCGTGACCATGATCGCCACCTGTGAGGCCTTTGCCCTCGCCGACAAACTGGGGCTGAGCCGCGAGGCGATGTTTGACGTGGTTTCGACCTCATCGGGTTACAGCTGGTCGATGAACGCCTATTGCCCCGCCCCCGGCGTCGGCCCGCAAAGCCCCGCCGACAACGACTATCAGCCCGGTTTCGCCGCCGACCTGATGCTCAAGGACCTGCGCCTCAGCCAGCAGGCCGCAACCGACGCCGACGCCGACACGCCCTTGGGCGCGGCCGCGATGGAGCTATACAAACAGTTCGTCGAAGACGAAGACGGCAAAGGCCGGGATTTCTCTGCCATGCTGCCGCGTTTCGAAAAACGCGGGCGCGGCTGACACGTCCTTGGCGGCTTTCCGCCCGAACCATGCAGTATTTTCGACGGAACTCCGGGCTGGTGCGTTTCATATAGACAACGCACACATCCCGGAGATTCACGATGAACCGCTCTACCCTCACTTTGCTCCTCAGCGCCGGTCTGCTGTCTGCTTCCCTTGCCAGCCCCGCAATGGCAGACCGTTGCACACCCGGACAATCAAAGAATTCTCGCGCCTGTGCTGCAACCATCCAGCACAAAAAATCCGTTCAGAAGCAGCACCAAAAACAAGTGCAAAAGCAGGTACAAAAGCAAGTCCACAAACAGACCGTGAAATTTCGCAAAGGGCAACGCATTGCGAGCCATCACGCTCAACTGAAAAATCCCGGACGCTACGGCCTGCGAGACGACCGCACCTATGTGGTGGTCGAAAAACAGGTTTACCGGATCGACCCCGACACGCGGGCGGTTCTCAGCATCATCGGGGCCCTCGCACAACTCAGCAACTGAGCCGGGGTGGTTGATCCAGATCATATGCAAAGATGAATATGCGATGATAGTTCACCGTAGGATCAACCATTTCCCTCGGAGGCAACCATGTTTGCAAAAAACGTCGGTCAATCGGACCGCATCATCCGCGCCATTGTCGGCATCGTGGCGATCATCGCCTTTTTCATGATCTCGGGCGGCTGGTCATGGCTGCTGCTGGTCGTGGGCATCGTGATGCTGGCCACCGCCGCACTGGGCACCTGCCCGCCCTATGCCCTGCTGGGCATCAACACCTGCAAACTCAAATCCTGAGCTTGACAACAGCGGGGCCCTCGCCGGGCCCCGCACGCCAACGTCAGACGCTATTCCGCCGCCACCTTGCGCGGCTGCAACATCGGCTTGAGATAATGGCCGGTGTGCGATTCCTCTACCTCGGCCACCTGTTCCGGCGTGCCTTCGGCCACGATCCGCCCGCCACCATCGCCGCCCTCAGGGCCGATGTCGATGATCCAGTCGGCGGTTTTCACCACGTCCAGATTGTGTTCGATCACCACAACCGTATTGCCGCCCTCAACCAGTTCGTGCAGCACTTCCAACAGCTTGCGCACGTCTTCAAAGTGCAGGCCGGTGGTCGGTTCATCCAGGATATACAGCGTGCGCCCGGTGGACCGCTTGGCCAGTTCCTTGGACAGTTTGACGCGCTGCGCCTCGCCACCTGACAGGGTCGTCGCCTGCTGGCCGACCTTGATATAGCCAAGGCCGACACGGGCCAGCGCATCCATCTTGTCCCGGATCGACGGCACCGCCTTGAAAAACTCCTGCGCGTCTTCAACCGTCATGTCAAGAACGCCAGCTATGCTCTTGCCCTTGAACAGAATTTCCAATGTCTCGCGGTTATAGCGCGCGCCTTTGCAGGTCTCACAGGTGACATAGACATCCGGCAGAAAATGCATCTCGATCTTGATGACACCGTCGCCCTGACAGGCCTCACAGCGCCCGCCCTTGACGTTGAACGAAAACCGCCCCGGCTTGTAGCCGCGCGCCTTGGCCTCTGGCAGACCGGCAAACCAGTCGCGGATCGGGGTAAAGGCCCCGGTGTACGTCGCTGGATTCGAACGCGGAGTCCGCCCGATGGGCCGCTGGTCAATGTCGATCACCTTGTCCAGATGTTCCAGCCCCTTGATCGTCTCACAGGGGGCCGGTGTCTGGCGCGCACCGTTCAGCGCCATGCTCGCGGTCTTGAACAGGGTTTCAATGGTCAGGGTGGACTTGCCGCCGCCGGACACCCCGGTCACGCAGACGAATTTGCCCAGCGGGAACTCTGCCGTGACCTCTTTGAGGTTGTTGCCCGTGGCCTTCACCACCTTGAGTTTCTTGCGGTTTCCCTTGCGCCGCTCCGCAGGCACCGCAATCTCTCGCGCGCCGGACAGATATTGCCCGGTCAGGCTGGCCGGGTCGTTCTGGATCTCTTCGGGCGTGCCCTTGGCCACTACCTGCCCGCCATGCACCCCGGCACCGGGGCCAATGTCAAAGACGTAATCCGCCTCGCGGATCGCCTCTTCGTCGTGTTCGACGACGATCACCGTGTTGCCCTGATCGCGCAGGTTTTTCAGCGTATCCAGTAGCCGCGAGTTATCGCGCTGGTGCAGACCAATCGACGGCTCATCCAGCACATACAACACCCCGGTCAGGCCAGAGCCAATCTGGCTGGCCAGTCGGATACGCTGACTCTCACCGCCGGAAAGCGTTCCAGATGAACGACTTAGCGTCAGATATTCCAGTCCGACATTGTTCAGGAACCCCAGTCGTTCACGGATTTCCTTTAGAATGGCCTTTGCGATTTCGTTCTTCTGCTTGGTCAGGCTGGCGGGCACGGTTTCGCACCAGTCAAACGCCTGCTTGATCGACATCTCAACCACCTGACCCACATGCAGATCGGCGATCTTGACCGCCAGCGCCTCTTCCCGCAGGCGGTAGCCGCCGCAGGTGCCGCAGGGCCGGTTGTTCTGATAGCGTTCAAACTCTTCGCGGATCCAGTTGCTGTCGGTCTCGCGATAGCGGCGTTCCATGTTGGGGATCACCCCCTCAAACACGCGGCTGACCTGGTAGATGCGCCCGCCCTCGTCATAGCGGAACTGGATTTCCTCGTCGCCCGAACCGTACAAAAACACCTGCTGCACATGGGCGGGCAGGTCTTTCCAGCGGGCCTTTTTGTCAAACTCGTAATGTTTGGCAATGGCTTCGATGGTTTGCAGGAAATAGGGCGATTTACCCTTGCGCCATGGCGCCAGCGCGCCATCGCTGATCTTCAGCGTCTGGTCCGGCACCACAAGGCGTTCGTCAAAGAACAGCTCCTTGCCCAGACCATCACAGACCGGACAGGCCCCGAAAGGCGCGTTGAAGGAAAACAGCCGGGGTTCGATTTCCGGGATGGTAAAGCCGCTGACCGGACAGGCGAAATTCTCGGAAAAGGTGATCCGCTCCGGCTCGCCCTCATCCTCGCGCGGCGCGGTTTCCAACACGGCAATGCCGTCGGCCAGATCCAGCGCGGTGCGGAACGAATCCGCCAGCCGGGTTCCCATGCCCTCGCGCACCACGATCCGGTCGACAACGACGTCGATGTCATGGCGAAACTTCTTGTCCAGCGTCGGCGGGCTGTCCAGCTCGTGGAATTCCCCGTCCACCTTGACGCGCTGGAACCCCTGCTTGCGCAGCTCCAGGAACTCCTTGCGGTATTCGCCTTTGCGGTCGCGCACGATGGGGGCCAGCAAATAGCCGCGCGTCCCGTCCTGCATGGTCATGACCCGGTCGACCATGTCCTGCACCTGCTGCGCCTCGATGGGCAGGCCGGTGGCCGGACTGTAGGGGGTGCCGACCCGCGCAAACAGCAGACGCATGTAGTCGTAAATCTCTGTCACCGTGCCAACGGTGGACCGCGGGTTCTTGGACGTGGTCTTTTGCTCGATGGAGATCGCCGGCGACAGACCGCTGATATGGTCCACATCCGGCTTTTCCATCATGTCGAGGAACTGCCGCGCGTAGGCGCTCAGCGACTCGACATAGCGGCGCTGGCCCTCGGCGTAGATGGTGTCAAAGGCGAGGCTGGACTTGCCCGACCCGGAAAGCCCGGTGATCACAACCAGTTGATCGCGCGGGATGTCCACGTCGATGGATTTCAGGTTGTGCTCGCGCGCGCCGCGCACCTCGATTTTCTTGAGTTCCGGCATCTCTGACCCCCGGTATTGCAACCCGGCAGTACATAGTCGGATTCCCCGCTGTCGCCAATCGAAAAGCGTGAACGAAATGTGAACATGCCCCGACCGCAACAGAAAACGGCCATCTCCCGCCGCCGCGCCCGCCGAATACCCGCTGCACCAGTCAGGGAAACCTTTCCTTGCCCCGACGCCACACAGGGTGCAGGCTTTGGCCATTACCGCCAAAGGGGGATTTCCATGACACGGTTTCGCCGCGCCGCATTGGCGCTTTGTGTACTGCCCGGCCTTGCCGCCGCGCAGGAGGACGTGAACTCCATCCTGGTGCTGGATGCGTCCGGGTCCATGTGGGGACAGATCGACGGGGTCACCAAGATCGAAATCGCGCAGGGCGTGGTCGGCGATCTGCTGCGCACCCTGCCCCAGACGCAAGCCATCGGCCTGACGGCCTATGGCCACCGCACCAAGGGCGACTGCACCGACATCGAAACGCTGGTGATGCCCGGCGCCGCCAGCCGCGACGCCATCAGCGCCGCCGTGAACAAGCTGCGCCCGCGTGGCAAGACACCGATGACCGATGCCGTCGTCGCCGCCGCCACAGCGCTGAAATACACCGAAGACCCCGCCACCGTGATCCTCGTGTCCGACGGGATCGAGACCTGCAACCCCGACCCCTGCGCCGCCGCCCGCGCGCTGGAAGAGGCGGGCGCACAACTGACCGTACATGTGGTCGGCTTTGACGTCAGCGACCCTGAGGCGCGCCGCCAGATGCAATGCCTTGCGGATGAAACCGGCGGGCAATTCCTGCTGGCCGCCAACGCCAGCGAGTTGGGCGAGGCGCTGGGTCAGGTCACGCAGGCACAGCCGGTCTATCCCACGCTCTTTGTCGCCACCGATGGCGCGGACGGGGGCCGGATCGAGACGCCGCTGATCTGGGACGTGGTCCAGGGTGAGGAACGCGTCGTCGATCTAGAACGCAACGCCAGCTTTTCCAAGGATCTGATGGCGGGCACCTATACCGTGTCCGTGCTGCGCCCCGATGATGAGGCCAGCGTCGAGAAAACCTTTACCGTGGTGGATGCGGGCCAGACCGTGACGCTGGAACTGCCCAGCTCGCTGCCCGATGCCTCTGTCAGCGGACCCGCCTCTGCCGTGGCCGGGGCCACCATCCAGATCGACTGGACCGGACCGGATGCCAAGGGCGATTACCTCTCCGTCGCCAAGGTCGATGTCCGGGGCTATGTCAACTACGTCTACACCCGCGACGGCACCCCCGGCGCGCTGCTGATGCCGCCACAGCCCGGCCCCTATGAACTGCGCTACATCATGGCCGACGGCAAGGTTACGCTGGCCTCACAGCCGATCACCGTGACAGAGGCACAGGCCACGCTGGACGCTGCCGACACCGTGCCGGTCGGCGCAACCCTGCCCGTGACATGGACCGGACCGGACTACAAAGGCGACTATGTCGCCGTCTCCAAACTGGATGAGTCCGGCTACGTCAATTACCGCTACACCCGCGACGGCGACCCGGCAGAGCTGCAAATGCCGCCGGAGGCAGGCCGCTATGAATTGCGCTACTACATGGCGCAGGCCAAGACGGTGCTGGCCACCCGCGCCATCACCGTCAGCGATGTGGCGGCCACACTGGATGTGCCAGACACCGCCCCCGCAGGCGCCGCCATCCCCATCGGCTGGACCGGACCGGACTACAAGGGCGACTATCTCAGCGTCTCCAAACCGGACGACACGGGGTATGAGACCTATACCTACACCCGTGAGGGCACACCGCTGGACCTGACCATGCCCGCCGACCCCGGCACCTATGAGGTCCGCTATGTAATGGCGCAGGGCAAGACGGTTCTGGCCTCGACCACGCTGGAGGTCAGCAGCGTCAGCGCCACGCTGGACGTGGTATCCGAGGCCCGCGCCGGGGCGCCGGTTCTGGTGACATGGGACGGACCGGGGTATCAGCCCGACTTCATCTCCGTGGCCGACGCCGACATGCCCGCCAACAAGTACCACGCCTATACCTATGTGCGTGAGGGCACGCCGCTGCTGCTTCAGATGCCACCAGAGCCCGGCACCTATGAGATCCGATATGTGGCCGCCAGCGAAGGCAGGTCGATCCTTGGCACGACACAGATCACTCTGACAGAAGTCCCCGCCAGCATCGACGCCCCGGACAAGGTTCCAGCTGGTGCGGTTCTGGGCGTCAACTGGGACGGTCCCGACTACAAGGGCGACTTCATCAGCCTCGCCCGTGAGGGAGACCCGGACAAGGACTACAGCGTCTACAAATACACGTCCGAGGACAGCCCGATGGTGCTGAAACTGCCAGAGGGTCCGGGCAAGTACGAACTGCGCTACGTCATGGCCAAGGACAAAAAGGTGCTGGCGCGCAGGCCGATCGAACTGACCTACGAGCCGCAATAAGGCTCCGGTCACGACAATAGGCGGGCAGCTTCCGCATTGGCCTTCGGCGGCCAATGCGGAGGTTGCCGCTGTTTGCAGGGGTCGCTGACGCTGGCGCCTGCATTGCCAATTTGGGCCGCAGGGAACCTTGCCAAGGATCAGGCCATGCCAATTCGGATCGCAACGCAGTTGGATTTACTAAGCTGGGTAGCGCTGCGCGCCCGGCTTTGGAGCGATACGTCGCGCGATCAACACAGGGCCGAAGCCAGAGAGATGCTCGCCAAATCTCCTGCCGACTGCATCGTCTTTCTGGATGTCGGGGATCAAGGCGGTCTCCGTGCCTTTGCCGAGGCGGCGCTGCGCCATGATCACGTCAACGGATGCGAGACCTCACCGGTCGCTTTTCTCGAAGGCATCTTTGTATGCCCGAACTATCAGGGGTCGGGAATTGGCAGAGACTTGCTGGCGTCGGTCCAGACTTGGGCACGCGAACGGGGCTGTTCGGAACTTGCCTCCGACGCCCATATTGCCAATGTGGCAAGTCAGGCGTTTCACCGTGCGTCGGGCTTCGAGGAAACCGACCGCGTCGTCTATTTTCGTAAATTGTTATAGGCGGGTCGCCTTAAATCTCATCGCCCCGGTGGCAAGCGCCGCCTTCAACAAGACCGGTGGATTGCTGCCTTGCCACGGCGCGGTTGGGCAAACCAGTCTGCGCCGTGAAAAACCCGCCTAGGCGGAAGATGTCACAGGCATAACATTCCCGGAACGCGACCGAAACGGCCAAGGCAATTGGGGTTTGCAAAGGGGTATTTTCCTGTCCCCTTTCCTAACGAAAGGTAAAACCGCCTCTGTAACCCATTGATTTTCAATACCCGTCCGGCTGTCCACGCGTGGACACCCCTCATCGATACAGCAGCGACACCCCGTCCGCGAACAGATGCACCTTTTCCGGGGCCGCCCCCAAAGAGATGGTCTTGCCGCGCATCTCATGGTGGATGCCGGGCAGCTTGGCGATCACCGGATCACCTCCCTGCTGCGCCTCGAAATACAGCAGCGTCACCTCTCCCAAAGCCTCGATGATGTTGACCTTGCCGGAGAACACAGCCTCGCCCTTGGCGGCGACAAAATCCTCTGGCCGGATGCCGATGTTGACCTTCAATCCCATGTCCGCCCCGGTGGTCGGATAGTCAGACAGCGCCGTGCCGCCGCCCTCCAGCCGCACGGTTGTCTGCGCCCCCGTGGCGATCACCTCGCCCGGCAGCAGGTTCATCGACGGAGAGCCGATGAACTGCGCCACAAACTCGCTGTTGGGCCGCTCATACAGATCCAGCGGCGCGCCGACCTGCGCGATCCCCTTGTTCGCCAGCACCACGATGCGGGTCGCCAGCGTCATCGCCTCGACCTGATCGTGGGTGACGTAAATCATCGTCCGGTCGGGCATCTGCTCCTTGAGCTGGGCAATCTCGATCCGCGTCGCCACACGCAGCGCGGCGTCCAGGTTCGACAGCGGCTCATCGAACAGATAGACCTTGGGGTCGCGCACGATGGACCGCCCGATGGCTACCCGCTGACGCTGCCCGCCGGACAGCGCCTTCGGCAGACGATCCAGATAGGGGTCCAGTTGCAGCATCTTGGCCGCGCGGTTCACCGCCTCTTCGATTTCTGCCGGGGTTTTCTTGGCCAGCTTGAGCGCAAAGCTCATGTTCTCGCGCACGGTCATGTGCGGGTACAAGGCGTAGCTCTGGAACACCATGGCGATGCCGCGTTGCGCGGGCGGCACGTCATTGACCACCTGACCGTCGATTTCCAGCGTGCCGCCGGTGATCTTTTCCAGCCCGGCAATCATCCGCAACAAGGTGGACTTGCCACACCCCGACGGGCCAACAAAAACGATCAGCTCGCCCTGTTTGATATCAAGGTTGATGTCACGCAGCACTTGTACGGCGCCGCCATACGTCTTTTCGACATCGGTCAGTTTCAGAGTGGCCATGCCCGCTCCCCCGTTTGCTTCATGTGTTCGCGCGCCGCGCCAGCGCGGGCTGCCAAGGTCCAAGATGCAGCTTGCCATCGGGGGCCGCATGGGCGCTGCCCAGCTCCTGCCCGATTTGCTGCCAATCGCCGGAAGGCATATCCATCACCGCCGGATCACCGCTGAGGTTGACCGCGACAAAGACCTCCTCGCCGTCATGGCTGCGGGTGAAATGCACGATGCTGTCGGTGGATTTCACCCGGTCATGTGCGCCCTTGACCAGCGCGGGATGCGCCGTGCGGAACTGGATCGCCTTGCGATAGTGATGCAACAGCGCGCCGGGATCCTTTTCCTGCGCGGACACCGCGTGCGGCAGATGCGCGTGGCTGACCGGCAACCACGGCGTCGCCTCGGAAAAGCCGCCGTTCTGGTTGGAGGGTTCCCAGACCATCGGCGTGCGACAACCATCGCGGCCCTTGAACTCGGGCCAGAACTCGATCCCGTAGGGGTCCTGCAGATCCTCAAACGGCACATCCGCCTCTGGCAGGCCCAGTTCCTCGCCCTGATACAGGCAGACCGACCCGCGCAGGCACATCATCAGCGTGGCAAAGGCCTTTTGCGCCGAGGGCGTCAAGTTCCAGCGTGAGGCATGGCGCATCACGTCATGATTTGAGAACGCCCAGCAAGCCCAGCCATCTGTGACCACGTCATCCACCCGGCCCATGACATGGGCAATGCGTGCCGCGTCGGGTTGGTCGCCGGACAGGAATTCGAACGAATAACACATGTGAACGCGGTCATCGCCAGAGGTGTACTGACCCATGATCTCCAGCCCGCTTTGGGCATCGCCCACCTCGCCCACGGCGGTTGTGTCGGGGTATTCATCCAACAGCGCGCGAAAGCGTTCAAGAAAACCCAGGTTCTCCGGCTGGTTCTTGTCATACAGATGCAGCTGGTGGTTATAGGGGTTCACCCGTGGCGCGATGGAGGCATCGCGCTGGTCGACTGGCAAAGGTGGGTTGTCGCGCAACTGCTGATCATGGAAGTAGAAGTTGATCGTGTCCAGCCGGAACCCGTCCACCCCCCGGTCCAGCCAGAACCGCACGCTGTCCAGCAACGCGTCCTGCACGTCGGGATTGTGAAAGTTCAGATCGGGTTGCGAGGTCAGGAAGTTATGCAGGTAATACTGCTCGCGCCGGGCGTCCCATTGCCAGGCCGACCCGCCAAAGATCGACAGCCAGTTGGTGGGGGGCGTGCCGTCCGGCTTGGGGTCGGCCCAGACGTACCAGTCTGCCTTGGGGTTGTCGCGGCTGGACCGGCTCTCGACAAACCAGGGGTGCTGGTCCGCGGTGTGCGACAGCACCTGATCGATCATCACCCGGACACCCAGTTTATGCGCCGTGTCCACCAGCACGTCGAAATCGGACAAAGTGCCGAACATCGGGTCAACGTCGCAATAATCGCTGACGTCATAGCCGAAATCCTTCATCGGCGAGGTGAAGAAGGGAGAGATCCAGATCGCATCGACGCCAAGGCTGGCGACATAGGGCAGCCGGGCGGTGATGCCGTTGAGATCTCCGACGCCGTCGCCGTTGCTGTCCTGATAGCTGCGCGGATAGATCTGATAGATCACCGCGCCGCGCCACCAATCCTTGTTAGCGGTGAGGGACGTGTGTGTGTTTTCATGCAGGGTCATGGGGTCCGTTTCCCGTCCCGGGCCTGACCCGGGACCTATTGGCCCCGGCGCCCGTTGTCGTTGCGTTATCGTTTTCAGAGGCCCCGGGTCAGGCCCGGGGCGCGTTGTCATTTCACCGAGCCAGCCAGCAGGCCGCGCACGAGGTAGCGTTGCATGGCGAAGAACACGACCAGCGGCACCGCAATCGACACAAAGGCCGCCGTGGCAAGGATTTCCCAGTTGCCGCCACGGGTGCCCAACAGCTCGACGATCTGGTTGGTCATCACGGTCGTCTGCCCGGAGGCATCGATCAGGAACACCTTGGCGACCAGCAGATCGTTCCAGGTCCACAGGAACTGGAAGATCGCAAAGCTGGCCAAAGCGGGAAACGACAGCGGCAGGATGATCTTTGTAAAGATCTGGAACTCTGTCGCGCCGTCCACGCGGGCGTTTTCGATGATGTCGCGCGGCAAGCCGACCATGTAGTTGCGCAGCAGGTAGACCGCCAGCGGCAGGCCAAAGCCGGTATGCGCCAGCCAGACGCCAAGGTAGCCCTTGCCGATGCCAAAGCTGAGGTGCAGCTTGAGCAGCGGGATCAACGCCAATTGCAGTGGCACCACCAGCAGCCCGACGACAAAGGCGATCAGCAGCGCACGACCGGGAAAATCCATCCAGGCCAGCGCATAGGCGGCAAAGGCCGCGACGACGATCGGAATGATGGTGGCCGGGATTGTCACTGTCAGCGTGCTGAGGAACGCCCGACCCATGTCATCGGTGGTCTGCGCACCTTCGGCGGCACCGCTGGACAGGCCAAACCCTACGGCAAGCGCCACGACCAACGCCAGACCCGCCACAACAGGCAGTCCCAGCGCGACGACCGGCGGCTGCGCCGACAGAACAAAGCGCGCAACGCCCCACAGCACCAGACCCGCGCCGACAAACATAAGCAGGCGTTGCACCACGTCCTGCCCCAGAACGGTGTCATAGTTGCGCAGGGTGAATTCGGGCGGGATCTCGGCGCTGACAAAGACGCGGGTGCCGCGGCTGCCGGTTATCTCTTCGGCGCTTTCCAGACGGTAATCGCCATTGGCCTGAATTGTGATCGCGCCGCCGCCGCGCAGTTCTGCGGTGTCGCCGGGTTGAAACGCCGACACGTCCCGCGACGAGATGCCAAAGGTCGAGACCGGCGCAGGCTCTCGCCCCTCGACGGCAAAGAGATTGCCCTCGATCACATAGATACCGCCCTGCTGGACCTGCGCGTCAGGGTCGGCGGTGCGCAGTGTCAGGCTTTGTTCCGTGGGGAACATGGCGTTCCACCAGCCAGAACTGGCAATCTGGTCCGCCGTCCGAAACGACGACACGAACAACCCAACGGTCGGAAACAGCCAGAGCGCCACCAGCAGAACGACCGAAATGTGAACCGCCCAGGTGAGCGAGGATTTATGGCCTGCGATATTGTCCATGTCGTCGCCTCCCTCAGCGCATTTCCTTGCGGGCCTGCCGCACGTTCCAGACAAGGATCGGCGTCACCAGCAACATGATTACCATGGCCGAGGCCGATCCGACGCCCCAGTCCCGCGTCACGAACAGCTGGTTGAACATGTAGTTGGCCAGCACCTGCGTGCCCCATTGGCCGTTGGTCATCGCAAAGACGATGTCAAAGATCTTGAGCACCACCAGCGTGATCGTGGTCCAGACCACCATGATCGTGGGCATGATCTGCGGCACCTTGATCTTGAAGAAAATCTGGAACGGGTTGGCGCCATCGACAATGGCCGCCTCGATGGTTTCCTCTGGAATTCCGCGCAGAGCCGCCGACAGGATCACCATGGCGAACCCGGTCTGAATCCAGACCAGTACCACCATCAGCAGAAAGTTGTTCCAGAACGGCACCGTCAGCCATTGTTGCGGGTCATTGCCGGTCAGCGACACATAGATCGCGTTCAGCACGCCGATCTGTGCGGCATCGGGTGGGCGGGCGTCATAGATCAGCTTCCAGATCACCGCCGCGCCGACAAACGAGATCGCCATCGGCATAAAGATCAGCGATTTCGCAAGATTGCCCCACGATATGCGATCCGTCAGTTGCGCCGCCAGCAGGCCAAAGGCGGTGGACATCGCCGGCACCACGATCAACCACAACATGTTGTTCCACAGCGCCTCCCAAAACTTGGGGTCGCCGGACATCTGGATGTAGTTCCCCAGACCGACGAAATGATAGACCGTCGTCCCGTCCGGCTGTGTCACCCGGTCCGTCAGGGACAGGCGGATGGTCTCGAACACCGGATAGGCCAGATACAGCGACAGCGCGAAAAGCGCGGGGAACAAGAACAACCAGGGCCGGATCATGTTGGCGCGGTTGATGTTGCGACCCGCGTTGGGCCCCTTGGCTGGAAACAGCACCCGGTCAAGGAATTGGTTCGACGCCCAGAAATAGCTCAGACAGGCGCCTACGCCGATCACGATTGTCAAAAGCCCCTGCAATGCCGGATGCATGGCGCCCTCCCCCCATGTGTGCTGCGGTGTCGACCGTTTGGTCTTGGGGCTGTCCCGCAAAGGCGGAACAGCCCGGGATATGCGACTGCGCTGTTACTTCAGCGCGTCCCAGCTGTTCTGGATCGCCTTGGCCACGTCGGCGGCGGGTTTGCCGCCCGCGTAGTCGACCATCCCGGTCCAGAAGCTGCCCGCCCCGACACCGCCCGGCATCAGGTCGGACCCGTCAAACCGAAAGGTGGTGGCGTCCAGCAGAATGCCGTTCATCTTTGCGGTCGGCTCATCCGAGAACTTGGAGGTGTCCACGGTCTTGAGCGGGGTCAGGAAACCGCCAAGCTCCATCCAGATTTCATGCGCCTCGTTGGTTTGCAGAAAGGCGATCAGATCATGGGCGGCCTGACTTTCGTTGGTGATGGCCCAGAGCGTCCCTGCCCCCAACACCGGCTGGCCCAGGTCCTTGCCCTCATAAGCGGGGAAGTAGAAGAAATCGGCGTCCAGCCCCACTTCGGTGCCTTCGGGGAAGAAGGCCGGGATGAACGACGCCTGATGGTGCATCATGCATTGCGGCGGCGCATCGAACAGACCCTTGGGGCTGTCACGGAAATCGGTCGAGGCAACCGCGCCACGACCTCCCGCCACCTTGCCGTCCTCGATGAAAGCGCCGAATGCCTCGATCGCGCCGACGACGGCGGGATCATCAAAAGCGATGTCATTGGCGACCCATTGGTCATAGACCTCGGGCGGTTGGGTGCGCAACATCATGTCCTCGACCCAGTCGGTCGCCGGCCATCCAGTCGCGCCGCCCGATCCCAGACCGATACACCACGGCGTCTCACCGTCCTCGATCATCTGCGCCTCAAGCGCCTTCAGCTCTTCCATGGTGGTCGGGACGTCGTAGCCGAAGTCTTCAAAATTCTCAGGACTGTACCAGACCAGCGATTTCACATCGACCTTGTAGAAAAACCCGAACAGCTTTTCCGCGCCGCCTGCGTCCGCATAGGATCCCAGGCTGACCCAGCTGTCGCCCGCGGCATAGTTTTCGCGGATCCAGTCGGCAGTGCCATCCTTGAGCGGTGTCAGGAACCCGCGCGACGCCATGTCGGACGCCAATCCCGGCTGCGGAAAGACGGCAACATGCGGGGCCGAACCGGCCTCGGCATCGACGACGATCTGCTGCTCAAAGCTGTCAGAGCCGACGTAAGACACATCATGGCCGGACTGCTCTGCAAACGCGCCCAACACAGTTTGGACCGCTTCCTGATCAGGGCCAAGCCAGGGGCCGAAGACGGTCAGCTTTTCGGCGTGGGCAATGCCCGCGCTCAGGGCCAGGGCCGCGACGCTCAGGTAAAACGATGACTTCATTTGTGATCCTCCCAATCCCACGCCATCCCACGCGGGTCATTTCAGTCAGCCGGCGCCTGTCCACTTGATGGATATTCAAAGCGCTTTGGGTGTCAGCACTATCCCCGAGTCGCCCCAAGCTGTCAACATTTCACCCTCTCGTGTCAAAGAAAACAAATGCTGCGGCGCAGCTAGAAAGCCGCCCTTGCCGTCGGATCGGATCGACCTCGCCTCTTGACAAAACCGAAGCGCTTTGGGCGATATGGACGTCATGAACCTCAAACAGCTTTCCCAGCACCTCAACCTGTCGCAGACCACCGTCAGCCGCGCGCTGAACGGCTTTCCCGAGGTCAGCGAAAAGACCCGGGAACGGGTGTTGCAGGCGGCGAAAAAGCTGAATTACAGTCCGAATGCGCGGGCCAAGGGGCTGGCCACGGGGCGCGCGCAGGCGATTGGCCATGTGCTGCCGATCAGCGATCAGCATGAGATGGTGAACCCGATCTTTGGCGACTTCATCGCCGGAGCGGGACAGACGTATGCCAAGGAAGGCTATGAGGTTGTCATCAGCCTTGTCCGCGACACCGAGCAAGAGCAGGCTTATCGGTCGATCCGCAGCCGGGGCAGTGTTGACGGGATCATCGTACACGGGCCGCGCATGGCCGACAGCCGCATCCCGCTGCTGAGCGAATTGGGGATGCCGTTTGTGGTGCATGGCCGTGCATCCGATGTGACCCTGCCCTATTCCTGGCTCGACACCAACAACAGCCGCGCCTTTCGGCGGGCCACCGAATTCCTGCTGGATCTTGGCCATCGCCGCATCGCGCTGATCAACGGGCTGGAGTTCATGGACTTCGCCTTTCGCCGCCGCGAAGCCTATGTCAGTGCGCTGACCGATCGTGGCATCGCCGCCGACCCGGCGCTGATGCGCTCTGACGAAATGACCGAGGTGTTCGGCTATCGCTGCGCCCGCGACATGCTGCGCGATCCCGCCCCCCCGACCGCCTTTCTGGTGTCGTCGATGATCACCGCCATCGGCGTGCGCCGCGCCATCCACGAGGCCGGTTTGCAGATGGGCCGCGACGTGTCCGTGATCACCCATGACGATGATCTGGGATATCTCAAGAACGGCCATGACGTGCCGATCTTTACCGCCACGCGGTCCTCTGTCCGCAGTGCCGGGGCACGGGCGGCGGAAATGCTGCTGCACCTGATCCGCACCCCCGGTGCGCCGCCCCAGACCCAGTTGATGGAGGCCGAATTGATCATCGGCAGCTCCACCGGCCCCGCGATACAAAGGTAGACCCATGCGACACACACGTCCCGATTTCCCTGATGGTTTCCTGTTTGGGGCGGCCACATCCAGCTACCAGATCGAGGGTCACGGCGTTGGCGGCGCGGGCCGCACCCAATGGGATGATTTCGCCGCAACCCCCGGCAATGTTGTCCGGTTCGAGGATGGCGCCCGCGCCTGCGACCACTATCACCGCTACGCCGAGGATCTGGATCTGGTCGCCGCAGCCGGGTTCGACTGTTACCGCTTTTCGCTGAGCTGGGCGCGGGTGATGCCCGAGGGGCGCGGCCCGGTCAACGCAGAGGGGCTGGATTTCTACGACCGGCTGACCGACGCCATGCTGGAACGCGGCATCAAGCCCTGCGCCACGCTGTACCACTGGGAACTGCCCTCTCCCCTGTTGGACTCGGGCGGCTGGCGCAACCGCGACATCGCCGAATGGTTCGCCGATTACACAGAGGTCGTTATGTCCCGCATCGGTGACAGGATGTTCTCTGTCGCCCCGATCAATGAGCCGTGGTGCGTGGCCTGGCTCAGCCATTTTGAGGGCCACCATGCCCCCGGCGTGCGTGACATCCGTGCCGCCGCGCGCGCCATGCATCACGTCCTGCTGGCACATGGCCGCGCGATTGAGACGATGCGCGGTCTGGGCATGGGCAATCTTGGTGGCGTCTTCAACCATGAATGGACCGACCCGGCCGACGACAGCCCCGAGGCGCGCAGCGCCGCCGACCGCTATGACGCGATCTACAACCGCTGGTTTCTTGGCGGCGTCTTCAAGGGGGAATACCCGACGCTGGCGCTGGAGGGGTTGGAGCCGCATTTGCCCACCGGCTGGCAGGACGATTTCAGCACCATACAGGCACCGCTGGACTGGTGCGGGCTGAACTACTACACCCGCAAGCTGATCGCGCCGGCGGGTCAGCCCTGGCCAAACTACCGCGACGTCGAAGGCCCGCTGCCCAAGACCTTTATGGATTGGGAGATCTATCCCGACGGGCTGTACAACTTCCTGACCCGCGCCGCGCGCGAGTATACCGGCGATCTGCCACTGTTTGTCACCGAAAACGGCATGGCCTCACCGGATGTTCTCAAGGGGACCAGCGTCGAAGACCCGGACCGCACCGCCTATCTGGACGCGCATCTGGCCAGCGCCAAACGGGCCATCGCAGAGGGTGTGCCGCTGAATGGCTATTTCATCTGGTCGCTGCTGGACAATTACGAATGGGCCTTGGGATACGAAAAACGGTTTGGGCTGGTTCATGTGGACTTTGACACGCTGGTGCGCACGCCCAAGGCATCGTATCACGCGCTGGCCCACGCCCTGAAGTCCTGATCCCCGAAAGGCCGCCGCCATGACGCAAGAGCTTTCTGTTGTCGCCGACATCGGCGGCACTAACACGCGGGTCGCCCTTTGCCTGAACGGCAAAATCCTTGAGGACACGATCCGCCGCTATCGCAATGCCGAGAACGCGGGCATCGGCCCGATCCTTGACGACTACCTTGGCGCGCAACAGGTGACGCCGGTGGCGGTCTGCGTCGACATGGCCGGTCCGGTGCATGACGGGGTCGGCACGCTGACAAACCTGGATTGGAAGGTCGACGCCGCGTCCCTGAGATCTGATACCGGCGCGGCGCGGGTCGCGGTGCTGAACGACCTTCAGGCGCAGGGCTTTGCGGTGGCGCATCTAGGGCACGACAGCCTGTTGCCGGTCCTGACCGGGCGCGAACCCGCCAAGGACGCAGTGCGGCTGGTGGTCAATGTCGGCACCGGGTTGAACGCGGTGCCGGTCTATTCCCAAGGCGGCCGCACCATGGTGCCTCCGGCGGAGGCGGGTCATATCTCTTTGCTGGCGCGCACCACCGAAGAACTGCGCCTGATTGACTGGATCGCCGAGCGGCACGGTCAGCCGGGTGTCGAGGACATTCTGTCGGGCCGCGGTCTGGAACGGCTGTATGCCTGGGTCTGCCACGACGAAGGCGACGGCGAGCCGCTGGCCGCCGCAGAGATCATGGCCGGGTTTGAGGCGGGTCAGCTGCGGGCGCAGCGCGCCGCCCGCCTGTTCGTCCATTTTCTGGGGCGCTATTCTGGTGATCTTGCCCTTATCACCCTGCCCTTTGGCGGCATCTATCTGGTTGGCGGCGTCACCCGGCACCTTGGCCCGCACCTGCGCGCACTTGGTTTCGCCAAGGCGTTTGCCGACAAGGGCCGGTTCAACGCTTACATGACGCAATTCCCGGTGGATCTGGTAACAGACGACTACGCGGCGCTCAGGGGCTGTGCCGCGCATCTGGCGGAACTGACGACGACGTAAATCCCGGACCGGCCCTTTCCGCTTGCCCACGTTTGACGCGCGGGCGATACCCATGCGGACCTGCCACTCACCGAAAGCTGCCCAGATGCCCCGCTCCGCGCCGGTGCCCGCATGATTTTGCGCGCCATTTCCCTGATGATCCTCTCTATGGCGCTGCTGGCCGGGGCGGATGCGTTTTTCAAGCTTGCCACCCATGCCGCCCCCATCGGGCAGGTCATGACACTGGTCAGCATCGGCGGCACGGCGCTGTTCATCGGGTTGGCCCGGATCATGGGCGTGGCACTGTGGACCCGCGCGGCGCTGCACCCGATGGTGCTGCTGCGCAACCTGTTCGAGATCATTGGCGCAATCGGCATGGTAGTCGGGCTGAAACATATCCCGCTGCCGGTCTTTGCCGCGATCATCCAGGCCGGCCCGCTGGTGGTGACGCTGGGCGCGGCGCTGTTTCTGAAGGAACAGGTGGGCTGGCGGCGCTGGCTGGCGGTCGGCGTCGGCATCGTAGGCATGCTGATGGTGATCCGACCTTTTGGAACCAGCTTTTCCGGGTGGGAGCTGTTTGCGGTCATGGGCATCACCGCCCTGTCGGCGCGCGATCTTGTCACCCGCATGTCACCGCCAGAGATTCCGGCGCTGGCGATTTCCACTTGGGGATTCGGCGCGACGGTGCTGCCCGGTCTGGCGCTCTGGATGCTGGCCACCACCCCCTCCAGCTTTGGGGCCGCCGCGCTCTGGCCGATCTTGGGCGCGGTGCTGGTGACCACCTCGGGCTATCTGGCGATCACCACGGCGATGCGGATGGCGCCTGCGTCCATCGTGGCGCCCTTCCGCTATTCTCGTCTGGTGTTTACCACCGGGCTGGGGATGCTGATCTTTGGCGACCGCCCGGATTTCTGGACCATTGCCGGATCGGCGCTGATCCTTGTGGCCGGGCTGTATACCTTCTTGCGCGAAAGACGACTGGCACGGGCGGCGGCACTGGCCTGATAGCTTGCGGCAGGTCAGTCGTGTCAGCAACAGTCCCGACGGCCCCCAGCCCGTTGCGCTGATAGCGCCACCTTTGGTCACAAAGATTCGTTAGCGCTATCAGTCACGTTTACTTTCCCTCTGCTGCTGCTAAGAGATGGCCAGGACCCACAGCCACGAGGGACAAAACCCATGAGCACCATCATCGATATTCACGCGCGCGAGATCCTTGACAGCCGCGGCAACCCCACCGTCGAAGTGGACGTCACGCTTGAGGACGGCTCGGTCGGCCGCGCCGCTGTGCCCTCAGGCGCCTCCACTGGCGTGCATGAGGCCGTCGAAAAGCGCGATGGCGACAAGGCCCGCTACAAGGGCAAAGGCGTGCTGGAGGCCGTAGCCGCCGTCAACGGTGAGATCGCCGAAGCGATCCTTGGCTTTGACGCCACTGAACAGGTCGCCATCGACCTTGCCATGATCGAACTGGACGGCACCGAGAACAAGGGCCGCCTGGGGGCAAACGCCATTCTGGGCGTCAGCCTGGCCGTGGCCCATGCCGCCGCCGATTTCACCCAGCAACCGTTGTTCCGCTACATCGGCGGCACCTCGGCGCGCACCCTGCCCGTACCGATGATGAACATCATCAACGGCGGCGAGCACGCCGACAACCCGATCGACATTCAGGAATTCATGATCATGCCGGTCGCGGCACAGAACATCCGCGAAGCGGTCCGCATGGGATCCGAGGTGTTCCACACCCTGAAGGGCGAACTGTCGGCGGCGGGCATGTCCACCGGCCTTGGCGACGAAGGCGGCTTTGCCCCGGAACTGAAATCGACCCGTGACGCGTTGGATTTCATCCTGAAGTCCATCGAAAAGGCTGGCTACAAACCGGGTGAGGACATCTATCTGGCCCTCGACTGCGCCGCGACCGAATACTTCAAGGACGGCAAGTACGAGATGAAGGGCGAAGGCAAATCGCTCAGCATCGCGGAAAACGTCGATTATCTGGCCGCCCTCTGCGCCGATTACCCGATCATCTCGATCGAAGACGGCTGTTCCGAGGACGACTGGGAAGGCTGGAAACTGCTGACTGACAAGATCGGCAACAAGATCCAGTTGGTGGGCGACGATCTGTTTGTCACCAACCCCGCGCGCCTTGCCATGGGCATCGAAAAGGGCTGTGCCAACTCCATGTTGGTCAAGGTCAACCAGATCGGCACCCTGACCGAAACGCTGCAGGCGGTCGAGATGGCGCACCGTGCGCGCATGACCAACGTCATGTCGCACCGCTCGGGCGAAACCGAGGATGCGACCATTGCGGACCTCGCCGTTGCCACCAATTGCGGGCAGATCAAGACCGGCTCTCTGGCCCGTTCTGACCGGCTGGCAAAGTACAATCAATTGATCCGAATCGAAGAGATGCTGGAAGACACCGCAACCTATGCGGGCAAGTCAATCCTGCGCTAACTCCTTTTAGTTTCAACACGTTGCAGGAACCGCCCTTTTTTCGGGGCGGTTCTATTCTTTTGGGTAGACGTTTGGCAATCCAAGTGACTGCCTCTCTGAAAACCCGTAGTTTGGCGTGTGTTTTATGAACTGGCGGCTGCCCGTGCAGCCGTCGCAAAAGGTAACGCGCAGAACAATATGGCCCGATCCTTGCCTCAGGACAGTTTCGCAACCCGACTTGCCGACATGCGGCGGGCGGAATACGGCGCAAGCGCAGAGACGGTCGTGCGCTATGGCATCATGCTTGTGGCCGTCGCAGTTCTGGCCCTGAACATGGACGGTCACCTTGCCCTGGCCTGGGGCGCGCTGTACGCGCTGCTGGAAAGCAGTCTGGCGGTGTTGCTCACCCGATCCGAGACAGGCCCGGCATCGTTGCGCTACATGGCCGCGCTGACAGTCTATGGCCTTTCGGGGCTCTGCTTCATGTCCATGCCGCTCTACCTTTTGGCGGCGGATTTCTCGCCCGGGCTGAACTTCACCGGCGCTGTGGGGCTGGTGGGTCTGGCGCTCTATACGCTGCAGCGTCCGCATCGGGAACTTGGGCTGGTCGTCGTAGATTGCTGTACGATCTCGATCCTGGCGCTTGCCCTGGTCATGATCCTGACCCCCCGGCTGCAAAGCGGACTTGAGGTATTCACTGTCGGGTTCATGGCGCTGGCGGTTCTGTTCTACTACATCGGCTCACAGATCTCAGGCTGGAGACTCCAGACAGAGTTGCGCACAGCCCGGCAACGGGCGGCTGCGGCACAACAAGCGCGCACCCTGGGCCAGTTTGTCGGTGGCGTGGCGCATGAATTCAACAACGACCTGACGGTGATCCTTGGCAACCTCGACCTGTTCGAGACACTGCAAAACCCCGACGATCGCGCCGTGGCCATCCGGGAAAGCCGAACTGCGGCGGCGCGTGCGGCGCAGACCGTGCAACACCTCTTGGCCGCCAGCGGACGGACAAGGCTGGTGCCGCTGGACCTGCCGATGGACAGCGCCCTGTTTGATTTTGGAGAGGCGCTGACGGATGTGCTGAAGCCCGACATGACGGTAGAGGTCGTTCCGTCCGCAGATCCGCTGGTGGTGCGGGTGGACAGCGATGCCTTGCGCGCCTGCGTGATCCAACTGGGTCTGAACGCGCAAGAGGCCACCTCCGGGTCGGGCCTGATCCGCATCCGTGCAGAGCGACGCGCCACCGCAGGTGAGCTGGATCCGCCGCCCGATACCTTGCCGCCCTATGTTGCACTGATCATAGAGGATGACGGTCCGGGCGTCAGCGATGAGGCGCTTTCCCTGCTGGCAGAGCCGTTCTATTCGACCAAACCACCGAACGAGGGCCGCGGGTTGGGCCTGTCCGCCGTGGCGGGATTCACCCGCCAGTCCGGAGGCGGGCTGAAACTGGAACACGGCCCGGGCGGCGGATTGCGGGTTGTGCTTTACCTTGCAGAGGCGCGTGGTGACGGCGTCTAGCGCCTAGCTGTCGGGTTCCTGATAGACACCCTGCGCCTTCAGCGCGTCGACAACCTCTTTGGGCATGTAGGTTTCATCGTGCTTGGCAAGGATCTCGGACGCCTCGAACACGCCATCGACATAGCGCCCGGTGCCGACCATACCTTGGTTTTCCTCGAACAGGTCTGGCAACACGCCGGTATAGACCACCGGCACCGTCGCACCGCCATCGGTCACGCTGAACCGGATCTGTTCACCGTCCCCCCGGATCAATGTCCCCTCTTCGACCAGTCCGCCAATGCGGAACACCTCTGCCGGCGAGGGCGGCTCTTCCATGACCTGACTGGGGGAGCGAAAGAAATTGATCCCGTCGCGCATCGCATAGCCGATCAAACCGGTAGAGACGATCAATGCGGCGACGGCCAGAGCAATGATCTGGATCCGGCGTTGTTTCTTGAGGGATTTCATGGCCATGGAGGACCTCTTTCAGAGCGCCGAAAAACTATTCCGACAATATAGGCCCGGCTGCGCCTCTTGGGGAGGGGGGTTGCACAATTTGCCGCGCCCCGGTGGGGTTTGGATGTCCCCGGACCGCAGCCACCCGGTGGGGTTTTCAGGGGCACCGCCCCCTGAAGGCCTGCGTGGCCTGAACGCAAATCGACCTGTGCGCGCAGTACGCGTGCCGCTGGATCAGGGGAAACAGGGGGCCAGCATCAGACCGGCAGTTTCATCCTCACCCAGCATCAGGTTGGCATTCTGCAAGGCCTGACCCGAACTGCCCTTGGTCAGGTTGTCCAGCGCCGCCACCACCAGCGCCCGCCCCGGCCGCCGGTCCCCGGCCACGCCGATGTGGCAGAAATTGGAGCCGCGCACATGGTGGGTCGAGGGCGTCTCGCCAAACGGCAACACCTGGATGAATGGCTCATCCGCATAGGCAGCCGTTAGCGTGGCGTGAATGGCCTGCGGGTCGCCGCGCAGATAGCCGGTGGCCAGAATGCCGCGATTGAACGGGCCAAGGTGCGGGGTGAACTGGATCTGCACCGGGCGCCCGGCAAGGGCCGAAAACTCTTGATCGAACTCCCCCAGATGGCGGTGGGTGCTGCCCACTGCATAGGCGTTGGTGCCTTCGCTCAGTTCCGCGTGCAGCAGGTTTTCCTTCAGCGACCGACCGGCCCCGCTGACGCCGCATTGCAGATCAAGGATGATCTCGTCCAGGTCGATCACTCCGGCGGTGATCAGCGGGCGCAGGATGTATTGCCCCGTCGCCGCGTTGCAGCCGGTTCCGGCCACCAGTCTCGCGGCGCGGATGTCGTCGCGGTAGAATTCGGTCAGGCCATAGACCGCCTCTTTCTGGGTCTCCACCGCCGCATGCGGGTTACCATACCATTTTTCATAGTCCGCCGGATCGCGCAGCCGGAAGTCCGCCGACAGATCGACGATTTTCACCGTTTTCGGCAATTGCGAGATCACCTCCTGGCTGGTCTTGTGCGGCAACGCGCAAAAACACAGGTCGATCTGCGAAAAGTCGATCTGTTCCCATGTCACCAGATCGGGCAGTTCCAGGTGGCGCAGATGCGGAAAGACTTGTGCCATGCTCAGTCCTGCCTTGGAATTGGCGGCCAGCGCCGTGATCTGGCAAGAGGGATGGGTGGCAATCAGCCGGATCAACTCGGCCCCGGTATAGCCGGAGGCGCCGATGATGGCGATGGAATGGGTCATGGGGTCACCTGAAGGGGATGGCGCCCAAGTCAATGGGGGCGCGGATTTTGGTGGAACAGCAAGAGCGGCCGCCGGTCACGGGCGGCAGATGGATCATCGTCGCAGGCGCAAGGCGGGATACGCGATCATGAACAGGCTCCTTTGGGTTTTCGATATAGCGGGCCAGTTTCTTTCGATCAATGAGGAATACCGATGGGCTTTGGCTTGATCGCAGGGGCCGTCCTCGCCAATATGCCGCCATGGCAAAGGTGGCAGACGACAAACCCGTTCCCCTCTGGCGGCTCTTCTGGCGGATGGGCGGCTGGATAACGCTGATCTTTCTCGTGTTTCTTGGCTTCTTGACGCTGTTCAGCGTCCTGTCCCTGAACCTTGCCCACCGCTTTGACACCGAAGGCCGTGAGGCAGAGGCGCTTGTGCTGGACAAGTACCAGACCGTCACCACCGACAGCGATGGCGACCGCGAAATCACCTATTACTTTGTGCTGCAATTCGAAACGAACCGGAACCTGCCGGTAGAGCTGGACCGCTCTGTCGGCTCTGGCATTTACCACAAGACCGCCATCAACACGCGCATTCCCATCTGGTATCTGGAAAGTGAGCCCGACAGGATCGAGGTCAGCCGGGGCGAAAACCGCACCGCTTCGGTCGTGACCCGGTGGATCGCCCTGATCTTTGGCATCGCGGCGCTGGTGGCGATGTGGTTCCCGGCGCGTTGGGCCGTCGCGGCGGTGCGCGCGCGGCGCTATGGCCTGCGGGAAACCGCAACTGTCACCGGGACCAAAGCCACCAACTACCGCGTCAACAACCGCTACCGCTATCGCCTGACATGGGAGGAACCCAGCGGACGGGCGGGCGAAAGCCTGGCCTACAAGGAAGAGCAGCTGGACGGTTTTCGTTCGGGCGACAAGATTACCGTCTATCAAGGCATCAAGCGCGCCTGGTGGTCAGGAGACGTGGGCGAACGCCCCGGAGCGCGGGACTGACCGGCGTGTCCTGGCTGCAATCGCTGTTTGCGGGCGACACCCGCAGTATCACCGGTGCGCTGCTGGTGCTGGCGATCACCTCTCTGGTGGGTGTTCTGGGCTGGCTCAGCAAGATCGTTCTGCAAACCGTGGCGGACTGGCGTCAGCGGCGGCGCGACAGCGACGACCGGCAAGAACACCTCGAAGAGGTTCTGGTCGACATCCTGATCCACGCCGATTTCGACGACCGCAGCGTGGCGGGTATCATCGACACACGCCGCATCACCGCGCTGAAGGACCAGATCGCTTCCGGCCCCTCGGACTATCGCCCCTTTGTGCCGCCAGAAGCCCCCGACCCCACCTTTGCCGACTATCGCGGCGTGCGTCGGCGGCTGGAAATCGAGCTGATGGTGGCCTGCGACCGGTTCTTTGACAATTCGCAGCTGTTCCACGGCTATTACGCGCATCTGGCGAGCGATGAATTTGCCGCCCTCAGTTCAGAGCGCAAGAAACAGGCGTTGGATACGCTGGTGGCCTTGGGAGAAAAGGTGCAGGCCGACTATCAGCGCCTGTCACAGGCGATGGAAACCGCACCAGAGGCACAGCCGATCTACAGCAAGGTCATGGGTGCGTTGCCGCCCCGGCAGGACATCTGGCCCAATGCCTAGGCGGACATCGGGTCAGACGATCGGGGGAAGTGGTCCGTTCATAGACATGGTCTGATCTCCCTCGTCTTTGGATATAGGCCAAACGACCGCAAAAATCAATCCGGGCCGTCCCGGCTCAGGCCGCGTCAAAGCTGATCTTGTGGCGCAGAAACTGCGTCGCATGTTGTGATACCTTCAACGGATTTCCGGTGGTCAGGAACCCGCTTTCGCCGCCACTGCCCAACATACCGGGATGCCGCACAAGGTAGTCCGCCAGCGCGTCGGCCACCAGATTTGCCTGCGAATAGACCGTGACACCGGCCCCCAGCGCATCCTGAAAGATCTCTTGCATCAGCGGGTAATGGGTACAGCCAAGGATGGCGGCCTCTGGCTCTGGCATCTTGCGTTTCAGCGCGTCCACATGGCTGCGCACCAGCGCCTCGGCCAGGATCATGTCGCCCTCTTCGATGGCATCCACCAACCCGCCGCAAGCCTGCGCCTCGACATCGACGCCAATGGCGCGAAAGGCCAGCTCGCGTTGAAATGCGCGGCTGCGCACCGTGGCAGGCGTGGCAAACAACGCCACATGTTTCACAGCCACCTCACGCGGAGGGCTGTTGTCGCCCCACTGGCGTTCTGTCAGCGCCTCAATCAATGGCACAAACACGCCCAGCACGCGCTTGTCCGATGGGATCCAGCTTTCCTGCATCCGGCGCAGCGCGGCGGCGCTGGCGGTGTTGCAGGCAAGGATCACCAGATCACAGCCCGCATCCCACAACCGTTCGGTGGCGGCGCAGGTCAGGTTGTAGACGTCATCCGCATCGCGCACCCCGTAAGGCGCGTGCTTGTTGTCGCCGTAATAGACAAACGGCACGTCCGGCAGACGCTTTGACACCGCGTCAAGAACCGTCAGCCCGCCAAGCCCGCTGTCAAAGATACCCACTGCCATCTGCGCCCTACTCAAACCCTGCGGCGCGTCTGTCAGTGGCGCGCCTTCAGCTTGTCCCTGTGCCTCTCTTCGAACTCGAACCCGTAGTCGTATGACGTCAGGGGAGTCGGAGACAGCTCATACGTCGCTTTGCGCAGGAAATCCATCATCGCCCGCGCGTCTTTTGCGCGCGCGTCGATGTCCGCGCGCGGGATGGGCGCACCGATGCTGACCCGGACTGGTGTGTCCACGCGTTTGCGAAATTCCTTGATCAGCAGCCCCATACGCAGGGTGGTGTGCAGATGGCTGGCCAATTGGAACAGCCGCGAGGTGTGCCCGTCAAAGTAGATAGGAACCACTGTCGCATTGGATTTGGCAATCAGCCGGGCGGTAAACGTCCGCCAGCCCGGATCCATCGGTTTGCCAAAGGGGCGTTCCGCCGTGGCGACAGTGCCGCCGGGGAAGATGCCGATGCACCCGCCCTCCCCCAGATAGCTCATCGCCTCTTTGCGGGTGGCAATGTTCTGCTGCATCGCCTCTTTCGACTCATCGAAATTGACTGGCAGGATGATCTTGTTCAGCTCTTCGGCCTTGCGGAACACGCTGTTGGCCAGAATGCGGAAATCGCCCCGGACGACCGACAGGATGTGCCCCATGATCAACCCGTCAAGGATGCCATAAGGGTGGTTGGCGATCACGATCAGCGGGCCGTCCTTGGGGATGTTGTCCAGCGATCCGCCGATCACATCCAGACCCAGACCGTAGCGCTCAACGATCACTTCCCAGAAATCGCGGCCCCTGGCGACTTCATCTTCATAGCCTTTGGCACGCTTGATCAGGCCGAAACGCCCAGTGGCGTTTTCCATCAGCCTGATCATGGCGCGGCCGCCGCGTGTGCTGGCCGAATAACTGTACGAGATGTCACGGGCAATATGACGCCGATTGGGCATCTGGATTGAATCCTTTCTGGAACTTTCGGGCATTTTACTGCGGTTCGCCCGGTCTGACCAGATTTTGTGACACCATCATGAAGCTTTCGTGACCGGGACCGCTGCGCCCCCTATTCGGCGGCCTCCTTCAGCGGCGCGCCGCCCTGACGCAGGACAGACAGCAACTCTTCGCGCCGTTTGGCGGCCTTGGTCTCATTGGCGGCCTTGACCGGCCCGAAGCCGCGAATTTGCAGCGGCAGTTCGGCCAGTGCTTGCAGCGCCTCCATCGTCTCAGGCCGTGCCTTGGGCAGCCATTCGGCCATGTCGGCCTCATACTGGGCGATCAACGCGCGCTCCATGCGGCGTTCCTCTGTCCGGCCAAACGGGTCGAACGGCGTGCCGCGCAGCCGCTTCATCCGGGCCAGCAGACGGAACCAGCGCAACATGCCTTCACCAAAGCGTTTCTTCACCGGGCGGCCATCGCTGCCGGTCTTTGACAGGATCGGGGGGGCAAGGTGAAACGACATCTCGAAATCGCCGTCAAAGGTCTTTGCCGCCTTGTCGCGAGTGTCCAGCAGCAAGCGGGCGACCTCATATTCGTCCTTGTAGGCCAACAGCTTGTGATAGCTTTTGGCAACCGCCTCTTTCAGCCCTGCGTCCGTGATCCCGTCCACCATCTTGCGATAGCGTTTGGCCAGCCCCTTGCCCTGATAGGCAATCAGGTGATCGGCGCGGAAGGCAATCCGCTCGTCCAGAGTTTTCGGCAAGGACACGACCCCGGGCGTCAGCAACGCCTGCGCGTCTGCCGGGTGTGTCACAGCCCAGCGGCCGATCTCGAACGCGCGTTTGTTGCGGTCCACCGCCGCGCCGTTCAGGTCGACGGCCTGCATGATCGCCTCATGGGACAGCGGGATCAGACCCTGCTGCCAGGCCGCGCCCAGGATCATCATGTTGGAAAAGATCGAGTCGCCCAGCGTCACCCGCGCCAGATCCGAGGCGTCAAAGAACGCCACCCGGTCCTGCAACCGCGCCTCCAGCGCGAGGCGCAACTGGTCGGTCGGCAAGGTAAATTCGGTGTTGCGGGTAAAGTCGCCGGTGATGATCTCGTGGCTGTTGACCACCCCGCCGGTGCGGCCCGTGCTGGTCAGGCCCAGCGTCTTGGACCCGGCAGAGACCACCAGATCGCCGCCGATCAGCGCGTGCGCCTCACCTGTCGCAACGCGGACGGCAGAGATATCCTCGGGCTGCTCGGCAACGCGCAGGTGGATGTGAACGGCGCCGCCTTTTTGCGCAAGGCCCGCCATTTCCATCATGCCAGCACCCTTGCCGTCGATCTGCGCCGCCTGCGCCAGCACCGCGCCAATGGTCACGACGCCGGTGCCACCGACGCCTGTGATGACAATGTTATGCGTGCCGTTAATCGTGGGCAGTTGCGGCGCGGGCAGGTCCGGCAATTCAAGCGAGGCCGTCGGCGCCTTTTTGACCTGCGCGCCTTTCAACGTCACGAACGACGGGCAGAACCCCTTGAGGCAAGAGAAATCCTTGTTGCAGGCGGATTGGTCGATGGCGCGCTTGCGCCCCAGTTCGGTCTCTTCGGGGACAATGGCGACGCAGTTCGACTGCACCCCGCAGTCACCGCAGCCCTCGCAGACGTCGGTGTTGATGAACACGCGCTGATCCGGGTCGGGGAACGTGCCCCGCTTGCGGCGGCGGCGCTTTTCAGCCGCACAGGTCTGGACGTAGATGATGGCGGACACGCCCTCGACCTTGGACATGCGTTTCTGCACCGCGTCCAGTTCAGCACGTTCAAAGGTCTCAACACCGGAGGGCAAGGCGGCCAGGTTGACGTCTTCCTTTTCGTCATAGACCACGGCCAGCGCCTCGACGCCCATGGCCTTGACCTCGGCGGCGATGCGCTGCGGGGTCAGACCGCCCTCGTTCGGTTGACCGCCGGTCATGGCCACCGCATCGTTGAACAGGATCTTGTAGGTGATGTTGGTGCCCGCGGCCAGCGCGGCACGGATCGCCTGCACACCCGAGTGATTGTAGGTGCCGTCGCCAAGGTTCTGGAACACATGGTCGCGCTTGGAAAACGGCGCCTCGCCGATCCAGTTCGCGCCCTCGGCCCCCATGTGGGTAAAGCCAGTGGTCTCCCGGTCCATCCACTGCACCATGTAGTGACAGCCGATGCCCGCGTAGGCGCGGCTGCCCTCTGGCACCTTGGTGGAGGAGTTATGCGGGCACCCGGCGCAGAAATACGGCAGGCGGGCCGCGATTTCCGGCAGGTTGTCGGCGCGGGCGGCCTCGGCGATTTGGGTCAGCCCGGCCTTGATGCGGTCGGTGCCGCGCCCTTCCTCGATCAGGATATCGCCCAGCTTTTGCGCGATCCATGTGGGCTCCAGCGCGCCGCGTGTCGGGAACAGTTCCTCGCGATGCAGACCACCTGCCCCGCCTTTGTACCAGCCGTAGACGCGGCGATGGTTGTCTTCGAAAAGCGCCTCCTTGACCTGAATCTCGATCAGCTTGCGCTTTTCCTCGACGATGACGATCAGATCCAGACCGTCGGCCCAGTCGTGAAAGCCGCGCATGTCCAGCGGAAAGGTCTGGCCGATCTTGTAGGTGGTGAGGCCCAGACGCTCTGCCTCGGCCTCATCGACGCCCAACAGCGCCAGCGCATGTTGCAGGTCGAGCCAGTTCTTGCCCGCCGCGACAAAGCCGATCTTGGCGCCGGGTTTGCCCCACATGCGCTTGTCCATCTTGTTGGCGTGGCTGAATGCCTCCGCCGCAAAGCGTTTGTAGTCGATCATCCGCGTCTCTTGCGCGTGGGGCGTATCGCCCAGCCGGATGTTCAGCCCGCCCTCGGGCATGTCGAAATCGGGTGTCACCAGTTGCACACGGTCGGGTCGGCCATCCACAACAGCCGTCGCCTCGATCGTGTCCTTCATGGTTTTCAGACCAACCCAAAGGCCGGAAAACCGCGACAACGCATAGCCGTAGATGCCGTAGTCCAGGATCTCCTGCACACCAGCCGGAGAAACAACCGGCATGTAGGCATCGACGAGCGCCCATTCGGACTGGTGCAGCACGGTCGAGGATTCGCCAGTGTGGTCATCCCCCATCGCCATCAGCACGCCGCCGTGTTTTGAGGTGCCGGCCATGTTGGCGTGGCGCATCGCGTCGCCGGACCGGTCAATCCCCGGCCCCTTGCCGTACCAAAGCCCAAAGACCCCGTCGAATTTGCCCTCACCGCGCAGTTCGGCCTGCTGGCTGCCCCAGATCGCGGTGGCGGCCAGATCCTCGTTCAGACCCTCCTGAAAGGTGACGTCAGACCCGCGCAACAGCTTTTCCGCGCGGCGCATCTGCAGATCGACCGCGCCCAGCGGTGACCCGCGATAGCCGGTGACATAGCCCGCCGTGTTCACCCCTGCGGCCCGGTCCCGCGCCTTTTGCGACAGCATAAGACGGACCAAAGCCTGAGTGCCGTTCAGGAGCACCGTCGGCTTTTCCAGATCGAAACGGTCGCTCAGGGAAATCTGATGCTGGCTCATGGCGCGCCTCCCAACGCTAAGTTAGATGCAGTTGCGTGCAAATATAGGTCACTATTGCTGACCTGAACAGACAAATCTTTGCAGAATTGACACATCCGCCCCATATGACCCTTAACAAAAAGATATTGTCGTATACTGAGTTCTCAAGGAAACGACCAAGGCACCATGGACTGGGACAAGCTAAGAATATTTCACGCGGTTGCCGATGCAGGCAGCCTGACGCACGCCGGCGACTCGCTACACCTGTCGCAGTCGGCAGTGTCGCGGCAGATTCGTGCGCTTGAGGAATCCCTCAATACCACGCTTTTCCACCGTCATGCACGCGGCCTGATTCTGACAGAACAGGGCGAACTGCTGTTCGACGCGACCACCTCGATGATCAAGCGGATCGACGCCGCGACCGCGCGCATCCGCGACAGTGAGGAAGAGGTGTTTGGTGAGCTTCGGGTGACCACCACGCACGGGTTTGGCGCGCTCTGGCTGGCCCCGCGCCTGTCAAAACTCTATGCTAAGTTCCCGGAGTTGAACATCGACCTGATGCTGGAGGAACGGGTGCTGGACCTGCCCATGCGTGAGGCCGACGTGGCGATCCGCATGAAGGAACCCAGCCAGGCAGACCTGATCCGCAAGAAGTTGATGAGCATTCGAATGCGGCTCTACGCCTCGCCTGACTACCTGAATGCCAATGGCGTGCCGCAGAAGTTGGAAGACATGCGCGGCCACAGGCTGATTTGTCAGAATCCCAATTCGGCACAGGTCTCTGCGGGCATGGCGCTGGTTCAGCACCTGCTGAGCTATGAGTTGCCGGCCACGCTGACCGTGAACAACTATTTCGGAGTGTTGCAGGCGGTGATCTCAAATCTGGGGATCGGTGTCCTGCCTGATTATATCATCGAGGACTTTCCGCACGTCAAACGTGTCCTGCCCGACGTGGAATCGGTCGAGGTTCCGGTTTTCCTTGCCTATCCCGAAGAACTCAGACAATCCAAGCGTGTAACGGCGTTCAGAGACTTCGTTCAAGAGGAAATCATGGCGCACCGGCGGCAGATCCGCGCCATGGGAGACGACTGAGCCCTCCCCCAAGCCTGTCAGACCGAACTGTGGTATGCACATCACGCATATCGGGAATGCTGCACTTGCGGCGTGAAATGGCTTGATCGAGTCGGGAATGCTGACATATTCAGCACATGGATGATGAAACGCGTATTTGCGGATCATCTTTCATACCTCCCTGTTGGACTTCGGCCGAGCTTTGAGCTCGGCCTTTTTTTTGGCCATTCGTGACGGCCTTATGCAGCCACTACATCCTGTGGCATTTTCAGCTGAATCGCCTCGATATACCCGATCCGCGCAACGATCCTCACCACACCCAGATCGGCGATCCGCGTGTCCGGCCCGGCAATTCCTAAATCCAATGGATTTTTCTTCCTGCGCACGCACCGGGCGCGTCGCCCAACAAGGTGCCACGGCCACACTCATGACGCGAACTGTGCGCCGAACAAACGACGTGACGCTGAATCCTGACCGCTGATACATGCCCAAATCCGATAGTCTGCGATGAATTATTGTGCACTTGCGGCATGACATCTAGGCAACATAGCCGACCGGACCGCGTGCGATGGACCGCCACATCAACCCCGGCGGCGCAATCCGCCCCCTTTTCCTGTACCGGCCCTTGGCGTAAAGACCCCTCGACAGAGCAGACGGGGGATTGAGGATGCAGGAACCGGCCATCACAGAGGAACTGATCAAGGCGCACGGGATCAATCCTGACGAATACGCGCAGATCCTCCGCATCCTGAACCGTGAGCCCAGCTTCACGGAACTTGGCATCTTTTCGGCCATGTGGAACGAACACTGTTCCTACAAGTCGTCAAAGCTGCATCTGCGCAAATTGCCCACTAGTGGCCCGCAGGTCATCTGCGGCCCCGGCGAAAACGCGGGCGTCGTGGATATTGGCGACGGTCAAGCCGTGGTCTTCAAGATGGAAAGTCACAACCACCCGTCCTACATCGAACCCTATCAGGGCGCGGCCACCGGCGTCGGCGGCATCCTGCGCGACGTGTTCACCATGGGCGCGCGGCCCATCGCGGCAATGAACTCATTGTCGTTCGGCGAAAAGGATCACCCCAAGACGCGTCAACTGGTACATGGCGTGGTTGAGGGTGTCGGCGGCTACGGCAACGCCTTTGGCGTGCCCACCGTCGGCGGCGAGGTGCGGTTTCACCCCGCCTATAACGGCAACTGCCTTGTGAACGCCTTTGCCGCCGGTCTGGCGGACACGGACAAGATTTTTTACTCTGCCGCCAGCGGCGTTGGCCGCCCGGTCGTTTATCTGGGGGCCAAGACAGGCCGCGACGGCGTCGGCGGCGCGACCATGGCCAGCGCCGAGTTCGATGACAGCATCGAGGAAAAGCGCCCAACCGTTCAGGTGGGCGATCCCTTCACCGAAAAGCGCCTGATGGAGGCGACGCTGGAACTGATGCAGACCGGCGCGGTGATTTCCATTCAGGACATGGGGGCCGCGGGCCTGACCTGCTCGGCTGTGGAAATGGGCGACAAAGGCGGCCTTGGCATTCGGCTGGACCTTGAAAACGTACCTCAGCGCGAAACCAACATGACCGCCTACGAGATGATGCTGTCCGAATCCCAGGAACGCATGCTCATGGTGCTGGACCCCGCCAAAGAGGCCGAGGCCAAGGCGGTGTTTGACAAATGGGATCTCGATTTCGCCATCGTTGGTGAGACCATCGCCGAAGACCGCTTTCTCATCATGCACAACGGCACCTGCGTGGCCGATCTGCCGCTGTCCACGCTGGCCTCCTCTGCCCCCGAATATGACCGCCCGTGGGAGCCGACAGCAGAGGCGGTCCCGCTGGAGGATGTGCCGCAGATTGATCCCATCGACGCACTGCGCGCGTTGGTGCAAAGCCCTAACTACTGCTCGCGCGCCTGGGTTTACGACCAATACGACAGCCAGGTCATGGCCGACACGATGCGCGTGCCCGGCTTTGGCGCCGGTGTGATCCGCGTGCATGGCACCGACAAAAAGATGGCCTTTACCAGCGACGTGACCCCCCGCTATGTGCGCGCCAACCCGGTCGAGGGCGGCAAACAGGCTGTGGCCGAGGCCTATCGCAACCTCTGCGCCGTGGGCGCGCGGCCCTTGGCCACCACCGACAACCTGAACTTTGGCAATCCCGAAAAGCCAGAGATCATGGGCCAGTTCGTGGGCGCGCTGGATGGCATCGGACAGGCCTGCATCGCGCTGGACATGCCGATCGTGTCAGGCAACGTGTCGCTGTACAATGAAACCGACGGTCAGGGCATCCTGCCGACACCAACCATCGGCGCCGTCGGCCTGATCGCGGCGGATGAGGAGCCGATCCTGGGCTATGCCCGCGACGGTCATGTGGCGCTGCTGGTCGGTCAAACAGCGGGCCATCTGGGCCAATCCGCCCTGCTGTACGAAGTGTTCAACCGCGAGGACGGCGACGCGCCCCATGTTGACCTGCCCGCCGAGAAAGCAGCAGGAGAGTTCATTCGCGCCAACCGCGACTGGATCCGCTGCTGCACCGACCTGTCCGATGGCGGGCTGGCGCTGGCGGCCTTTGAGATGGCCGCCGCCTCTGACGTCGGCGTACAGATCGACAGCGACGACTCCGCCACCCTGTTCGGTGAGGATCAGGGCCGCTACCTGATCGCCTGCAACTTTGACTCCGCCGAGGCGCTGATGATCGCCGCCGGACAGGCGGGCGTGCATCTCACCTCGGTCGGTCGTTTCACGGGCGAAAGCGTGCGCTTTGGCCGGTCCGAGGCCCCGCTCGAAGACCTCAAGACCTTGAGCAAAGACGCGCTGGCCGGGCACTTCGCCTGACCGCCGCAACAGCTTTGCTTCGGAGCCGCCGTCGTCTGAGACCAATGGGACGGGGACGGGACGTGGGGACAAGCGGAATTGCCGAGGGGCCCCGGTTTACCGGGGAGACGGTCCATTCCGCTTGGCGCCGCGGCGCGGCCCTGTCACGCAGGGATCAGATGAGAGCGGCTCCGATGCTTTGCTTTGGTGAGCCAGAGTTTTCTTCCCCTTTCCTAGACGCCCCCCGCGCCCCATATTCCAATCATGTTCAAACTCACCCCGATCCTGCTCGCCCTTCTCTACGGCCTCGTCTACTACCGCTTCTCCGCATGGCGGACAGCGAAAGAACTGGACGTCAAGTCCACCGAACTGGCTGATCCCCGTCTCAAGCGGCTGACAGACCGCATGGCCGCCGCGCTGGATCTACCGCGCATCCGGGTGAACATCTACGAAATCGACCCGATCAACGGGCTGGCCGCGCCAGACGGACGCATCTTCATCACACGCGGGTTTTACCGCAAGTATCAGCAGGGTGAGGTCTCGGCAGAGGAAATGGCCAGCGTGATCGCGCATGAACTGGGCCATGTGGCGCTGGGGCATTCCCGGCGGCGGATGATCGACTTTTCAGGCCAGAACGCGCTGCGCACCGCGCTGGCCATGGTGCTCAGCCGCTTTTTGCCCGGCGTCGGCGTCATGATCGCCAACGGGTTGGCCTCACTGCTGGCAGCACGGCTGTCGCGGTCGGATGAGTATGAGGCCGATGCCTACGCAGCGGCCCTGCTGGTCAAGGCGGGCGTCGGCGTCGGCCCGCAAAAGACGCTGTTCGGCAAGCTGGAAGAGCTGACCCAAAGCCGCTCTGGCGCTGTGCCCGCATGGTTGATGTCTCACCCCAAGACGGCGGAACGGATAAAGGCGCTGGAGGCGTTGGAGGCGCGCTGGGAGCAGGCGTGAGCGGTCACGCCTGCGCTGGCAACAGATCGAACGCGGCCTCTGCCACGTCCTGCCCGTTGACCTGAACGATCACGCCATGCTGCCCCGGGTGTAGCGTATAGGTGGTGGCGTTTCCCTTCAGGACATGGCGTTTGGTCAACCGCAGGGGCGTGCCCGGAACCACCTTGCCAGTCTTCAGCTTGAACACCTTTTCCGCTGGGCCCTTGGGCCGGAAAAACCGTAGCCGATAATCCACCAGCACCGGCAAAGCGTCATCCGCTTCCAACGCCACGACAAACTCCAACGCCTCGCCAATCCGCACCGTCGTGGGCATCGCCACTATCCGCGCGGTGACATGGCCGGGGCGATAGCCCAGCAGGTCCAGCGCCCCCGGCTCCCCCCGTTTGACCGCCGTGCGCAGCGCGTGGCGCGTCAACCAGTCCATCTCTCGTCCGTCCTGCCGGCCCTGCCCCTGCCAATCGCGCAACCGGCCCACGACCCTGTCCGGCATTACCTTGGACAGGTCATTCATGTGATTGGCCACCGACCGTGTGACATAGCGCGTCGGGTCACTGTGCAGCACATCCAGAAAGCGCAGCGGCACCGCCGGGTCCAGCGTGATGTTCGCCGCCCAAGGAAGGCGCGGGCGCGTGCCCTCACTCACCAAGCGCCGAACGTGATAGTTGTCGTCCCGCGCCCAATCGTCCAACCGCGCCAGCGTCTGACCCGGCCAGCGGTTCAGGAAGGGGCGGATGTAGAACTCCATCGAGAACCGTTTCGTGGCCTCATAAATGAGGTCCAGCGCCCGGTCCCGGTGATCCTCCAGCCCGTGTCGCACCGCCAGAATGCCCGGCACCGCATGGATGAACCGCCCGAAATCATCGTCTTTCAACGAGGGGTCCAGCGGATCGGGCAAAGCCGCCTCCAGCACCTCCGCCATCGCCGGGAACGCGCTTGGCAATTGCGCCTCAACACAGGTCGCGATCCAGTCGAGCCTCTGGAGCAACCCGCGCCCCTCCAGCCCGGCCAAGGCGTCGGCGTGAAAGCGCGCGGTATCGAACCCGGGCAGCACTGCGTAATCCTGCGCAAGATCGCGCAGGGTGTCGGCATTGAATAGCTGGTCGGCAAGGGAAAACCCCGCACCGCCGCCCTGCCCGTCCGGACCGCGCGCCATCTGCCTACATCGTCATATTGCTGGCGCCGCCATCCAGCAGGATGTTCTGGCCCACGATGAATCCCGCGTGCTGCGAGCACAGGAACGCACACATCTTGCCAAACTCCTCACGGGTGCCATAGCGTCCGGCGGGGATGGTGCTGAACCGCTCGGCGCGGGCCTCGTCCAGAGTGATGCCCTTGGCCTTGACCACCGCGCCGTCCAGCGCATTGGCGCGGTCTGTGGCATGGATGCCCGGCAGCAGGTTATTGACGATCACACCCTTGGGCGCGACCTGCCGCGAGGTGCCCGCCACATAGCCGGTCAGTCCGGTGCGGGCCGAGTTTGACAGGCCCAGCACACCCACCGGGGCCTTGACCGATACGGAAGTAATGTTGACCACCCGGCCCCATCCCTTGTCGATCATCAGCGGCATCAGGGTCGTCATCAGCGCAATCGGCGTCAGCATGTTGGCGTCCAGCGCCTTGATAAAATCCTCACGCCCCCAGTCGAACCACATCCCCGGAGGCGGGCCGCCCGCGTTGTTCACAAGGATGTCGACGTCGCCCGCCTGTTCCAGCACCTTGGCGCGGCCCTCCTCGGACACGATGTCCGCCGCCACCGTCGTGATCGAGACACCGAAGCGGTCGCGCAACTCCTGCGCGGTTTCTTCCAGTGCGTCCCTGCCGCGCGCGTTCATGACGAGGTCCACGCCCGCCTCTGCCAGCGCCTCGGCGCAGCCGCGCCCCAATCCCTTGCTTGACGCGCAGACCAGCGCCCGCTTGCCGCGAATACCCAGATCCATGTTCTGCTCCCTTTTGGTATTGTTAACCCAATGCCGACAAAACGTCGGAGATACGACTATTTGAAGTCACATTATGCTGGCATACAATGGCCAACTCTGGCTATCCAGACACCCATCCCGATTGCGAAAGCTTCATGCCCCAGTCAGACACCGCCCGCGCCACGCAAAGCCTGCAAGTCTATCGCGCTGACATGCTGCGGGTGGTGAACGGGGCCAACATGGGCGATGCCATTGGATTCGCGGATGAACTTGTCCATGACGATGTCTACCGCCTGTCGCCGCTGGCCGTGTTGAAACCGCTGGGCGTGGTCACCGGGGCCACGCCGCCGTTCCGCGTCGCACAGGGCAGCGTGTTGGGCGCGGCCGGGTCCGATCTGCATCTGGATTGCTGCCTGACCTTCATGTCCGGCGACGGCCAGACGACAGAGGCACTGGTGCTGGTCGAGGTTGACGCCGATGGCAACGCGGCAGAGGTGTATCTGCTGCCGCTGGCCCCGATGACGTCCCGCGCGGATTACGTTCTGGTCGGCGTGGATGTCGAGGCTGCATTGCCCCGATACGCGCAGGTCGCCTGTGTGTCCTTTACCGCCGGGACGATGATAACGCTGGCCGATGGCGCGCAGCGTGCGGTCGAGGAACTGTCCGTCGGCGACCGCATCCTGACCCGCGACGACGGCCCCCAGCCGATCCGCTGGCTGGGCCATCAAACGGTGCGCGCAGTCGGGGCTTTTGCGCCCATCTGCATCCGTGAGGGCGTGTTGAACAACACCCGTGACCTGCTGGTCTCCCCCGATCACCGGCTGTTCATCTACCAGCGCCGCGACCATCTGGGCGCGGGCCGGTCTGAATTGCTGGTGCGCGCGCGCCATCTGGTGAACGGCGACACCGTGGCCCGGCGCAAGGGGGGGTTCGTGGACTACTACCAGATGCTGTTCGACACCCACCAGATCATCTACGCCGAGGGCATTGCCGCCGAATCCATGCTGGTCGATACCCGCACCCGCGCTGCCCTGCCCAAAGATCTGGAACTGTCCGATCTGCTGCCCGGCCACCGCCGCAGCGATCCCCGCGCGCTGGAGGTCGAGGAGCACCTGCTGGCGCGCCCCGACGCGGCAGACGTCCTGCGCAAAAGCTCGGGCGGCTGAACAGACCACGCCGTCCAGCCAGACCCGACAGGCCGGATCACATGTTGTAATAAAACGCCTCACGCACAATTTTGCCGCCACCGACCGTGTAGATGGCAACCTCGTGCATATCGCTGACCTCGCCGCTTTCGCGATGCTTGGCCTTCATCTCGAAGATCACGGCAAAGCTGCTGTCGCCATGCAGGAACGGTCCGCTGACCGTACTCTCAAGCACCTCGAAATTGGACGACCACCAGGCGTGTTTGCCTTTGATCCCGTCGATGCCGTGGGTTTCGGGACTGTCCATCCCCGGCATGGCCATCGCCTCGACCGAGACGGCGTCGGCGGCATACAGCTTGTCAAGGATTTCCAGCTCGTGCCCTTCGCGGCACCCGGCGACAAGTGCGTCGGCGATTTCTTTCAATGTGACTTCGATAAATGTCATGACAGCCCCCAAAACAGCCCAATATGTTCACGGTACGTTCACTCTCTCATGATTTTGTGAGTCTGGCAAGATTGGGGGCCCGTCTCAGGCAGGCGCGGCAAAAATCGTTGCGGTCAGACAATGCAGCGCACCACCCAGTCCCTCTGTCATCGCCGGAATCGGCACCGGATTGAATCCCGCCTCGCGCAGGGCCTGTTCGCGCGCGGCGGCCAGCGGGTCGGGTTGATCGAAAACCGGCAGCAAAAGGCAGCGGCCCAGCTGAATCCAGTTCATCGGGCTGTTGAAGACATCCGCCGCCGCGCAGGGCAAGGGCAGGATGTCGATTTCGGGGCAAAGCTCGGTCAGGCGGGCGCGCATCTCCGTGCTGACCTCCCGCGCCTCGGGCGTATCGTCCCGTTTGCAGATGGCACAAAGACGCGGCCCCAGAAAGCGCAGCATGCAATCCGCATGGGCGCTGATATCATCGGGAAACGGCGTCAGGAATTGCCAGTGGTCCAGTCCCAGTTGCCGCCCGGTTTCCATCAGCGGCGCGGCTTCGGTCAGGGCGTTTTCCAGCAGCACATCGGTGGTGGAAAACCCCAGACCGCCCGGCCCACCGACAAGGTTGCCGCCAGCGACATGATGGTCGGTCACATCCTTGGCACCGGGCAGGATCGTCTCGAAAAGCGCCAGATCGTGCTTGCGCGTCCCCTCGGGGCGGGTGGGCCGGACAAGGTGCATCCGGTCCCCCTGCGCCACCGAAATGGGCGCATGGTCACGCAGCCAGGGGCTGTCAAAGGCCCCCGCGACAATGCCGAAATGTCCGGGATGGCAAGTGGTGTCTACAAAGGCCCGCGCGCCCGCCGGGTCAGGCGTGATCAGGATCACGCCGCAATGGCGGGCCGCCGCGCGCGCAACGCTCTCCAGCGTATCGCGCACGTCAAAGCCCCAGAACGGCACGCATAGCGCATCCGGCACCGCGTAATCCGGCACCAGCCTGCGTGCCGCCCCCTGCCCGCTGCGCGACACGCGCCCGCCGAGTTCAGTCGCGCGACCGGGTCCGGTTGATGCGGATGCCGCTGGGCGTCCTGATCTGGCCACCGTCAATGCGCGCCCCGGTGATCAGACCCTTGCGGTCGCCAACCCGGCCCGGCACGCGGATCTTGTCGCTGCGATCTATGCGGATCTGCATGCGCCCCTGCGTTCGGCCGGGTATACGGTCGGGCAGTTTGTCCTGCGCCACGGCGGGCAGCGCGCTGAGAGGCACCGAAACAAAGACGCAAAGCGCACGGTTCAACCTCGAAGTGATGCGTGAACTGTCGGACATTAAAAGACCTCCTCTTGAAATGGTAAGGGCAGAATACCCCCGGGCGGTCAATTGGCCAAGTCAGGCCTGCCATACCGCCCAATTCGGCGGAGAAACACCACCCTGACCCACAGCACCGCGACACGGACAGCTATAGCGACCCGCAACAGACCGGCGGAGCAAATCCGTGCTGCCGCCTGTACACGCCATCGACTGGAAACGCGCGCCTTGCGCTTCTTCTTGGTCCATAAACTCCCCTTTTCCCGCCCCTTCCGACCACACACCCCATCCATGACATCCGCACCGGGCCTGCATGGATTGTGCATCGCCCCGATCCGCTGTAATTCGCGCTTATGTTGGACAACCGCCCCCCCCTGCCACCCGAGATCGCCCGCCGCCGGACCTTTGCGATCATTTCGCACCCGGACGCCGGCAAGACGACCTTGACCGAAAAATTCCTGTTGTTTGGCGGCGCCATTCAGATGGCTGGACAGGTGCGCGCCAAGGGAGAGGCGCGGCGCACACGGTCGGATTTCATGCAGATGGAAAAGGACCGGGGCATCTCTGTCTCGGCCTCGGCCATGTCGTTCGATTTTGGAAAGTTCCGGTTCAATCTGGTCGACACGCCCGGCCACTCGGATTTCTCCGAAGACACCTACCGGACGCTGACCGCCGTGGACGCCGCCGTGATGGTGATCGACGGCGCGAAAGGCGTGGAAAGCCAGACCCGCAAGCTGTTCGAGGTGTGCCGCCTGCGCGACCTGCCGATCCTGACATTTTGCAACAAGATGGACCGCGAGGCGCGCGACACCTTCGACATCATTGACGAGATCCAGGAAAACCTGGCCATCGACGTGACGCCCGCGTCCTGGCCCATCGGCATGGGCCGCGATTTTCTGGGCTGTTACGACATGCTCAACGACCGGCTGGAACTGATGGACCGTGCCGACCGCAACAAGGTGGCCGAAACCATCACGCTGGAGGGGCTGGACGATCCCCGAATGGCGGATCACATTCCCCCCGCCCTGCTGGAACAGTTGCGCGAAGAGGTCGAGATGGCGCGCGAACTGCTGCCAACGCTCAACCCGCAATCCGTGCTGGAGGGGCACATGACGCCGATCTGGTTCGGCTCTGCGATCAACTCTTTCGGCGTCAAGGAACTGATGGACGGCATTGGCACCTACGGCCCCGAACCGCAGGTGCAAAAGGCCAGCCCGCGCGCGATTGCGCCAGAGGAAACAAAGGTCGCCGGTTTCGTGTTCAAGGTGCAGGCCAACATGGACCCCAAGCACCGCGACCGCGTCGCCTTTGTCCGCATGGCCTCGGGACATTTCACCCGCGGGATGAAGCTGACCCATGTGCGGACCAAGAAACCCATGGCGATCTCCAACCCAGTGCTGTTCCTTGCCTCGGACCGCGAACTGGCCGAAGAAGCCTGGGCGGGCGACATCATCGGCATTCCCAACCACGGACAGTTGCGCATCGGCGACACGCTGACAGAGGGTGAGATGCTCAAGGTCGCGGGCATCCCGTCCTTTGCGCCGGAACTGTTGCAAACGGTGCGCGCGGGCGACCCGATGAAGGCCAAGCACCTTGAAAAGGCGCTGATGCAATTCGCCGAAGAGGGTGCCGCCAAGGTGTTCAAACCGATGATCGGCTCCGGCTTTATCGTCGGCGTCGTGGGGGCCTTGCAGTTCGAGGTGCTGGGCAGCCGGATCGAGCTGGAATACGGCCTGCCGGTGCGTTTTGACGTGTCGCAGTTCACCTCTGCCCGCTGGGTGCATGGGGCCAAGGACGCGGTGGAAAAGTTCATCAACGCCAACAAGCAGCACATCAGCTACGACCACGACGGCGACGTGGTCTATCTGACGCGACTGCAATGGGACATCGACCGGATCGAACGCGACTACCCGGATGTGACCCTGTCCGCGACCAAGGAAATGATGGTGTAACTTTCGCGTCCCATCGCGAAAGTTACGGTGGGCAAGGTGTCTTTCCGAAGGAAAGGCAACCGCCCACACCCCTCCACTCTGGACGCCACCCTCTCCCGCGTCCCATCGCGAAAGTGACAGGGGGCAAGGTGTCTTTCCGAAGGAAAGGCAACCGCCCACCCCTCTCCACTCCAGACACCCACCCCCTCCCGGGTCCCATCGCGAAAGTGACAGCCGCCCTTGTCCGACACCCAAAGGTCACCGGGCAGAAACGCGCCGGTTCGCGTCGTTGCACTGGCGCTACGGACCACTGCGCTCTACCTTGCCGCAACCATCCAGTCGGAGGTCTTATGCGCACCCTGCCCCTGCTTGCCCTTCTTGTCACCGCCTCACCCGCCCTCGCCAATCCCTGGGATCTGATCGAGGCGATCGAATACAAGGAGACCGAGACTGAAACCTCGTGGTCGGTGGCCAAGACGATCCCTGCGGATCTGCGTGCCATGGCCGAGGGGTTTGAGATCACCGGCTATTACGTCCCGGTAGAGGCACAGGCCTATGTCTCCAGCTTTCTGCTGGTCCCCGACCCCGCCGATTGCCCGTTTTGCGGCGAGAACGGCTATGGCCCCTCCCTTGAGGTCAAAATGAAACGCGCCGTGCCTGACATGCCCGAGGCGACAAAGATCACCCTGCGCGGCACGCTGCACATTGATGACAGCCCGGAAACCTATCGCGCGGTCTATGTGACAGAGGGCGTGTTGATCGACTGACAGCCACTCCGACGAAAACAAACCCCCGGCGCCAACGGCACCGGGGGCAAGTCTGGCTGTCAATGGTTCAAAGTTCGGTCAGCAGCGGCGTGATGCGGCGCACGGCAGCGCGGCGATTGGCCTGTTCGGCGGCTTGGGTGACGATCAGCAGATCGCCCTCACCATAGCCCTGCAAGACGATGTTTTCCGGCGGGACGCCGAAATACTCGATCAACGCCAGCGCCACCGATTCCGCGCGCCGGTCCGACAGCGACAGGTTGTGCGCCTCATGTCCGCGCGCATCGGTGTGGCCCTCGATCAGGAACACCTCACGCGGGTCGGCGGCAATCGCCTCCAGCATGGCATAGCCCAGTGCGGCCAGTTCCTCGGCCTCTTCGGGACGGATCGCGGCGGAGTTCGAGGCAAAGTGGATCGTGTCGATGTTGATCCCCGGCGCCATCTTGCGCACCGCGTCGATATCCCGAACCTGCGCGAGCGAGAAATGACGCCCCGCCTCGACACTGGTTTCCCCGCCCAGCGCGCCGCTCATATCGCTGTTGCTCTGATAGGCGACGACAGTGGACGCCGGGGCATCCGGCAACTGGTTGACGACCACCTGATCGGTCTGCCTGGTATCGTCGAACAGCACCACCTCTGTCCCGTCCGGTGCAATGGTCGACCGGCGCAGCACGCGACCGTCCGGGGCGCGCAGGGTTTCGACCTCGCTGCCATCCTCATAGGCCATGACATTGCGGGTCGACCCGTCCTTGAACTGGTAGACCTGCACATTGGTGCCGGGGCGGTTCAGCAGCACGTCATCGTTGCGCAGCACCCGCATGACGCCATTGTTTTCGACCACCATGCGATCGCCGCTGTTGGTCACGACGCGGTCGCCGGTTGTCAGCACCTTGCCCATATCGACACGTCGATAGTCCAACGTGCCGGTCTTGATCCCGACCTGTCCCAGCACGGCACCGAAATCCTGCGAGGATCGGCGGATCTCCTGGTCTGTCAGCGTGCGATCCAGCACCTTGACAGCCCCGGCGGCCAGCCCGACGGCGGCGGCCACCTTGGCCACGTCACGCAGCGCGACGATGTCGGCCTGTCTCTGGCTGGACCCACGGTCGATATTGCCGGTGGGCAGGCGCACCACCTTGCCGGGGCGCGGGCCAACCTTGATGGTCCCGCCATTGCGACCGACAAGTTCGCCTGCCAATTGCTTGCGCAGATCGTCGATATTCACTGCACCCGGTTTGACCACGATCCTGCCATTTGGGTTCACTTTGATGGCGGGCTGGCGCACCTTTGGCGGCACGGCAATCTGAACGTCGGGCACCCGTATACCCGGAGCGACCTTGACGTTCGGCACCCGGATGGTCGGGGTCTTGTCCCTGGGCGTCACGATCCGGACGTTCGGCACCTTGACCTGCGGCGTCACCTGCTTGTGCGGCACCACATGCACAGGGCGCGTAGCCTTTTTCGGCGGCTGGGTGACGATCACCTGCGGCACGAACACCTTTTTCTTGGGCTGTTGTACAACGACCTTGGGCGGAGTCCGCTTGGCGGGCACCCGCTTTACGGTGCCCTTGAAGGCATCGGGGCATTTGATGCCCAGCGCCGGGTTGCACAACTGCTTGAGATCAAAGTTCTGGGCGCTTGCGGGCGCGGAGAAGGACGCCGCCAGCACGCTGAACGCGGCCGTGGCATAAAGGAGGCGTTTCATCGGCAATTCCTTTCCCAAAGGGTTTGGACGGACATCTTGAAATTCTTGAACGTCAGGCGCGGCAGCAGCCCCAGCAGAATGACAACAGACCGGAGCCAGCCCGGCACACGTCTTGACGCAGCGTCATGAAACGCTTTTCCGCGCTTTCCGACAACGGAGGTATTCCCGACCACAAACGCAAAACGCCCCCGGTGGGGGTCCACCGGGGTCGCCAGTCATGTTTTTGATCGGTGATTACCGCACCGAAAGCAGCGTCGTGATGCGGCGCACGGCGGCGCGGCGGTTGGCACGCTCGGCCACATCGGTCGGCACCAGAAGGTCGCCCTCACCGTAGCCTTGCAACACCATGTTTTCGGGCGGCACCTCGAAATACTCGGTCAGGGCAAGCGCGACCGATTCCGCGCGCCGGTCCGACAGGGCAAGGTTGTAGGCATAGCTGCCCACCGCGTCCGTGTGCCCCTCGATCAGGAACACCTCTGCCGGGTTGCGCTCGATGGCGTCGCGCATCGCATTGCCCAGCGCGGCCAGTTCCTCGGCCTCATCGACGCGGATCGCGGCCGAGTTGGTCTCAAACTGGATGGTGTCCACGGTGATCTCGGGCACCAGATGGCGCACGGCGTCGATGTTGCGTACCTGCGCCAGCGAAAAGCTGCGGTTCACTCCCGGCGCGCCATTGGCGGCCAGCGCCCGGGCCAGAGCATCTTCTTCGATGTCGCGATAGTCGACCCTGTTGCGCTCCTGCGCGCGCGGCAAATCGCTGATCTCGACATCCGGGCTGGCCTGCGTGTCATCGAACAGAACCACGTCCGTCCCATCCGGCAGACGGCGCACCCGGCGCAGAACCCGACCGTCGGCGGCGCGGATGGTCTCGACCTCAGTGCCGTCCTCGTAGGTCAGACGCGTGCGGGTCGATCCGTCGTCAAAGCGCCGCGTCTCGACCTCGGCCCCCGGACGGCGCAACAACACGTCGTCGTTGCGAATGACACGGAACTGCCCACCCTGTTCGACCACCACGCGGTCGCCAGAGTTGGACACCACGCGGTCATCCTTGTCGAGGATCTCCGACAGCGCCACGGCCCCCAGACCGATGATTGCAATCTTGGCCAAGGGGTCAAGACCGTCGTCATCGTCCTTCTTTGCCTTGTCCCTGTTCTTTACCTTGCCGGACAGATCAGTTTGAAAGTCCTCGCTCGACCGGCGCACGTCATCGCGGTCAACGGTTTCCTCAACCAGTTCCCCCGCATCGGGCGGGTTCTCTGCCGCAGCAGCGGGCGGCGCGCCAAGCTGACGGCGCAATGCCTCAATCTGCGCCAGCGGGTCAGGCTTTGCAACCTCGGCTCTGGGGGTCTCTGCCGCCGGTGCGGGCGGGGCATCGGCCCGTTGCGCCGGGGCCTCCGGTTCCGGGGCCCGCGGGGTTTCGGCCTGCTTGGGCGGCGCGTCCGGCGCCGGGGCGGGCGCGGTCACTGCCGGAGCTTCGGGCACTTCGGCCACGGGCGAGTCCGACTTGGGGGTATCGGCCTGCGCGGGCTTTTCGGCCTGTTCGGGCTTGTCCGCCTTGTCCGCTTTCTTTGCCTTCTTCGGCTTCTTCAGCGCGTCGTCCAATGCGTCCTTGGGTTTGGCCTGCTGCTCTGGCTCTGCGGCGGGCGCTGCTGGCTCTGCGCTGTCGACGGCCTTCAACGCCTCGTCCACCTGGTCGCAATCCACGCCCTTGGGCGCGGCCCCCGGAATGGCACACAACTTCTGCAACATCTTCAGCTTTTCAGGATCGTCAGGCTGCGCGCCCGACTGCGCCCCCGCGGCTGTACCAATCACAAGAGTCAGAACGCTGGCCAACGCAGTCGCATTGCGGATGGGGGTCATGGTGGTCTCCTTCCCGTTTGCCCGAAAGGGGCTTGGTCAGGATAACGCGCCGGACGGCACATAGGTTGCACAATATCGCGCCCCCCGGCCGCGACCCGCCTATAGCATGCGCATCAGCCGCGCCTTTTCGCCGATGTCATCGGGGCGCGAAATCGCCACCGCCAGATCCTCCAGCGAAGCAATGGAATGCCCGGCCCGGAAACTGTCCACATGGGGCAGCATGGCGCGGATGCCCGTGGCCTTGGGCGCAAACCCGTCCCAGCGCAGCAGCGGGTTCAACCAGATCAGACGGCGCGCCGACAGATGCAGCCGCTCCATCTCTTTTTCCAGCGCCCCGGCATCGTCCCGGTCCAACCCGTCGGTGATCAACAACACCACCGCCCCCTGCCCCATGACCCGGCGCGACCAGTCGCGGTTGAAGGCATGCAGACAGGACCCGATCCGCGTGCCGCCCTCCCAATCCCGTGCCTCGGCCCCGGCGGATTTCAGCGCCGCGTCCACGTCGCGCGTCGCCAGATGGCGCGAGATATTGGTCAGCCGGGTGCCAAAGGTAAAGGCATGCACCTTGGCCCAGCCCTGCCCCTTTTCATTCGCCACAGCATGCAGAAAATGCAGCACCATCCGGCTGTATTGGCTCATGGAGCCGGAAATGTCGCAAATCACCACCAGATTGGGCCAGCGCAGGCGCGGCTTGGCCTTGGCCAGCGACTGGATCTCTCCGCCCTTGCGCAGTGCATCGCGAATCGTGCGCCTTGCATCGAAATGGCGCCCCATATGCGAGGCCATGCGGCGGCGCGACGCGATGGGTTTGACCGGCAGGGTCAGCCGCGCCAACATCCGCTTGGCCTGCGCGATCTCTTCGGTCGACATCTGCTCGAAATCCAGACTGCGCAGTTTTTCCTCCGCCGACATGGTAAATGAGGCGTCAATCTCGATCTGGGTGCCGTCTTCTTCCTGCTCGGACTCAGGCACCTCGGGCATCTGATCGCCCAAAAGGGCCTGCGCCGCGCGCTTTTCGGCGGCCACGGCAGAGCGCTCCTCCTGCACACCACGGATGGCGGGCAGCATCATCGACATCATGTGCTCAAGGAATCGCGGATCACGCCAGTACAGGCGAAAGATCTGTGCAAAAACGACCCGATGCTCTGGCCGGTTTACGAAACAGGCGTGCAGCGTCCAGTAGAAATCCATCCGCTCGGTAAAGCCTGCCACCTCTACCGCGCGAATGGCATCGATGACTCGGCCCGGTCCGACCGGCAACCCGGCGCGACGCAGGGCGCGGGCAAAATGGATGATGTTCTGCGCGAGGCGCGGGTTTTCGGGAATCGTGATGGGCGCGTATTCAACCATGACAGATCCAGTGGGGGCGCTGCCCCCACACCCCCGGAGTATTTTTGCAAAGAAGAAGCTCCTGGGCGGCATTGCTCCGTCCCACCGCTTCTTCTTTGTTCAAATACCTCCGGGGGAGTCGCGCCTTGTGCGGCGGGGGCAGCGCCCCCTCCCCGGGTTCAAACAACGTGCCGCAAGTGATCATCGCTCAGGCCGCCTCAATCGTGGCCTTGGCGTCATCAAGGATGCGCTTGGCCTCTGACCCCTGGATTTTCTGGATGTCGTCCTGGTATTTCAGAATAGCCCCCAACGTGTCGCTGATCACCTCTGGCGACAGGTCGACCACGTCGAGCGCCAACAGGCATTTGGCCCAGTCGATGGTTTCCGCCACACCCGGTTTCTTGAACAGATCCTCGGTCCGCAGTTCCTGCACAAAGGCCACGATCTGCCGGCTCAGGGTTTCGGCCACTTGCGGTTCGCGCGCATTGAGAATCTCAACCTCGCGGTCAAAGCCGGGGTAGTCGACCCAGTGATAGAGGCACCGACGTTTCAGCGCGTCATGCACTTCGCGCGTGCGGTTGGATGTCAGGATCACGATGGGCGGCTCTGGTGCCTTGATGGTGCCGATCTCGGGGATGGTGACCTGAAAATCGCTCAATGCTTCCAGCAGGAAAGCCTCGAACGGCTCATCGGTCCGGTCCAGTTCGTCGATCAGCAGGATCGGGGCGCCGTTCTCATCTGGGCGCATGGCCTGCAACAGCGGCCGTTCGATCAGGAAATCGGGGCCAAAGAGTTCGCGGTTCAGCATGTCGCGGTCGGCGCTGCCCTGGGCCTCGGCGGTGCGGATGGCGATCATCTGTGCCGGAAAGTTCCATTCATAGACCGCCGAGGACGCATCCAGCCCCTCGTAGCATTGCAGCCGGATCAGCCGGCGGCCCAGCGCGGCAGCCAGCGCCTTGGCGATCTCGGTCTTGCCGACACCGGCCTCGCCTTCCAGGAACAGCGGGCGGCCAAGGCGCAGCGCAAGAAAAACCACCGTGGCCAGCGCGCGACCGCAGACATAGCCGGTCTGGCCAAGGGTTTCTTGTACCTCATCAATGGATGCGGGAATGGTCATGGCAGTCCTCCTGCCCCTCCTTTCCCAAGCGCAGGCGCACCCGTCAATACGACAGAAGTCACGCTTGCCGCCTCTTGACGCCGGTACGGATTGACGGGGTGTCCACACAATGTCATGATTCGGGGTATAAAAGTCGGGACCTAACCCGGCCATCAGGCAGACGAGCAGACATGGTAGACACTGAGGCGGGCGCCACGCGGCGCATCACCGCTGTAACCTGCGTCAAGAACGAGGGCCCGTTCCTGTTGGAATGGATGGCCTTTCATCGCCTGCTCGGCGTGACCGATTTCCTGTTCTATTCCAACGACTGCACCGACGGAACCGATACCTTGCTGGACGCGCTGGCCGCCGATCCGCGCCCCGAAACCGGGCGGGTGGTGCATCTGCCCAACCCTGCCGAGGGCCGCAACTATCAGATGGAGGCGTTGAAGGCCGCCGCCAGACAGCCCGTTGTGCAACAGGCCGATTGGGTCTGGATTGCCGATGTGGATGAATTCCTGAACATCCACGCAGGCGACCACACCATCCCGGCGCTGATCGCGGCCTGCGGCAACCCGCAGGTCATTTCGGTCACATTCCAGTTCTTTGCCAATGACGGTGTGACCGACTATGTCGACCGTCCGGTGATCGCCCAGTTTACCCGCTCGCACAATCCGGATCTGTGGTGCGCGGAAACGGCGATCGAGGTCAAAAGCCTCGTCCGGGGGGATTTCCCGCTGCAATACTTCGGCGCACACCGGCCGTTTTTCCGCAAGTCACTGGCAGAGGACAAACACCCGCATTGGACCGATGGGTCCGGCCGCAAGGTACCGGGCAAGTTCCTGACCGCCGCCAACCCGCGCCGCATCCGCAAGTTTCCGGCGGCATGCGCGCGCGCGCATGCCACGCTGAACCACTATGCGCTGCGCTCCCTCGACAGCTACCTGGTCAAGAACGACCGGGGCGATGTCAACCGCGAGGGCCGCGCCTTTGACGACACCTATTGGCGCGAACGCAACGATGCCGGTTATGAGGATCGCTCGATCCATCGCTATCTGCCGCAGCTCACCGACGCGCTGGAGACGCTAAAGGCTGACCCGGACATCAACCGCCTGCACGGCGATTGCGTGCGCCTGCACCGCGAAAAGCGCGACGCCCTGATGCTGCAGCCCGCCTATGCCGTCATGTATGCCCATCTGGCCTCCCTGCCCTCCTTGCCCCCCGGTGAGGCGGAATTGATCGAGGCGCTGGGGCTATGAGCGCGCTGAACGTGAAACTGGTCAACCTCGGCCTGCCCAAGACGGGCACCACCACCCTGCATCACGCCTTGACGCAAGCGGGATGGCGGGCGGCGGATCACAAGGTCCGGCGCATCCATGACCCCACCCCCGGCAAGGGCGGCACCTATATCGCGCGCCAACTGTACAACGGCTATTTTGAGACCGGCGATCCGTTCCGGCACCTCGACGGGCTGTATGACGCACTGACCGAAATCAGCGCGCTCAACCCGTCTGCAACGCTTTGGCCGCAGTGTGACTATGCGATGATCAAGGCCATGCGCCTTGCGCGTCCCGACATGCTGTTTGTCGCCACATGGCGTCCGGCGGCAGAGACATCGGATTCCATGCGGCGCTGGAACAACCTGGGTGAGGACCGCCTGCCCGCCGGGCACATTCCCGGACTGCCAGAGGGCTACGGCGCGACAGACCCCCAGCGCATCCGCTGGATCGAGGGGCACTACGCCATGCTGCGCGACCTCTTCGGGGACGATCCGCGCTATCTGGAACTGCCGGTGGGCGCGGAGGATGCGCGCGACCGGCTTGCGGCACATGTGAAGATGGACATGCCCTGGTGGGGCAGACTGAACGAGAACCCCGAAACGGGGCCGTCAGGCAGGAACGACAAGGCCGAAACGGCCAAAGGGGCAGCGTGATGCGGATCTATGTACATATCGGGCCGGACGGTCCGTCAAGCGACCGGATACAACGGGTTCTGGATGCCAAACGCGGACGGCTAAAGGATGAGAACGTGCTGTATGCCCGCTCTCCGGGGGCCAGAAACCACACCCGCCTGTTCATGGCGGTCAGCGACCCGGACCGCGCCGATGTGCTGCGGTTCAATCGCGGCATGATGCTGCCGGAGAAACAGCAGTCGCTGCGCGACGAACTGGCCCACCAACTGGCGCAAGAGATCGCGCGCGACACGCCCGAGGTGCTGATCCTCTCGGTGCATCAGTTGGGCACCTCGCTTTGCGACCGCTCTGAACTGGAACGCCTGCGGGTGCTGCTGGCCCCGCTGTCGGACGACATCCGCATCGTCGCGTGGCTGGACGAACCCGCCCGCGCGCTGGTCGCGCGCTATGGCGCTCAGGTGCTGGACGGGCGTGCCCGGGGGCTGGGCCTTGAACTGAACCTAGCAGAGGTGGATGACTTCTGGGAGGCGGCTATAGACACACGCCCCGACACCTCACCGCTGGACGGCATGTTCCCAGAAGTGCAAGGCGCGAACTTCTGGCTGGATTACAAACGCCTGCAATCCGAATGGGAGGCCGTGTTTGGCGCCGGATCGGTCCAGTTCCGCTCTCTCAACCGAGATACGCTGTGGTCCGAGGACGCGACGGACGAGATCTGCGCCGCCTTCGGCATCGACGCACAGATTGGCAAGGCCGAGGCCGAAGAGTTGCCGCGCCTACCCTCTGCCCCGTGGCTGACCCGCGCGCGCCAGTTCAACGACGCGGTGCTGCGCCTGCTGGACCGGCAGGACATCCTGCTGCCGCGCCCGCTGTGGCGCAAGCTGCTGGGAGAGATCAAGGTGCCCGGCGGCGCGATCCTTGCCGGATCGCTCTCGGCGCTGTCCATGAGGTTTGAGGACGACATCGCCGCGCTTTGCGCCGAACACGACGCGATGCGGCTTGACGACATGGAGGCCGATCCGATCTGCGGCGACTGGGTCGAGGCCGATCCGTCACGCGGCTTTCGCGCCACGCAGTACCTCATGGCGTTCCGCTGGCGCATCGCGCAGGGCGACAAGGACGAGCGAGAGGCACGCGCCATAGAACTGGCGCATCTGAAGGGCGAGCCGATGGATGTGCCAGACGCGCCCGCCCTGACCGACAGCGCCGAGGACGCCCTGCCCGCGCAGGCCAAGCAGAACTTTGTCCGCCTTCAGGGCTCTCCCTACGCACCGCACAACAAGCTGGGTCGCGTGAATGAGGAGGAACTGGCCGCCGCCTTTGCCCCCGCGCCGCGCCGCGTGCTGCCGCAGGGATCGACCGGCAACGTCATTGTTGGCTGCATGAAAAACGAAGGCCCCTACATCCTGGAGTGGATCGCCTATCACCGCGCCGTGGGGTTCGACAATTTCCTGATCTACACCAACGGCTGTTCCGATGGTACGGCAGAGATCCTTGACCGCCTGCAAGAGCTTGGCGTGCTTCAACACCGCGACAACAACGGTTGGTCCGGCAAATCCCCCCAGCAACACGCGCTGGACGCCGCGCTGGAAGAGCCGGTGATCCAGAACGCCGCTTGGATCGCCCATATCGACGTGGACGAGTTCGTGAACATCCGCTGCGGCAATGGCACGCTGGCGGATATGTTCGACCGGGTGCCCGACGCCACCAATGTCGCCATGACCTGGCGGCTGTTTGGCCACAACGGTGTGCGCCGCTTTCAGGACCGTCTGGTGATCGAACAATTCGACACCTGCGCGCCGAAATACTGCCCCAAGCCGCACACGGTCTGGGGCTTCAAAACCCTGTTCCGCAACATCGGGGCATATGAAAAGATCTCTTGCCACCGGCCCAACAAGCTGGCCGAGGGGTTCGAGGACAAGGTGAAATGGGTCAACGGATCTGGCCGCGACATGACCGATGCGGCGATCCGCAACGGTTGGCGCAGTTCCAAACGCACCATCGGCTACGACCTGATCCAGCTGAACCACTACGCCTTGCGCTCTGCCGAAAGTTTCCTGATCAAACGCCAGAGGGGTCGCGCCCTGCATGTGGATCGCAATATCGGGCTGAACTACTGGATTCGCATGGATTGGTCGGTCCACCGCGACATCACCATCAAGCGCAACATCCCCCGTGTGCGCGCCGAATACGATCGGCTGCTGCGCGACGATGCTCTGCGCGCCGCCCACCACCGGGCGCTGGAATGGCACCGAGCCAAGGCGGCGGAACTGCACGGGATGCCAGAGTTTGCAGACCTCTACCGGCAGGCGTTGGCGCTGGACCTGACAGAAACTGAACGGGTGGCCTATGCGCTGGCCCTGGACATGGAGACGTGACGATGGACGGCGCATCCCCGGCACCCCGCGACCCTTTCCTGCATTCACGCGGGCTGAAGATCCCAAAGCATCCGCAAATCACGCGCGGGCGTATGCGCGGCGCGCTGAAACAGGGCATCTATGAACGCAAGGAATGCGACGCCGTCATGCGCGTGGTGCGCGAGGGCGACCGCGTGCTCGAACTGGGCGGCGGCATCGGCTACATGTCGACGCTGCTGTCGGTCAAGAAAAAGGTCGCCCGCGTGGTCAGCTATGAGGCCAATCCGGCGCTGATCCCCTACATCCGCTCCGTGCATGAGGCCAATGGCGTCACCAACGTCGATCTGCGCAACGCGCTCTTGGCCCCCGAACTGGGCGATCCTGTGCCGTTTTATGTCCGGCAGAACTTTCTCGGCTCCTCGATGGACCGCGACGCCGACCCCGACACGGTGATCGAAGAGGTCAAGGTCATGCAACACGCCATCAACCCGGTGCTACAGGCCGAAACGCCGGATGTGCTGGTCTGCGATATCGAAGGGGCGGAGGCGCATCTGCTGCCCGCCGCCGACTGGTCGGGCCTGCGCGCAGCGGTGATCGAACTGCACCCGCAGTGGATTGGCCAAAGCGGCGTTCAGGCGGTGTTCGACTGCATGCACCGCGCCGGTCTGACCTATTTCCCCAAGGCGTCCGAGGCCAAGGTCGTGACTTTCCGCAAAGGTTGGTAATGACGCGAAACGATTTTTCGACGAAAAATCGCCTCACCCTCGGGGGCAATCCATGACCATCACCGCCGTCCTGTGTGTCCGCAATGAGGGCGCGTTCCTGCTTGACTGGCTGGCGCATCACCTGACCTGCGGCGTAACCCATGTGGTTGCGCTGTCGAACGATTGCCAGGACGGCACCGACACCCTGCTGGACCGGCTGGCGCAGGTTATTCCGCTGACCCATATCCGCAACGATGGTCCCTACGACGAGCGCGGCATCCAGTTCACCGGCCTGAAACGCGCGGATCAGACCGACGCCGTGCGCAACGCCGACTGGCTGATCTCGCTGGACATCGACGAATACGTCAACGTCCACACCGGCGACCACACCCTGCCCGCCCTGATCGCCGCCCTGCCCAATGCAACCGCCATCACCCTGACCTGGCGGCTGTTCGGCAACGCCGACATCATCCGCTACACCGACCGACCCGTGACGCAGCAATTCACCATGGCCGCGCCTGTGATCATGCACTGGCCGTGGCGTGCGGCGATGTTCAAGACGCTCTACCGCAATGACGGCACCTATTCGAAACTGGGCGTCCACCGCCCGCGCGCCCCCGTTCCGGCACAGGTAGACACGGCCCACTGGTTCGACGGTGAGGGCCGCGAGCTGGACGCACAATTCCGCACCCGCCGGATATTCTCGCAATACGGCCGCTCCAACTATGCGTTAGCGCAACTCAACCATTACGCCCTTGGCGCGATGGAAAGCTATGTGCTCAAATCCGACCGGGGCCGCGCGGTACATTCCGACCACGCGCTAGGCATGGACTACTGGGTCGAACGCAACTGGAGCGTTGAAGAAGACCGCAGCATTCAGGCCCTTGCCGGTGTCGCCGAACAACGCGCCAAACTGGCCGCCGATCCTGACCTGTCGCGCCTGCACACCGCCGCCGTCGCTTGGCGCAAGGCCCGCTTTGACACGCTTTTGGCACAGGAACCCTATCGGGCCTTGTTTGCCCGCTTGCTTATGACACCACCCGCTCGGCCCGTATCGCTCAACGCGGCGCGGTTTCTGGCCGGGCACGCAACGCAGGCACGCAACACCAAAGACGCCCCCCAGAACTGACGCCTCTGGGGTCACACCCACCGTGTTGTCACCGCGCGACCATATTCTTGCCCAAAAGCCCGGACATTGTTTCCCCCAAATGCGTGCCAATTTTGGTGCAAAGTGAGGATACCCGGCCAATGGAATCGCAAGCCAAAGGATTCGCCCCCGATCTCAGCAACCAGCCGCGCGGAGAGTGGCTGGCAACGCTGCGCCGGATCGGCGAGGAATACGGGTTTGCCGAACCCATGGGCAAAAGCCACGCCGCGATCTTTGTCGAAGAGGGTGACACGCTGGTCGTCGCGTTTGAGACCATGTCCGGCATCGAAGCCCTGTCAGAGACGCGCACCCCCATCGGGTTCGACATGGTCAACGCCAACGGCTGGTCCTCGCTGTCGATGCTCAGCCACGGCGATACATGGTTCCGCGATGAACGGGTCTATGCGTTTTTCGACCAGCTTCAGGATGACGGCTTTTTCGACGACTTTGAAAACGTGCTGTTTTATGGCGCTGGACCCTGTGGCTATGCTGCCGGGGCCTATTCCGTCACCGCCCCCGGTGCCCGCGTTCTGATGCTGCAACCGCAGGCCACGCTGGACCCGCGCGTGGCCGAATGGGACGACCGCTTTGCCGAGGAACGCCGCCGCGATTTCACCTCGCGCTATGGATTTGCGCCGGAAATGATCGACGCCGCCGAACGGGCCTATGTGATCTACGACCCGCGTGAACGGTTGGACGCAATGCACTCGGCGCTGTTCGCACGGCCCAACGTCACGCGCCTGCGCGCACCCTTTATGGGGGGCGCGTTGCAATCCGATTTCCGCGCGCTCGACCTGTTGCCGGGGATGTTGACAGCCGCCGCCCAGGGCCGGTTGGACAGCGATTTGTTTGCCACAATGCTGCGCGCCCGGCGCAACCACCCGCCTTACCTGCGTCGCCTGCTGGCGCGGCTGGATGCAGATGGACGCGACGGGCTGGCCCGCATCCTGTGCCAGAACGTGGTGGGCCGCATGCCCGCGCCGCGCTTTCGCCGCCGCCTTGCGGAACTGGAGGCCGGGGACGACAGCGTCCGGGCGGCTGACGCGCGCTGAGTCCACTGGCGCGCGCCCGGTCCGCATGCTAACCGCAAATCCATGGATAGCATCACCCTTCGCCGCCCCGACGACTGGCATTTGCACCTGCGCGATGGCGCAATGCTGGCCGGGATCGCCCCCGAGAGCGCCCGCCACTTTGGCCGCGCCATCATCATGCCCAACCTCGTGCCGCCGGTTGTGACCGGCGCGCAGGCACAGGCTTACCGCGACCGCATCACCGCCGCCCTGCCCGCCGACAGCGGTTTCACCCCGCTGATGACCCTGTACCTGACAGAGGAAAGCGATCCGGCGGATATCATCGCCGCCCACCAAAGCGGGCTGGTGACGGCGGTCAAACTGTATCCCGCCGGGGCCACCACCAACTCCACCTCCGGGGTGCGCGACTTTGACAAGGTGCGCCCGGTGCTGGAGGCGATGGCCGAACATGGCATCCCCCTGTGCGTCCACGGCGAAGTGGTCGACAGCGACGTCGACATCTTTGACCGTGAGGCGGTGTTCATCGACCGCGTGCTGGACCCGATCCGCCGACGCACCCCCGGTCTGCGCGTCATCATGGAACACATCACCACCCGTCAGGGCGTCGACTACGCCCGCGCGGGCGGCGACGATCTGGGCGCGACCATCACCACCCATCACCTTGTGATCAACCGCAACGCCATTCTGGTGGGCGGGATCAAGCCGCATTACTACTGCCTGCCGGTTGCCAAGCGTGAGGAACACCGCCTTGCCCTGCGCGCCGCCGCAACCAGTGGCGACGCCAGCTTTTTCCTTGGCACCGACAGCGCGCCGCATACCGACCCGCTCAAGGAAAACGCCTGTGGCTGCGCCGGGTGCTTTACCGCGACCAACACCATGTCGATCCTTGCCGAGGTGTTCGAACAGGAAAACGCGCTCGACCGGCTTGAGGCGTTTGCCTCGCTCAACGGTCCCGCGTTTTATCGCCTGCCCGCGAACGAAACCCGCGTGACCCTGACTAAGGGTGATCCGGTCAGCTACCCGGCCAAGATCGACACCGGCGACGGGCCGGTCACGGTTTTCGATCCGATGATGCCGTTGCACTGGCGCGTGGGCTGAGCGGCGAGCCGACAGCATGGCCCAGCTCTGCTGCCGTGTCGATCAGCAGCCGGCCATTGACCGAAATGTCCATTCCTTCTTGGTAGACAAAGGATGACGTCCTGAATCCGGGGTACCTCGCCTACAACCTGTCGGCCACGTCCTGCGCCGCCCTGTCCGTGCCCAATTGAGCCAGAGCCACCGCGGTGAAGACGGCGTGGAAGACAGGATGAACGCGCTCATTGCTCAAAGCCTTGGCCGATGTAATTGATTCCGAAACTTGGATGAGGGTTATCCCAATCCTTCAAACCAGAATAAATACAATTAAAAACAGTGAGACGCAGAAAAAGTACCAAATTTTAAAAATAGGGCGAATCTCCGATCCGAAGAACACCAGCTTAATGACAAAAGTAAACAAAGGGGATGGATCAATTAACTCAAATGGACTCTTCCACTTTTTTCCAGAAAGAAGGAAGAAACCTGCATTGATTAGAGAAATTGTGCCTATGGCTGAGAAAACTAAGATCAACGGTTCCATGTAGTTTTTTTAGCACAAATCGTGCGAGGACGGAACGAAGGACACGATCTACCTGCTGGCCCCGACCCATGTCGACCATGCCGAGCCATTCGACAGCCCCTCCGACAACCCCCTGTTCCGTGAAATCCTGCTGCACGAACTGGTCCACCACGTCCAGCGCAACACCGGGCTCTGGGACGAATGGGCCTGCCCGGCGATTGGCGAAACCGAGGCGTACCGGCTGGGCGGGCGCTACCTGCGTCAGACGCGGACCGCCGATCCTTTGCCCAACCGCAATTTCTGGGCGGCGATCTACGCCCGCTGCTGACCGACCGGCGGGGCGGGACCTGTGCCACGCGTTTCCGCCCTTCAATTGCGCCACGGAAAAGGCTAGGCGGTCTCCAGACAAAATCCGGAGCGCCTCTCATGATCCCCTCATCCTATCCCTCTGCCGAAGAAATGGCCCGCCTGACCGCGCGCATGTTGTGGGAAATCGAGGCGGTGAACTTCATGACCGATGAGCCGTACAAACTGGCCTCCGGCCAGCTGTCGCCGGTCTACATCGACTGCCGCAAGCTGATCTCCTACCCGCGCATCCGGTCGACCCTGATGGATTTCCTCACCGTCACCGTGATGCGCAACGCAGGCTTTGAGGCGTTTGACAACATCGCCGGGGGCGAGACCGCAGGCATCCCCTTTGCCGCGCTGGTGGCCGAACGCATGGCCCTGCCCATGACCTATGTGCGCAAGAAACCCAAAGGCTACGGCAAGAACGCCCGCATCGAGGGCGCCATGTCCGAGGGTGAGCGCGTGCTGCTGGTCGAGGATCTGACCACCGATGGCGGATCAAAGATCAGCTTTGTCGACGCGATCCGCGACACCGGCGCCACCTGCGCCCACACGGCAGTTATCTTTTACTACGGCATCTTCCCCGAGACGATCAAAACGCTGGGCGATCATGGCGTCGACCTGCACCACCTGTGTACCTGGTGGGAAGTGCTGGCAGAGGCCCCGGAGAAACACGCTGGCGTCCTGTCCGAGGTCGAGTCGTTCCTCAAGGATCCGCACGGCTGGCGCACGGCCCGCAGCGACAGCTGACCTGACGGCAGCGCCGACATCTTGTGTGTTGAACGTGACAGGAAGATCACAGGGTCGACTCGCCCACACCAGATGTTGACGGCTGACCCGTCAAAATGCCAATATCCAGTGGGCAAAAGCGACCACAGGTTATCAACAGAGATATACAGTCTGCCCGTCGCCGACGCCCCCTGATAGGGCGTCTGTCTACGCAGCAGGGGATGGAAATGAACGAGATCGCAACGATCAACCCGACCGGAGTCGAAATTCAGGCAGCGGACACGATGCCCAATTCGATCGAGGCAGAGCAACAGCTTCTGGGCGCGATTCTTGTCGAGAACGACACCTATGACCGCATCGCCGCCATCATCGGCGCGCATCATTTCTACGACCCCGTCCACGCCCGCATCTTTGAAATCGCCGCCGCCCGCATCGCCAAGAACAACCTCGCCTCTCCGGTCACGCTCAAGGCGTTCATGGAGGATGATGAGGGCCTCAAGGAACTGGGCGGCCCGGCCTATCTGGCGCGTCTGGCGGCCTCTGCCATCTCGACCTTTGCTGTGCGCGACTATGCGCAGATGATCTATGATCTGGCCGTGCGCCGTGACCTGATCCGGCTGGGCAAGAGCATATCTGACAAGGCGGCCAAGGTCGATGTGGCGTCAGAGCCGCGCGAACAGATCGTCGAGGCGGAACAGGCGCTGTATAAACTGGCCGAACAGGGCCAGACCGAAAGCGGGTTCCAGAGCTTTCTCAAGGCGGTCACAGAGGCGGTCAATGTCGCCAACGCCGCCTACCAGCGCGAGGGCGGGCTGGCCGGTATTTCCACCGGCCTTGACGACATGGACAAGAAACTGGGCGGTCTGCACCCCTCTGACCTGTTGATCCTTGCCGGGCGTCCGTCGATGGGCAAAACCTCGCTGGCGACCAACATCGCCTTCAACATCGCCAAGGCCTACAAGAAGGGCCAGAAACCCGACGGCTCCTTTGGTGCCACGGATGGCGGCGTGGTCGGCTTTTTCAGCCTTGAAATGAGCGCCGAACAGCTGGCAGGCCGTATCCTTGCCGAAGCGTCCGAGATCAGCTCGCACAAGATCCGCCAAGGCGACATGGACGAGACAGAGTTCCGCCGCTTTGTGCAGGCCGCCAAGGATCTGGAGGCCTGCCCGCTCTATATCGACGACACGCCCGCCCTGCCGATCAGTCAGGTCGCGGCGCGCGCGCGGCGTCTGAAACGGACCCACGGGCTGGATCTGGTCATTGTCGACTACCTGCAACTGCTGCGCGGCACCGCCGAAAACCGGGTGCAGGAAATCGGCGAAATTTCTATGGGGCTCAAGGCCATCGCCAAGGAACTCAACATCCCGGTGGTTGCCCTGTCCCAGTTGTCGCGTCAGGTCGAAAACCGCGAGGACAAGCGCCCGCAGCTGTCGGACCTGCGGGAATCGGGTTCCATCGAACAGGACGCGGACGTGGTCATGTTCGTGTTCCGCGAAGAATATTACGCCGAACGCGAAAAACCCTCGGACGACCGGCTGGACGAAATGGCCGCATGGCAGGACCGGATGAGCCGCCTGCACGCCAAGGCCGAGGTCATCATCGGCAAACAGCGTCACGGCCCCATCGGCACCGTGGAACTGTCGTTCGAGGCGCAATTCACCCGCTTTGGCAATCTCGTCAAACCGTGGCAGCAGGACGGCCAACGGGACATGTGACGGCGTCAGGCGCTTCGCCGCGCCCGCCTACAGCCACAGCGCCAGCCCCAGGTAAAAGCCCAGCTCTGCCAGTTGTTGCGCCCCGCCAAGGCAATCGCCGGTATAGCCGCCAATGCGGTTGATGCTCCAGATGCGGAACGCCTGCCCCAACAACACCGCCCCGGCAAAGCCGCAAAGGACCGAGCCGATCCCCGCCACGAGGGTCAGCGGGATCAGCGCCACCATCGTCAGGGTCAGCGCCACGCGGTAGCCGTCCGGCGTGACCTTGGGGACAAATTTCTGCATGCCCTCGCTGCGGGCATGTATTGTGGTCCCGGTCACATGCACAGAGGCCATGCGCCCGGTGGCATGTGCGGCCACCAGACCCGCCGCCGCCACCGCCAGCGGCAGCGCCGCGATCAACGTCACCTTCAGCGCCAGCACCAGCCCCAGCGCCAATGCGCCGTAGACCCCAAAGCGCCGTTGATCCATCAGCGCGATGATCTCGGCGCGGTCGCGCCCGGCGGCCATCGCCTCGACCGCGCCGACCAGCCCGGCCTCGTGAAACGCCCCTGTCATCAACAGCGTGGCCGCGAGCGCCAGCAGCACCGCCACCATGCCCGGCAGGACCGGTGCCGTCGCCCACAACACCAGCGCGCCCAGCAGCCCCACCAGCGCGCCGATACCCGGATGATACTTGACCGCGCGCACCATCAGATCGTCCGACTCGGGCAAGGCGCGCGGCACCGGCAGCACCGTCAGATAGCGCAGCGCCAGCCAGAACAGATCCGCCTCCAACCGCACCGCATTGCGCATGACCTTTCCTCCGAGCCGGTCGCCTCAGATGCAGCATAAGCGGCAAGGCACCGCCGGCAAGGCCACCCGCGCGGCGATTTCGCGCTTGACCCTGACTGGGAACCTGAGAAACACCTGATCCCATGGCACAGGCACAGCTTTCCATCGATCTCACGGCGCTGCGCGCCAATTGGCGCGGCCTTTCAGAGATGTCGCAGGCAGAGACCGGCGCCGTGGTCAAGGCGGACGCCTATGGCCTTGGCGTCGACCAGGTCGCCCCCGCGCTGGCGGCAGAGGGCGCGCGCCGCTTTTTCGTCGCCATCGCCGAAGAGGGTGCAGAGCTGCGCCGCATCCTTGGCCCGCGCCCCGAGATCTGCGTCTTTTCCGGCCATATGGCGGGCGACGCCGCGCTGATCCGCGACGCGCAGTTGACACCGATTATCAACTCCATCGACCAGATGCTGCGCCACGTCGAGGGGCTGCCGGGCCACGCCTTCGGCATCCAGCTGGACAGCGGCATGAACCGTCTGGGGATGGAACCCGCCGAATGGCGCGCTCTGCGCGACATCGCGCTGGCGCAGAAACCCAGCCTGATCATGAGCCATCTTGCCTGCTCGGATGACCCGGCCCATCCGATGAACGTCCAGCAGTTGAACCAATTCCTTGAGATGACGGACGGCATCGACGCGCCACGCTCGCTGTCCGCCACGGGCGGCGTGCTGCTGGGACCGAACTATCACTTTGACGTCACCCGCCCGGGCATCGGCGTCTACGGCGGGTTGCCCTATCTGGACGCGCGTCCGGTGGCCTTTGTCGACCTGCCGGTGATCCAGACCCGCGATGTCCTGCCCGGCGAAACCGTGGGCTACGGCAACACCTGGACGGCAGAGCGCCCAACCCGCGTCGCCACCGTCGCGGCGGGCTACGCCGACGGCATCTTGCGCGGCATGAGCCATCAGGCCCACCTCTGGGCCGGTGAAACCCGCTGCGCCGTGCTGGGCCGGATCTCGATGGACCTGATCGGCGTCGACGTGACCGATGTCACCGGCGACCCGGAATCGCTGGAACTGCTGGGCACCCATCAAAGCATCGACACGCTGGCCGACTGGGCCGGCAGCATCGGCTATGAGATCCTGACCTCTCTCGGCGCGCGCTACAATCGCAGCTACACCGGCGCATGACCCTGCTGGCCCCCCTTGGCGCGCTGGGACGCGCCACGCTGGCACTGCTGGCCATGGTCGGGCGCGTCGCCCTGTTCGCCCTCAGCGCGCTCAGCCACATGCTGCGCCCGCCCTTCTACGGCCGCGAATTTGGCGCGGCCCTGATGAACGTCGGCTGGCTGTCGTTGCCGGTTGTCGGGCTGACCGCCATCTTCACCGGCGGTGCGCTGGCGCTGCAAATCTACTCCGGCGGCGCGCGCTTCAGCGCCGAGGCGGTGGTCCCCCAGATCGTCGCCATCGGCATCGTGCGGGAACTGGGTCCCGTGCTTGTGGGCCTGATGATCGCCGCCCGCGTAACCTCCTCTATCGCCGCCGAAATCGCCACCATGAAGGTGACGGAACAGATCGACGCGCTGGTCACACTCTCCACCGACCCGATGAAATACCTCGTGGCCCCCCGCGTGCTGGCGGCGCTGATCGTGGTGCCGCTCTTGGTGGCGGTGGGGGACGTCATCGGCATCTTCGGCGGCTACGCCGTGGCCACCGGCACGCTGGGCTTCAACGCCGCGGCCTACCTCAAGAACACCGTCGATTTCCTCGAACCGCTGGACATCATCTCCTCGCTGGTCAAGGGCTGCGCCTTTGGCGGGCTGGCGGCGCTGATGGGCTGCTACTTCGGCATGACCTCCGGGCGCGGCGCGCAGGGCGTGGGCCGCGCGACCAAAGGCTCGGTCGAGGCCGCCGCCATCCTGATCCTCGCCGCCAACTTCCTGCTTACGGGGGCGTTTTTCTCGCTATGACCAAAGACCCTTCCGGTTTCTTCTCTGTCAAAATACCCAAATCCGCCCCCGCCACCGGGCGCAACGACAGGATGGCGCGATGATCGACCTGCAAGGCGTCACCAAGGCCTTCGGCAACAACCACGTCCTGCGCGGTGTCGACCTGACCATCGAACGCGGCACCTCCATGGTGATCATCGGCGGCTCCGGCACCGGCAAATCCGTGCTGTTGAAATGCATCCTCGGCCTTGTCGCGCCCGACGCCGGCACCATCACGCTGGAGGGCACGGATGTGACCAAAACCGACCGCGACGCCTTTCTGGCGCGCTTCGGCATGTTGTTTCAGGGCGCAGCCCTGTTTGACAGCCTGCCGGTCTGGCAAAACGTCGCCTTCCGCCTGCTGCAGGGCCGCGACCGCCTGCCCAAACCAGAGGCCCGCGACCGCGCCATCGAAAAACTGCGCCGCGTCGGTCTGAAAGCAGATGTGGCCGACCGCCTGCCCGCCGAACTATCGGGCGGGATGCAAAAGCGCGTCGGCCTGGCCCGCGCCATCGCCGCCGATCCCGAAATCATCTTCTTTGACGAACCCACCACCGGCCTCGACCCGATCATGGCGGGCGTGATCAATGAACTGATCCGCGAAATCGTGACCGAGATGGGCGCCACCGCCATGACCATCACCCATGACATGACCAGCGTGCGCGCCATTTCAGACCGGGTCGCCATGCTGCACGACGGCGTGATCCAGTGGACCGGCCCGGTGTCGCAACTGGACAGCAGCGGCGACCCCTATGTGGCCCAGTTCATCTCCGGCAGCGCCGAGGGCCCGATCGAGGCCGTCCGGTGAGCCTGCCGTTTCAACCCGATCCGGTGATCCTGTTCTTTCTGTTCGCCAAGAAATTCCTCTACCTCGAAATCCTGACGGTTCTGGCCGCGATCCGCCTGATCCTGGGCCGGGGCCTGTCGCGCTGGCCTGCGCTGGCGGCCTTTGCCCTCGCCCTCGGCGGCGTCTTCACCGTATTCGCCCCCGCTGTCGGCCTGAACGACGGGCCGCTCTACGCCTCTGCCGCGCGCACCATGGCGGGACAGGGCGGCATCACCGCGCTGCTGGTGCCCTCTGCGGTGTTCCTGCTCAGCGCCCTCTCCCCCGGCGCGCGCGCGCGTTGGATCGACGTGGTTCACGGGCTAATGCTGCTGGGCCTGTTGGGCCTGTGGTGGTGGGTCTCTTGACCGGTCGCGCCAAGGACTGGCGGCACCACCTGCGCTGGCTCAACCTTGCGCTGTTCATCGCCTACCCGCTGTCATGGTTCGCGCCGCTGCTGCGGGCGGGCCTGCTACCGCTGTTCGGCCTCAGCGAGATCAGCCTGATCTCCGGCCTGCAATCGCTGTGGGAATCCGACGTCTTTCTGGCCCTTCTCGTCACGCTGTTTGCGCTGTTTGCCCCGCTGATCAAAACGCTGGGACTGGCGCTGGTCCAGTTCGACCTGCTCGACCGGCGCAGCCTGCCGGTGCTTGAGATCATCGGCAAACTCGCCATGGCCGACATCTTTTTGATCGCGCTGTATATCACCCTGTCCAAAGGCATGGGCGTGGGCCGCGTCGAACCCGCCTGGGGGCTGTACCTGTTCACCGCCTGCATCCTCACCTCGATCACGCTGGGCCTGATCGAAAAGCACCGCCCCCCGGCGCCTTCTTTGTAAAAAGACCTCGTAGGGAGCGGCCAAAGGCCGACGCGGGTCATTGGCCTCCCGCCCCGGATGAGGCATAAGCCGCCCTGCCCCAACACGCCCGGACACCCCCGACACTCCCGACACTCCCGACACTCCCGGAGACCATATGGCCAAAGCCACCGCCCGTTTCGTCTGTCAGTCCTGCGCCGCCGCCACCACCAAATGGTCGGGGCGTTGCGAAACCTGCGGCGAATGGAACACCATCACCGAGGAAAAGCCGCTCAGCCAGGGACCGTCGGGCAAGACCTTGGGCAAATCGCGCGGGCGTGCCGTGGCCTTGACCGATCTCTCCGCCAAAGAGGCGCCGCCGCCGCGCACCGCCTGCGGCATGGATGAATTTGACCGCGTTCTGGGCGGCGGACTGGTGCCGTCCAGCGCCGTGCTGATGGCGGGTGATCCGGGCATCGGCAAATCCACCCTGCTGTTGCAGGCCGCCGCCGCCTTTGCCAATGCCGGGCTCAAGGTCGTCTATATCTCGGGCGAAGAGGCCAGCGCCCAGATCCGCCTGCGCGCCCAACGCCTGAACCTGGCAGAGGCGCCGGTGAAACTGGCGACAGAAACCAACCTGCGCGACATCCTGACCACGCTGGATGAAACCCGCCCCGATCTGGCGATCATCGATTCGATCCAGACCATGTGGGCCGACAATGTCGACAGCACCCCCGGCTCTGTCAGTCAGGTCCGCGCCGCCGCGCATGAGCTGACAACCTTTGCCAAACGCACCGGCAGTTCCATCATGATGGTGGGGCACGTCACCAAGGAAGGCCAGCTGGCCGGTCCCCGCGTGGTCGAGCACATGGTCGACACTGTGCTGTATTTCGAGGGCGAGCGCGGCCACCAGTTCCGCATCCTGCGGTCGGTCAAGAACCGCTTTGGCCCCACCGATGAGATCGGCGTGTTCGAGATGACCGGCGGCGGGTTGTCAGAGGTCGCCAACCCCTCGGCGCTGTTTTTGTCCGAACGCGGCCAGCCCGCACCGGGATCGGTGGTCTTTGCCGGGGTCGAGGGCACCCGCCCCCTGCTGGTCGAATTGCAGGCGCTGGTTTCTCCCAGCCCGCATTCCCAACCGCGCCGGTCAGTTGTGGGCTGGGATGGCAGCCGTCTGGCGATGATCCTCGCGGTGCTCGAATCGCGCTGCGGCATCCCGTTTGCCGGGCTTGACGTGTATCTCAACGTCGCGGGCGGGATGCGGGTCAGCGAACCGGCCGCCGATCTGGCTGTGGCCGCTGCGCTACTTTCCGCCCGTGAGGACGCCGCCCTGCCCCCCGATACTGTCGTTTTCGGCGAAATCAGCCTATCAGGGAGCCTGCGTCCGGTCGGCCAGTCGGAAAACCGATTGAAAGAGGCGCAGAAACTTGGTTTCTCCAAGGCGATTCTGCCGCAAGGGGGCAAGGCCACGGCATCGGACGGCATGGCGCTGTCCCGGATGCCCGACCTGACCACCTTCGTCGGCGAGGTCTTTGGCGCCGGTTAGACCCGGCAGAACCGCTATGACAGGCAGAACACAGGCCGCGTGCGGCCAGGCGACAAGAGGCGAGTGAGGCAGATGGACGGGTTTACAATCGTTGATGGCGTGGTGGGCGTCATTATTCTGCTATCGGCGCTGCTGGCCTATTCACGCGGTCTGGTGCGGGAAACCATGGCGATTCTCGGCTGGGTCGTGGCCGCCGTGGTGGCCTTTCTCTTTGCCGATCAGGTGCAACCGCTGGTCAAGGAAATCCCGGTGATCGGCGAATTCCTTGCCGACAGCTGCGAACTGGCCGTCATCGCCAGCTTTGCCGCGATCTTTACCGTGGCTCTGGTGGTGGTCTCGCTGTTCACGCCGCTGTTTTCCTCGCTTATCAAACGCTCGGCCCTTGGCGGGCTGGATCAGGCGCTTGGCTTCTTCTTTGGCGTGGCGCGCGGCATCCTGCTCGTAGCCATCGCGTTCTTTGTCTACGAGACCGTGATCACCGCGCAGGACATCGCGATGATCGACGACTCGCGCTCTGCGGCAGTGTTTGCCCAGTTCACCGACCGGATCGAGGAACAGAACCCCGAACAGGCGCTTGGCTGGATCACCGCGCAATACGAACAACTGGTCAGCGTCTGCGACGCCCCGCAATAAGGCGCGAACCAAAACATGCGGCCTGCCTCTCCGGGAGGGCTAACGTAATCGTTTCGTGACATTCGCGCCCCCACCCACTACACCATGCTGCACATGCAAAGCGGATTCGGAGCTGCCCCCTTGCCCGACGCCATATTTCCTCCCGCCCATCCTTTCGACTTTGACGCAGTCCGCGAGCCGGACAACGACGACAAGCTCAAGGAAGAGTGCGGCATCTTCGGCGTTGTCGGCGTGGCCGACGCGGCGAACTTCGTGGCCCTTGGCCTGCACGCCCTGCAACATCGCGGGCAAGAGGCCGGTGGCATCGTCGCCTACCACCCCGATCTGGGCGGTTTCAATTCCGCCCGCCGGTTCGGCTATGTGCGCGACAACTTCACCCGCCAGTCATTGATGGACACGCTGCCCGGCCAACTGGCCATCGGGCATGTGCGCTATTCCACCGCCGGATCAAAGGGCCAGACCCAGATCCGCGACGTACAGCCCTTCTTTGGTGAATTCTCCATGGGTGGTGCCGCGATTGCCCACAACGGCAACATCACCAATGCCGACGCCCTGCGCCGCGAATTGATCGACCGTGGCTCGATCTTTCAGTCCTCCTCGGACAGCGAATGTATCATCCACCTGATGGCGCGCTCGCTGCAACGCGACATCCCTTCCCGGATGGAGGACGCGCTGCGCCGCGTCGAAGGCGCGTTCAGCGTTGTTGCCATGACCCGCACCAAACTGATCGGTGTCCGTGACCCGCTGGGCGTGCGCCCGCTGGTGCTGGGCAAGGTCGGCGACGGCTGGGCGCTCAGCTCTGAAACCTGCGCGCTGGACATCATCGGCGCCGAATTTGTTCGCGAAATCGCGCCCGGCGAAATGGTTGTCATCACCGCCGACGGCGGCGTCGAATCGCACTTTCCGTTCCGCAAGGCGGCGCCCCGTTTCTGCATCTTTGAACATGTCTATTTCTCACGCCCCGACTCGATCATCGGCGGCCGGTCAGTCTATGAAACCCGCCGCCAGATCGGTGTCGAACTGGCGCGTGAGGTGCCGGTGGACGCCGACCTCGTCTGCCCGGTCCCCGACAGCGGCACGCCCGCCGCCATCGGCTATGCCCACGAATCCGGCATTCCCTACGGCATGGGCATCGTGCGCAACCAATACATGGGCCGCACCTTCATCGAGCCGACAGAGCAGATCCGCAACATGGGTGTGCGCCTGAAACTCAACGTCAACCGCGCCCTGATCAAGGGCAAGCGGGTGATACTTGTGGATGACAGCGTCGTGCGCGGCACCACCAGCCGCAAGATCAAGGAGATGATCCTTGATGCCGGCGCGGCAGAGGTCCACTTCCGCATCGCGTCGCCCCCGACGGCATGGCCCTGTTTCTACGGCGTCGACACGCCCCAGCGCGAAAAGCTGCTGGCCGCGACCATGTCAGAGGATGAGATGTGCACACATCTGGGCGTCGACAGCCTGCGCTTTATCTCGCTCGACGGTCTGTACCGCGCGGTGGGTGAGGCCGAAGGCCGCAACGCCAAATGCCCGCAGTATTGTGACGCCTGCTTCTCTGGGGAATACCCGGTGGAACCCGCCGACATGATCCAAAAGGGCTTTCAGATGAAGGCGGCGGAATAAGCCGCCTCTCCCTCTGCGTGCCACGATAATCGGCTCATCCGCACCCAAGGGTCGGCGGGTGGGCGCCTTCGGCCCGCAGGCCGAACAGAGCCACACGGCGACCACAGGCCAAAAATCGCCTGCACATGACCCGCCGCCAGCCATCCGCCGCGCATCCTCCCGGCCCCTCTTTCGCCTGATGCTGCACCGCAGTATGCGCCGCTCTTCAACAACCCAGTGAAGAGCCATGGCCCAAGAAACCCCAACCCCCGACGCCGTCATATCGGCAGCCACCCGCCCGGCAACAGCCGACCTCACAGGGCTTATCCTGCTGGGCACCTTCGGCTCCGGCGACGCGCCCAAGGCCCTTGTGCGCACCTCGCGCGGCAAGGTGCAGACGCTCAAGATCGGCGATCAGATCGGCCGCGATCCCGTCATCGCAATTGAGGACGGGCGCTTGGCGCTGGCCCAAAAGGGCGAAACCCGCTGGCTGACACAGCCCGTGGCGCAATAGACCGCTAGCTTGTCACCGCCCGGCAGCGCGTCCAACTGACCGGCGTGCTGCCGTCGATGCTATATAACACCTCTTCTTCGGACCGTTGCTGCAACACAATGGCCGCACCCGCGTCCGCGCCGCCTTCGGGCATGGTGAATTCATAGCGGTGGCGGCTATAGCGCCCATCGGTCTCAATCCCCGATGGGGCCACCACCCGGTTGTCGCGGATGGTCAGGCTTTGCCCGTCGGGCGAACACCACTCTCCGCTGATCTCATCCGCCAGCGCCGCACCCGGCACCAGCAACGCGCACAGAACCAATCCCCGTTTGATCATCGTTCCACTCCTGAAAGCTGTCTTGCCAGCATGACGCAGCAATTCCGACCTGCCCAGCCCCTTGACCCCATTCGCAATGCGCCTCACATCATCGTCATGAATATCCTTGATCTCGATGCCCGCTGGCGGCGCTTCAACGATGACACCCGGTCCTGTCCCTGTTGCGGACGGCAGTTCAGCGGCCTCTATGACATCGGCTTTGATGCGCCGGACGATTGGGCCTTTGGCCCCCGCATGGGCGACGCCGACCTTGAGGTTAGTGAGGACCGCCTCGGGGCCGAGTTTTGCCGGATTTCGGGCCGGTATTTCCTGCGCTGCGTGCTGACCCTGCCCCTGCGCGGCAGCGATGAGGTGTTCGCCTTTGGCCCCTGGGCCGAGGTGCCAGAGCCGGTGTTTCGCGCCTATCTCGCCATCATCGACGATCCCGCAGCCCCCTTTCCGCCCGCCGACGGGCTGCTGGCCAACACCCTGCCGCTGTTCGAGGAAGACCTCGGCACAGCCGTCACCCTCACCCTGCCCGACCCCGACCAACGCCCGCAGGTGACCGTGGCCGAGGGACCATTGGCCGAGGCACAGGCTCAAGGCATCTCGTTCGACGATCTTCTGGACCTCTACGCCGCCTTCGGCGACGACATCCGCCCCCATCTGACGGCGGATTGACCGCCCGCGCTCCGGCGCAGGCAAAGGTCACGCGACGGCCTCGCTGTGAACAACATCCTGGCACGTCCCAACTGGCCGTGGAGTTGCATGTCAATCCCGATGAAACACGGCCCGGTCAGGCCCGCCACCCACAGGTCCCCTTGCGTTTCTTCTGTCCAAAAATATCCTGGGGGAGTCGACCAAGGGGAGACGGGGGCAACGCCCCCATGCCCCTCCCCGCTCAGTACATCCGGTCAGGAAAACCCGATTCATCCCACATTCCGGCACCGCAAACCCGTCGTGCACGGGCGCGATTCCGCCCCCGCCCGCACCAGAATACCCCTGTCACAGAACGGGCAAAGGTTAAGCGCAGGTAAATTACCTCTGTAACCCCTTGATATTGCATAGGCGCATCCCTGTCCACGCGTGGACACCCCCTATCCGGGGCCGCCGCGACATGGCCGCGCTTGACCCCGTGCCAAATCCCCGGCAAAGCAGCCGCCATGACCAAGATAGCCCTCATCACCGGCGCCTCCCGCGGCCTTGGCTTTGCCCTCGCCGAGGCGCTTGCGCCCACCCATCACATCATCGCCGTGGCCCGCACCGTCGGCGGCCTCGAAGAGCTGGACGACCGCATCCAAGCCAAGGGCGGCAGCGCCACGCTGGCCCCGATGGACGTGACCGATCGCGACGCCATGGCCCACCTGTGCCGCTCGATCCATGACCGCTGGGGCAGCCTCGCCCTCTGGGCCCACACGGCGATCCACGCCAGCGCCCTGACCCCCGCGCCCCATATCGACCCCAAGGAATGGCGCAAGGCCCTGACCACCAACGCCGACGCCATGGGCCACCTGATCCCCTTCATCGCCCCGCTTCTGGGCGACACCGGCACGGCGCTGTTCTTTGACGATCCGGTGCAGGGTCAGAAATTCTACGGCTACTACGGCACCACCAAGGCCGCGCAGATCGCTTTGGCCCGCAGCTGGGCCGCCGAAACCGAACGCACCGGCCCGCGCGTCCATGTGCTGGCGCCCAAACCGATGGCCACCGCCACCCGGGCGCGGTTTCATCCCGGCGAGGACCGCGCCGCCCTCGCCACCCCCGAGGCCGAGGCCAAACGCCTGCTCGCAAAGCTGCTCTGACCAAAAGCCCGGCAACAGGGCCGGACCGCAAGGCACGCTGAGTCTTTCAGGGCGCACCCCGCACACATCGGCGGAGCGTTGCTTGCCCCATGCCCCCCCTTTGACTAGAGAAGGGACAAACCAGAACGGGCGATCCCTCATGCGCATCCTCATCACCAACGACGACGGCATCAACGCGCCGGGTCTCAAGGTTCTTGCCGCCATCGCCGCAGAGCTGGCCGGTCCACAGGGCGAGGTCTGGACCGTCGCCCCCGCCTTTGAGCAATCCGGCGTCGCGCACTGCATCTCCTACACCCATCCGACCATGATCGCGCAGCTGGGCCCGCGCCAATACGCCGCCGAGGGCAGCCCCGCAGATTGCGTGCTGGCCGGTCTGCATGACGTGCTCAAGGACAGCCCGCCGGATCTGGTCCTGTCGGGCGTGAACCGAGGCAACAACTCGGCCGAGAACGCGCTGTATTCCGGCACGCTGGGTGGCGCGATGGAGGCGGCCTTGCAAGGGCTGACCGCCATAGGGCTGTCACAGTATTACGGCCCGGACAACGCATTGGCCGATGACCCGTTCGAGGCCGCCTCCGTCCACGGAGCCGAAACCGTGCGCCGCATCCTGCGTGTGGACCCGGGCCGGACCGAGGGCTATCGCCGGTTCTACAACGTCAACTTTCCGCCGGTGTCCGCCGCAAGGGTCGAGGGTACGGTGGCCGCGCCGCAGGGGCTGCGCCGCGATACCCGCTTTACTGTCGAGTCGACGCATTCCCCCTCCGGGCGGCGGTTTCTCTGGGTCCGCGGCGGCGATCAACGCGCCGAGACCGCGCCCGGCAGCGACGCCGACATGAACCTCAAGGGCTGGATCACCGTCACGCCGATGCGCGCCGACCTGACCGACCATGCCGCGCTGAACGATCTGAAAGACGCCTTTTCATGAGCTTCGACGCCGAGGCCAAGATGCAGTTCCTCTTTGCGCTTCGGTCCAAAGGCGTCACCGACAAGGCTGTGCTCAACGCGATGGAACGGGTCGACCGGGGCCGGTTCATCCAGGGCTATTTCTCTGAACGCGCCTACGAGGACATGCCGCTGCCGATTTCCTGCGGGCAGACCATCTCACAGCCCTCAGTCGTCGGGTTGATGACGCAGGCGCTGAAGGTCGGGTCGCGCGACAAGGTGCTAGAGGTCGGCACCGGCTCTGGCTATCAGGCGGCGATCCTCGCGCAACTGGCGCGGCGGGTCTACACCGTGGACCGTCACCGGCGGCTGGTACATGCCGCGCGAGCTGTGTTTGACGCGCTTGAACTGACCAATATCACCGCCTTTACGGCAGACGGATCCTTTGGTTTGCCTGATCAGGAACCGTTTGACCGCATAATTGTGACCGCAGCCGCCGAAGACCCCCCCGGCCCGCTCTTGGCGCAATTGAAGATTGGCGGTATCATGGTGGTGCCGGTGGGCCAGTCGGATGCCGTTCAAAGCCTGATCCGCGTGACGCGGACCGAACAAGGCTACGACTATGACGAAATGCGGCCCGTGCGCTTTGTGCCGCTGGTCGAAGGGCTCGGCAAGGACTGACGCGCCGGCGCGGCGCGCAAATCGCGCCACCAACCTGTGACGCCCTGGAGACAAGGGGTGCATGTGAGGATATCGAGATGACACTTGGCTTCCGCCCCATGACGGCCCTTGCCCTGGTAACACTGCTGTCGGCCTGTTCCGACGGCATGGATTTCGACCTGCGTGGCGGAATCGGAGGCGGGGTCGATACAACCGACGCCGCGCTCAAGGCGACGGGAACCCGCCCCGAACCGGATGATCGGGGCATCCTGTCCTATCCCAGCTACCAGGTCGCCGTGGCCAAACGCGGCGACACGCTGGCCGATGTGGCCGCCCGTGTTGGCCTGCCCGCCGACGAACTGGGCAAGTACAACGGAATCAGACCGAGTGACGCGCTGCGGCGGGGCGAGATCGTCGCCCTGCCCCGCCGCGTGGCTGAACCGTCGATTGGCGCTGACGGGACCGGACCGATTCGCCCGCCGTCGGGGGTGGATGTCACCACGCTGGCCTCGAACGCGATCGACCGGGCGCCAGACACCGCCCGCCGAAACGGGAGTGCGGCGGCGACAGGCGCGGAACCTGTCCGGCACAAGGTCGCCCGGGGCGAGACTGCCTTTACCATCGCGCGGCTGTACAACGTCTCGCCGCGCGCGCTGTCGGAATGGAACGCACTGGACAAGGATTTCTCGATCCGCGAAGGCCAGTTCCTGTTGATCCCGGTCAGCACGCAGACCGCCGCGCGCACGATTGAACCGGCCACCACGCCGCCGGGGTCCGGGTCGTTGACCCCGGTGCCGCCGTCAGCCGCAACACCGCTGCCCGCCGAGACGCCAGAGCCGCGCACCGCGGCCAAACCCGATGTCAAACCGGACAAGCCGGTGGCCGACATCGGCCAGTCCAAAACCACGACCGGCGGCAGCATGTCGATGCCGGTCCCCGGGTCGATCATTCGGGAATACAACCCCGGCACCAATCCCGGCATCGACATCAGCGCCTCACCCGGCACGCCGGTGTCCGCCGCCGCCAGCGGATCAGTCATCAGCGTGTCCAAAAAGACCGATGGTGCAAGTTTCATCATCGTCCGCCACCCGGACAATGTGAACACGGTCTATCTGAACGTGGCCGATATTGGCGTGAATGTCGGTGATGCGGTCAGCCGGGGACAGCAGATCGGTCGCGTGGCGCCCGGTGATGTCGGGTTCCTGCACTTTGAGGTCCGCAAGGGCCTGGATAGCACCGACCCGATGAGCTATCTGCGCTGACCCTGATGCGTGGCGCTATCCCAGCGCCACGCCATTGCGCCCTGCAAGATCGGTAAAGAACTGCCAAGCCACCCGGCCCGAACGTGCGCCGCGCGTGGCCTGCCATTCGACCGCCTCGGCGCGCAAATCCTCATCGCTGACCGTGACGCCGTAAGCGTCGCAATAGCCCCGCACCATGGCAAGATAGTCGTCCTGAGAGCAGGGATGAAAGCCAAGCCACAGGCCGAAACGATCCGACAGCGACACCTTTTCCTCAACCGCCTCAGAGGGGCTGATCGCGGTCGACCGTTCGTTTTCGATCATGTCGCGCGGCATCAGGTGACGGCGGTTTGAGGTGGCGTAGAACAGCACGTTCTCGGGCCGCCCCTCGATCCCGCCATCCAGCACCGCCTTGAGGCTCTTGTAGTGCTCATCGTCATGGCTGAACGACAGATCATCGCAGAACAACACAAAGCGCAGTGGCGCATCACGCAGCACCGCCAGCAGACGCCCGACAGATCCCAGATCCTCGCGTTGCAGTTCCACCAGTTTCAGGTCGTGCCCCTGTGCACGCACGGAGGCGTGTACCGCCTTGACGACGCTGGATTTCCCCATGCCGCGCGCGCCCCAGAGCAGGGCGTTGTTGGCGGCATGTCCGCGCGCAAATTGCAGCGTGTTGTCCACCAGCGTATCGCGGGCGCGGTCAATGCCGATCAGCAGATCCAGCGCCACACGATTGACCTGCGGCACCGGCACCAACCTGTCAGGATCGACATGCCAGACAAAGGCCTCTGCCTCGTCAAAGGCGGGGGCGGCCTGCGGCGCCGGCGACATCCGCTCCAGCGCCGCGGCGATGCGTTTCAGCGCCGCGGCCTTGGTCCCTACGGATTTTCCACTCATCGCCGTGCCTCGTCTTCGTCCTCGTCTTCTTCGAACTCATCCATCAGAGGATCGTTTTCGGTGTCGGGTTCTTCCTCGAACCACAGACCCTGAGCGCGCAATTCGGCCTCGCGCTTTTTCTCGACCCGGCCAACAAGGAAGATCGACACTTCGTACAGGCCGTAGACCACCACGAAGAGGATCAGCTGCGTCACCACGTCCGGCGGTGTCACCACGGCCGCCAGCACAAGGATGGCCACCATGGCATACTTGCGCACGCTGCCCAGACCCTCGGCAGAGACCAGCCCGGCCTTGCCCATCAGCGTCAGCAGAACCGGCAACTGAAAGCACAGGCCAAAGGCCATGATAAAGACCAGCGAGGTGCTCAGGCTTTCGTTGACCTTGCCGAAAAAGGTGATCCGCAAGCCCTGCTCTGTCTCTGGCACCACGATTGCGGTCGCGTCGGACACGTCCACACTGCCCGAAAGCAGATCAGCAAAGATCGAGGGCGCGTCGGCAAAGCCCAGAAAGAATGCCATCGCCAGCGGGGTCACGACAAAATGGGCAAAACTCGCGCCCAGCAAGAACATCACCGGCGACGCGATGATGAAAGGCAAGAAGGCGTTCTTTTCCTTTTTGTAGAGACCGGGCGCCACAAACCGCCACATCTGGAAGGCTATGACCGGGAACGCCAGCGCAAAGCCGAACACCATCGAGATCCGGAACACCACAAAGAGGTATTCCTGCGGGCTGGTGTATTGCAGCGTTGGCGACGGATCGCCCAGCGCGCGCAGCGTGTTTTCGATCGGGACAAGCAGGAATTGCAGGATATGCTCGGCGAGGAAATCGCCGCTGATCGGAATGAACAGAACGCAAATCCCTGCCAGCAGCGCCAGCACCGAGCGGATCAACCGCGTCCGCAGTTCGGCCAGATGCTCGATCAGCGGGGCCGAGCTGTCCTCGATCTCATCTTGCGCGTCACTCATGCCTTGTCATTTCCTTCGGCGGCGGGCCCTTCGGCGGCGGGCGCATCGGCTGCGGGTTTGGGGGCGGCGTCTTCGGGGGGCGCATGCATGGACGCTTCAAGCTCATCCGCCTTGCGCAGGGCCTCCTGCGCCTCACGCGCCTTGCGCTCGGCCGCCTTGCGGGCAGCGCCGGCCTCGATCTTCTTGCGGGCGTCTTCGCGTTCCTTGGCCAGCTTGCCAGTTTCGCTGTCAGGGTCGAGGTTGGTCATGGATTTGGCGGCATCCTTGACGCCGTCCATTGCACTGCTCACCGGATTGGTGGCTGACTTGAACGTCTTGGCAATATCCTTGACCCCGGCATCATCCGCCGCCTCATTCATCGCACGGCTGAACTCGCGCGCCATTCCACGCGCCTTGCCCATGAAACGACCCACGTTGCGAAAAAGCACCGGCAGATCCTTGGGCCCGACAACGATCAGCGCAACGATGCCGATCACCAGCAGTTCGGCAAAGCCAAGATCGAACATAACAGCTTACGCCTTGTCTTTCTCGTCTTCCGGGGTGACGTCCTTGGCCTCATCGGCCTTTTTCTGTTCTTCCAATTCTTCGGTGCTTTCGCTCACGCCCTTCTTGAAGGCGGTGATGCCTTTGCCCACTTCGCCCATCAGCGAAGAGATCTTGCCGCGACCAAACAGGACCAGCACGACAACCGCGATCAGCAGAAGGCCTGGAAGGCCGATGTTTCCGATACCCATGATGTCTCTCCTAACGTCGGCGGCGCCGCAAACGGGGGCCGCGCATCAATGCCACTGCCGCTATCTATAGGCTCTGCCGCGCTGCGAAAAGCGCCAAAGCGCCGCGAATGGCCACTCGTTTTGTCATGACCTTGTCAGTTGTCAGGTTTTTGTCAGTATGGTCGGCGCACGGATGCCGGAAAGGGGATGCGCGATGAATCGGAAAGACCGACTGTATGCCCTGACCCAGCGCCTGCGCGACGGTAAATTGCACACAGCAGAGGCGATGGCGCAGGATCTCGGGGTGTCGGTGCGCACGATCTACCGAGACATGGAAACGCTGGCCGCGTCCGGCGTGCCGGTCGAGGGCGCGCGCGGCTATGGCTATACCGTGCAGGCGGCCATCACCCTGCCCCCGTTGAACCTGACCGAAGAAGAGCTGGAGGCGCTGCATCTGGCCCTTGCCGCCCTTGGCGCATCGACCCTGCCGGAACAGGCCGCCAGCGCCCGCAGCCTTGCCGCCAAGATAGAGGCGGTCCTGCCAGAGGATTCCGGACCCGCCCCTGCGCCCTTCGGCTTTGCCACCGACCGCTTTGCCGAAGCGGCGCGCGGCTTTGTGCATATGCCGGCCATCCGCGCCGCGATCCGCGCGCGCCAGCGTCTGCGGATTGAGACCCGCGAGGGGGTGCATGTGCTGCGCCCGCTGCATCTGGATTACTTTGGCCGGATCTGGACCTGTGTCGGTTGGAACGAAACAGAGGCGCAGTTTCTCAGCCTGCGGATCGACAGGATCGACAGGCTCACGCCCTTGCCCGGCCTCTTTGTCGATGAACCGGGCAAGACGCTGGCCGATTGGCGAAAACAATCGGGGTGAGCGGGTTTGAAACGCAAGTGACCCCGGCGCTGGGAGCGGGCACCGGGGTCGATCGGGACTGACGCGGCAATGGGTGGGACGTGGGGATGTACCGCGTTTGGGACAGCCCGAAATCAGTATTTGTGGGTCGTGCCGCCAGAGTATCCGCCTGTGTAGCCACCAGTGTAACCGCCGGTATGGCCGCCAGTGTAGCCACCGGTATAGCCACCCGTGTGCCCGCCAGTATAGCCGCCTGTGTAGCCACCCGTGTGCCCGTTGTCCTTCTTGTAGCCGCCGTCATAGCCGCCATTGTAGCTGGTCTTGACGTCCTGATAGCCGCTTACGATGCAGGACCAGGGCGCGCCCTGGTCACCACCGATCTTGATGACTTCACGCGACAGGGTCGAGTATTTCTCGGTCACGGTGGCATAGGTCTGCACGCATTCCATGTGACCGATATAGGCGGTGTTCCAGTCGGCATAGCCGTAGGAGTCGTGCGCCGCCGTGGTCCAGGTCTGTATGGTCACGATCTTGGCGTGCTGCTGGGTCGGGCCATAGCCCATGGCAGTGATCTTGTCACCCTGATCGGCGACAGCTGCGGTTGCGGTCAGCGCGAGGGCTGCGAAAGCAATCTTGGCAAAGGTTTTCATGGGTTTGTTCCTTGGGAAAATGTGGGCAGTCTGGATAAAACGGGGCTTGGTCCATCCGGTCAGCGGCTTGAATGCGCGTGTTGCTCCGAACGTCGTAACTGAGACGCAAGATAGCCGCCAATCCTTGGCCGCATCAGTGAGGAAAACCCCCACTTCGGCGCAAGCGGCTGATATAAGGGGGCAAATTCATGAAACCCATACAGGTTAACAGCAAAAAGCCCCGCTTCCGGTCAGGAAACGGGGCCAGCACTGTGATCAATTCGAGAGGCGGATCAGATCGACGCGCGATAGATCTTGTCGATGTTGGCCCCCAGGGCCGCGTTGAAATCCGCGTCCGACAGTTGCTTGCTCAGCCCTTCTGACAGCGCGCGGCTGAAAGAGGCAATCATCTTGGGCTGGCGCGCCAGACGTTCGCAGGCCTCGTCGGTGGAGTATCCGCCCGACAACGCCACAACCCGGATCACGCGCGGATGGTCGGCCAGATCGTTGTACAGCCCATCCTCGGTCGGGATGGTCAGCTTAAGCATGACATCCTGACCTTCGGCCAGCTTGTCCAACTGGGCGGCAATCTCAGCCTTGAGGATCACCTCTGCCTCTGCCTTTGTCGCCGCATGAATGTCGACCTCGGGTTCAAGGATCGGCACAAGGCCCGCCGCCAGAACGGTCATGCCCAGTTCGAATTGCTGGGCGACAACGGCCTTGATGCCGTCTGCGTTGGCCCCGTGGATGACAGAGCGTTCCTTGGTGCCGAAGATGCCAAAGTCGGCGGCCTCCTTGAGGGTCTCCTCAATGCCAGGGATCGGCTTCATCAGCTGCACGCCGTCGGCCTTGTCCTCCAGCCCCTTGTCGATCTTGAGGAAGGGCACGATGCCCCGGTCGTCCCACAGCGCCTGTGCGGTGGGCTTGCCCTCGACCTCGGCGCGCATGGTGCGCTCAAACAGAATCGCGCCCAGCACCTTGGCGTTGGTGAAATCCGGGGCGGTGATGATGCGTGAGCGCATCTTGTGGATCTCGGCATACATGGCGTCTTCGCCTTCGTAGCTGTCCTCGGTCACGCCGTAGAGCCGCAGCGCCTTGGGCGTAGAGCCGCCGGACTGGTCCAGCGCGGCAATAAAACCGCCGCCTGTGCGCATTTGCTCGGTTTGTTTGGAAAAAGTGGCTGCGTCCTGTCCCATGAGACCCTCTTATGATGAGATGAAAGGCTTTTGCGCTTTCGATACCGCAGGGGACCGGACCGGTATAGTGGGCGTCTGACCTGATAACGCTAACTGTGACGTGGAGGCGATTTTTCGGCGAAAAATCGTTTCACCGCCGGTCGACCTTGAGCCATATCCCGTCTTTCGCCCGCACCGTCAGATGCGCCTCCGGCACCGGCACCTTGCCCGCGACCGGGGTCACGCGCAAATCACGCAGCAAGAGCGACAGCAGCAGCACGCCTTCGACCATGGCGAATCCCGCCCCCGTGCAGACCCGCGGGCCGGCGGAGAACGGGATATAGGCCTCGCGCCCGCAGGTCTTGCCGTTCTCGGTCTGCCAGCGTCCGGGGTCAAAGCCGTCCGGGTTGTCCCACAGCCCCTCATGGCGATGCAGGTGCCACGGGCTGAGCACCATCTGCGACCCTTTTGGAATGTCGCGGTTGCGGAACCGTTCCGGGCAGGTCGCTTCGCGCACCATCATCGGCACCGGCGGATACAGGCGCAGCGCCTCACGGAACACATCGCGGCTGACCCGCAGCTTGGAGATGTCGGAAAACGCGCAGGTCCGCAGCGCCTGCGCCTCTGTCGCCACCTTTTCCTGCCACTCCGGGTGAGTCGCCATCAGGTACAAGGCCCAGCCAAGGGCGGAGGCGCTAGTTTCATGCCCCGCAAGGAAAAAGATCGCCACCTGATCGACCATTTCTTCGGCGGTGAACCCCTGCCCCGTCTCGGGGTCGCGTGTGGTCATGATCTTGGTCGCCAGATCGTCGGGCGCGGTGCCCGCCTTGATCGCGGCCAGACGCGCCTCTGTCAGACGGGTGATCAGGGTGCGGATGCGCCGGGCAGCCGCCTTGGTGTCGCGGCGGAAAAACCGGGGCATCCAGCGCGGCACCGGGATGAAGGCGGCGAGGTTCAGGATCGGTTGCGTGCGCTGGTAGGCGCGAAATTCGTGAAACACCTCTTGCGCGGTTTCATCCTCGATCGGGATGGAAAACAGCGTGCGAAAGATCACGTCCGCCGCCGCGTGGCTGGCGATCTCCTCGACCTCCACATCCTGTCCCGCCTGTGCCGACAGCCGGTCCAGCGCCGATTGCGCCGCCGCCCACATCGCCGGATAGGTTTCGCGCAGGCGTCCCCCCTCAAAGGCGGGGTCGATGATCCGCCGCTGCCGCTGCCATGTGGCGCCATTGGTCAGGAACACCGAATTGCCCAGCAGCGGGCGCAACCCTTCGCTGATGCGGCCCGATTTGGGGAAATCCATCGGGCGTTCCTTCAGCACCGTCTTGACCAGATCGGGCTGGTTCAGCAGGTAAGAGCGAAAGAACGGCGTGCGGAATTCTGCCATCTTGGCGCGGTACAGGCGCGCGGGCTGCGCCGACAGGATGTCCTGCCGGAACAGTTTGATATAGCGCCACAGCGAAACCCGATCAGGCCGCGCCGCCGGTTTCGGAGGGATCATGCCGCAATGCTCGTGTATTTTGACACCGGCACGTCGATCCGACTGTTGGAGGGCGGGCGGTCCGCATAGCGGGCGGCCAGCGACAGCGGTCCGGCGGTGATGCGGAAGTAATCATAGTCCCGTGGCCGGTCAAAAGCGCAGAGATACTGGAAATGCAGGCGAAAGAACTTCCACCGCAGTTCCTTCCACCGTTCGGGGGACAGGGACCGGGTAAATTGCGCCGAAAACACCAGCGGCCAGCGTTTGTTCTCGGGTGCCACGCCGGACACGCTGACCGGATCACATAACGCAAAGGCACAGCCATCCCCCGGCGCGGTGACATCGACCCATGTCATCTCGTCCCGTGCGCTCAGATACCGCAGATCCGCCCGCAAACGATGTGCGCCGCGCAAGAACGACACCATGGGCACCACCTGCCCCAAACTGAGAAAGGCCAGTTTCGGCCCGTTCGCCGGGACGCGGCCCGCGCGGATCAGATCGGCCAGAATCGACACCGCAAGATGCGCGCCAGAGGAATGGCCCACCACCAGCACCTCATCCACGTCATCGGTCAACGCCTTGGCGATGATCTCACCGAAGTCCGCCATGCGCGCCTCCAACTCGGGCGGGTTGGCGCCGTGATAGCGGGCGGAATAGGCGTAGTCGTGCATCAGGTAATAGGCAAAGACCTTGCCGTCTTTCTTCTTGAACCAACGCAGCAGGGTCCATGTGGTGACTGCCCAGACCACAAGTCCCGCAACCGTCGCCGCCGACCCAAGATCCATCCCAAGCCACCCTGCCAGACCCGCTGAAAGCCCGCCAATGACGGCAAACCCGGCCCAGCCCAGCAGTATCGCAATGATCAATTGCAGCAACAGCATCCCGATCGGGTAAAGCGCGGCAATCACCGGCCCCTTGCGCAGCAACATCAGCCGTCGCAGCGCGCCGGTTGCGATGTATTCCCAGGCGGTGCGGACCAGTTGCGCATAGGTCGCGGGGATCGAGGTCGACATGCTGTTGCGCACGATGTCGGACCAGACCAGAACCTCGACATCTGCCGTGACCGTCTTACCGTCCATCTCGCTGGTGACGTGCCAGCCATACAGCCCGCCGGTGCGCTTGGGGCTGAGGTCGATCCGATAGCCGGACACCTGCGCCTGGGCCGCGCCCTCCTTGCGGTACAGCTCGCGGTAGCGACGGGGATGAATCGGATCGTAGCCGGGGATGTAGAACACCCTGCGCCGTGACACATCCTGCGGTTTTTCGGCCCGTGGTTCGTCGGCCCGTAGCTTTTCGAACTGTGGTTTTTCGAACTGTGGTTTTTCAGTCTGTCCAGTGCCCATCATTCGCACCTCTTTGTTGCGAACAGGGTATGCCGGATTTTCGGCAAGAGTAAGGCGGCCTCAGGGCGGGACGGATGCGGATGCCGCCCACCGGCCCCGGGAATGCCATCACGCCCCGCGAACAGCCACCCCATGATCCCTGGAGTGTTGGGCAGGCGGCGACCTGTGCGACGCATAGGCCTCGATCAGATACCAGAACACCAGGCAGTTCGTGACGTGCCACATGAAATGCGTCCCCGTCGGGATCGCCTCACACAGCCGCATGTCCAGACTACGGAAAAGCAGGGCAAGTCCGAACAGGCCGACACCCAGCCCAAGCCTCAGCAGCGACGGATGTCGGGCTTTCCAGATGAACCAGAAGACGCTGGCGCTCATCAACGCGGCGGGGAAATACTGCGCCGATCCACTGAAACCGGAGGTGATGGCAAGCGGTGTCGCCCGCACAAGATCGCCAGAGGCCAGCGCGATCCCGGACCCCATGACGCTGAGGCTGAACAGTGCGGCATAGGGCAGGCTAAAGCTGTCCGGCGCAAAGCGCCGCAGCGCCAGAAGGCCGTAGACTACAACAAAGGACCAGATCGGGACCACATCCGCAATCTCTGCCCAGACGGTCGCATAGGTGTGCAACAGGAACGATCCGACCCCGATAGAGGCCGCGAGGATCATCAAGATCGTCACCGACACGCTAAGTTGGCCACGGCGCCACAGCAAAACGAACCCGACAATCGCCACCAGCACAACGACAAGACTGGACACCGCATTGAGCGGCTCGGCCCAGAACTCGGGAGAGGTCCGCTCGCAGTATAAACTTGTGCTGGGGGCACTCAGGTCAGGAAACACGGTCAACTCTTCAAGGTTGTCGGCCCGGATTCGGACGGACCAAACCCGTTTGCCGCAGCCCGGGCACGCTGGCAACTCCGGAATAGAAATTGCAGCCGCGACCGATTTGCACTATCCAATTTTCGAATGTGATCAGAACGAGGCGGAAGCCTATGATAAATTTACGGGAATTTTCGTTCGTGGCCAGTCTTGACCTGCGGTCCCGCCCCGTTCCGTTCGGCCCCACGAACCTGTTCTCCAAAGCGCGCAATTGGTGTGTCGGTCCGCCGACCTGGACGCGCTTTGCCGCTAAGGCACGGATCCGGCCCATGACATTTGCGTTCATGATCGCTGTTTCAGGTGCGCTTGGCGCAACGGCTGCGTCGGCCGAGGATGCAGTGGCCTCTGTTGTCAGGATCTACACAACCACGGTTCAGACCGGCCAGTCGCCCAAGCGGCTGGCGGACCGGCTTGCGCCGTCGATCGACCTACAGACCCTGTCGTCAAAGATCCTGGGAAAAGCGTATGCCAGCGCAACACCGCAAGACCGCTCCGACTTCAACGCTGTCCTGCTGGAGGTGATCGCCTTTGAACTGAGCAGAAGACTGGGCAACGAACAGACTTTCACGGTTCTGCGGTCGCGGACTCTGAGCGGCGGGGACGTGGTTGTTCTGACCAAAGTCACAAAAAGCGACGGCTCTGAAAAGAGCATCGACTGGAAGATGCGGCCCTGCGGGTCGGTCTATTGCATCTACGATCTGCGCAGTGACAACGTATCCTTCAGCGTTGCGCGCCGCGACGAATTCAGCGCCCGGCTGCAATCGGCGGGTGGTTCGCTTGCCGGTCTGACAACCTCGCTGCGGGCAGAGATCGCCGCTAGACAGTGACCGCGCGTATGGACACCTCCCCGCTCACCGAACTGCGCCACTGCCATCGGACCTATGACCGGGGGCGTATTGTGGCGCTGAACGACGTGTCCCTGAAAATCGGCCATGGCGAACTGGTGTCGATCACCGGCCCCAGCGGCTGTGGCAAGTCCACGCTGCTTGACATCATGTGTGGCCTTGAGGAACCCAAGCCGGGTGAGGTGTTCTTTGACGGCCACCGCATTCAGGGGCGCAGCGCCTGGGCACGGCTGCGCGCGGCGCGCATCGGCTTTGTCTTTCAGACCTTTCACCTGATCCCGTCGCTGAGCGTGGCAGAAAACATCGAACTGGCGATGCTGACGCAAACCCGGACGCAACGTGCGCGTCGGGCGCGCGTCGCCGAATTGCTGGAGGTGCTTGGCCTTGGGTTGCGCGCCGCGCAGTTTCCGCTGGAACTGTCGGGCGGCGAACGGCAGCGTGTCGCCATCGCGCGGGCCCTTGCGAACAGGCCCGGACTGGTCATCGCCGATGAACCGACCGGCAGCCTCGACTCCAAAAGCAGCGCGCAGATCGTCGACCTGCTGGAGGGGTTGCAGCGCCAAGAGGGCATCACGGTCGTGATCGTCACCCATGACCCCAACATCGCCGCCCGCTGCGACCGACGGATCAACATGTGCGACGGCCAGATCGTCTCTGACCTGACAACCGCGCCGCTGCGGCCCGAGGGGGCAACCCCATGAACCTGGCCACCCTGCCCTGGCGCAGCCTGACCGCGCAACGCGTGCGATCCACATTGACCGTGCTGGGCATCGCGGTGGCCGTCGGGGCCTTCATCGCTCTGACCGGCCTGACGCGCGGAATACAGCATTCCTTTGATACCGGGATCGGCGACACCGGGGCGGATTTCGTGGTCAGCCAGCGCAATACCTACAGTCTGGTCAGCAGTTCCGTCGCTCAGGACTTCGACGAGGCCTTGTCTGCCGTTGCCGGGGTCGATCAGGTATCAGGCGTGGTTCTGACCGTCGCGGAACTGGACGAAAGCGCAAACATCTTTGTCACCGGCTGGCCAAGCGGCAGCTTTTTGTGGTCCTCGCTTGACCTGTATGAGGGAAAAGCGCCGGATGGCCCGCGTGAGTTGGTCCTTGGCCGGTCGATTGCCCGCGCACTGGGCAAGACCGTGGGGGACGAGGTCAACCTGCAATATGAGACCTTTGTGATTTCCGGATTGTCGCGGTCGGACTCTGTCTTCAACCAGAACATCGCGATCACGCAATTGCCTGTCCTCCAGGACCTGTTGGGACGCCCGGGGACCGTCTCGCTGTTTCAGATCCGCCTGTCGCGTCCGGTGACACCAACCGTGGCGGAAGAGGTCCGTCTGGCCTTGGCCGCCGTGTCGCCCCTGCTGGACATCAGCGACAGCGAGTCTTTCGCCGGGAACATGCGGTTCGAGCAAACCCTTGGAACCATTGCCTCTGCCGTGTCTCTGGTCATGATCCTCGCCTCGTCGATCCTGGTGGCCAACACGTTGCTGATGTCGGTCTCAGAGCGCAGTCAGGAATTTGGCATTCTGGCAGCCATCGGCTGGACGCCCGGCATGATCCGCGCGCTGGTGGTGTCAGAGGGGCTGATGATGTGCATGATCGGCAGTATCGCGGGCGTCGGTCTGGGCATCGGTGCGATGTACGTCGTGTCGTGGATGCAGGTGTTTGCCGGGTTGCTGGAACCCTACATCACGCTGGGCATTGTGGGTCAGGCCACAGGCTGGGTCTGCCTTGTCGGCACGGCGGCAGCGTTTTATCCGGCGTGGCGTGTCACGCGGATTGCCCCCTCGGCGGCGCTGCGCGGGTTGCGCTGACCCGGGATCAGCCCAGATCAGCCCAGAGTGGCCAGCGCCGGAAAGGTTTCCAGCAGCCAGAACGACAGCGACGAGAACCCGCCCGTCAACATCAACAGGCCGATGGTCCACAGCAAAAGACCCATGGCGCGCTCGATCTGTTCCATGTGCCGTTTCATCCAGCCCATGACCCCGGTCAGGCGCGGCAGGAAGGCCGCGACCAGCAGGAAGGGCACCCCCAACCCGATGGCATAGACCGCCAGCAGCAATGTCCCGCGCGCCACCGAGGCCTCGGAGGCGGCAAGGCTGAGGATCGCGCCCAGTTGCGGGCCGATACAGGGTGTCCAGCCAAAGGCAAAGGCGAGGCCCAGAATATACGCCCCAAAGGCCGATCCGCCCCGGTCGCCCGCATCCAGCCGCGCCTCGCGGTCCAGAAAGCCGATCCGGTAGACGCCGACAAAATGCGCGCCAAAGATCATCACCACGATCCCGGCGGCGGTGTTGAGCCAGTCCTGATACTGGAGAAAGGCAAGGCCGACGGCGGAGGCGGCAAAGCCCATCAACAGAAAGACCGTCGAGAGACCCAGCACAAAGAAAACGGCAGGCAGCAGCGCCTTGTTCCGGCCCGCATCACGCGAGCCCAGATCAGTCACGGACACCCCGCTCATGTAGGCCAGATAGGGCGGCACCACCGGCAGCACGCAGGGGCTGAGGAATGAGATGACCCCGGCCACCAGCGCCACGATCATGGCGGGCAAGAGCGATGCGTCTATGATTTCGATTCCGAACATATCCCGGGTCTTAGGCCAAAGCGCGGGCGGCGTCACCTCGCAGCTGTGTCACATCCGCGTGCAATGTGGTCGCGCTTTTCTTCGGGCGGCCAAGGGGCTACATCCGGGCCATGACACATGAACTTGACGCGCTAGGACTGCTGTGCCCGCTTCCTGTCCTGAAGGCCCGCAAAAGGCTGCAGGGGCTGGCCTCTGGCGAAGTGTTGATCCTGCACACGGACGACCCCGCGGCGGTGGTGGATGTGCCGCATTTTTGTGCCGAGGCGGGGCATGTTCTGGACGGGTATGAAGAGGCGGGCAAGGCGATCACCTGGACGATCCGCAAAGGGTGAGCCGTGCGGCTGTCCACATGTGGACAGAACAGTGACGTCGCGTCTTCAATGGCTTACGGAGGCGAATTCACACATTGTTAGGTAAATCGCTGCTGATAGGCATGGGAAATATCCGTCCGCGCCCTGCCCTTGCCGTTCCCGGAGGTGTCTAGGGTCACGGTTTTAGCGACGGGGAAGAAAATGGGGAGTACGCTCCAGAAGGCCCGTCAGCGCGTCGGGTGCAGACTTTGAGTTGTGCGGACAGGTCGCACTTTCGATGCTACGCTGACCCAACAGCAGAAGGACGGGCAATGACGATCACCAAGCAGGAAGAGTTGGACGGGCTCAGAGAGATCGGCCGGATTGTCGCGAACACGATGCGTGTCATGGCACAAAAGATGGAGCCAGACATGACAACAGCGGATCTGGACGCAATCGGGCGCGAATTTATGGAGCGCGAAGGGGCGGTTTCAGCACCGCAATCGACCTATGGGTTTCCAGGTGCCACCTGCATCAGCGTGAACGAAGAGATCGCGCATGGGATTCCGGGAAAGCGCGTGATTGCAAAGGGCGATATGGTCAACATTGACGTCTCCGCTTCCAAAAACGGTTACTTCGCGGATACCGGCGCGACGTTTTGTGTCCCCCCGGTTGCCCCGTCTCTGGGCAAACTGTGTCGCGATGGACGGCGCGCAATGCAAATCGGGATTGCACAGGTTGGGCGGGATCGCCCGGTGGCCGGTATTGGCAAGGCCATCGGACGCTTTGCGTCGCACCGGGGGTACACTTTGATCAGAAACCTTGCGAGCCACGGCGTGGGGCGCGCCCTGCACGAATATCCCGAAGAGATCGCGACGTGGCCGACCCGTGGCGACAGGCGCCGGATCGGGAACGGTTTAGTCATGACTGTGGAACCCTTCCTTTCGAAAGGAGGATTGTGGGCAAACGAGGGACGCGATGGCTGGACTCTGTATAGCGAGCCGACCGCGCCTGTTGTGCAGTATGAGCACACAGTTGTGGCGACGGATCGCGGCGCCATTATCGTGACAATGCCCGGTTAATCCATTTCTGTCGGGTCGTTACGGCACCTGCACGCACATCCCCCCAGATCTTGAGGTCTTGTCCCCCGCCTGCGCGGAACAACAAAAAGCCCCGCGAAAACGCGGGGCTTTTTAATGTTCATTTGGTCCGGATCAGCTGCCCAGTGACCACCAGCCACGGCGCTTGGGCTTGTCGTCGGCCTCTGCGGGCTCCGGGGCCTCGGCGGCGGGTGCCGGTGTGGGTTCTGGTGTAGATTCGGGCGCGGGTTCCGGGGTGGGCGCGGGTTCGGCGCTGGCCACCTCGACGGGGGCCGGTTCCGCCTGTGCTTCCTCCGGTGCCGGTGCCGTTTCTGGAGCCGTTTCAGGGGCCGTTTCGGCGACCGGCGTTTCGGCGACCTCGGCAGCGGGGGCCGCCGGTTGCACCGGCGTCTCCGCCGCAATCGGCGTGCCGACCGCCTCGGCGATCACATCCGCAGCCTTGCGCCGCGTGCGGGCGCGCTTGGGCTTGGCGTCGGTGTCGGGCGCGGTGGCCTCAACCGGGTCCGGTGTCTTGTCCTCAGTCGCCTGGGCAACCACTTCGGGCGTCTCGGCGTCCGGCGTGGGTGCGTCGGCAGGCTGCGCATCGGCAACTGGCGCATCGGCAACTGGCGAAGCCTCTGCCACAACGGGCTCTGCCGCAGGGGCGGCATCGGCAGTTTCTGTCACGGTATCCGTGGACTTGCTGCGTGACCGGCGCGACCGCGTGCGGGTGCGCTTGGGTTTGGGCGCATCCTCGGCGGTCTGCGGGGCGTCGGCCCCTTCGACCGTCTCAGCCGTGTCACCGGCGGGCGCGGCCGTGGCCATTTCAGGCTGGCGCGCGTCATCATCCGACGAGTCACTGTCACCGTTGTCGCCGTTGTTGTCGCCGTTATCCCCATTCTCGCCGTTGTCCTTGGACTTCGACTTGCGCCGACGCCGACGACGGCGCTTTTTCGCCTTGTCGTCTTCGCCGGTCTCCTCCGCCTGCGGTGCGGCGGCAGGCGCGGCCTCGGGGGCTGTGGTCTCGACGATCTCCGCGTCTTCGATCTCTTCCTCGTAGTCCTCGTCCACCTGATCCATCAGCGAGGTATCGACGGAGACCACCGGCGCGGTCGCCTCTGGCACCACGCGGGTCGCGGTCTTGAACTTCTCCAGTGTGAAGTCGGGCGAGACCAGATGCGGTTCGCCCTCGATCCGGACCGACATGCCATAGCGCGTCTCGATCTGGAGGATGTGTTCGCGTTTCTGGTTCATCAGGTAGTTGGCGATGCCCACCGGGCATTTCACCAGCACCTCGCGCGAGCGGCGGCGCACGCCTTCTTCTTCGATCTGGCGCAGCACCTGTAGCGACAGATTGTCATCCGAGCGGATCAGCCCGGTGCCGTGGCAGGCCGGGCAAGGCTGGGTTGTCGCCTCGATCATGCCGGGGCGCAGACGCTGGCGCGACATTTCCATCAGGCCAAAGCCCGAGATGCGGCCCACCTGAATACGCGCGCGGTCTGTTTTCAGCTTGTCCTTGATGCGCTTTTCGACGGCGGCGTTGTTCTTGCGCTCATCCATGTCGATGAAGTCGATGACGATCAGGCCGGCAAGGTCGCGCAGACGCAACTGGCGGGCCACCTCTTCGGCGGCCTCAAGGTTGGTCTTGGTGGCGGTTTCCTCGATCGAGCCCTCTTTGGTGGCGCGGCCAGAGTTCACGTCGATGGCCACCAGCGCCTCTGTCACACCGATCACGATGTAACCGCCGGATTTCAGCTGCACGGTCGGGTTGAACATGCCGCCTAGGTAGGATTCGACCTGAAAGCGCGCGAACAGCGGCATCTGGTCGTGGTAGTGCTGCACGTTTTTGGCGTGGGACGGCATGATCATCTTCATGAAGTCCTTGGCGACGCGGTAGCCGCGTTCGCCCTCGACCAGAACCTCGTCGATCTCGCGGCTGTACAGATCGCGGATCGAGCGTTTGATCAGGTCGCCCTCTTCGTAGATCTTGGCGGGGGCGATGGATTTCAGTGTCAGTTCACGGATCTGTTCCCACAGGCGCTGGAGGTATTCGTAGTCGCGCTTGATCTCTGTCTTGGTGCGTTTCGCGCCAGCGGTGCGGATGATCAGCCCGGCGCCCTTGGGGACGTCGATGCTGGTGGCGATTTCCTTGAGCTTGGAGCGGTCGGCGGCATTGGTGATCTTGCGGCTGATGCCACCACCGCGCGCGGTGTTGGGCATCAGGACGCAGTAGCGACCGGCGAGCGACAGGTAGGTGGTCAGGGCCGCGCCCTTGTTGCCGCGCTCTTCCTTGACGACCTGCACCAGCATGATCTGGCGGACCTTGATCACTTCCTGGATCTTGTAGCGGCGCACGCGGGGTTTGCGGACCGGGCGGATGTCTTCGTGGGTGTCGTCGTCGGCAACGGATTCGATCGAGGCATCGCGGGCGGCGGCGTCGTCCTGCGCGTCGTCCTCGTCCTCATCTTCGTCGTCGCTGTCGTCGCGGGCGGTGTCCGCCGCGTCGGTGTCGGTCGTGTCCGCCGCAGGGGTGACGGCCTCTGCCTGAACCGGCGCGGCGACGGGCGCGGGTTCGCCTGTGTCGGTGGCTTCGGGATCTTGCGAGACCACGGCGGCCTCATCCCGGGTGCCTTCGGCGATGGGGCGCGGCGGGGTGGTGTCGGTCGTCTCGGGCGCGTCGTCTTCGTCCGGTGTTGCGGGCGGTGTTGCGGGCGGTGTTGCGGGCGCGGCGCTGTCGGCGGTGTCGACCGGGGTTGCGTCCTCTGCCGCAGGCATCGGCGTCAGATCCGCCTCGGGGGCGGCGGCGGGCGTGTCAGGTGCGACGGGTGCAACTTCGGGCGCGGTCTCCTGCGCGGAGGCCTGCGGTTCTACAGGGGCGGCGGCAGGGGTCGCCTCATCGGCGTCCTGCGGTTCCTGCACCGGGGTTTCGTGCACGGTTTCCATCGGCGACAGGCCCTCACCCGGCGCGCCGGTTTCGAGATCCTCATCAAGGTCGATGGTTTCCATACCGCTGATTTCACGCGGCTTTTGGTCTGCTGCCTGCTCGGGTCTTTGCTCTGCCGCGGCCTCTGCCGACGCGGGTTTATCCGCTGTATCGGACGGCTTGGAGGTCCGTTTGCGCGACCGCGAACGGGATTTCCGGGGTTTTTCTTCTTCCTCGGCGGCGGCCTTGGCAGCCTCTTCCTCTTCGGCCATCAGCGCCTGACGGTCGGCGATGGGGATCTGGTAATAGTCGGGGTGAATTTCCGAGAACGCCAAAAAGCCGTGGCGGTTGCCGCCGTAATCGACAAAGGCCGCCTGCAACGAGGGCTCGACCCGCGTGATCTTGGCTAGATAGATATTACCGGCGAGCTGCCGCTTGTTTTCAGATTCAAAGTCAAATTCCTCAACCTTGTTTCCGTCCACCACCACAACGCGGGTCTCTTCCGCGTGGGTGGCGTCGATGAGCATTTTCTTAGCCATGTTATCCGTTTGCACGGCGCACGCCTCCGCGGCCCAGGTGGGGCCCCGGAGGTTGCGGCGTGTCTTGTCTGGGCGAGATGGTGCGCGACGGCACGGCGGGAGCCATTGGTCCCTGCCTCGTGCCTGATGTCATTCGCGCGCTTCATCGCGGTTCTTCTCCGACGCCTGTCTTCGGCAAGTGAACCGAAGCGGCGCCCATTCATTGAGCCCGTCGCATGTTGCGGTCCGGGCGGGGTCTTTGGCCTTGCGGCCCGATCGGTCTGTCCGGGTCCGGTTTGTCAGGGTCCACGGTCAGCGAAACTGGTCGGCGCGGGGTAATACACACGCGGCCTGACCGCTAACATAAGGCGTGCAAAGGGGCAAAGACAATAGGTCATGTCGGGCGGGACGCTTACGCAAAGGGATAGGCCCCGAAATTGGGCGCCTGACTGCCTTTGACGTCGCGTCTGGAGCGGCCTCTGACGTGTCCTCTGGCGTGGCGTCGCCACGCCCTGTGCGCGCCGCCCGGACAGACGGCGCGCACAAGGTAGCGGGCAGTGGGCAGCGCGCTGAGGGTCAGCCCATGGCCCGCAGGCGTTTGATCAGGCTGGAGGTGTCCCAGCGCCCGCCGCCCAGTTTCTGCACGTCCTTGTAGAACTGATCCACAAGCGCGGTGACGGGCAGCGAGGCACCGACCTCATCCGCGGTGCGCAGGCAGATGTTGAGATCCTTGCGCATCCAGTCAACGGCAAAGCCGTGTTCGAATTCATCCGCGATCATCGTCTTGTAACGGTTGACCATCTGCCACGACCCGGCCGCACCGCCGCCGATCACATCGACCACCGCCGCCCCGTCCAGACCGGCCTTTTCGGCAAAGTGCAGCCCCTCTGACAGGCCCTGCACCAGACCGGCAATACAGATCTGGTTGACCATCTTGGTCAACTGGCCTGCGCCCGACTCTCCCAGACGGCGGCACATCTTGGCATAGGCAGTCATCACCGGCTCTGCCGCGTCATAGACCGGCGCATCGCCGCCACACATGATCACAAGCTGGCCATTTTCCGCCCCTGCCTGCCCGCCGGACACCGGCGCATCGACAAAGGACAGACCCGCCTTGGCGGCCTCGGCATACAGCTCTGCGGTGACCTGCGCCGACACGGTGGTGTGATCGACAAATGTGGCCCCCTGCCCCATGCCGGCAAAGGCGCCGTCCGCGCCGGTGCAAACACCGCGCAGATCATCGTCATTGCCCACGCAGGCCATGATAAATTCGGCCCCCTGCGCCGCCTCACGCGGGGTTGCCGCATGGGCTCCGCCATGTTCGGCCACCCATTTTTCGGCTTTGGCGGTGGTGCGGTTGTAGACGGTCACGTCATGTCCGGCCTTGGCCAGATGCCCTGCCATGGGATAGCCCATAACGCCCAGACCCAGAAATGCGACTTTTGCCATTGATCTCTCCCTCATCGGACCAGCCCGCCTGCCCTTGGCAAGCCCGGGCTGGCAAGTTAATCCCGGTGCATTCTGACCTACCCCAACTGGACGGAGAGGGAAATGGCGCTGATGTTTCGATGGCTGTTGCGACTGGCCAGTCTGGCTGTGGCGCTGATCGTCATCGGCGTCTTGCTGTCCTACTATCTCGCGTCGCGGTCACTGCCCGACTACGACAAGACCCTGTCGGTCTCTGGCATCACCGCCGACATCGAGATCGTGCGCGACAATTCAGCGGTGCCGCATATCATGGCGCTGTCGGACCGCGACGCGTTTTTCGGGCTGGGCTATGCCCATGCGCAGGACCGGCTGTGGCAGTTGATGGTGATGCGGCGCACGGCACAGGGGCGGTTATCGGAAATCTTTGGCCGCCGGACGCTGCGCACCGACACGCTGCTGCGGCGGCTGGACATCTACAGCGCGGCCAAAGCCTCTGTCGCGCATCAGGACGCCCGCACGCTGGACGCGCTGGAGGCCTATGCCGCCGGGATCAACGCCCGCATCGGTGAGATCAACATGCAGAGCCTTGGGCGCGGCGCACCCGAGTTTTTCCTGTTCTCGGCAGAGATCGCGCCGTGGCAACCGGCGGATTCTCTGGCGATCATCAAGCTGATGGCGCTGCAATTGTCGGGCCATATCGGCGATGAGGTGCTGCGGGCGCGCACCTCCTTGTTGCTGGGAGACGAGGCGCGGCTGTCTGATATCCTGCCCGACATGCCGGGCACCGGCGTGGCGGCGCTGCCCCGCGTTGCGCAGTTGTTGCCGGGGGCGGGCACGCAACACGCGCAGGCGCGCACCATTGGCGGGGATTTCCTGTGGCCGGTGCCGCGGCGCGGACTGGCGGGCGCGTCCAACGTCTGGGCCGCAGCAGCGGACCGCTCTGCCTCACGCGGGACGCTGCTGGCCAATGACCCGCATCTGGGGTTCACCGCGCCCTCGACCTGGTATCTGGCACGGATGGAGCTGCAGTCCGGCGGCGTCATCGGCGCGTCGATCCCCGGCATCCCGGCGCTGATGGTGGGCCGGTCACGGCAGCTGGCCTGGGGGATAACCTCCTCATACCTGGACGATCAGGATCTGTTTTTCGAAGAGATCAACCCTGACAACCGCGACGAATACCGCACGCCGGACGGGTTCAAACCGTTTGAGAGGCGGCAATCCATCATCCGCATCAAGGATGAGCCGCCGGTCACGCTGACCCTGCTGTGGACCGACAACGGGCCGGTGCTGCCCGCCTCGCAGTTCGACCTGGACAAGATCACCCCGCCCGGCCATCTGGTGACGCTGTCGTGGACGGCGCTGTCGGATGAGGACACCTCTGCCTCGGCTGCAGTGGGGTTGATGATGGCGGGGTCGGTCGAGGAAGGGATGCAGATCTCGCGCCTCTATGTGGCGCCGTCGCAGAACCTGACCATGATCGACGGGCAGACCGTCGCGATGAAACTGGTGGGTGCGATGCCGCGCCGTGATCCCGCGCACGAAAGCCTGGGTCGGCTGCCGTCGCGCGGTTGGATCGCCACCAATCGCTGGGACGGGCTGCTGCCCTATTCGTCGAACCCCGAGTTCCTGGCCCCCGAGGGCGGGATTGTCGGCAATACCAACAACAAGATGATCGACCGCCCGTTTCCGAACCACGTCAGTTTCGAATGGGGCGACAGCCAGCGGGTGCAGCGCTGGACCAGCGTTATGCAGGGCCGCAAGGTACACACCCGCGACAGCTTCATCGAGGCGCAGCTGGACACCGTCTCGCCCGCCGCGCGCACGCTGTTGCCGCTGATCGGCCGCGATCTGTGGTTCACCGGAGAGGCGGCGGCGCAGGGCACCCCCGCCCGTCAGCGCCAGCGCGCGCTGGCGCTGCTGGCCGACTGGAACGGCGAGATGAACGAACATCTGCCAGAGCCGCTGATCTATGCCGCCTGGCTGCGCGCACTGCAGGACCGGCTGATCCGTGACGATCTGGGACCGCTGGCCGAAGGGTTCGACCATGTGGAGCCGCTGTTCATCGAGCGGGTCTATCGCGACGTGGACGGGGCCAGCGTCTGGTGTGACGTGATCCGCTCTGCCGTGGTGGAAACCTGTAGCGACGTTGCGCGGCTGGCGCTGGACGATGCGCTGGTTTGGATTGACGAAGAGTTCGGCAGCTCGCTGGAATCGCTGCGCTGGGGCGATGCCCATGCCGCCACGCACCGCCATCCGGTGTTGGGCGAGGTGCCGATCCTGCGGTACTTCGTGAACGTCCGGCAGGAAACGTCGGGCGGCGACCACACCTTGATGCGCGGGCGCACGTCGGGACAGGATCCCGATCCTTTTGCCAATGTGCATGGGGCGGGCTATCGCGGGGTCTATGATTTCGCCGACCCGGACAGTTCGGTCTTTATCTTGGCGACTGGACAGTCGGGGCACCCGCTGTCGCGCCACTACGACGATCTGGGCCAGCTGTGGCGGCGGGGTGAATACCTGCCGATGTCGCTGGATATCGGGCTGGCGCGCGCTGCCTCTGTCGGGATCACACGTCTGGTCAAGCCATGAGCCTGACTGCCGAGGCCGCACGGGCCTCGGCCATAAAGGCGCTGGCACATCATGGCGGCGGTTCAGAGCCGCGCGCCGCCCGGCCCGGTGGCGGTGCGGCACATCTGTTTGCCACAGACACCCCCGAGGGGCCGATCCTGATCAAGGTCTGGGCCGATGCCGATCGCGCGGCGCGGCAGGCACGGCGTCAAACACAGGTGGCGCGGGTGTTGAACGCCGGGGACTGTCGCGCGCCCAAGGTTTTGTTTTTCGATGAACCCTGCCGGGCGATGGCCATGCCAACAGTCAACGGCACCGATCTTGCCGCGCTTTGGCGGGCGGGCCGGGAGGATGTGCCGGGCCTCTCAGGGCAGTGGCTGGCGGCCTTTCACGGCCTGACCCGTCGCCCCTGCCCGTTTGACCCGACGGGCCAGGTCAACTGGCTGTCGCGGCTGGTGGCGGCGGCGCTTGACGGGCAACGGGCCATTCCCGATCCCGCAGGCTTTGCCAAGGTCGCGCGGGGCGTGCAGGCGATGGCGGATGGTGTCAGCGGATGCGCCTCTGCCCGCGCGGTCACGCACCGCGACATGACCCTGTCCAACCTGATGCTGGACGTGGACGGCACAATCTGGGGGTTGGATTTCGAGAACACCCGCGTCGATGAACCGTTGCGCGATGTCTTTACGCTGGCGCTGGACCTGATGACGCTGGGCGCGCAAGACGGCAAGGACGCCGTGGCAAGGCTGGTCCGCAGGTATGGTGACGGCGACTCTGATCCGGCGGTCCGGCTGTTCCTGCAACGCTGTTTCTGTCTCTGGGTCTGGGCCAATACGCCGGCCACCCCGTCAGCGCGGCAGTTGCACCGGTTGGAGGTGGCCGAAGACCTGTTGCACAGGGATGATCCGGTGATCTGAGGCGGGGGCCTCAGTCCTTGTCCATCGCCTCGAACTGCGCGCGGTCGCGCGCCGACCATTTGACAGAGATGTGAAAGCCGTCCTCTTCCTGACGCTCTTGCTCGACCAGGGATTTTTCGAACAGCCAGGCACGCTTGCGCCCTTCGTCAAAGCCCAGCACCAGATCGTCGCGCAGCCGTTCACCGTCGACCGCCTCGGTCACCGCCTCAAGGAAGTTGCCCAGCCCCTCGCCCGTCAGGGCCGACACCGCATGTACGGCAGGATCGCGCGCCGCGCGCTGGCGCACCGCCTCGATGTCGTCCGGCGTCAGCCGGTCGAGCTTGTTCCACAACTCGATCTGGGTGGTCTCTTCATCCACCCCAAGGCTTTCGAGGATGGTGCGGACGTCTTTGGCCTGCTCCTCGGACTCGGGGTGAGAAATATCACGCACATGCACCACCACATCCGCCGCCAGCACCTCTTCGAGCGTGGCGCGGAAGGCGGCGACCAGTTCGGTCGGCAGGTCGCTGATGAAACCAACCGTGTCGGACAGGATCACATCCGCCCCGGTGGACAAACGAACCGCCCGCATCGTCGGGTCCAGCGTGGCAAAGAGCATGTCCTTGGCCATCACATCGGCCCCGGTCAAGCGATTGAACAGGGTGGATTTTCCGGCGTTGGTATAGCCCACCAGCGCGACAATCGGATAGGGCACCTTTGCACGCGCCTTGCGGTGCAATTCGCGGGTGCGCACCACCTTGTCCAACTGGCGGCGCAGGCGCACCAGCTGTTCATCGATGGCGCGTCTGTCGGCCTCGATCTGGGTTTCCCCCGGACCCCCGACAAAGCCCAATCCGCCACGCTGCCGTTCAAGGTGGGTCCAGGCCCGGACAAGGCGGGTGCGCTGATAGCTGAGATGCGCCATCTCGACCTGCAACACACCTTCGCGGGTGGCGGCGCGGTCCGAAAAGATCTCAAGGATCAGGCCGGTCCGGTCCAGCAGTTTGACCTTCCACGTCTTTTCCAGATTGCGCTGTTGCACCGGGGTCACCGGGCCGTCGACCAGCACCAATTCGATCTCTTGCGCCTCAAACAGGGCGCGCAGCTCCTCGATCTTGCCGGAGCCGAACAGAGCGCCCGCATGGGGGCGCGGCAGCGGCACGATGGTTTCACCCACGACCTCTAGCCCCGGCAGGGCATGTGCCAGCGACACGGCCTCATCCAAGGCCATCCGGGCGTTGCGCCGGTCCTTGTCGTTCTTGATATCGGGATGCAGGACCCAGGCGCGGGTCACTGGTGCTGCGTGTTCCTTCACGCGTCCCCTTCGCCGTCATACAGATTGATCGGCTGGCTGGGCATGATGGTCGAAATCGCATGTTTATAGACAAGCTGTGATTGCCCGTCGCGACGCAACAGAACGCAGAAATTGTCAAACCAGGTGATGACTCCCTGGAGTTTGACGCCGTTGATCAGAAAGACTGTCACCGGCACCTTGGTTTTGCGAACGTGATTAAGAAATGCGTCCTGCAGGTTCTGTCTGTCAGAAGCCATTGAATTGCCTTTGTTCTTGCCGGGCCCGCGCGCCGGGCCGCCCTCGTTTTGCCAAGTATGGTATGCCCGTGCCGGAGTTTCCAGCCGAAAATCCGGGAATTTGGTCAGCGCCTGTTCGACTCATGTTTGCGCGCAACTATTCCCGCCACAGGTCCGGGCTGATCATGACGATGATCGCCAGCAATTCCAGCCGCCCCAGCACCATGGCGCCGCACAGGATCAACTGCGCGTCCCAACGCATTGCGGCAAGGTCGATGGCCCCCGCCGGGGCCGCCGCAATAAGTGGGCCGGTGTTTGACAATGTGGCGATGGTCAGCACGATGGCGCGTTCGAAATCGACGCCGTAGATCCCCAGAATCATGGTCAGCGCCGCCAGCGTGACCGCAAAGAACATGAAGAAGACCCAGGCGATAAAGGTCCCCTCGCGGCGAATCCGCCGCCCCATCGGCCCGGCGCTTCCGACCGAATGCGGATGGACCAGCCGTTCGATCTCACGCTTGCCGTTCAGGTACAGCGCATAGACGCGCATCAGCTTGACCCCGCCCGCCGTGGTGGCCACGCCGCCGCCCACCAGCGCCAGACCCATCAGGATGATGCCCGGCGTCGGCAGGCCGGACCAGCCCTGCGCCGTCTCCCAATCGCCGCTGACAAACCCGGTGGTGGTCAGAAAGGACGCGGCGGTGAACAGCCCGCCCCACAACGCGCGCAGCCCGGCGATCCAGTTCTGTTCCTCGCCCACCTCGAACGAGGCGACCCAGTGGCGCAGGAACAGCAGCAACGGCACCGAGACGACGATGATCAGGCCCAGCCGGAATTCCGGGTCGAAATACAGGCCTCGCTCTTGCCGGGTGTCGGCCGAAAAGGTCATCCGCGACAGGGCGAAGAAGAAAAAGCAGAACAGCACCATCTCGCCACCCAACCCGCTGGGTGCGGCCCCCACCCCCGACAGCGGCGTGATCCCCGAGGTCGACATGACCGACATCGCATGGCTCAGCGCCACCAAGGGCGGATCGCCCGCCACCAGCAACATCACGGTCAGCGCCAGCGTCAGCCCGGCATAGATCGGAAACAGCGTCTCGGCGCTGCGCATCAGGCGCTGGCTGGGCGCGGTGGGGCCGGAATTCATCGCGCCCTCGGCCATGGACTGGCCCGGCTCGCCGCTGGCGGTCACCTCAAAGCCACCCAGCGCCAGCGGCGCAAGGATAGCCGAGGCGGCGATCCACATCACCAGCCCTCCCATCCAGCCGACCTGCACCCGCCACAGATGTTCCGGCCCCGACAGCCGGGCGGCGTCAAACAGCGTGGCCCCGGTGGTGGTGAAAGAGGACACCATTTCGAAATAGGCGCTGCCAAAGCCGGTGTTGCGCACCGCCTCATGGAACGGCACCGCAAACATCAACGGCAGAAAAACGAAGCCCGCCGCCAGCGCCACCAGTTGCCGCAGCGCGCTTTCGTTGTGGCGCTGGTTGCCCAGCGCCAGCGCCACCAGCGCGGTCATGATCAACCCCAGCAAGGCGCCATAGAAAAAGGTCCGTGCGTCGTGGAAATCCTCGATCGCATAGGCAAAGGCCGCGGGCAGCAGCATCGAGGCCGCCCCCAATCCCGTCATCAACAGAAACAGCGGCATCCGGGCAATGGCGTTCATCGCGTGCCCCTCGCCAAAAGGCCGGGCATCGCAGAAGCGGCCGCAATGGCCCCCTGCCCGGACATGCCCCTAGAAGAAGTCAATCGAGACCTGCAACAGCCGTTCGACCTCTGCCACGTCCCCGGTCAGGGCAAAGATCACGATCTGGTCGCCTTCCTCGATGCGCAAGGAGCCGGTCGGCTTGACCACCTTGTCGCCCTTGCGGACCGCCCCCACCAGCACACCTTCGGGGAAATCGATCTCACGGATCAGGCTGCCTGCAATGGGTGAGGTCGACATGACCTCGGCCTCGATCACCTCGGCCTCGGCGTCGCCGATGGAATAGACCTGACTGACGCGGCCATGGCGGATGTGGCGCAGGATCGAACTGACGGTGGTGGAGCGCGGATTGATGTAGGCGTCGATGCCCAGCGGTTCCATCAGCGGCACCAGCGTGGGGTCGTTGATCAGCGCAATCACCATGGGGCAGCCGGCGGCCTTGGCGCGCACGGCGGCCAGCAGGTTCACCTTGTCATCATCGGTCACGCACAGCGCCGCATCGGCCCGCGCCACCCCGGCCTCGACCAGCAGACCGGCGTCCAGACCGTCGCCATGCAGCACGATGGTACGCTCCAGTTCCTCGGCGGCGCGTTCGGCGTTCTTGCGGTTGCGCTCGATCATCTTGGCGCGAATGCGGGTCTTGCCCGCCTCCAGCGCACGGGCCACAGACAGGCCGACATTGCCGCCGCCGACAATCACCACCCGCTCCTGCTTGCGATGGGCCTTGCCGAAAATCTCCATCGTGCGCTGCACGTCCTCGGAATGCACCACGACGTAACAACTGTCGCCCACGAACAGCTGATCACCCGACTCCGGCGCAAAAAGCTGCCCCTCGCGGCGCACCCCCACCACAACAGAGCGCAGCGTCGAAAACAGATCGGTCAACTGCCGCAAAGGCGTGTTCACGATCGGACAGCCCTCATCAATGGACAGGCCCATCAGCTGGGTCTTGCCATTCAGAAAGGTCTCCGTGTCAAAGGCGGCCGGCGCGGCCAGCCGCTGCAACGCGGCCTCGGCCACCTCGCGTTCCGGGCTGATCACCACGTCAATGGGCAGGTGATCGCGCCGGTACAGATCCGAATAGATCGCCGTCAGATAGCTTTCGGCACGCAGGCGAGCAATCTTGCGCGGGACCGCAAACACCGAATGCGCCACCTGACAGGTCACCATGTTGACCTCATCGGAATAGGTCGCGGCAATCACCATGTCCGCATCCCGCGCCCCGGCCTTTTCCAGCACGTCGGGATAGGAGGCAAAACCGGCAATGCCCTGCACGTCCAGCGTATCGGTGGCGCGGCGCACAAGATCGGGATTGTTGTCCACAACCGTGACGTCGTTCCGCTCTCCCGAGAGGTGACGGGCAATCTGCCAGCCGACCTGACCTGCCCCGCAAATGATGACCTTCATGCGTTCTTGAGCCCGCCCCTGCGCCGCGTCCCGGCTTCAGCCTCCTTCCCTGACATGCAGGCGCGGCGCCGTCAACGGGCAGCCACGCGCCGCACACCTGTCCAATCGGGCCCAATCCGGTGCAAACTCTGTCCCACCACCCCAAACCCCGCGCCAGATGCTCGCCGCCAACCCGGGCGCGCCTTTGCCCCCACACCGCCAGCCTGTTCCCCGGAGCCATCTCTCGCTTGATGCCGATAAGAGACGCCCGGCGGCGGGGGACAAGGGGGCGCAGCCCCGCGCTTGCGCGGCTTGCCCTTGTGGCCCGTCGCCGGGTGGCTCAGGCAGCAAAAAAAGCGAGCGATGGGTCCGGGGGAACAGGCGGGTCTGTTCACGGGTGAATCGCGAAGCGGCAAACGCGCCGTCAGGCGCGACACGGCAGGGTCGGCGGGCGGGCGATGTCGCGGCCCGCAGGGGCCGGGACGAGTCCCGCACGACGACCCGCGCCGGAATCCCCGGCGCTAAAACCCGTCGCGCCGCGCGCGACGCGCCCGCTTCATGGCAAAGACCTCGGCGCGCGGCACCCAGCGATACTTGGGATCCTCAACGACCCGTCCGAACCACAACCGCCCCTGCCCCTGGCGCCAGGGGTCCAGCACAAGCCCGGTGTTCATCGCCGCCCCACGGGTCGAGACGATCACCGTGGAATGTTCGATCCTCAGGTTGTCGGCATTGGCGATGGCGCGATGCAAGCTGAGGCTCTGCAAGCCCTCCTGTCGCAACCGCGCCTCAAGATCTTCTGCCCAGTGTTTGCACAGACCGCGCGGCTTGACCCCGGTGTTGACAGCGATGTTGTGGATCAGTGGCGGGTCCACCGCATCCCAGTCGCGCGCCCAGTTCAGAGGTTCGATCACCGCGATCCGCGCCACAGCCGCCGCCTCATCGGCCGCAACCTCCGGTCCCAGCGCCAGAACCGCCCGCTCTACCGCCGCGATCTTGGCGGACTGGCCTTCTGGCCCGGCGGCAAAGGACAGTTCAGCGCTTTCATCTGGCCCAACGTCTGGCCCGCCACCCGGCCTGTCGCTCGGGATTGGCGCTGCGCAGCCCGCAAGGGCAAGACCCGTCAACACCAGCGCGCCGCGTCGCGTCACAGTCATGGCGTGCCCTCCGCGTCAGGTCGCTTCGGAAAAACTGCCATCCACCCGCGCAATCCGCGCGCCGGATTTGGCCGAGGTCACAACCCCCAGCGACTTCAGCTTGCGGTGCAGGGCCGAGCGTTCCATCCCGACAAAGGACGCTGTCCGCGAGATATTGCCGCCAAACCGGTTGATCTGGGTCAGCAGGTATTCGCGTTCAAACGCCTCACGCGCCTCGCGCAGCGGCAGGGTCGCCAGCGTGCCCGACAGCACGACGCGGTCCTCTGCGCCTTCACCCGGCGCGCTGTCCTGCGGCAATTCGCGAGCCTCGATCGGGCCGGTGCCATCGCCCAGGATCAGCACCCGTTCGACCAGGTTCTTGAGCTGGCGGACGTTGCCGGGCCATGTCATCGTCTGCATCAGGGCCACCGCCTCTTCGGTCATCTGCCGCAGCGGCAGGCCCTGGGCGCGATTGCACTGTTCGATGAAATGATCCGCCAGCACCGGAATATCCTCACGCCGTTCCGCCAGCGAGGGCACGGCGATCGGCACCACGTTCAGCCGGTGATACAGTTCCTCGCGGAACCGGCCTGCGGCAATTTCCGTCTGCAAGTCGCGGTTGGTGGAGGAAATCACCCGCAGGTCGACGCGCACCTTGTCGTTGCCGCCGACGCGGGTGAATTGCTGATCGACCAGCACGCGCAGGATCTTGGACTGGGTGCCGTTGGGCATGTCGGCGACCTCGTCGAAATAGACCACCCCGCCATGCGCCTGTTCCAGCAACCCCGGTTCGACCCCGCGCTTGGCGGTTTCGCGGCCAAACAGCATTGCCTCCATCATCTCGGGTTCCACACCGGCGCAGTTCACCGTCACGAACGGCGCCTTGGCGCGGTTCGACTGGGCGTGGACATAGCGTGCGGCCACTTCCTTGCCCGCCCCCGCCGGGCCGGTCAGCATCACCCGACCGTTCGATTTGGTCACCTTGTCCAACTGGCTGATCAGGGCGCGGTAGGCCGCGCTGTCGCCGATCATCTCTGCCGATTTCACCTCACCGCGTTTCAGCTGGGTGTTCTCGCGGCGCAGCAGGGACGCCTCCATCGCGCGGCGGATCACCACCAGAAGCTGGTCGATGTTGAACGGCTTTTCGATGAAATCGTAGGCCCCCTGCTTGATCGCCGCCACCGCGATCTCGATGTTGCCATGACCGGAGATGATCACCACCGGGATGTCGGGGTTATCGCGCTTGACGGTCTTGAGGATGTCGATCCCGTCCATCTTGCTGTCCTTCAGCCAGATGTCGAGGATCAGCAGGGCGGGCGGTTCGGCGTTGATTTCGGTCATCGCCTCCTGGCTGTTGCCTGCAAGGCGGGTCGCATAGCCTTCGTCCTCAAGGATATCCCCGATCAGTTCGCGGATGTCGCGCTCATCGTCGACAATCAGGATGTCACTCATCTCTGCCCTCTCATTCCCTGGTACTCACACACCTTCCAAAGCATCGGCGCGGTGCGCCTCTGCTGTCCGGTTCAGCGGCAGTCGAATGACTGCCATGGCGCCCGTGCGGGCGCCCTCGGCAAAGGCTGGCGCGTCGTCCAGCGTCAGCGTTCCGCCGTGTTCCTCGATGATCTTCTTGACGATGGGCAGGCCCAGGCCGGTGCCCTTGTCCCGCGTCGTCACATAAGGCTCGAACAGCCGCGCCCGATCTTCGGGCAGGCCGATGCCGTTGTCCATGATACGGATCTCGGCGCGGCCATCCTCGGCCACCTTGGCCGTGACGCGGATTTCAGGCTGGTGGCCCTCTGGCGCACCAAGTTCCTGAAGCGTTTCAATCGCCTCACCCGCGTTCTTGATCAGGTTCAACAGCGCCTGTCCGCCGATCATGTCGGCATCCAGATCCGCCCACATCGGGTCATCGGGGATCTGCATGTCGAACCGCACCCCCGGCTGGCCGGTTTCCTGCAACAGCACCGCCTCGCGCAGCAGCGCGCCCAGATCCTCTGGCTTGCGGTTGGGTTCCGGCATCCGGGCAAACTCGGAAAACTCATCCACGATGCGTTTGAGCGTCTCTGTCTGGCGCACAATACGGTCCGTCAGATCACTGACCTTGTCGGTGTCGCGCTCTTCCAGCTTGCCGGCAAAGCTGCGCTTGATCCGTTCGGCGGACAGCTTGATCGGGGTCAGCGGGTTCTTGATCTCATGCGCGATGCGCCGCGCGACATCGCCCCAGGCCGCCATGCGCTGCGCGCTGACCAGATCGGTCACATCATCAAAGGCAATCACATAGCCCTCTAGCGAGCGGTCTTTGCGCCGCCGGGTCGACAGCCGCACCAGCAGGTGTTCCAGCCGCCCCTCGCGGCTGACCTTGATCTCTTGCTGCGCCGTCTCCAGCCCGTCCTGCCGCAGCCGGTCGAACAAGGCGCCAAATTCCGGCACCGCCACCGTCATCGGCACCGAGCGGTGGGTTTCATGCCAGCCCAGCAGACGTTCGGCAGACCGGTTCACAAAGGTTACCTTGCCCTCGGCGTCCAGCCCCACAACCCCGGAGGTGACAGAGGACAGCACGGAATCGAACAGACGTTGGCGGCGTTCGATCTGACGAGTGTTTTCCAACAGCGTCTCGCGCTGCGCCTTTAGCTGGCGGGTCATCTGGTTGAAGTAGCGCCCCAGCATCGAGATTTCGTCGTCGCCCTCTTCTTCCTGCACCTGCACGTCCAGATCGCCGGAGCCGACCAGTTGCGCCGCGCCGGTCAACCGCCCGACCGGGCGGCTGAGCCGCTCGGCGAACCACAGGCCCGCCCAGGTCGCCGCAAGGATCAGAAGCAACGCAAAACCAAGGTAGAGCAACGCAAAGTCAAACAGCTGCCTGCCCCGCTCTGTCTCTTGTTGCTGGTAAAAGCGCGCGGTTTCCTGCGTCTCATCCAGCAGGTTGAGGATCTGCCCGTCGACCTGACGGCTGACGTAAAGATAGCGGTCGGCAAAGGCCCCCAGCGGCAACAGCGCGCGGACCTCATTGTTGTCCCAGTCGGGAATGACGGTCAGACCCTCTGCATCGGCGCGCAGGAAATCCGCCGAGGCGGGTTGTTCGAAATCGAACAGATAAGACCGTTCGCCCCGCGCGCGAATGTCGCCTTCGCTGTTGATCACATAGGCCTCGCGCAGGCCGCGCTGGATCTGGGCCTGCCCCTGGCTGAGGATCTGCCGCAACTCGCCGTCGTCCATGGCAAAGCTGCGGCGGCGGTTTTCATCCAGAAAGGCACCCAGCGCGCGGGCATCCTGTACCAGCCCCGCGCGGGTTTCGGCCTCATAGGCCTCTGCCGCGGCAAGCGAGGCACCGACCACGTTCTGCACCCGGCTGGAAAACCACGTCTCAAGCCCGATATTGATGGTCAGCACGGCAAAGACCGCCACGGTCACGGTCGGCAGCAGCGCCATCATGGCAAAGGCCGCCGTCAGCCGCAGGTGCAGGCGCGATCCCGCCGATTGCGCCCGTCGGTCGGCGATCATGCGCGCCACGCGGGCCAGAACCAGCGCCGCAAGCAGCAGGACGTAGACCAGATCGGCCAACAGGACGAGTCGCAGGCTGAACGCCGTCGCGCCTTGGTCCAGCGGCCCCAGCACCATGAAAGTGGCAATGGCCAGCACGGGCCCCAGCGCCACCAGCAACAGGGTGACGACGTTCTGAAAAAGCCGTGTCCGCCGCAGACGCGTGAACAGCGCCCAGGTCGGAGACCGGAACATGGTGCGTGCCCGCGTGGCCACAGCCAACCCTCGTTAATGTGCCGTCTCTGGTGGACCAGACGACGGCAACCGCCAAATTTTGTGACCTTCTCACCACGCCGAGGCGGCGGGGTCACACATATGTGGCTCTTTTACATCAACTTGCGGCGGCGTGTCACGCGAATATCAAGGTCGGTGATCTTCTTGCGCAAAGTATTGCGATTGATGCCGAGTAGATCGGCGCATTTCGCCTGATTGCCGCCCGTGGCCTCCAGCGCGATCTCGATCAGTGGCGCCTCGACCTCGCGCAGGATGCGGCCATACAGACCCGGCGGCGGTAGCATCGCGCCATGCAGGTCAAAGTATCGACGCAGGTGGCGGCCGACGCTTTCGCCCAGCTTGTCGCTGTCGCCGCCGCGCAGCGCCGGGCCGGTCTCGGGCTGGTTGCCCAGCACGGCCTCGACCTCGGCGCGGGTGATTTCCTCGGCGCGGCTGGTCAGGCTGAGACGGCGCACCGCGTTTTCCAGCTGGCGCACGTTGCCGGGCCAGGAATAGACCCGGAACAGATCCGCCGCCCCCTCAGAGAGCCAGCGTTTCGGCGCGCCTTCACGTTCGGCCCGATTGAGAAAATGTTCGGCCAACAGCGGAATATCCTCGACCCGTTCGCGCAGGCTGGGCACGGCAATCGCCGCCCCGTCCAGCCGGTAGAACAGATCCTGCCGTACCTTGCCGTTCTCGATCAGCGATTGCGGGTCATGCTGCGACGAGGCCAGAAACCGCGGCACATGATCGCCGGGCACATCCATCATGCGCACGATCCGGGCCTGAATCTCATCGGAAATGTCGGCGATCTCATCAATCAGCAGCGTGCCGCCCCGGACCCGTGCCAGGACCCGCGCCGGACCGTCCAGATCGGCCAGATCAGAGCTGTTGACCGTCACAAACGGCAGCGTCCGCCGGTCGCTGAAATCATGCAGTGCGCGGGCGATCAGCGATTTTCCGGTGCCGCTTTCGCCGGTGATCAGAACCGGCAGGTCGGTGTTCATCACCCGCGCCACCAAACGGTACAGCCCCTGCATGGCGGGCGTCTTGCCCACCAGCGGCAGCTCATCCGGCTCATCCGCGCCCACCACCGGCTCTTCGCGCTTGGGCGTGCGGTTGCGGTTCTCCAGCGCCCGCGCGGTGCGCTTCATCAGGTCCGGCAGGTCAAACGGCTTGGGCAGATAGTCATAGGCCTCGGCCTCGGCCGCCTGGATCGCCGTCATGATCGTGTTTTGTGCCGAAATCACGATCACCGGCAGACCGGGGCGGTCTTCGGCGATCTTGGGCAGCATTTCCAACCCGTTGCCATCGGGCATGACCACGTCGGAAATCACCACGTCGCCCTTGCCCTCGGCCACCCAGCGCATCAGCGTCGTCAGGCTGGAGGTGGCGTGCACCTTGCATCCGGCGCGGGTCAGGGCCTGCGTCAGAACCGTGCGGATCGTGCGGTCATCATCCGCAACCAGAACTGTACCATCCATTTATGTGCTCTCCTTTGGCGCCGCAGGTGCGCGCGGCAGCGATATGCGAAACACCGTCCGCCCCGGGACGCTGTCGACCGAAATCCATCCGTCGTGGTCGGATATGATCTTGCTCACCAGGGCGAGGCCCAGGCCGGTGCCGTTTTCCTTGCCCGACACGAAGGGATCAAAGATATCGCCCTTGATGTCCGGCGGCAGGCCGGGGCCGTCGTCGATGATCTCGACCTGCAGCGGCAGGGTCTGACCCGATCCGTCAGCCCGGCGCAGGCGAAAGCTGTGTTCATAGAAGGTGTGCAGGCGGATCGTTCCCCCCTCCCGTGGGTCTGCCGCCTCCGATGCGTTCTTGATCAGGTTCAGGATCACCTGCAAAAGCTGGTCAGGATCGCCAAGCGCCATGGGCAACGAGGGATCGTAATCCTCGATGATCTTCATATGGGCGCCGAACCCCAGCAAAGAGGAGCGGCGCGCGCGGTCCAGAACGTCGTGTATATTGACCTCACGCCGTTCGGGGGCCGACAGGTTTCCGAACTGTTCGACCTGCTCCAGCAGCTTGACGATACGGCGAGTCTCGACCACGATAAGGTCTGTTAATTCAAGATCTTCCGGCCCAAGGCTCATGCTGATGAGCTGCGCGGCCCCGGCGATGCCCGCCAGTGGGTTCTTGATCTCATGGGCCAGCATTTCCGCCATGCCGATGGCCGACTTGGCCGCCGATTTGACTGAATGGCTCTGCGTCATACGCCCGGCAAGTTCACGCGGGCTGATCAACATGATCATCCAGCCCGGCCTGCCCGTCAGAGGTGAAATTTGCAGATTGCAGACCAGCGGCGCGCGGCTGCCGGTGCCGACATCCACGTCATTCACAAACAGCGGTGTGCCCTGGTCGCGGGCGCGGGCAAAGCTTTCCTCCAGCGGCGCATCCACCGCCAGCCTGTCCCAGATCGGCTGGCCGGTCAGCCACTTGGCCGAGTTGTTCATGAACCCTTCGGCGGCCGGGTTCAGATCGCCAATCAGATCGTTTTCGTCGATCAGGATGGCCGGGACCGGCAGCGACGACCAGATATTGCTGTCCTGTTCGTCCATCACGCGGCCTCCGCCCCGGCGCCAAGCGCCTCTGGCAGCAAGTGCAGGACGGCGCGCGGATCGCGTTCGGTCAGCAGGCGTTTGCGCAGCGTCGGCGGCGTGTTGGCGGCATCCATGTACCAACCCAGATGTTTGCGCGCGACCCGGTTGCCCAGCGTGGCCCCGTAAAAGTCCAGCATGGCCTCATAGTGGCCACAGACCATGTCGATCAGCGCGCGACCCCTTGGCACATCCGGCTTTGGCGCGCCGTACAGGGCATGCGCCACCTGCGCCAACCGCCACGGGGCCCCTTGTGCGCCACGTCCGATCATCACACCGTCCGCCCCGGACAGACGCAGCGCATCGGTCGCTGAGGCCGAATCAACGACATCTCCGTTTGCAATTACAGGCACTTGCACAGCGCTCTTCACCTCATTTATGGCGGCCCAATTGGCCGCTCCCTTGTAAAACTGACAGCGCGTGCGGCCGTGAATGACGATCATCCGGACGCCTGCTCCTTCGGCCCTGCGCGCCAGATCCGGCGCGTTCAAACAGTCCACGTCCCAGCCCAGCCGGGTCTTCAGCGTCACCGGCAGATCCACAGCGGCCACCACCGCCTCTATCAGGCGCAGCGCGTGATCCGGTGCGCGCATCAGCGCCGACCCGGACCAGCCGCCGGTCACCTTCTTGGCCGGGCAGCCCATGTTGATGTCGATCACCCGCGCGCCCATGTCGGCCACCCGGCGCGCCGCCTCTGCCATTGGCCCCGCCTCCCGACCCGAGATCTGGACCGAGGTATTCTCGATCTGCGCGCCAAGCTCGGCCTTTTCACGCGTGCCAGGGCGCGCTGTCAGAAACTCGCCGCTGGCGATCATCTCGGACACGACAAGACCAGCGCCAAAGCGCGAAACCAGCGTGCGAAACGGCAGATCGGTGATTCCCGCCAGCGGCGCCAGCAAAACGGGGTCCGTGATCCGCCGATCTCCAAGATCAAAGCCCAAATGCCCAGTCCTTGTGCAATGGCGAGTGTGTGTCCTCTGGTCGACAGATTTATGGGAAAGCAGCGTTTTCTACAATCTGTCAGGCCCTTTTTCCGGGCGCATCCCCGCCTTGCGCCCAAAAAACAGGCACAAGGCCCGACAGATTGCGCGACGGCCCGTCAGGGCCTATGACAGGGACCGAAATCGTCGGGCAGACCATGAATACTGGGATCATCATCGTCGCCGCAGGCCGCGGCACGCGGGCTGGCGGGGAACTTCCGAAGCAATGGCAGTGCGTTGGCGGTCAACCCGTGGCGCGCTGGACCTTGCAGGCCTTTGCCGGGCGCGGACTGATTGTCATGGTCATCCACCCCGACGACCGGGCCGTCGCAGAGGCGGCGGCGCAGGGGTTGGATGTGCGGCTGGTTCCGGGCGGCGCAGATCGGGCCGCATCGGTGGCGGCGGGGCTGGAGGTGCTGGCGAAAAACACACCGGACAAGGTCCTGATCCACGACGTGGCACGCCCCTGTGTGTCTGCCACCGTCATAGAGGCGGTGCTGGCGGCGCTGGACACCCATGCGGGCGCGGCCCCGGCACTGGCGGTCACGGATGCGCTGTGGACCGGCGACGCGGGGCTGGTATCGGGAACACAGGACCGCACGGGGCTGTACCGGGCGCAGACGCCGCAAGGGTTTGATTTTGAACAAATCCTGGCTGCGCATCGCGCCCATTCTGGCGGTGCGGCGGATGACGTCGCCGTGGCCCGCGCGGCGGGCATGACGGTGGCCATCGTGCCCGGAGACGAGGCCAACCTGAAAATCACCGCGCCCGGGGATTTTTCCCGTGCTGCCAATCAGTTGCGAGGGAAAATGGATGTAAGGCTGGGCAATGGGTTCGACGTGCACGCGTTTGAGGACGGCGACCATGTCGTGCTCTGTGGCGTCGCGGTGCCGCACACACACAAGCTCAAAGGTCATTCGGACGCTGATGTGGGTATGCACGCGGTTACGGACGCCATCTACGGCGCGCTGGCCGAGGGCGACATCGGGCGGCACTTTCCGCCCTCCGATCCCCAGTGGAAGGGCGCCGACAGCGCGATTTTCCTGCGCCATGCGGTCAGTCTGGCCCGCGCACGCGGCTATGCCATCGGCAACATCGACCTGACGCTGATCTGTGAGCGCCCCAAGATCGACCCACATGCCGATGAAATGACAGAAAAAATGGCAAGCATCATGGAACTGGACGGCAACCGGATATCGATCAAGGCAACCACATCAGAGAGGCTGGGCTTTACCGGACGCGAAGAGGGAATCGCCGCGCTGGCCACCGCAACCCTGGTGGCATCATGAGGTGGCTGGCCTCTGTCGGCGGCGTTGGCTATCTGCGCCCCGCACCGGGCACTTGGGGGTCGCTAGCGGCGCTGCCCCTGGCCTACGGCGTGCACATGATCGGCGGTTTCTGGCTGTTGCTGGCGCTGACCATCGCCGCCTTTGGGCTGGGATGGTTTGCGGTGGTCAGGCTGACCGCCGACGGTCACGGCGAAGATCCCTCATGGGTCGTGATTGATGAAGTGGTCGGCCAGTGGATCGCCCTGTTTCCAGTAAGTTATGGCGCAATGCTGATGTCGGTTGACCTGTGGCGGCTATGGCCCGGCTGGATCGCGGGCCTTGTCCTGTTCCGGCTGTTCGACATCTGGAAACCGTGGATCATCGGGCATGTCGACCGGATGGGCACCCCTCTGGGCGTGATGCTGGATGATGTGCTGGCGGGTATCCTGGCCGCCCTGATCACGGTTGTGCTGGCCGGGATCTCACACGGGCTGTTGATGTGACGGTCGCGCAGCGCATCGTCGAGAGGGCCACCCAAACCGGCCAGACCGTCACCACAGCCGAAAGCTGCACAGGCGGCATGGTGGCCGCCGCGATCACCGATGTTGTAGGCTCTTCGGCCGCGTTTGAGCGCGGCTTTGTCACGTACTCCAATCTCGCCAAGTCCGAAATGCTGGGCGTGTCACCCGCCACGCTGGAGGCGCAAGGCGCGGTGTCCGAGGAGGTCGTGCGCGAGATGGCCCAGGGCGCGCGCGCAGCGGCGCGGGCCGATGTGGCGGTGGCGGTCAGCGGAATTGCCGGGCCCGGCGGGTCCGAATTCAAGCCCGAGGGGCGGGTTTGCTACGGGTTGGCGACGGCCAAGGGGGTAACGGCCCAGACCATCGATCATGGTGCCCTGGGCCGTGCCGAGGTGCGCGCAGCAGCGAGAGACCACGCACTGCGCCTGCTGATATCGGGGCTTGGCTGAGCCAGACGGCTTTGGATGTCCGGGCCCCATGTCCCGCAAGGACACCGGTCCGCGTGCGAAACACACATCCAATGAAGCGACTCCATGCTGCCCAATTAAGGGGCATGGGCGCAAATTTTAGCCCGATATAAGGGCGTTTTGCGAAATGCTGATATTTTACGCCACCCCTAGACCTCTTGCCGCTTTTTCCCGCAGTCAAAATCCGCTTCCTGCCTGCCAACCTAACGGAGGGACGAGGGATATGAACGGAGCGGATACCGCCTGGATCATCGTGGCGACGGCACTTGTGCTGTTTATGACATTGCCGGGGCTGGCGCTGTTTTACGGCGGGCTCGTGAGATCACGAAACGTGCTGAGCGTCTTCATGCAATGCTACGCCATCGCCTGCCTGATGAGCGTTTTGTGGTTCGTCGTGGGCTATTCCATCGCCTTCGGCGAGGGGAACGCGATCTGGGGCGGGTTGGGCAAGGCGTTCCTGACCGGCATCGACGCAGGCACGCTGGCGGGCACCTTGCCCGAGGTGTTGTTCTTTGCCTTTCAGATGACCTTTGCCATCATCACGCCCGCGCTGATTGTCGGCGCTTATGTGGAGCGGGTCGGTTTTGGCTTTGTGCTGCTGTTTTCGGGGCTGTGGATGCTGCTGTGCTACGCGCCGGTGGTGCATTGGGTCTGGGGCGGCGGGATGCTGGCCGATGGCGGGATCTTTGGTGAGACGGGCGTCAAGGATTTCGCGGGCGGGATCGTGGTGCATGAGACCGCGGGCCTTGCGGCGCTGTTGATCGCCTTCTTTCTTGGGCCGCGCAAGAACCACAGCACGCCGCCGCACAACCCCGGCTATGTGATGATCGGGGCGGCGATGCTGTGGGTCGGGTGGTTCGGCTTTAACGGTGGCTCGCAGCTGGCGGCGGACGGCGGTGCGGCCATGGCGCTGACTGTCACGCATCTGTCGGCGGCGGCGGCGTCGCTGACATGGGCGCTGTGGGAGCGGATCAAGTTCGGCAAGGCCTCGATGGTAGGCATGGTGACGGGGACAATTGCGGGGCTTGCCTCGATCACGCCGGCGTCGGGCTTTGTCGGGCCGGTGCAGGCGCTGATCATCGGCGCTGTGGCGGGCATCCTGTGTCAGGAAGCGGTCAACCTGATCCGCAACAAGATGAAGATCGACGACACGCTGGATGTGTTTGCGGTGCATGGCGTCGGCGGGATCTTTGGGACGATCATGATCGCGGTCTTTGGGCTGGGGTCTTGGACGGCGCAGTTGGGGTCGCTGGCAGTGGTCGGGGTCTTTACCGTGGTGGTGACCGTGGTGCTGATCTTTGTGGTCAAGGCGATCACGCCGCTGCGGGTCGATGATGAGACCGAGGTCAACGGTCTGGACATCGCGGTGCATGGCGAGCGGGCCTATGACCACGCGAGTTGATGCTTGACGGTTGCGATTTCAAAGCGGGCCCTGCGGGGCCCGTTTTTGTCTGTCCACGCGTGGACAGCCTGACGCCCTATAAAAATCAAGGGGTTACAGAGGCGTTTTCAGGTTTCGTTAACCCTCGCCCCCTTGGCGCAGCAACAGATCACCCGGCGATTTCGGCGCTGAACGCCGAGAGATCCCCAGCCTCGATCGCCTGCCAGAGCGCATCGGCGCGGTCTGCCCCGACCAGCGATCCGGCCTTGGCGCGCAGGCGGCTGGCGCGGGTCGCCAGCGGCATCGGGGCCTCAAGATCAAAATGCGCCTCATAGCTGCCGTCGGTGTCGAGCGCTACCAGCGCCTCGGTCTCTTTCAGGGTGTCGTCAGTTTTGACGGCAACACGGTCGCGCAGGGCGGTGATTTGCGGATCGTTGCTGAGCGCGTCCGAATAGGTGTCCAGTGCCGCCGTGTCATGGCCCAGCAGCGCAAGTGCTGTCACGAGACGGTAGGAGAATTTCGCCTCCAGCCCGGTGCGCGGTTCGGGGATGTTGCACACGGTCAGCCAGCGCGGGTGCGTCGTGATGGTGACGGATTTGACCTCTGCCACATCGGGGCGCGGCAGCAGGGCAAGCGCCTCCAACGTGGCGTGCAAGCCGTGGCAACAGGCGTGGTATTTGTGGCTGAGCGTTTCCAGCAGCGCGCCGGGCGGCTGTACCGTGTCACCGTCGCAGATGTGCGTCTGGACAAAGCCATTGGTGGTGTCGAGCGCATCGGGGTTGGAGATGAACCCCTGCGCCGCCAGCCAGGCGGCCTCGACCCCGTTTGCGGCTGCAATCCCGGCGTTGAAGGGTTTGCCCATGGTGCCGAACTGCGATTTCAGGCCAGAGGCGCGGGTGGCGGTGAGGCCAAGGGCGTGCAAGGTTTGCTCGGCATCCAGATCCATCAACTGCGCGGCGGCAAGGCAGGCCCCAAAGGCCCCGGCGGTGGCGGTCTGGTGATAGCCCGCCTGATAATGTGCGCGGCCAAAGCGCAGACCAAACCGGATCGAAGCCTCTGCCCCAAGGCGGGCGGCGTCAAGGATCTGCGGCAGGGTCTTTCCGTAACGCTCACCCACGGCCAGCGCGGCGGGCAGAACGGCGACGGAGGGGTGGCCGATATGGGCGAAATGTGTGTCGTCATAATCCAGCGCATGAGAGGTTGCGCCATTGACCAGCGCCGCGCCGCGCATCGGGGCGCGCCCGCCGCCAATCAGGCTGGCCTGCGGGGTGCCGCCCTCATCCTCGATCAGGGCGCGGGTCAGGCGCGAGACCGGCTCTGCCTGACCGGCGATGCCGCACGCGGCCCAGTCCAGCGCCGAGAGCGCCATGATGGCACGGGCCGTGTCGGTGTCGGCGGCGCGGACGGCGTCGATGATGGGGGTAAAGGGCGATGTCATGGCGCGCTCCGGGCTGTGGTCCGGGCGTGACCCTAGCGAGATGCGCGGCGAGGTAAAGTCAGCCGTGCAGGGCCATGCGCGCGGCCCCGTAGCCGGGCGCGGCCTGTCGGGCGCTGCCGCCACTGGCCATGGGGGCCGGACCGCCCGGCAACCCCTTGGGCACAACATCCTGCGCTGTGGAGGTGGCGCGCTGGTCCGCGCGCTGGTCCGGCGGTGCAAAGGCGCTGTCGCGGCGGCCCTGATGCGGGTCGCGCGGCCTGTCATCGGGGGCGCGGTCCAGCCCGTTGATGGCGGCGGCGGCGATCAGGCCGGTCTGATTGGTCGAGACGACCGGCGGCGGCGCAGGTACGGGCCATTGCGCCGAGGGCGGCAGAACTGCCCCGGTGGCCAGTGGCGTGCCCGCGCCAAAGGGGGCGGTGGCGGTCGGCGCCGCCTGTATGGCCGCCTGTCCGGGCGGCACCAGACGGGCGGCGGATTTCGCCGCCTGCGGCATCCCGAGGGTCTGGGTCTGGGGCAAAAGCAGGGCTGCAATGTTAAAGACGGCGGGCATGGCTCCGGTTCCGGTTGGTAACACAAGCGTAAGACATGGGCCGGGAATCGGGCATTTCCGGGGCAAAGCGCCCTGCCCCGGTCAAATTTCCAAACAGGTGGTTAACGGCAGCTTTGGCGAATGGGGCCGGTGATCCGGTCGCGGATCAGGTCCGGGACGGGGCGCGCAGCCGGTGGTTTGCGGGGCGCGGACCCTAGCCGTAAAGCTCTGCCGCGCGGCGTTCAAAAGCGCGCACGATGCGCTGCATGGCGTCGTAGAAGAACATGCCTGCCGCCCCTTGCAGGATGCGGTTGCGAAATTCGAAATCGACAAAGAAATCGACCTCTGCCCCGCCGTCCACGTCGCGGAATTCCCACTTTGAAATCATATGCTTGAACGGACCATCAAGGTATTCAGTGTCGATGCGTTTCTGCTCTGGCCACAGGGTGACTCGGCTGCCGAATTTCTCGCGGAAAACCTTGAAGGAAATCACCAGCTCGGCCAGCATCACCTCATGGTCGCCCTTGTCCTCGCGGGAGCGGATGCGCGCGGCGGCCGTCCACGGCAGGAATTGCGGATAGGACGCCACATCCCCCACCAGATCATACATCTGTTGGGCGGTGTAGGGCAGTTTGCGGGTCTCTGAGTGGGTCGGCATGTCGCTCTTTTCGGGACTGACAATGGCGGGGGATTTCGTATTGTCACGCCGAAGTTTCAAGGGAAAGCCATGACACAGCGTCCATATGTCGTAGACAAGATGATCTCTGCCAAATCCATCGCCGCCCGGATCGAGGCGCTGGCGCGCGAGATCGACCGCGAGTTTGCGGGCACTGACAAGCTGGTGGTGGTGGGACTGCTGCGCGGCAGCTTCGTGTTCATTGCCGATCTGGTGCGCGAGCTGGACCTGCCGGTGGAGGTGGATTTCCTCGAGGCGTCTTCCTACGGGAGCGCCATGGAAAGTAGCCGAGAGGTGCGCATTCTCAAGGACTTGCGCGGCGGGATCGAGGGGCGCGATGTGCTGGTGGTCGAGGATATCATCGACACCGGATTTACCATGCATCATGTGATCCACCTGCTGAATGCACGCGGGCCGCGCAAGCTGAAGGTGATCGCCCTGCTGGACAAGCCGACGCGGCGAGAGGTGGAGGTGCGCGCCGACTGGATCGGGTTCGAGATCCCCGATGAGTTTGTGGTGGGCTATGGCATCGATTTTGCCCAGCGCAACCGCAACCTGCCCTATATCGGCAAGGTGCGGTTTACGGACGATTAGTGCTGGTAGCGTCGCAAATGGCGAATTAACCTTTTTTCAAATCTTGATCCGGGGGGACTGAAGGCAAGGAATCGCGGCTTTGGTGCCGTGACCACTGCTGTTCATTTTGGTCGCCTGAACCAGAGGGCGCCCTATGCCGACCACACATATCGTCAATGTACTGCATGATACCTCCGTCGTGGACGGCGACCTGACCCTGCGCGAAGCCGTGGCGCAGGCCGGGTCCGGCGACACAATCGTGTTTTCCGTAACCGGCACGGTGGAGCTTTCCCAAGGCGAGATCACCATAGGCACGGATCTCACCATCAATGGCGATGTCACCGGGGCGGATAACGTCCCCGACATCACCATAGACGGCAATGACGCGCGGATCTTTTCCGTCGGCAGTGGCGGCACGCTGAACCTTGATGCCCTGATCCTGACCGGGGCGAACAGCGCCGTGCGCGGGGGCGCTGTCGACGTGGCCAATGGAGGCACGCTGATCGCCAACCACGCGAATTTCATCAGCAATACTGGAGCATCGGGCGGCGCGATCAGCAACAGCGGCACGGTTACGATCACAGACAGTTCACTGTCTGACAACTTTGGTTTCAATATTGGTGGCGGCCTATTTAACGACGCCACCGGCACAGCCAACATCATCGACTCTGTGATCTCGGAAAACAACGCGGCTTTGGGAAGTGGCGGTGGGATCCACAACAGCGGTATGTTGACCGTCACCGGCACAGCGATCTCTGACAATATCTCAGGGGGGTCAGGGAAATTGTTCGATCCCGGCGGCGGAGGATTGGCGAATGTGGATTTTGGTACAGCAGAGATCACGTCCTCGGTTTTTTCGGGCAACAACGACGAAGAAGGATACGGCGGTGCCATCGCAAATATTGCCACACTGACCCTTACGGACGTCTTGATCACTGACAACGGGACCAGTCCATTTTGGAGGTCGATCCAAGGCGGAGGCATCATGAACTATGATGGCCATCTGACGCTGATCAACACGACGATTTCGGCAAACCGGGCGGGCGAAGGCAGCGGGCTATTCGATGAAGGTCCGAATACGACGCTGATTGACACGACCATCACGGGAGACACTTATTATCTTGATGCAAATTCCACGACGATAACGAACTCAATCATCCTGGGCACTTACGGGTCAGGTATCACCCAGGCGGGCCCGGCACCGGTGATCACGAATTCCGTCACCTCCGGCGACGCTGCCACCGTTTTTGCCGCGATGGATCCGCTGACGGGCGGCGGGGTGCTGGCCGATAATGGCGGGCTAGTGCAGACCATTGCGCTGAAGGATGACCCAAGCAACCCGGCGCTGGATATCGGGACCTCGGCCCTGCCCGATGCACGCGGCGAGGCGCTGTTCGATGTGCCCGGCGCGGGCAATGACGGCTCGAATTTTGCCGATGCGGGGGCTTATGAGTTGCAGTGCTTTGGCCCCGGCACCCTGATTGCAACACCCAAGGGCGAGACGGCGGTCGAGGCGCTGCGGATCGGAGATGCAGTGCTGACGGCGGATGGCCGCGCTGTTCCGGTGCTGTGGGTCGGGCGTCAGACCGTGGTGACGCGCCTTGCCAGCCCGCGACAGGAGCCCGTTCGCATCCGCGCCGGGGCTTTGGGTCCCGGGCTGCCGCATAGTGATCTGGTCGTGACCGCCGATCACGGGATGTTGGTGGACGGGCTGCTGATCAACGCAGGGGCGTTGGTGAACGGTGCGACCATCCGCTTTGTGCCGTTGTCAGAAATGGACGACCGGGTGACCTACTGTCACATCGAAACCGAAGTCCACGAGGCGATCCTTGCGAATGGCACGCCGTCCGAGAGCTTTGTCGACTATGCCGGGCGGCATGGCTTTGACAATCATGCCGACTACATCGCCCGATATGGAGCGGATCGTTTGATCGCGGAAATGGCCCTGCTGCGAATCTCGTCGCGGCGGATGCTGCCGGAAACGGTCCGGGCGCGGCTGGGCATTGGCGATTCTACCCCCCGCCCCATGAGTGCCTGAAGGTCAGCGCGCCTTGACCTGTTCGGCAAAGCTGTGGGCCTCGGCGCGATGTGCTTCATCCAGGACCTCGGCCAAGGCATCGCACTCTTCGGCGATGTCGGCGTCGCTGAGGGTATGGCCCCAGTCGATGGCCACAAGGCAATAGCCGTAGCCCTGAACCGGGTTGTGCCAAACGCCTTCGTAGTCGGCCCAGGCGACAAACAGGCCCAGTTCATAGGCGGCCTTGGGAACGCCGCGTTCGACGCCCAGCCGGTAGAGCAGCCATGATTTCACCAGATCCTGCGCAATGCCGTCGTTGCCTTCGTACAACCAGGCCAGATCGGGGATGGATTTCTTGTCCCCGGCGGCCACGGCGCGTTCGAGGTAGAGGCGTGACAGGTCGACGTCTTCGGCGACGCCATTGCCGTGGTAATAGGCATAGCCGACCTCACGCAGCCCGTTGAAGGTGCCCGCGTCGGCCCCCTTGCGATACCACTCCAGCGCCTGCGCCATGTCCGCCGGGGTGCCGCGTCCGTGGTGCGCCATGTCGCCGAGAATGTTGTAGGCCTGCGGATAGTCCAGCGCGATGGCCGCTTCGGCCTCTGTGCGGGCCTTGGCGTAGTCGATGCCAAAGCCGGTGTGATCGGCCTGCCAGAACAGCGCCATGTTGAAATGGGCGCGGGCAAAGCCCTGTGCGGCGGCGCGCTGATACCAGTCCAGCGCCTGGGCCGGATCATAGGTCAGCCCCTGCCCGCCGTCCTTTTCCGTCAGCCCGGCGCCCAACATGTTCTGCGCCACCGGGTGGCCGTCTTCGGCCTCTTGCCGGACGGTGTCCCAGATGCCGTCATAGCGCCCGTTGAGCCAAAGATCGCGCGCCTCTGCCAAGGCGGGGGAAACCGGCGCGTCCAGCGCGCCTTGGGCCGGGGCGGCCAACGGCCAAAGCGCAATCAGCGCGACAAGAGAACGGATCATCAAAGGCCTCATGAAAAAAATGTTTGTGCGCAAAGGATAGCCGCGCCGCCGGGCTCCGGTCAAACGGCACGAGACTGGGGGCCCGCAATGCAGTAAACGCTTGCACAGACACCGGAAGATCGTCGAAACAAGAATGTGATTGTCACAATCGCCTGCGATATTATGCTGCAGGTATTCAACACAGGGAGATACCCATGAAATCCTCGTTTGTCGCATTGGCCGCACTGGCCGTTTTTGCTACCCCCACCTTCGCCCAAGAGCTGCCGCAGGCCGTCAAGGCGCGGCAGGGTCAGTTCAACATTATGGCGCTGAACCTCGGCATCCTTGGCGGTATGGCCCGCGGTACCGTGGATTATGATGCCGACGCGGCGCAGGCCGCTGCCGATTCTCTGGTGGCCGTGTCCATGGTCTCGCAGCCCGCCCTGTGGCCCGAAGGCACCGATTCGATGTCGATTGACGGCACCCGCGCCATGCCCGCCATCTGGGAAAATATCGATGACGTGATGGCCAAATGGGCCGGTTTCGGCGAAGCCGCTACCGCCATGGCCGCCGTTGCCGGCACCGGCAAGGACGCGATTGGCCCGAACATGGGTGCGCTTGGCGCAGCCTGCAAGGCGTGCCACGACACCTACCGCGCGCCTGAGTAAGGGCTGGTGCGCACATTCCTGAAACTCGTGATCCTGGCGGCGATTGTCGGCGCCGGGATCGGCCTGTGGGTCACAGCCCCCGACCGGGTCGATGCGGCGAAATTCGACGGTCTGACCGGCGATGCCGCGCGCGGCGAGACGGTGTTCACCGCCGCGGGCTGTGCCTCTTGCCACCATACCAAAGGCGCCGAGGACAAGCTGGTGCTGACCGGCGGGATGGAGTTCGTATCGGATTTTGGCACCTTTTACGCGCCCAACATCTCGTCCCACCCGCAACAGGGAATCGGCGGTTGGACGCTCGAAGAGTTTGCCAATGCGGTGACGCGGGGTGTGAATCCCAAGGGGCAGCACTATTATCCGGCCTTCCCCTACACCGCCTACACCAAGATGGTGGATCAGGATCTGGTCGATCTCTGGACCTATGTGCAGACGCTGCCCGCCAGCGATGTTGCCAGCAAACCGCATGACGTGGGCTTTCCGTTCAACATCCGCCGGTCGGTTGGCGGATGGAAGTTCCTGTTCATGTCCGACGACTATGTGATGGAGGCGAACGGCAACGAACGCGGCCGTTATCTGGTCGAATCGCTGGCCCATTGCGCGGAATGCCATACCCCGCGCAATCCGGTCGGCGCGCTGGACAAGGCACGGTGGATGGGCGGCGCGCCCAATCCGTCCGGCAAAGGCACCATTCCGCCGCTGACCCCGGACAAGCTGGACTGGTCGGCGGAGGATGTCGCCTATTATCTGGAATCCGGTTTTACCCCCACCTTTGACGCGGTGGGCGGTCACATGACCGAGGTCGTGGATAATTTTGCCCATTTGTCCGCCGAGGATCGCAACGCGGTTGCGGCCTACATCAAGGCATTGCCGCCGCTTGGTGACTGAGCCCAACGCTTTGGGCCGGTTACGGCCCAAAGCGCCTTTGCTTGCCGTACTTCAGGCAAAAAAACGCCCGGACAGTGTCCGGGCGTTTTTTATTCATGATCGCTGTTCGCGCCTGCAGAATCAGATGCGCGCCAGTTTGGCCTGACGTGCATCCCGCAGGCGGGCAAAATCATCCCCCGCGTGGTAGGACGACCGGGTCAGCGGGGTCGCCGACACCATCAGGAACCCCTTGCCAAAGGCGGCTTTCTCATAGGCGGCAAATTCTTCGGGTGTCACGAAACGGTCAACCCGGTGATGTTTGGAGGTCGGTTGCAGGTACTGGCCGACGGTCAGAAAATCGACATCCGCCGCGCGCATGTCATCCATGACCTGCGTCACCGACTGGCGATCCTCACCGAGGCCGACCATGATTCCCGACTTGGTAAAGATCAAGGGGTCCAGTTCCTTGACCCGTTGCAACAGCCGCAGGGAATGGAAATAGCGCGCGCCGGGGCGCACCTCTGGATACAGGCCGGGCACGGTTTCGAGGTTGTGGTTGAAGACATCCGGCTTGGCGGCCACCACCACTTCGAGCGCGTCGGGGCCGCATTTCAGGAAATCGGGTGTCAGGATCTCGATGGTGGTGCCGGGGGCGCGGTGGCGAATGGCACGGATGGTCTGGGCAAAATGCTCGGCCCCGCCGTCGTCCAGATCATCGCGGTCCACCGAGGTGACAACCACATGGTTCAGCCCCAGTTTCTGCACCGCATCGGCCACGCGGCCCGGTTCAAACGCATCCAGCGTGTCGGGGCGGCCAGTGGCGACGTTGCAGAAGGTACAACCACGGGTACAGATCTCGCCCATGATCATCATGGTGGCGTGACCCAGGTTCCAGCATTCGCCGGCGTTGGGGCAGCCCGCCTCTTCGCAGACCGTGACCAGGTTATGTTCGCGCATGATGCGTTTGGTGGCGGCATAGCCCTCGCCGCCGGGGGCCTTGACCCTGATCCAGTCCGGCTTTTTCGGCTGGGCATTGTCGGGGCGATGCGCCTTTTCCGGGTGACGCTCGGCGGGCATTTTGAGATCGCGCACGGATTTTTCCCCTCATGTGCAGACGGCTTAGTCCTTATTACCGGAATGCAGGGGGTGTTTCCAGTGTACCCGGTCGCAGGATCTGCGGCCTATCCCCAAATGTAACGAGTGTCCCCCTGCACCAACCTTTTGTGTTTCAAAGACTTTGGCCCCGGAGCGGCATGTTGCCACTCCGGGGCCATGCACTGCATGCCGCATCGGTTTGTCGTGAATGCAGAGCGCCGCGCTCAGCGGATGAGGTCACCGCCGCCCTTGGCGCGTTCTTCGTAGTGGCGGCGCAGACGTTGCAAAGCGATGCGCAGCACGATCTTGCCAGACCGCGCCGACCAGCCCAGCCGCTGTTCGGTGGTCTCCAGCCCCTCAAGGTAACAGCAACAGTGTAGCGCCACATCGCCCAGTCCGGGGCCAAGATCCCGCAAGGCGGACTGTAGCCGGTCCTGCGCGGCCGCGGCACCACTGTCACCGCCCGATTCCGGCGCGGTCGTGACACCGGCGGTCAGGAACTGATCCCAGTTTTGTGCCGTGCGCGGCCCTATCTGCGCCAGTTCGAAATCTTCGCGCAGCCGTTCCCCGGCAGCGATCAGTACATCCGACAGGAAAGGTTCGCCATCCTTACTCCGCCGACGACCAAGGGCGGTCAGCGGGCTTTCGGCCAACATGTAACGGCCCTTGCGGGCCCTCGGGTCGCGTTCGACCTCATCCAGAGCCGCCTCAGCGGCACGTCCGGTGTCAAAACCGGCTTGCGCCTCGGCAAAGCCGCGCACCTTGTTTTCCTGTTCGGCCACCAGACGGTTGAGCGCGGCACGCCCCGCCGCCGTGATGCGATAGCGCGAAATCCGGCCCGGGGCCTCACAGGCGATCCAGTCCTTCAGCGCCATGGCCTGCGCGACGGCAACGTCAATCACCGCCGTTCGGGTGTTGCCGCCGTCGCCGGTGTCGCGCACCACGACAGCCTTGTCCATTTCGGCCGCCACGGCCAAAACCGCGCCGCTTTCGCACATTCGGCGCAACACGCGCCTCGCCTCGCGGACGAGCGTCGACTCATCCGGCGGCATAGGGGTGGTGGCAGCGTTCATCGGATCCGTGTCCTTTCTGGTCTCTTGCGCCGGACTTTCCGGTCCGGCCGCCCCCAGGTTGCACAAAGCCGCATCTATCAGGGGATCGTCCCTGCGGGTCTCGATTCTGCGCACCTGGCGCAGGACGGTCGACGCGTGGCACCCAGCTTGCCGCGCGAGTTCCCTGATCGAGCACCCCTGTTCAGTATGCGCAAGATAGACGCGCGCCGCCTCTGGCACCCAGTTCGGCAGAGTCTCTGCCGGGGTGAGAGAGCGAACGTCATGCATGGCCGCAGACCGCTACAAAGGTGTTTTCCACAGACTTGTCCCCAATGGCTATAGTCGCAACCTAGGCGTGTGCTTGTTACCGTTGAGTTAACAAACACCGCAAAATTGACTATTTATGAGAATGTTAAAGCAGATCTGAAGCGGGCGTTCGCCGCGACCGCCCCAAACGCAACACCCGCCCAAGCTGTGCATAGTCGCCCCATAACCGCATCAAGCGAGGAGCGATGAGATGAAAGACATTCTTGGATTGCTAAACGATCTGCGCCGCCCGCGTATCCTGATCCGTGCCGCCCGGATCGGCGCGCAGGAATACCGGCGCAACCCGCATCTGCATCGCCTGATCGGCTACGGCACATTGCCCCGGTCCGGTGCCGCGCTGATGCGCCTGATGGAGATGGAGGCCGATCTGGACGACAAGCGCCACAAGGACGACGCGGCCTATTCGGTCAGCCGCCATGTCGAAGTATTGACCGCGATGATGGGTGAGGCCCGCATCCTGCGTGAGGCGGCCTACTAGGGCCGCCTCCTCCTGCCAAGCTGCGCGACGCCTCAGGAAAAGGCGTCGGGCATCGAGGCCTTTTTCTCGGCCACATAGGCCTGCAATGCCGCGTGGATCTCGGGGTCAAGCGGCGGCTGCTGATAGGTGTCGATCAGCTTTTGCACCCGGGCGCTGGCCAGCGCGACCGTGTCCCGCGCGCCTTCTTCGGACCAGGTCTCATAGGGTTTGTAGTCCAGCAGATCAGAGCGCCAGAACGCGGTCTTGAAGTTGGCCTGCGTGTGCGCGCACCCAAGGTAGTGACCGCCCGGCCCGACCTCACGAATGGCATCCATGGCCAGGTTGTCCTCATCGACGGTGACGCCCTGGGCCATCTTGTGCAGCGTGCCCAGTTGGTCGGCATCCATGACAAACTTCTCGAACGAGGACACCAATCCGCCTTCGAGCCAGCCGCAGGCGTGCAGCATGAAATTCACGCCGGACAACAGCCCCATGTTCAGCGAGTTGGCGGTCTCATAGGCCGCCTGCGCATCGGGCAGTTTCGAGCCGCAGAACGACCCCGCCGACCGGAACGGCAGGTTCAGACGGCGCGCCAATTGTCCCGCGCCATAGGTGATCTGCGACGCCTCGGGCGTGCCGAATGTCGGCGCGCCAGAGTTCATGTCGATCGAGGTCACAAAGGCCCCCATGATCACCGGGGCACCGGGACGGACCAATTGCGTATAGGCGACACCGGCCAGAACCTCGGCCAGAACCTGTACCAGTGTCCCCGCAACCGAGACCGGCGCCATCGCGCCGCCCACGATAAAGGGCGAGACGATGCAGGCCTGCATGTTCGCGGAATACACCTCCAGCGCGCCCATCATGACGTCGTCAAAGGTCAGCGGCGAGTTGACGTTGATGAGGGACGTCATGACCGTGTTGTTGGTCGCAAACTCCTCACCGAACAGGATCTTGCACATGTCCACGCTGTCCTGCGCGCGGCTGGGTTCCGTCACCGACCCCATAAAGGGTTTGTCCGACAACGTCATATGCGCCAGCAGCATGTCCAGATGGCGCTTGTTCACCGGCACATCGGTCGGTTCGCAAACCGTGCCGCCCGAGTGGTGCAGCCATTTCGACATCTGCCCCAGCTTCACGAACTTGCGAAAATCCTCAATCGTGGCGTAACGGCGCCCGCCATCCAGATCGCGCACGAAGGGCGGGCCGTAGACCGGCGCCAGCACTAGGGTCTTGCCGCCGATCTCGACAGAGCGTTCGGGGTTGCGCGCGTGCTGAGTGAATTGCGCCGGGGCCGTCTTGATCAATGCACGGGCCAGACCGCGCGGCAGGCGCACCCGTTCGCCATCGACATGTGCGCCAGCGGCGCGCCAGCGGTCCAGCGCAGCCGGGTTGTTGACAAAGTTGACACCGATTTCCTCAAGCACCTGCTCGGCGTGATCCTCGATCATCTCAAGCGCGGCATCGTCAAGGATCTCAAAGTTCGGGATTCGGCGTTCGATGTATTTTGCCGTTTCCACCTGGACCGAAGTCCGCTCTGCCCGGCGGGCGGCCCCGCCGCCGCCCCGTGTCCGTTTGCGCGCTGCCACGTCTGCCATCTGTCGTCCTCGACCGGAATGGGCGCGCAAAGCGCCCTGATTGGGTGTGGCCTGTGTCTACTCGTTTCGCCCGAACCGCTTTCGCGCGATTGCGGCGCTTGGCGGGGAAAAGCGACATATTCCTGTCACGCAACGCCAACTGCACGACAGGCAATGCGAAACCCGCGTGGATTCGCCGCCCGCAGGTCAGCCAGCGGGCAGTCCGGTCAGCGGAAACCGTTCTATCGCGGCGCCAACCACGATCAGCCCATCGCCCGCGGGCCCTGGCACCTGCATTCCGCCCGCGACCACATGCACCTCCAGATCCGGCGTACCGAACGCGCGGGCCAGATCGCTGGGATCCACTTGCGCAGCCTGTGGCACGCCCAGTGTCAGGCGCACGGTAAATGGCACGTCCACATGGATCTGCGCGCGCGCCCGCGCATCCGCCACAGCGCGTTCAGCAGCCAGTGCCACCGTGTCGCCGACCCCCATGCCCATTTGGACGATCAGACGTTGGGTCATGCCGAATCCTCCTGAGCAGCGTCCACCTGAAAGGTCACTGTGATCGCCGCATGGGCCATGATCGTCGGATTGCCGCTGCCTTCGGGGCGCGGAATGTCCAGCCCGCCAAAGCCGATGGCAATGTCTGCCGCGCCATAGGGAAACACCCCGGCCAGATCCGTCACATCCACCGCGTCGGGTTTCTGCACCCCAATCTGCACCTGCAACCGCATGTCCGCCTTGTCCCGGCCTAGCCATTCCGCTGCATTGATCGAGGATTTCCACAACGCGTCACGCAGCGCCCGCGCCGCCGCCTCTGTATAGTCGCCCCGGCGCAACGATGTGCCCAGCCCGAATTCCGTCAGTACCTGCATTCGTTCCATCCTCTTCCGATCCACCACCCGCATCGGACCCCGGTCGACCGGGAATAACAAGCCGGATTCACCACGTCTTTGACCTGAGCGTCGCTTCGCGCCAGAGTGGGAAAAAAGAAAGGAGGCCAGACCCATGGGAGGAGAGGCCGCACCCGTCACACCAACCTCAGAGCCAGAGCGCAAGACGCTCAGTTCGTCTGAAATCACCGCCGTGGCCCATTTGTATCGCGGCGAGGTGTACCGCAGCACGATCTGGCGCACGCGGCTGGACACCACGACAAACTGGGCGGTGGTGACGCTGGGGGTGGCGCTGTCGATCAGCTTTGCCTCACCGGATTCGTCGCCGCTGCCGCTGGTTCTGGTCGGCGTTCTGATCCTGCTGTTCTTGATGCTGGAGGCGCGGCGCTATCGCTATTTCAACGTCTGGCGCGCGCGCTGCCGGTGGATGGAAAAGCACTTTTACGCCCCCATGCTGGATGACGGCGATCTGCATCTTGAGGACAACTGGCAAAAGACGCTGGCGCAGGACTACCTTGCCCCGACCTATCACGTCAGCATGATGACCTCTGTCGGGCGGCGCTTGCGGTCCAACTACCTGTGGATTTTGCTGATCCAGTCCATGGCCTTTGCGGGCAAGCTGGCGGTGCATCCGACGGCGGTGCTCAGTTGGGACGATGCCATGTCCCGCGCCGATGTCGGGCCGGTGCCGGGGGAACTGCTGGTCATCGCCGGCGTGCTGTATGTCGGCGCGGCGGCGGGCATGGCGTTCTGGTCGTGGCGGTCTGACGTGAAACGCGGGCGTCAACGCGGCAGCGTCAAATCCTATTCCATGGGCTAGCTCCCCCGCGCGCCGCAGAAAGGCGCCTTTTTCGGCACGCGGGGGCATCTGGCGGGGTGCTGCCCCGTCAGACAGGGACCGCACCGAACAACCGGGCAAGGCCACGGCGCGGACGCGGGGTGTCCCGTTCGGGGCGGACCATCGCATGCGCCGCCTCGGACCGCATCCGGCGGCCACGCGCCATGTAGTAGGCTGTATCGATAGAGCCGTCAGGGCGGGTACGCAGGGTCTGGGTATCGCGTGTCATGTCGGTCACTCCGGTTGGCGTTTCGATGTGACCATCCTTCCACCTTGTCGCCCGTCCCGCTTGAAGGCGCTCTTGTCTTTGTCTTGTGAACTCCTTGTCATTGGCCCCGACGCCGCGAAATCGCTTTGAGAAACCGCGCATGCACGCGACACTGGGGCGATGATCCTGCGCTTTGCTTCCTGTGTGATCGACTTTGACCGGCGGACGCTGGTGCGCCGTGGCGATGAGGTGCATGTGGAACCGCAGGTCTTTGACCTGATCGCCTTCATGGCGCAGACCGGCGGCACGGTCGTGTCCAAGGACAAACTGGTCGAGGTGGTGTGGAAGGGGCTTGCCGTCTCGGACGCGACAATCAGCGCCCGGATCAGCGCGGCGCGTACTGCACTGGGCGATTCCGGCAAGGAACAAGCCATCTTGCGCACCATCCCCCGGCGCGGCTTTGCCTTTGTCGCACAGTTGGATCAGGACAGCCCCCCTGCGCCTGCCCCGGCGGTCCTGCCGTCCCAGGTGTCCTATGCGCTGTCCCGTGATGGCACCGCCATCGCCTGGAGCGCCCATGGCGAGGGGCCGCCACTGGTGCGGATCGGGCATTGGCTGTCGCATCTGGAACTGGACACACAAAGCGCGATCTGGGGACCGCTGATAGATCGCCTCGGTCAGGGTCGGCGGCTGGTCCGTTATGACCTGCGCGGCACCGGCCTGTCTGACCGCGATGCCCCGCTGACCGGGATCGACGACTTTGCCGAGGATCTGGCGGCGGTGGCCGATGCAGCGGGGCTGGACCTCTTTGACCTGTTCGCCGCCTCGCAGGCCGCCCCCGTGGCCATCCGCTTTGCCGCGCGATGGCCGGATCGGGTGCGGCGGCTGGTGGTTGTGGGCGGCTATGTCGAGGGCCGCGTACACCGCGCGGGACACGGCGAAGACCTTGACGAGGAGACCATGCTGGCGATGATCCGCGCCGGATGGGGCAAAGCCGACAGCCCCTTCATGCAGGCCTTTGCGACGTTGTTTGCCCCGGATGCCACGCGGGCGCAACGTGCCGAACTGGTGACGATGCAGCTGTCCACCGCCAGCCCGGAAAGCGCTGTGAGCCTGCGCAAGCTGATCGACCGTTTCGATATTCGCGCAGACCTGCCCAAGGTGCGAATCCCCGCGCTGATCTTTCACGCTGCGGGCGACGCCATCCACCCGATCAGCCAGGGGCAGAAACTGGCGGCGCATCTGCCGGGCGCGCAATTTGTCCGGCTCGACAGCCGCAGCCACATGTTACTGCCTCAGGATCCGGCATGGGCCACCGTGATGGACGGCACAGACGCCTTTCTGTCCGCCTGAGCACGGGCCACATTGAACTTTGCGGCGGTCCTGCCTAATGGAAGGCATGACCGAGATCCAGCATGACCGCCTTCTTATCATCGACTTTGGCAGCCAGGTAACGCAGCTGATTGCGCGCCGCCTGCGTGAGCTGAATGTCTATTGTGAAATCCACCCTTACCAGAATGTCACCGACGATTTTCTGAGCGATTTCGCTCCGAAGGCGGTGATCTTTTCCGGCGGGCCCGATTCGGTCACGCGGGAGGGCAGTCCGCGCCCGCCGCGCACCGTCTACGATCTGGGCGTGCCGATTCTGGGCATCTGTTATGGCCAGCAAGTCATGATGCAGGATCTGGGCGGCAAAGTTGTCGCTGGTGAGGGCACGTCCGAATTTGGCCGCGCCTATGTGCAGCCCGGCGATCAGCGTCTGGACATGCTGACCGGCTGGTTCATGGACGGCACTGGCCGCGAACAAGTCTGGATGAGCCACGGCGACCATGTCTCCGAAATTGCCCCCGGCTTTGAGGTCTTCGGCACCTCGCCGGGTGCGCCTTTTGCCATCACCGGCGATCCGGCGCGGCAGTTCTATGCGGTCCAGTTCCACCCGGAGGTGCATCACACCCCCAACGGCGCCACGTTGTATGAGAACTTTGTCCGCGCTGCGGGCTTCAAGGGCGACTGGACCATGGGGGCCTACCGCGAAGAGGCGGTGCAGAAGATCCGCGATCAGGTGGGCGACGCCAAGGTCATCTGCGCCCTGTCGGGCGGGGTCGATTCCTCTGTTGCCGCCGCCCTGATCCATGAGGCCGTGGGCGATCAACTGACCTGCGTCTTTGTCGATCACGGGCTGCTGCGCCTGAACGAGGCAGAGGAAGTCGTCGGCATGTTCCGCGACCACATGAACCTGCATGTGATCCACGCCGAGGAACAGGACCTGTTCCTGGGGGAGTTGGACGGCGTGTCCGACCCGGAAACCAAACGCAAGATCATCGGGCGTCTGTTCATCGACGTTTTCCAGAAATACGCCGATGGGATCGAAGGCGCGCGATTCCTTGCGCAGGGGACGCTGTACCCGGACGTGATCGAATCCGTATCGTTCAGCGGCGGGCCATCGGTCACCATCAAATCGCACCACAACGTCGGCGGGCTGCCAGAAAAGATGGGCCTGACGCTGGTCGAACCGCTGCGCGAGCTGTTCAAGGATGAGGTGCGCGCACTGGGCCATGAGCTGGGGCTGCCCGCCTCCTTTATCGGGCGTCACCCCTTCCCCGGCCCCGGTCTGGCGATCCGCTGCCCCGGAGAGATCACCCGCGACAAGCTGGAGATACTGCGCAAGGCGGACGCGGTCTATATCGACCAGATCCGCAAACACGGTCTGTATGACGACATCTGGCAGGCATTTGTGGCCATCCTGCCGGTGCGCACCGTGGGTGTTATGGGCGACGGTCGGACCTATGACTTTGCCTGCGCCCTGCGCGCGGTCACGTCCGTGGACGGCATGACCGCCGATTACTACCCGTTCAGCCATGAGTTCCTTGGTGAAACCGCAACCCGCATCATCAACGAGGTCAAGGGCATCAACCGCGTCACCTATGACGTGACCTCCAAACCCCCCGGCACGATCGAGTGGGAATGATACGCAGCCTGCTTTGGTGTTTTAAGGCCGTGGCGATCTACCTTGCGTTCTGCCTGGCGATGGTCGTCGGGTCGGTCCTGTTCACACGCGATTGCTGGGTCGTCTCGCAGAACTATGACGTCGCCGTCGTTCTGAGCGGTGGCCTCGAAGGTGTGCCGCATGTGCGCGACAATGAAATGGGTCGGATCCACAGTGGCGTCCGTCTGTTCAACAAGGGGTTGGTCAGCCGTCTGCACCTGACGGGCGGTGGCGATCCCGTCATGCACAAGAGTCGCGCAACTGCCATGGCCCGGATTGCCCGCGATCAAGGCATTCCTGACACCGCGCTGACGCTGGAGACGACCTCGCTGTCGACGTTGCAGAATGTCCTGTTTTCCCGGCCTGATCTGCCACAGACCGCCAGTCTGCTCTTGGTGACCGAACCCTATCACGCCTGGCGCGCCTGGGCGTCCTTTCAATGGGGCGGACGACCTGCATCGGTATGTGCCAGCCAGATACCGGGGCGCCGCACAGACCAAAAGATCAAGGTGGTCATGCGGGAAACCGGCTCTTGGGCTTTCAACATACCCCGTGCCGGGATCTGGTCCCTTGCACAGCTGTTGGGTCTGGATGCTCGCCTGGGAACGGATTTTTTGACTTGAAAGACCTGCGTTCACAACTCGGTCACGTTGCCCCGACGCCTTTGGGCTGGACGCGCAAGCGGTGTCCGGAACGACAAAACAACGTCGAAAGCCTGGCAACGACTCAAACCAACCTCATGTAGATGATGATGATTATGAATTTGCCTGCTGTGTCTGGATATGAAACACGCGGGCTGCGACCTCCGGAAAGGCGACACACATGACCGACGCACTCACACGGGCCCTGGCACAGCGCGACTGGCTGCTGGCAGACGGGGCCACGGGCACCAATCTTTTCAACATGGGCCTGCAATCCGGTGATGCCCCGGAGTTCTGGAACGAAAACGAACCGGACAAGATCCGCGCCCTGTATCGTGGCGCGGTCGATGCCGGGTCCGACCTGTTCCTGACCAACTCCTTTGGGGCCAATGCCTCACGCCTGAAACTGCATGACGCCGGGCACCGCGCCTATGAGCTGTCCAAGCTGGCCGCCGAACTGGGACGTGAGATCGCCGACGCCTCGGGGCGCGAGGTCATCGTCGCCGGGTCCGTGGGTCCGACGGGTGAGATCATGGGCGCCGCAGGATCGCTGAGCCATGAACGCGCGGTCGAGATGTTCGAAGAGACCGCAAACGGTCTGAAGGATGGCGGCGCGGATGTGCTCTGGGTCGAGACGATCTCGGCCCCAGAGGAATACATGGCCGCCGCCGAGGCCTTTGCCAACGCCGGGATGCCGTGGTGCGGCACCATGAGTTTCGACACCGCCGGGCGCACCATGATGGGCATGACCTCGGCCGATATGGTCAAGATGGTCGAAGGGCTGCCGAACCCGCCGATCGGGTTTGGCGCCAACTGTGGCGTCGGCGCGTCCGACCTGTTGCGCACGGTGCTGGGCTTTGTCGCCCAGGGGACCGAACGGCCGATCATTGCCAAAGGCAACGCCGGTATCCCGAAGTACCACGAAGGACACATTCACTACGACGGCACGCCCGCGCTGATGGCCGAATACGCGCTGATGGCGCGCAATTCCGGTGCGCGGATCATTGGCGGCTGCTGTGGCACCATGCCCGACCACCTGAGCGCCATGCGCGCTGCGCTGGAAACCCATGAGCCGGGGCCGCGCCCGACGCTGGAGCAGATCACCGAGGCGCTTGGCGGCTTCTCCTCCGAGAGCGACGGCACCGACGGCGAAGGCCCGACGCGCGAGCGCAAGAACAAGCGTCGGCGCACCAGCTGAGGCGTCCCCCTGCGTCTGTTGCGGGGGCAATCGTCCTACGACTTGCTGACCAAACCGGCGCGGTGATCGCGCCGGACCTGACCTGCTGCCTTTGGACACCACAACACGGACCCACATGACCCTGATCGCGCACATCGCAAGGCACCGCACCGAACCCGACCTAGAACAGGTTGAGTTGGTCACCTTTTTGCGGTGGCGGGCAGAACAGGTCGCAGCGCAAGGGCGGCTGGTCGCGGTCCAGCCCCAGCGCCCGCGCGGCACGTTTGAACCGGGCCGCCATCAGATCGGCATAGGGCCCCTCCCCCCGCATCCGCGCAAACCACTTGGACGAATAGACCTCTCCGCCGTGCATGTCGCGCAGGTGGTTCATCACGCGGTTGGCCCGGTCGGGATAGTGTTCGTGCAGCCAGTCCTGCCACAGGTCCGCCACCTCCAGCGGCAGGCGCAGCATGATCCAGCTGGCCGACGTCGCCCCGGCCTCGGCGCCTGCCGTCAGGATAGACTCCAGTTCCGGATCGGTGAGCGCGGGCACCATGGGCGAGGCCATGATCCGCACCGGCACCCCGGCGTCGACCAGTCTGCGGATCATCTGGAGACGCCGTTTCGGCCCCGGCGCGCGCGGCTCCATCCGGCGCGACAGACCCTCATCCAACGTGGTGATGGAAATTCCCACCCGCGCCAGCCCCTGCGCGGCCATGTCCGACAGGATATCGATGTCGCGTTCAATCAGCGCGCCCTTGGTCACGATGGCGACCGGATGACGGAAATCACGCAGCACCTCAAGACAGGCGCGCATGATACCCCGGTCCCGCTCGACCGGCTGATACGGATCGGTGTTGGTGCCAATGGCCAGCGGCGCGACGCTGTATTTCCTGGCCCGCAGCTCCCGCGCCAAGACGTGCGGGGCTGTGGGTCGCGCCACCAGCCGCGTCTCGAAATCCAGACCGGGCGACAGGCCCAGCCAGGCATGGGTCGGACGGGCAAAACAGTAGATGCACCCGTGTTCACAGCCACGATAAGGATTGAGCGACCGGTCAAAGGGCAGATCGGGCGAGCGGACGTAGCTGATGACAGTGCGCGGCACCTCATCGCTGACCTCGGTGCGGAACACGGTCCCCTCTTCGGGCAAGTCCCAGCCATCATGCACATCCTCACGCCGCAGCCGTTCATAGCGACCACAGTCGCGGCTGAGCGCGGCTCGGCCACGGGCCAAGGCAGGGTCGACGGGACGGTTGGGCAAGGACATGCCGGAAATATAGAACGTAACGGGAACACACGCAAGATATGCCGCTGCGGGGCGCCCAAGGTCGGTACCGCCGCGTCCAATGTCGCAATCCACCAATTGAATCTCAACGAAAACGACGAATAGTCGAAGAAACGACGGCATGCCAAGACATGCCAAAGCAAGGGAATCACGTCATGTCCGACGAAGAAGACGACATCATCCTCTCTGAACTGGACGATGAGGAACTCGTCCAACAGATGTTCGACGACCTCTACGACGGTCTCAAGGATGAAATCATGGAGGCCGTCAACATCCTGCTGGAACGCGGCTGGGCGCCCTACCGCGTCCTGACAGAGGCGCTTGTCGGCGGCATGACCATCGTTGGCAATGATTTCCGCGACGGGATTTTGTTTGTGCCTGAGGTGCTGCTGGCCGCCAACGCGATGAAGGGCGGCATGTCCATCCTCAAGCCGCTGCTGGCCGAAACCGGCGCACCGCGCATGGGGTCGATGGTGATCGGCACCGTCAAGGGCGACATCCACGATATCGGCAAGAACCTTGTGGCGATGATGATGGAGGGTGCCGGGTTTGAGGTTGTCGATCTGGGCATCAACAACGCCGTCGACGCCTATCTGGGCGCAATGGCAGAGCACAAGCCCGACATCCTGGGCATGTCGGCGCTGCTGACCACCACCATGCCCTACATGAAGGTCGTCATCGACACGATGAAGGAACAGGGCATCCGCGACGATTACATCGTGCTGGTGGGTGGCGCGCCGCTGAACGAGGAATTCGGCAAGGCCATCGGGGCCGACGCCTATTGCCGCGATGCGGCCGTCGCCGTGGAGACCGCCAAGAAGTTCATCGCGCGCAAGCACAACCAGATGGCAGCGGGCTAAAGGCCAACGGCCATGTGTCGCTTTCTTTTGGCACCCCCCGGGACTATTCTGATCACCGGGGGGACCGGCCCATGAAACTCGAAACTCTTGTCCTGATCCTTGTCTGCGTGATTGCGGGCATGGTTGCGACCTTCTGGCTGGCGGCGATGCTGCTGGCGGTGTTTCATGTGCCGTTCGCGGCGCTTGCCCTGCTGCCCGCCGCGCTGGTGGGGTATATCCTGTACCGCGTCATCGCCGAACGCGTCGGAAATGCCGAAGAAGACCACTATGACGGGATGAACCACTGATGCTGATCGTGACTACCGAAACCGTGGCGGGGCGGCCCGTGACCGAAACCCTTGGGCTTGTGCGTGGCGCAACAGTGCGGGCCAAACATGTCGGCACCGACATTGTCGCGGCGCTGAAATCTCTCGTCGGGGGCGAGCTGTCCGGCTATTCCTCGCTGATGGCAGGGGCACGCGAACAGGCGCTGGACCGGATGGTGGCAGAAGCACAAGCGATGGGGGCCGATGCGGTCATCTGCATGCGGGTCCAGACCTCGGCCATTGCAAAGGGTGCGTCGGAAATCGTCGCCTACGGCACCGCCGTTCGGCTGTCCCCGGCGCAGGCGCGCGACGCATCCTGACCTTGCGTCAATACCGGCGGCGCGCGATCACGATGATGCAAAGGGGCTTTTTCTTTTTACACCTTTGGCCCATATTGAAAGGTACGGAAGGAGATCCTGATGCCCGTGACGTCCTTTGCCCTGCTCGTGTGTGCCGTTGTCCTGGCGGCGGCTGTGACAGTCTGGGCCATGTCGTCCTTCGGGGTTCTGACGGTCATTCCTGTCCTGCTTGCGGTTGCCCTACTGGCCCGCTGGGCGATGGCGCATGTCCCGCATGACGATACCCGAACCTGACAACCTCTCCGATGCGAACTTGACCGCACAGGGCCTGCGCCCTGCGGGCAATGGACGCGTGCTGTTATTGGCCTGCGGGGCCTTGGCGCGCGAAATCCTAGCCCTTGTGCGACTGAACGGCTGGGATCACATGGATCTCGCCTGTCTGCCCGCGATCCTGCACAATCACCCGGAAAAGATCACCGATGCGGTGCGCGCGGCAGTCGACAGCCACCGCGCCAATTATGCGCGGATCTGCGTCGTCTATGCCGACTGTGGCACCGGCGGGCTGTTGCAGGCCGCCTGCGACGAGATGGGCGTCGAGATGGTGCCGGGGCCGCATTGCTACGCATTCTTTGACGGGCTGGCAGAGTTCGAATCGCGCGGTGAGGTCACCTCATTCTATCTGACCGATTTCCTGAGTCGGCAATTTGACGCTTTTGTGTGGCGGCCCCTTGGCCTCGACCGGCATCCGCAACTGCTTGAGATGTATTTCGGCAACTATGAAAAGCTGGTCTATCTGGCGCAAACCGACGATCCGGATCTGACGGCACGGGCTGAGGCACAGGCCGCGCGACTGGGTCTTGCGTTTGAACGACGGTTCACCGGCTATGGCGATCTGGCGCGCGTGCTGGAAGGCTGGGCGCTTCAGGGAACACAGGGCGCACCGGCAACAAGGGCTTTGCAAAAGCCTTAACGTAGTTTTTCAAACGCCTTTACGCTAATCGACAAGTGTTTCGGCCAGCACCACCGACGCCGGCACCAACGCAATCGTGTCGCTGCGGTCCTGCAACCCCCAGAGCACCAGCGCCGAGATTGTGTCGGCCCGCAGCCGCCCCATCATCACCACACCACCCTCTTGCCGCGCCCGAAACGCGGCCTGATCCAGAGTGCGCCGCACCATCGAGGCATCCTGCCCCTCGCCGTCGAAATCCCGGAACAGCGTGACCGAGGGCACCCCGTCCTTGAGCGCCAGTTTCTGCGCCGTGTTCAGCCCTTTGGGCTGCGTGATCAGGCCGTGTCCGCTGTCTCGCAGAAAGGCCGCGACCTGTGACGACACCTCGCGGCTGTCCTGAAGGCTGCCGTCTGGGTCCTCCAGCACGGCAACCGCCTCGGGGATGGCGCGGATCAACCCCTCCATCGCCACCTCGACGTCAGCGGCCAGTGCGCCTTCGGGCATGTCGCCCAGCACCAGCACCTCGAACCCAAGATCGCGATATCCTTTTGCCGCCGCCACCGCATCCGGATGGCTGGGCGAGATGGCAAAGCTGACCGGGAAGGGGAACGCCTTGAGCCCGGAAGGCCCCAACGGTCCGCTGCCGTCATCCACCAGCACCACCGCCATACGCGGCACGCCGTCGGGCACCGTCACCGGGGCAGAGAAGCGCACCAGTGGGCTGTCTTTGGGCAGGCCCGCCAGCGGGCCGGAGGGCTCTGCCGCCAGAACCTGATCAGGATCTGCCTCGGGTGCCGCATCGGGAGCGGCATCCGGCGAGCGATCAAACAGTGACGTAGCAGGTTTGCCGATGACCGGCCCGGTAGGAGACGGTGTCGGCACCGGGGTTGCACTCTCTACGGCTGGTGGCGTGCTTGCCGGTTCAGGCGTCGGCGTGACCGGATCAGCGTCTGGGTCAGGATCGCGGGCAAAGGGGGTCTCCGGCGCGTCCGGCACAGGGGCAGGATCAACGCTTTCGGCGATCAGAGCGCGATCGACATCCGGCACCACCGGGGCTGGAGGCTGCGCCGGGCCGGTGACGATGACCGGCTGCGCCTCGGGGCGAGGGGCGTCTGGGGCTGTCACCTGCACACGCGGCAGGACCGGCGCGTCCCGGCCTGCCAGCCTCGGCGCGTCAGATGCCTCTGGTGCGGCACTTTCGGGCGCGTCGGGCGCAAGGCCCACCTGAGGCGGCACGGGCGGTGCGGTATCGGCCCCGGCAATCACCGGGTCGGCAGGCGCAGGCAACGTGCCAGCGGGCACCACCGGACGGTCCACCCCGGATTCCGGTTGCGGTCTGACACCCGGTTTGGACAAGTCGGGTTTCGCGGCCGGATCGCTCTCTGGCGTTTCCACGACGCGCGGCTTTGACGGATCAGGTGTCTCTGGCTCTGGCGTCTCTCGCTCTGGTGCGACGGGTTCAGGCGCGGCAGTTTCAAGTTGCGGATCCGGCCCACCCGCCAGAAGGCTGCTATCCACATTGCCCACCGGCGGCGGCACCATTGCGCCCTGCTCCGGCAGCGGCGTGTTCAGCGAGATCGCCGCCAGCCCCGCCCCCGAGAACACCACTCCCCAGATCGCCCCAGACAGAATTCCGCGTGCCATGCTGCTCTCTCCGACTTCTCAAGCACCTGTTCCGGTGCCTTTGTCCTGTAGTCTTGCACCCTTGCCGGGCTTGACGCCACCATTATGGCCTGTGCATGTATACCGCGACGTGGCCATGGGCTACCAGCCCCCGATCGCGTCCCCGCGGAATACCCCTGCAACCAGACCCAGCTGACGAAGGCCCGGCCATGCTGCTCCTGATCGATAACTACGACAGTTTCACCTATAATCTCGTCCATTATCTGGGCGAACAGGGGGCTGATGTACAGGTCTGGCGCAACGACGCGTTGAACGTGCAAGAGGCCATGGCGCTGAACCCGGCAGGCATCGTCTTGTCCCCCGGCCCCGGCACGCCAGACCAGTCGGGCATCTGCCTCGCCCTGACACAGGCCGCCGCAGAGACGGGGACACCGCTGTTGGGCGTGTGCCTTGGCCATCAAACCATTGGTCAGACCTTTGGCGGGACAGTTGTGCGCCACGATGAGATCGTCCACGGCAAGATGGGGTCGATGCACCATCACGGGGAAAGCGTCTTCAAGGGCTTGCCCTCACCGATCAAGGCCACGCGCTATCATTCGCTGGTGGTGCGCCGGTCAGACCTGCCCGAGACGCTGAAAGTCACGGCAGAGCTGGAGGACGGCACCATCATGGGGCTGATGCACCGCGATTTGCCGATCCACGGCGTGCAGTTCCACCCGGAGTCCATTGCCTCGGAGCATGGGCACGCCATGTTGCAGAATTTTCTCGACGTCCTGAAGGTGCCGGCATGAGCGATGACCTTCGCCCTCTTATCGGCACCAGTGCCGACCGCCCCCTGACACGGGCCGAGGCAGAGCGCGCCTTTGGCATCCTCTTTGCCGGTCAGGCCACGCCCGCCCAGATTGGCGGATTGCTGATGGCGCTGCGCACGCGCGGAGAGACAGTGGATGAATACGCCGCCGCTGCCGCCGTGATGCGCGCCAAATGCAACAAAGTCGCGGCCCCTGCGGGCGCGATGGACATTGTCGGCACCGGCGGGGATGGCAAAGGCACGCTGAACATCTCGACCGCGACGGCCTTTGTGGTGGCGGGTGCGGGTGTCACCGTAGCCAAACACGGCAACCGCAACCTGTCGTCCAAATCCGGCGCAGCCGATGCGCTGGGGCAGATGGGCATCAACGTGATGATTGGCGCCGACAAGGTGGAAAAGGCGCTGGCCGATGTCGGCATCTGTTTCATGATGGCCCCCATGCACCACCCGGCCATGGCCCATGTCGGCCCGGTCCGGGCCGAGCTTGGCACCCGCACGATTTTTAACATCCTTGGCCCGCTGACCAACCCGGCGGGCGTCAAGCGCCAGCTCACCGGCGCGTTTACCCGCGAGTTGATCCGCCCGATGGCCGAGGTGCTGGGCAAACTGGGCTCCGAACGAGCATGGCTGGTGCATGGCTCGGATGGCACCGATGAGTTGACCATCACCGGCGTCAGCTGGATCGCCGCGTTGGAAGAAGACGGCAGCATCCATGAGGCAGAATTGCACCCCGAGGACGCAGGTCTGCCTGTGCATCCGTTTGAGGACATCATCGGCGGCTCACCCGAGGAAAACGCCAAGGCCATGCGTGCCCTGTTGGACGGCGCGCATTCGGCCTATCGCGACGCGGTGCTGCTGAATGCGGCCGCTGCGCTGGTGATCGCTGGTCAGGCCACGGACCTGCGCGACGGCGTGGAACGGTCGGTTGAGAGTATCGACAGCGGTGCGGCCCTGGCCAAGGTGCAGGCGCTGGCCAAGGCGACGCAGGCGGCGTGAGCTTCGCGCCCCCGACCCCGCCCAAAAGCTGGCAACATCTGCCATTCTTTGCGCAGGATCTGCCCCGCATCGCGGCGCATCTTGCCCAAAGCGACGCGCAGGTGCTGCCGCCCGCCACTCAGGTTTTCGCCGCACTGGCGGCCTGCCCGCCGCAGGCCACCCGTGTGGTGATCCTGGGACAGGACCCCTATCCGACACCGGGCCATGCGCACGGGTTGGCCTTTTCGGTGGACCCGGATGTGCGGCCCCTGCCCCGCTCCCTGACCAACATCTACAAGGAGATGCAGGCGGATCTGGGGGCTGTGCCCCCCAATGGCGACCTGCGCTTTTGGGCTGAACAGGGCGTGCTGCTGCTCAACACCGCGCTGACGGTTGAGGCGGGCAAGGCCGGTGCGCATGCCAAACTGGGTTGGTCGCGTCTGACCGAACAGGTGTTTGCCGCGCTGTCGGACCGCCCCCGCGCCTTCCTGCTCTGGGGCGCGCATGCGCAGGGCTTTGCCAAATACATCACCAGTGCGGACCACCTGATCCTGACCAGCGCGCATCCCTCTCCGCTGTCGGCGCGGCGCGGCTTTTTCGGCTCGCGGCCCTTTTCGCGCATCAACGACTGGCTTAAAGACAGTGGCCAGACGCCGATCAACTGGACGACGCCAGAAAGACCTGCCCCATGACCACAACCATCCTCGACAAGATCAAAGCCTACAAGCTGGACGAAGTGGCCGCCGACAAGGCCGCCAAACCCCTGTCCGAGGTTGAGGACGCGGCCCGCGCCGCGCCCCCGGTGCGGCCTTTTGCCGGGGCGCTCATGGCGGCATCGGAAAAGGGCTATGGCCTGATCGCCGAGATCAAGAAGGCCTCACCGTCCAAGGGGCTGATCCGTGCCGATTTCGACCCCGCCGCGCTGGCACAGGCCTATGAGGCGGGTGGCGCGACCTGCCTGTCGGTGCTGACCGACACGCCGTCCTTTCAGGGCGCGAAACCGTTCCTGACCGCCGCCCGCGCGGCCTGTTCCCTGCCCGCGCTGCGCAAGGATTTCATGTACGACACCTACCAGGTGGCCGAGGCGCGCGCGCTTGGCGCGGATTGCATCCTGATCATCATGGCCTCCGTGTCCGATGCGCAGGCCGCCGAACTGGAGTCTGCGGCGCAAAGCTGGGGTATGGACGCGCTGATAGAGGTGCATGACGGCGCGGAACTGGACCGCGCGCTGCTGCTGAACAGCCCGCTGATCGGTGTGAACAACCGCAACCTCAAGACCTTTGAGACGACGCTGGACACCACCCGCGAGCTGTCGAAACACATCCCCGAAGACCGCTACCTGATATCCGAGTCCGGCCTGAACAGCCCCGCCGATCTGGCTGACATGGCCGCCCATGGCGCCCGCGCCTTTCTGATCGGCGAAAGCCTGATGCGACAGGCCGACGTGGCCGAGGCGACCCGTGAATTGCTCAAGAACCCGGTGCCGGCATGAGCGGTCTCAGCCATTTCGACGCGCAGGGCAACGCGCATATGGTCGATGTCTCAGACAAACCCGTGACTGACCGCATCGCCACCGCCGAGGGCCATGTCACCATGGCCCCGGACACCTTTGCCCTGATCACCGAGGGCCGCGCCAAAAAGGGCGACGTGATCGGCGTGGCGCGTCTGGCAGGCATCATGGGCGCGAAAAAGACGCCCGAGCTGATCCCCTTGTGCCACCCGCTGCCGATCACCAAGGTCACGGTCGACCTGACCGCCGACCCCGACCTGCCCGGTCTGCGGATCGTGGCCACCGTCAAGACCTCTGGCCAGACCGGCGTCGAGATGGAGGCGCTGACCGCCGTCTCGACCGCTGCGCTGACTGTCTATGACATGGTCAAGGCGGTGGATAAGGGCATGGTGATCAGCGGTATCCGCGTGCTTTTGAAGGATGGCGGCAAATCCGGGCGCTTTGAGGCGACATGATCACCGTCACCCAAGCCCTCGACCACCTCTTTGCCCTGACCGCGCCGCTGCCGGTAGAAACTGTGCCACTGATACAGGCGGCGGAGCGGGTGCTGGCGCGTCCCGTCACCGCACGGCGCGATCAGCCGCCCTTTGCAGCCTCCGCGATGGATGGCTATGCCGTCCCCGAGGCCGCACCGGGACAGCGGTTCACCGTCATCGGCGAAAGCGCCGCAGGCGCGCGGTTTGATGGTCCTGTCAGTCCGGGTCAGGCGGTGCGCATCTTTACCGGCGCGCCGGTGCCGCAGGGGGCCACCCGCATCGTGATCCAGGAGGACGTCACCCGCGACGGCGACGCCATCACCCTGAACGCCGATCTGGACGAAAACCTCTACATCCGCCCCGCCGGCACCGATTTCCGCAATGGACAGACGGTTCCCGCCCCCAAACGCCTGTCTCCGCAGGACGTGGCCCTGTTAGCGGCCATGAACATCGCCGAGGTGCCCGTCACCCGCAAACCGCGCGTGGCGCTGATTTCGACCGGCAATGAGCTGGTCATGCCCGGCGACACACCCGGCCCCGACCAGATCATCGCGTCGAACACCTTTGGCTTGCACGCTCTGCTGCGCGACCTCGGGGCAGAGCCGCGCATCCTGCCGATTGCGCGCGACACCTCATCCTCGCTCATCCACGGCTTTTCGCTGGTCGAGGACGCGGATCTGGTGATCACCATCGGCGGGGCCTCTGTGGGGGATCACGATCTCGTGGCGCAGGTCGCGGCGGAACTTGGGATGGAGCGGGCCTTTCACAAGGTTTCCATGCGACCGGGCAAACCGCTGATGTCGGGCCGTCTGAACGGGGCCATGATGATCGGCCTGCCCGGCAACCCGGTGTCCGCGATGGTCTGCGGGCATGTCTTTGTGGCACCGGTGATCCGCGCCATGTTGGGTCTTGGCGCCGCCCCCGCCCCGCGCCACAACACCCAACTGGCCGCCCCGCTGACGCCGAACGGGCCGCGCGAACACTACATGCGCGCGGTTGTGTCAGAGGCAGGCATAACCGCCCTTGATCGTCAGGACTCCAGTCTGCTGAGCGTCTTGGGCCGCGCAAATGCGCTGCTGGTGCGCCCCGCAGGCGATGGCGCGCACACCGCCGGAGAGATCGTCTCATATCTGCCGCTGTGATTGCGGCGGGCTTTGCCAGCGGTGGAAAACAGCCGTGGCGGCGCACAAATCCGGCACCACAGACAGAGATCTGACGCCAAGGCGCAACAAAAGTAGTGGCGATTTTCACGCAATTGTTGACACAAAACAGGAACACCCGTAGAACAAAAGTTAACAAACACGGGGTCGCGCCATGCTGACGAAGAAACAACTCGATCTTTTGGACTTCATCAACAAGCGGATGACCCGTGACGGGGTGCCCCCCAGTTTCGACGAAATGAAGGACGCGCTTGATCTGCGGTCCAAGTCCGGCATTCACCGCCTGATCACGGCGCTTGAGGAACGCGGCTTTATCCGCCGTCTGGCCCACCGGGCGCGCGCCATCGAGATCGTGAAACTGCCTGAAAGCCTGGGCGGACATCCCGTTGGTTTCAACCCGACGGTGATCGAAGGGGATCGGGCGGGCTCTCGTCCCTCTGGCGCCTTCAATCTTGATGCGGCAAACCTGACGGAGTTGCCACTGGTCGGCAGCATCGCCGCCGGTCGCCCGATCGAGGCAATCAATGATCCGGCCCCCGGCGTGTCCGTGCCGGGGCAGATGTTGCGCGGTCAGGGGCGGCACTACGCGCTTGAGGTCAAGGGCGACTCGATGATCGACGCGGGCATCAACGACGGTGACGTGGTGGTGATCCGCGAATCCCCCGACGCAAGCGACGGCGATATCGTCGTCGCCCAGATCGAGGGCTATGAGGCCACGCTGAAACGGTTCCGCCGCAAGGGCGAGATGATCATCTTGGAGGCCGCAAACCCGGCCTATGAACCGCGCGTGTTGCCGCAAGGGTCCGTCACCGTGCAAGGACGGCTTGTGGGATTGATCCGTACCTACTGAACCCGTCGAACTTATTGAACCCGCCACGCCAGCCGAAACGGCCTTGGCGTGGCGGCGTGCCAAAGCCGTGTTCCCGACGCATCGCGGTCGGTCACGATGCGCGGGGCGCCCTGATCCATCCAGACCGCCACCGACCCGCTTTGGCGCAGCCGCGCCGGATCAAACACCTCACATCCGCCCGGCAGGTCGATATCAACGCTGGACACGACAATCTGACCGGGATGACATGTGTCGACGCGCGCGGCGGCGCGTTTTCCCTGCAAATGCAGGATGTTCAGCCCGTCCAGATCTGCCTTCGCCATCCGGTCCACAACGGGTTCCGGCCAAAGCGCCGCCGCCTGAGGTTGGTTAAAGCCCTGTCCGTCGTTCTCCAGCCAGACACCGGCCACAAAGGCCGACCCGCGATCGCGTGACAGCGCGCGCCCCTGTGGAGTCATCACCCCGATCAGCGTGCCGCTGTCGGCGATCAGCACCGAGGGCCGGTCCGTCCCCGCCCACAGCACCGCCGCCAGACCCAGCGGCGCAAGTCCCGCCAGCCGTCCCCGTCCGCGCCACAGGCACAGGATCAGCCCGCCCGCCGCAATCAACGGCAGGACAATTGGCGCAGGTGCCACGATATATCCCACAGAGCCGTCCAAGCCCGCCACCGTATGGGCCACGCCCAATATCCAGCCCAGCCCCAGCGCCATGACCTTCAGCGCGATCCAGTCCAACCCGAATGGCATCAGCAACGCCGCCAGCACCGCCAGCGGCACCACCCAGATCCCCATGACCGGCACCGCCGCAAGGTTGGCCAGCAAACCGTATTGCGCAATCTGGTTGAAATGCGCCATGCCCACCGGCGCGGTCGCCGCCCCTGCCACCGCAGAGGACACCACCACCGACATCACCGGCGCAATCCAGCGCGGCAGATCATGGTCCCGCTGCCAGATGGTCAACCGCTCAAACACCGCCACCAGCGCCGTTGTCGCCGCAAAGGACATCTGAAAACCGGGGCCCATCAACGCCTCGGGCCGCATCACCAGCACCACCAGCGCCGCTATCGCCACGCTGCGCAGGCTCAGCGCGCGCCGGTCCAGCATCATCGCGCACAGCGCGGCGGCCACCATCATGAAGGCCCGCTCTGTCGCCACATTGCCCCCCGACAACGCCAGATAGCCCGCCGCCGCCACCAGCGCGCCACCCGCCGCCAGCTTCTTGACCGGCCAGTGGTGGCGCGCATGAGGGGATAGCAGCAGCGCCAGCCGCAGCGCGGCAAAGACAAAGCCCGCCAGCAGCCCCATGTGCAGCCCGGAGATTGCCAGAAGATGCGCCAGGTTGCTGTCGCGCAGCACCTGCAACGTGTCCTGCCCCATGCCGGACCGATCCCCGGTCATGATGGCGGCGGCAAAGGCGCCCCGCTCTCCCGGCAAGGCCGCCTGCACCCGCGCCGACAACCACAGGCGCAGCCGCGCTACTCGCAACCCCTCGCCCGCCGGTTCCAGCAACAAGACAGGCTTGCGCGTGTACCCCACAGCGCCCAGCCGCAAAAACCAGGCATGGCGCCGGAAATCGAATCCGCCGGGCTCTACCGCGCCGCCGGGCGGCGACAGATGCCCCGTCAGGATCACAACCTGTCCGGGCGTCGGATCAAGATACCCCTGGGTGCCGTGCAATGACACGCGCACGCGGGTCGGCACCTCGTCAGGGTCCATACGTTCCAGCACCACGCGGTCCAGCGTCAGACGCAACGCGTCCGAGGCAGAGCGGTCAATCTGTATGACACGCCCTTCAATCGCGCCGTAATACCGGAAATCCAGCACCGGACCGGCGACCTGGTGCGCCCGCGCGCCCGCCAGCGCAAACCCCAGAGACGCCAGTGCCAGCGCCGCCAGCAGCGGCCCCCAGATCGGCCCGGCGCGGTGCTGCAGCGCAGCCAGCAGGCCAATCGACCCACACAGCCACAACAGGGCAACCGGCGGTTCAACCCGCAGGGCAAAAAAGATCCCGATCCCGGTTGCAAGGCAGACCGGAGTCCATGGAAACAGATGGCCACGCTGGCCCAGTAGGACCGACACCAGCCAGGAGAGGGGTTGACCCATGCTTGCCCCCCGTTGGGTGGCTCGTTAAGGAACGGCCAAGCTTACCCTCCCCGCCGTTAGGAAAAGGTTAACCAAGATGTCCGACGCTCAGGTCGTCACCCGCTTTGCTCCCTCGCCCACTGGTTTCCTGCACATTGGCGGGGCGCGCACCGCGCTGTTCAACTGGCTGTACGCCCGTGGCCGGGGCGGCAAGTTCCTGTTGCGGATCGAAGACACCGACCGCGCCCGCTCCACCCCAGAGGCGACAGAGGCGATCCTGCGCGGCCTTGACTGGCTGGGCCTGGATCATGACGGCGAGGTGATCAGCCAGTTCGCCCGTGCCGACCGCCACGCTGAAGTCGCGCATGAGCTGCTGGCCAAGGGCGCGGCCTACAAATGCTTTGCCACCCAGGAAGAGATCGAATCCTTCCGCGAGGCGGCGCGCGCCGAAGGTCGCTCCACCCTGTTCCACAGCCCGTGGCGCGACGCCGATCCCGCAAGCCACCCCGATGCGCCCTATGTTGTCCGCCTCAAGACCCCGACAGAGGGCGAAACGGTGATCGACGATCAGGTGCAGGGCCGCGTTACCATCCGTAATGACCAGTTGGACGATATGGTCCTGCTGCGCTCGGACGGGACGCCGGTCTACATGCTGGCGGTGGTCGTGGACGACTTTGACATGGGCGTGACCCATGTGATCCGGGGCGATGACCACCTCAACAACGCCGCGCGCCAGATGGGGATCTATCAAGCGATGGGTTGGCCGCTGCCGGTCTACGCCCATATCCCGCTGATCCACGGACCCGACGGCAAGAAACTGTCCAAACGCCACGGCGCGCTGGGGGCCGACGAGTATCAGAAGATGGGCTATCCGGCGGCAGGCATGCGCAACTACCTTGCCCGGCTGGGATGGTCGCATGGCGATGACGAATTCTTTACCGATGCGCAGGCAAAAGACTGGTTCGATCTGGGCGGAATCGGCAAGTCTCCGGCACGCTTTGACTTGAAGAAGCTGGAAAATCTCTGCGGTCAGCATATCGCCGTGGCGGACGATGCTGCACTGCTGCATGAAATCGAGGCTTACCTTGAGGCAACTGGTGCGGTTAAACTGCCAGATGAAAAACGCGACGGGCTGGGACGTGCGATGTATTGCCTCAAGGAGCGGGCCAAAACCTTTCCGGAACTTCTTGAAAAAGCGCAATTTATTCTGACGGACACGCCGATCGTGCCGGACGAGAAGGCCGCCAAGAACCTTGACCCGGTATCCCGTGGTATACTGGCTGCGTTGACGCCGCAGCTGCAAGATGCTAGCTGGAACAAGGATGAATTGGAGGCGGTGCTGAACCGTTTCGCCGAAGATCACGGAACCAAATTCGGCAAACTTGCCGGCCCGCTTCGGGCCGCGCTTGCCGGGCGCGCGGTGACCCCGTCGGTCTTTGACATGATGCTCGTCCTGGGCCGCGACGAAAGCGTCGCGCGGCTGGATCGGGCGGCGGCCGAAAAAGAGGGCTGAGGCCCCGGGGACGGCCATGTGACTTCAACCGGCAGGGCCGCAAACCGGCCCCGCCTCGTGATACCAGAGGGATAATAAGCATGGCTGAGACCAACAAGACCGCGACGCTGACGATCGACGGGAACAGCTTTGAGCTGCCTATTCACGCACCTACCGCCGGTCCGGACGTGATCGACATTCGCAAGCTTTACGGACAGGCGGGCGTCTTTACCTACGACCCCGGCTTTACCTCGACCGCGTCCTGCGATTCGACCATCACCTTTATCGACGGCGACAAGGGTGAGCTGCTGCACCGCGGATACCCGATCGACCAGCTGGCCGAGAAATCGCACTACCTCGAGGTCTGCTTTCTGCTGCTTTACGGCTACCTGCCCAAGGCCGGTGAGCTGGAAGAGTTTGAGAACACGATCACCCGCCACACGATGATCCACGAACAAATGTACAACTTCTTCCGTGGGTTCCGCCGCGACGCGCATCCGATGGCGGTCATGGTGGGTGTGGTTGGCGCGATGGCGGCCTTTTACCACGACAGCACCGACATCGCGGACCCGCGCCAGCGCGAGATCGCCAGCCACCGTCTGATCGCCAAGATGCCGACCATCGCGGCGATGGCCTACAAATACTCGATCGGTCAGCCGTTCGTGTACCCGCGCAACGATCTGGACTACGCGGCCAACTTCCTGCACATGTGTTTCAGCGTTCCGGCTGAGGAATATGTTGTCGACCCGATCCTTGCCCGCGCGATGGACCGGATCTTTACCCTGCACGCCGATCACGAACAGAACGCCTCGACCTCGACCGTGCGTCTGGCCTCGTCCTCGGGCGCGAACCCCTTTGCCTGCATCGCCGCCGGTGTCGCCTGCCTCTGGGGTCCGGCGCATGGCGGCGCCAACCAGGCCTGCCTTGAAATGCTCAAGGAAATCGGCTCACCAGAGAATATCCCCGAGTATCTCGCCCGCGCCAAGGACAAGGACGACTCGTTCCGCCTGATGGGCTTTGGCCACCGCGTCTACAAGAACTTTGACCCGCGCGCCAAGGTGATGAAGCAGTCCGCCGATGAGGTGCTGGACCTGCTGGGGGTTGAGAACAATCCGGTTCTTGCCACCGCGAAAGAGCTCGAAAAGCAGGCCTTGGCCGATCCCTATTTTGCCGAGAAAAAACTGTTCCCGAACGTCGACTTCTATTCGGGCATCATTCTTGAGGCGATGGGCTTTCCGACCTCGATGTTCACGCCGATCTTTGCGCTGTCGCGCACCGTTGGCTGGGTCAGCCAGTGGAAAGAAATGCTCAACGATCCGCAGAACAAGATCGGCCGCCCGCGCCAGTTGTACTTGGGCGAGACCGAGCGGGATTACGTGGACATCGAAAACCGCTAAGCACGATCAGGACGACTCCAAACCAAAAGGCCCGGCAATCGCCGGGCCTTTTTCGTTTCCCATACGGGACCAGCGCGGACTAGCGCCCTTCGTAGACCGCCGGGCGCTTTTCCATAAAGGCCACAACACCCTCTTTGAAATCGCGGGTCTTGCCGCATTCGCCCTGCAATTTCGATTCGACGCCCAGTTGGGTTTCCAGATCGTTGTCATGGCTCGCACGCAGCGCCTGTTTCACGCGCAGATAGGCCGCTGTCGGCCCCTTGGCCAGATGCGCGGCCCGGGCGGCGACATGGGCGGCAAAACCATCGTCGGCCACCGCCTCCCAGATCATGCCCCAGTCATCCGCCTGCTTGGCCGAGATCTTTTCCGCAAACAGCGCCGCGCCCATCGCCTTGGCCAGTCCCATCTGGCGCGGCAACAGCCATGTGCCGCCGGCGTCCGGGATCAGCCCGATGCGGGTAAACGCCTGCAGGAAAAAAGCCGATTCCGTGGCGATCACCACATCCGCCGACAACGCCAGATTGGCCCCTGCCCCGGCGGCCGCGCCGTTGACCGCGCTGATCGTCGGCACCGGGCAGTCATAGATGGCGTGCAGCATCGGCACATATTCGTCGCGCAGGGTACGTTCCAGATCAAGGTTGGCGGCATTGGCCCGGTCGCCCAGATCCTGACCCGAGCAAAAGGATTTGCCCGCCCCGGTCAGCACCACCACCCGCGCCTCACGCCCGCCGCGCGCCACCGCGTCGGTGATCTCGGCCCGCATCTGGGTGTTGAGCGCATTCATCACGTCAGGCCGGTTCAGCGTCACGGTGGCGATGTTCTCGGACACCGCGTAGGTGATCATGTCGTATTGCATTGGCGTGCTCCCATTTCCTTGCCGCGCATGAAACATCCCAGCCCCCGGAAAGGCAAAGCCAAACGCGGCGTCACGTCCCACGCACACAGGCAATCAGCGCACGTCTCTGGCGTTGACGGCGCGGCGGCCGCCCTGCAATCATGTGGTCATGACCTACAAACCCGATGGCTATACCGATCTGTCGCCTTACCTGATCCTCTCCGACCCGGAGGCGACCTTGCAATTCTGCGAAGCGGTGTTTGACGCCACCCGTCTGCGTGTCTTTCACGACGGTGACCGTATCATGCACGCCGAATGTCGCATCGGCGACACCGTCCTGATGATGGGCGGGGCAGAGGGCGGCGCGGATGCGATGATCCATCTGTACCTGCCCGATCCGGACGCCGTTTTTGCCAAGGCGCTGGCGCACGGGGCCGTTGAGATCCAGCCGATGCTGGAAAAAGGCGATGGCGACCGTCGCGGCGGCTTTCGCTCGGCCTGCGGGACGCAGTGGTTTGTGGCCAAACAGATGGGCGCGCCCGCCTGACCCTACCGGGGTCTAGTCCTTCAGCAACTCATCCAGCCGTTTTTGCTCATCCTCGCTCAGCCCGGCCTCTCCGCCCGCAGGCACCTGACCGCGGCGGCGGATATAGGCCACCCCCATCCCCAGCGCGAGCACAAACAGCCCAGGCCCCGACGCCCAGAGCAGCCAGTTCCAGCCGCCGGTTGTCGGCTTCAGCAAAACAAACTCGCCATAGCGATCGACGATAAAGGCCACCACCTCGGCGTCCGTATCCCCGGCCAGCAGACGATCCCGCACCAGCAGCCGCAGATCCTTCGCCAATGAGGCGTTGCTTTCGTCAATGCTTTCGTTCTGGCAGACCAGACAGCGCAGCCCTGCCGAGATGTCCCGCGCGCGCGCCTCCAGCGCCGGATCGTCCAGCACCTCATCGGGTTGCACCGCCAACGCCACGGTCGCCACGAGGGCAAGAACACCGCCAAGGACATAGGGCCGACACCGCGTCATGAAATCCATCATTCCGCAGGCACCCCTTGCACCGGCGCCGCCTTGCGCGCGCCGGCCGCGATCCGGTAACGACGGTCACTGAGGCTCAGGCAGCCGCCAAGCGCCATCAAAAGTGCGCCACCCCAGATCCAGTTTGCCAGCGGTTTGATATAAACCCGCATGACCCATCCGCCGCCGTCCTGCGCATCACCGATCACCACATAGACGTCGCGCATGAAACGGTAATCAATCGCCGCCTCTGTCGTCGGCATCTGCGCCACCGGATAGATGCGTTTTTCGGGGTTCAGCACGGCCACGTCGCGGCCCGCCTTGGTGACCAGCACCTGACCCATGGTGGAGATATAGTTCGGCCCCTGCACGCGCTGCACGTCCTGCAGCGTGAACTCATAGGCGCCGACCTCAAAGGGCGTATCGATTTGCGCAACCCGAATATCCTCTTGCTGCCAGGCCAGCATCCCGGCAATGCCCAGCATCGTGACGCCAAGGCCCGAGTGCGCCACCGCCTTGCCCCATTCAGAGCGCGGCAGCCGGAACAGCCGCGACAGGTCGCGGTTCTGACCCGTGCGGCTGATCAGGTCCGTTGCCGCACCGGCCACCAGCCAGGTGCCCAGAAAGACGCCGATCGGCCCCATCAGGCTGCGCCCGGTCTGCATCGCCCAGACCAGCCCCATCAGCGCCACCGCCAGCCCAAAGGCAGGCATCAGCGACCGCAGCACGCGATCCAGTTTGCCGCGTTTCCAGCTGATCATCGCGCCGATGGGCAGGATCAGGCCCAGCACCACCATGAACGGCGTAAAGGCCATGTTGAAGAACGGCGCCCCGACCGACAGTTTCCGGTCAAACAGCATCTCGGCCACAAAGGGCCACATGGTCCCGACAAAGACGACAAAGCTGGAGACCGCCAGCAGCACGTTGTTCGCCACCAGCGCGCTTTCGCGGCTGACAACACCAAAGACGCCCTTGGCCTCCATCGTCTTGGCCCGCGCGGCAAACAGAGTCAGCGCGCCACCGGTGAAGAACAGCAGGATATACAGGATGAACTTGCCGCGCACCGGGTCATTGGCAAAGGCATGGACCGATGTCAGCAGACCAGAGCGCACGATGAACGTGCCGATCAGCGAAAAGCCAAAGGCAAGGATCGCCAGCAGGATCGTCCAGCTTTTCAGCGACTCGCGCTTTTCCACCACGATGGCGGAATGCAGCAGCGCACCGGCAAAGAGCCACGGCATGAACGATGCGTTCTCCACCGGATCCCAGAACCAGAACCCGCCCCAGCCCAGTTCGTAATAGGCCCACCACGATCCCAGCGCGATGCCGATCGTCAGAAAGATCCACGCCGCCAGCGTCCAGGGCCGCACCCAGCGCCCCCAGGCCGCATCGACGCGCCCCTCGATCAGGGCGGCGACGGCAAAGCTGAAGCAGATCGAAAGCCCGACATAGCCAAGGTACAAAAACGGCGGGTGAAACGCCAAACCGGGGTCTTGCAACAGCGGGTTGAGGTCGGTGCCATTGATCGGCGCGACGGACAGTCGATCAAACGGGTTGGAAGTGAACAGGATAAAGGTATAGAAAGCCGCAGAAATTGACGACTGCACCGCCAGCACACGCGCCCGCAGCGTCGGCGGCACATTGGCCCCGAACCATGCCGCGCAAGCCCCGAACAGCGCCAGAATCAGCACCCAGAGCAGCATCGACCCTTCGTGATTCCCCCAGACGCCGGAGATCTTGTAGAGCATCGGTTTGTCGGAATGGCTGTTCTCGTAGACGATCCGCAACGAAAAATCCGAGACCACAAACGCATGGGTCAGCGCCGCAAAACTGACGGCGACCAGCAGGAATTGCAGCGTTGCCGCCGGTTCCCCCACGGCCATCCAGCCGGGCCATCGCTTGTGCGCGCCCACCATTGGCATGACCATCTGAACAATCGAGACCAAAAAGGCCAGGATGAGGGCGAAATGTCCGAGCTCTGTAATCATGAGCCGGACTATAGGGCGCGGAAAAAAGCGGGCCAATCGAAATCGGCCCGCAGATCAGATCACAATGTCGCAATGTATGGCCTGTGTCAGCCGCGTCCCGCCCGCCAATCCGCCAGCGCCGGGTTGTCCAGCGGCATCTCAAAGCTGGCAGGATCCACCGGGGCGTCTCCGGGCGTCACGTCGCGCAACGCCTCGACATCGCGCACCGTCTGGACGACTCGCGGCACCGCCGCCATGGTCGCCGCCAGATCGCGCTGAAAGTCCTGCCCCTTGGCATGGTGGCGCGCGCCAAAGTAAAAGCTGACAATCGCCGCCAGCAGCCACCACAGCGGTTCCGGCACCAGCGAGATGCCCGCCATGCGCGCGGCAAACCACACCGGATCGACCATCGCTGCCACGAACAACCCCAGCGTCCCCAACGCCATCGCCGGGCGTGGCACCCGGTTCAGCGCATCCATGAAGCGGTCAAACCAGCCCCGGCGCACCACCCGGAACTCTCCGGCCATCTGCGCCAACGCCGCCTCTTGGGCATCATGCCCGCGCTGCGCCTGCGCCTCGGCGTTGATGCGGAACACCTCTGCCGTTTCGGCAACCACGTTGCGGCCAGAGCCGAACAGCGCCCCCAGAAGTTGACCAATCAGCCCCATGCCGCCACCCGTGCCTGAAACTCGACATCCGTCATGTGGTAGCGGGCAGAGATGAACTTTTCCGCCCGTTTGATCCAACCGCCCTTGCCACCCGCACGCGTCCGCGCGTACTTGCGCGAGGCGGGCCGGTTGTCGGCGATGCGGAAATAGTAGTTGCGCCGTGCGATCCCGTAGGCATCGACCATGTGACCGGGCGCCTTGCCATAGGCGCGCGCGGTGGCGGCGACGGTCTGCGGGCCAATCGCGCCGTCGACGCTGACCTCTTCGCCCATCTGGTTCAGCAGCCGTTGCAGGATCTTCACCGCGTTGCCGCCCGCGTTCACATACATGTCAAACACCGTCTCATGCAGCGGTTCCGGCAGGTCGGCGATGCGCGGCTTGATATAGTAATGCGTCAGAAAGATCGTCACCGCCTGTTCGCGGGTGATCTGGCGCACGTCTTCGGCATCCACCCGCCCGTCGCCGGTCAGGTCCAGACCCAGCCGGCGCATGGTATGGATCGTCACGCCGTATTTCGTCGCCCCGCCGGGGTCGTCGGGGTCGTTGACATAGCCCCCCTCGCGGGCCACGATTTCCTCTGCCATCCGGCGAACGTCGGTCGTCACAGTCGACATCTTGTCTCTCCTGCTCGGTTCAGTCTTGATGACCCAAAGGTGCGCGTGGGGCGTTAACCAAACCTCAGAGGACCGTACGTTGCATGATAGCTGATGAGATCATCGCCCTGCTGGATCTGTCGCCCCATCCCGAGGGCGGGCACTATCGCCAGACCTGGCAGGCCGCAGGTGAGGGCCGGTCGCCCGGCACCTGCATCTACTTCCTGTTGAAAGCCGGTGAGCGCAGCCACTGGCACCGCGTCGATGCGGGCGAGATCTGGCACTTCTATGCTGGCGCGCCGCTGCGCCTGATACGCGCACCAACCGACAGCGGTCCGCGTCAGGACATGATCCTGGGCCCCGATCTGGCCGCCGGGCAGCGTCCGCAGGGGATCGTAGAGCCGGGCCATTGGCAGGCGGCGGAAACCCTAGGCGACTGGACATTGGTGGGCTGCACCGTCTCGCCGGGGTTTCGGTTCGAGGGGTTCGAACTGGCCGCGCCCGGTTTCGACATCCCCGACCAGACCAAGACCTGAGGCACAAACGAAAAACGCCCGGGGACATGCCCCGGGCGCCATAGGTCAAGTCAAACAGATCACTCGACTTTTTCCATTTCGGTCAGTTGCTCGCTGGTGTACGGCGTCACGACCGCGTAGCTGACTTCATCCACAGACACCATGCGGGTCTGGTCCAGCGGCAGCAACACAAGCGTGTCACCCATCCCGAGGAAGCCGCCCACTTCGGCCACCAGTCCCGAGATCTTGCCGTCTTCGCCCAGGACGAAGTCATCGATCGACCCGATCCGGGTCCATTCGTCGGCAACGGTGTTATAGTCCACCGTCGGATCCCAATCGACCTGCTCTTCGGCGGCCAGCGTGTAGATCGGCGCGCCGATGATGACAGAGGCCTTGGTGGACGACATCAGGCCGATGGAATGGTCTGCGGCATGACCGGTATCGGCCATCTTGTCTGTGTCCATCTTGGGGGCAACCGGATCGGCGTCTTCGGCCATATCAGTCGCCATGGGATCGGCGTCCGGTGCCATCGGATCGGCAGTATCGGTCACCTCGGGGGCATCGGTCTGCTCCATCGGCACCGGATCCTTGGCCGGATCCATGGTGTCACCCGCGGCGTGGCTTTCGGCCAGCGCAAGGGTGGGAACGAGGGCAGTCGTTGCGACAGTCAACATGAAGCGTGTCATGGCGATCTCCTTTGTTTCGTTCGATCTGCCTTGAAAACGCGCCTTTTTTCGCCTTCGTTCCCGGAATTGTTTTTTCGCCTTGATGGAACTTCAGCCGCGCCCGTGCGTATGCACGAACCTCAGCAATTGGGCGGTCGATCCGTCCTTGCCCTCGACCTCTTGTGCGCCCGTCACCATCGGTCCCAGCGCGGTGGCCAGCTCCTTGCCCAGCTCGACGCCCCACTGGTCAAAAGAGTTGATGCCAAGGATGACCCCCTCGACAAACACCCGGTGTTCATACAGCGCCACGATCTTGCCCAGCGTCTCCGGGTCCAGCAGCGGATATATCAGCGTCGTGGACGGGCGGTTGCCGGGGAACACCCGGTGCCGCGCTTGCCGCTCCAATTCATCACCCTCAAACGCATCCGCCACCTTGCCGCGCGCCTCATCCAGTGACCGGCCACGCATCAGCGCCTCGGACTGCGCAAGGCAGTTGGCAACCAGCAGGTCGTGATGATGCTTCAGCTCTGGCTCATGGCCCTGTGCCGCCACCAGGAACTCTGCCGGGATCACCCGCGTGCCCTGATGGATCAATTGGTAAAACGCGTGCTGGCCGTTGGTGCCCGGCTCTCCCCAGACCACGGGGCCAGAGTTATACGGCAGATCGGCGCCGTCCATGCTGACGCCCTTGCCGTTCGATTCCATCTCCAGCTGTTGCAGGTAGGCGGGTAGCCGCATCAGACGGTTGTCGTAGGGCAGCACCACGCGCGACGCATGGCCCAGCACCTGATTGTGCCAGATCCCCACCAGAGCCAACAGCACCGGCAGGTTTTCGGCCAGTGGCGCGGACTGGAAATGCCGGTCCATCTTCATGCCGCCGGTCAGGAAGGCCCGGAAATTGTCCGGCCCCACCGCCAGCATCACAGACAGGCCAATCGGTCCCCAGACCGAATAGCGCCCGCCAACCCAATCCTCGAACCCGAACACCCGTTCCGCCGGGATGCCAAAGGCCCCCGCCTTTTCTAGGCTGGACGACAGCGCAACAAACTTGCCCGCGTCGGATACGCCGTTTGCCGCCAGCCAGTCCTTTGCGGTGCGCGCGTTTGTCAGTGTCTCGATGGTGGTAAAGGTCTTGGAGGCGACGATGAACAGCGTTGTCTCAGGGTTGCATTGCTTCAGCGTGTCGGTGACATCCGCGCCATCGACGTTAGAGACAAAATGCGTGCGCGGCCCGTCGTGATAGGGTGCCAGCGCCAGCACCGCCATGACCGGCCCAAGGTCGGACCCGCCGATGCCGATGTTCACAACGTCGGTGATCTCTGACGCGCGGATTTCATCCGCCAGCGCCTCCATCCGGTCCAGCGTCTCCAGCACGGGTGGCATGACATCCACGCCGTCCACCGCAACCGCAGATCCATCAAGGTTGCGCAAGGCGGTGTGCAGCACCGCCCGGCCCTCGGTCTCGTTGATCTTTTCGCCGCCAAACATCGCGTCGCGCCGCGCCGCCACGCCGCGAGTCTCGGCCAGTGCCAGCAGGGCTGCGCGCACGTCGCCGTCGATCTGCGTCTTGGAATAGTCGAACAGCAGCCCCTCGGCTGTCAGGCTGAACTCTGCCGCCCGCGCCGTGTCACCAAACAGCGCCTCGATCCGGCGATCGCCCTGTGCCGCAGCCAAACCCTTGAGATCTTCGAACATGGTGCCCCCTTGTCCGCCCTGTTGGCGGCGCATTTCGTTTCGTCTGGCCGCCCGTATGCGGGCAGCATGTCACAACCAGAAGACAGACCCTCGCGGTCAGGCGGCCCAATGCACCACGGCATCGGACAGGACCGCGTTGATCGGTGCCTCGGCGGGCGGCTTGCCGCGCGCGCCTTCCAGCACCGCGCGCTTTTCCGCGCCATAGATCAGAACATGTTTGCGCAGCGCGCCGTTCAGCACCGGCGCGGTCAGCGTGATGCGCGGCTCCGGCGCGCCGGGCGCGCGCATCGGCAACAGGATCGGGGCCTTGGGTGACAGCGCCTCTTCCAGCAGGTCGGCCCCCGGAAAGATCGAGGCCGTGTGCAGGTCCGCCCCCATCCCCAGCAAGACCACCGCAAGCGGCAGTTCCTCTGCGATGGGCGCGGCCAGCGCGTCCAGCGCCCCCTCTGGTTCCGGCGCATCGGCATACAGCGGCAGATACCGCGCCTTGGCGGCACGGTCGACCAACAGACGTTCGCGCAACAGCGCGGTGTTCGACCGTGGATGATCCTCTGGCACCCAGCGTTCGTCCGTCAGCAGAACGTCCACCCGCGACCAGTCCAGATCGACCGCGCAGAGATGGTCAAACACCGGCCCCGGAGAGGTGCCGCCCGGCACCGCCAGCGCCACGCGGTCCTCATGGCCCAGCGCGGCGCGCAGGTCGCCTGCCATCTGGTTGGCCAGATCGATGACCAGCATCTCACGGTCCTGATACGCGATGAATTCATAGTTCATGACTGGGCCTTTCCCGTTAAACCCGGATCTCCCGCCATCGGCGACCATCCCGGTGCATCAGCATCAGCGCGTCTTCCGGCCCCGCCGTGCCCGCGTCATAGGGCTTGGGCACTTCTCCCCGGCTTTGCCAGCCGGCGATGATCGGATCGGTCCAGGCCCAGGCCGCCTCGACCTCGTCGCCGCGCATGAACAGGGTCTGATTGCCCCGGATCACGTCCATGATCAACCGCTCATAGGCGTCGGGCACCTCTTCGGCCTCTGGTCCCAGCGCCTCGGCAAAGGACATGTCCAGCGGCACATCCACCAGACGCATGCCGCCCGGCCCCGGCTCCTTGATGGTCACGTCCAGCGTCATGCCCTCATTCGGTTGCAGCCGGATCGACAGCACGTTGCGATGCCGCCCGGATTCCGAATCAAAGATCGAATGCGGCGCATCCTTGAACACCACCGCGATCTCGCTTGTCCGCCCGCGCAGCTTCTTGCCGGTGCGCAGATAGAATGGCGTGCCCGCCCAGCGCCAGTTCGAGATATGGCATTTCATCGCCACAAAGCTCTCGGTGGTCGAGCGCGGATTTTCCACGTGCACCCGATAGCCCGGCTGATTGTCATCCGCGTCGTACTGACCGCGCACGATGTGGTGGTAATCCACCGGGTCCAGCGCGCGGATCACCTTCAGCTTTTCGTCGCGCACCGAATCCGGTTCAAACCGCGCGGGCGGCTCCATCGCGATCAGGCACAACAGCTGCATCAGGTGGTTCTGCACCATGTCCCGCATCGCGCCCGATTTGTCGTAATAGCCGCCGCGCCCGCCGACATCGACGGTTTCGGCCACGGTGATCTGTATGTGATCAACGTATTGCGCGTTCCACAGCGGCTCAAACAGCATATTGCCAAAGCGCACCGCCATCAGGTTCTGAACGGTTTCCTTGCCCAGATAATGGTCAATCCGGTAAATCTGATCCTCGGCAAAGTGCTGGCGCAGCGTCGCGTTCAACGCCTTGGCGCTCTCCAGATCGTGGCCAAAAGGCTTTTCCACCACTACGCGGCTGTCATCATCGGCCAACCCAAAAGTGCGCAGCCGTTCCGCCAGCGCCCCGAACAGCGACGGCGCAACAGAGAAATAGAAGGCGCGCACAAAGCCGTCGCGCAGATGGCCTTTCAGCGCCTCCCAGCCGCCGTCGCCCATGGCGTCCACCGCCTCATAGTCGACGATCTCGAGAAACTGCTCCAGCGTGCCGTCCTCGCAATGGCGCCCACCGCCAAATTCGGCCACCGCCTCGGCCACCAACTGGCGAAAGCCTGCGGTGTCCATCTCGCTGCGGGCCGCCCCCAGAATGCGAGCCTCTTCGGGCATCTGCCCGCTGCAAAAACGCCGGAACAGGCCCGGCAGGATCTTGCGGCGGGCCAGATCGCCCGTCGCCCCAAAGATAACCAGGTCGAAAGGCTCGACCGGAATAACGCGTGAAACCATAAGCCCCGTGCCTTTCCTGTTCGGTCGCCTGTGCCGCTTCGGCACCCGCCGTTAGCGCTAACGACCCTTGTCACGCACCGCATACCCCATGTCCAAGTGAAAGTCTAACACCCATGTGATGCTTCACAATGGCGTCAGGCAAAATCTTCGGACTGGTCCCGCCAACGCCGACGATCTAGGTCACAAAGAAGACGCGAAGGATGTTCCATGAAAGACACGCTTGCCGCAAACGTAGGTAAATTCAACGATCCCGACAGCACCGCAACGGGTGAGGCGCGCGCCAAGGTTGCCCTCAGCGATCCGCAAACGCTGTGGTTCAACACCGGGACGCTGTGCAACATCGCCTGTCTGAATTGCTACATTGAAAGCTCGCCCGAGAACGACAGCCTTGTCTACATCACGGCGGATGAGGTCAGCGCGTACCTTGACCAGCTTGACGCGCGAAACTGGGGCGTCTCGGAAATCGGCTTTACCGGCGGTGAGCCGTTCATGAATCCCCAGATGATCGACATGGCACGCCGCTGTCTGGAACGCGGCTATCAGGTTCTGATTCTGACCAATGCCATGCGCCCGATGATGCGCCCCGCGATGCGCGCCGGGCTGGAGGCCTTGCAGGCACAACACGCAGATCGCTTGACCCTGCGCATTTCGCTCGACCACTGGTCGCGCACCAACCACGACGCCGAACGTGGCCCCGGCACCTTTGACAAGACCATCGACGGGATGCGCTGGCTGCGTGACACCGGCATCCGCATGACCGTCGCTGGCCGCAGCATGTGGGGTGAGGCAGAAACCGACGCCCGCGCCGGATTCACCCAGCTGTTCGAATCCGAAGGCTTTGCCATCGACGCCGCCGACCCCGGTCAATGTGTGCTGTTCCCGGAAATGGACATGACCGTCGAGGTGCCGGAAATCACCACCGCATGCTGGGGCATCCTGAACAAATCGCCCAAGGACGTGATGTGTTCCTCGTCGCGGATGGTGGTCAAACGCAAGGGCGCGGCCAGCCCCTCGGTCGTGGCCTGCACCCTGCTGCCTTACGACCCGCAGTTTGACATGGGCGAGACGCTGGAACAGGCAGAGGCCCCCGTGCCGCTCAACCACCCCCATTGCGCCAAGTTCTGCGTGCTGGGCGGGGCGAGCTGCTCTGCATGACCGCGCGCGACACCTTTCAGCCGCTGCTGGACGCCTATGTCGCCGCCTACCGGTCCGGTGACGCCGACGGCTGCGCCGCCTGCTTTACCGCTGACGCCCAGATGCTGTCCCCCTACGCGCCGCCCGCGCGGGGACGTGCCGCCATCGCCGCGCTGCACGCCGACTGGGTGACGAACGGCCACGGCAAGGCATTGACCCTGACGGACGGCGGCCGTGACGGTGATCTGGGCTGGGGTCTCGCGGAGTTTTCCGAGGGCGCGGCAACAGGCACAGGCACAACCCTGTGCGTGTTCCGGCGTCAACCGAATGGCGGCTGGCTGATCCACATGTGCAGCCTGACCGCCACGGACCCGGCGGACTGACACCGCCGCCAAGACGCCCCGGCGAACCCTTGCCGACGCCGCAATCCATCTTGCACCGCCCTGTTTCGCGTGCGACTGCTCCGGCATCACGCAGGAGATCCCGGATGGCCCCGAAAAAGATCATCATCGACACCGATCCCGGTCAGGATGACGCCGTCGCCATCCTGCTGGCGCTGGCCTCTCCCGATGAGATCGAGGTTCTGGGCATCACCTCCGTTGCGGGCAACGTGCCGCTGGCGCTGACCACCCTCAATGCCCGCAAGGTCTGCGAACTGGCGGGCAAGCCCGGCACCCCGATCTACGCGGGTTGCGACCGTCCGCTGGCGCATACGCTGGTCACCGCTGAACATGTCCACGGCAAGACCGGCCTCGATGGTCCCGACCTGCCCGACCCCACCATGCCCGTCCAGGATCAGCACGCCGTCGATTTCATCATCGACACCCTGCGCGCGCAGCCCTCCGGCACCGTCACCCTGTGCCCGCTGGGGCCGCTGACCAATATCGCCACCGCGCTGCAAAAAGCCCCCGAGATCGCCGCCCGCATCCGTGAGATCGTGCTGATGGGCGGCGCCTATTTCGAGGTCGGCAACATCACCCCCGCGGCCGAGTTCAACATCTACGTCGACCCCGAAGCCGCTGACATCGTGTTCAAATGCGGTGCGCCTATTGTCGTCATGCCGCTGGACGTGACGCACAAGGCGCTGGTCACCACCGCCCGCAACGAGGCGTTCCGCGCCATTGGCAGCGACGTGGGCTATGCCGTCGCCCAGATGACCGATTTCTTCGAACGCTTCGACAAGGAGAAATACGGCTCTGACGGCGCGCCCCTGCACGACCCCTGCGTGACCGCCTACCTGATCCAGCCCGACCTGTTCACCGGACGCTTTGTCAACGTCGAGATCGAAACCCAATCCGCCCTGACACGCGGCATGACCGTCGCCGACTGGTGGCACGTCACCGACCGCCCGCGCAACGCCACCTTTATCGGCAACGTCGATGCGGACGGCTTCTTTGCCCTGCTGACCGAAAGACTGTCCCGGCTATGAAATCGCTGCATCTGGCGGGTGAGGACGACGCAGGCAAGCTGCTGTCCCTCGTCGCCGCCTTTCACACCGAAATGGGTTTTGACACCAGTGACGAACACCGCGCGGCGGCCATCGCCCCGCTGCTGTCGGGATCGCCACACGGGGCCGTCTGGCTGGTTGGCCCGCGCCGCGCGCCGGTGGGCTATATCGTGCTGACCTTCGGCTGGTCGGTGGAATTTGGCGGCCTCGATGCCATCGTGGATGAACTCTACATCCGCCCCGCCGTGCGCGGGCGCGGCATGGGGCTAGAGGCGCTGGACGGCATCGCCAAGGCGATGAAACCGGCGGGCGTGCGCGCCCTCCACCTGGAGGCCAACCGCGAGGATGAGCGCGCCCACCGCTTTTACGGTCGCGCCCGGTTTGCCCCCCGGGACAAATACCTCTTTATGTCCCGCGTGCTGTAGCACCGCTCTTTTCGAGCCGCACCGCTGGCGCGACCCGACGTCCCCGCCTATATCTGGGGCATGACCCTGCACATCCCCTTTGACAATTCCTACGCCCGCCTGCCCGATGGGTTCTTTGCCCGACAGGGACCGACCCCGGTCAAGGCCCCCAGCACAATCGCGTTCAACGACGATCTGGCCGCTCTGCTGGGCATCACCGGCGCGGACGATCCGGCGCTGGCGTCCATGTTCGGCGGCAATGCCCTGCCGCAAGGGGCCGAACCGCTGGCGCAACTGTATGCCGGCCACCAGTTCGGCCAGTTCAACCCGCAGCTGGGCGATGGCCGCGCGCTGCTGCTGGGTGAGGTCGTGGGCCACGACGGCATCCGCCGCGACATCCAGCTCAAAGGCTCCGGCCCGACGCCATTTTCCCGCCGGGGTGATGGCCGCGCATGGCTGGGTCCGGTGCTGCGGGAATACGTCGTGTCAGAGGCGATGCACGCGCTTGGCATCCCCACCACCCGCGCGCTGGCCGCGATCCGCACCGGACAGGAGGTCATCCGCGACCGCCCCCTACCCGGTGCCGTCCTGACCCGCGTCGCGCAAAGCCATATCCGGGTCGGCACCTTTCAGGTGTTTGCCGCGCAGCGCGACACCGACCGCCTGCAAACGCTGTTCGACTACACGGTCGACCGTCACTACCCCGATGCCAAGGACCCGCTGGACCTGCTCAACGCCGTCATGGACCGGCAGGCCGATCTGATCACCCGCTGGATGGCCGTGGGCTTTATCCACGGGGTGATGAACACCGACAACTGCGCCCTGTCGGGGGAAACCATCGACTATGGCCCCTGCGCCTTCATGGACAGCTACGACCCTGACACGGTGTTCAGTTCCATCGACCGCTTTGGCCGCTACGGCTATGCGGCGCAGGCGGACATCATCGTGTGGAACATGGCGCAACTGGCCACCGCACTGGTGCCGTTGATGCCCGACACCGACAAGGCGGTTGAGGATTTCACCAAGGCGATCAACGCCATGCCCGACACGCTGCGCCACCACTGGCGCATCCGCTTTGGGGAAAAGATCGGACTGGCAGAAGCAACACAGGACGACCTGACCCTGATCGGTGACCTGCTGTCCCTGATGCACGAGAACAGCGCCGATTTTACCAATACGTTCCGCGCGCTGGCCGACGGATCAGCCCGCGATCAGTTCACCGACCGCGCGGCGTTTGACGCGTGGCAGACGCGCTGGAAAACCCGGCTGGACACCGAGGGTGATCCGCAAACCCTCATGCGCGGCGTCAACCCGGTGCTGATCCCGCGCAACCACCGCATCGAACAGATGATCGAGGCGGCGGTTGCCGGTGACGACGCGCCGTTCCACCGGCTGAACGCGGCGCTTGCCGCCCCTTTCACGGTGGAGGAGAGCTTTGCCGATCTGCGCCGCCCCCCGGCACAGGACGAACGGGTGCGCGCCACCTTTTGCGGCACCTGACGGCCTGCCCCCCTGCGGGGCGGGCTCAGGGGGCCGGGACCACCGGGTTCTTGCGGCTCTTGCGCCGCCTGTTGATCAGCACAATTCCGACGCCCACCAGCACCAGCGCGCCGATGAACCCGATCCCCACGGGTTCATCAAAGACCATCCAGCCAAACAGCACCGCCATGACCGGCGACAAAAAGCTGAATGAGGCCACGTCAGAGGCCGGATAGATCCCCATCAGCCGCAACCAGAACAAAAACCCGATCGAGGCGATCAGCACGCCAAACGCCATCCCGAACAGGCTCAGCGCGTCCGGTTCCCGCAGCAACGGGCCAAACAGCGGCGCCACCGCGCACAGCACCACCGCCGACACCGCCAGTTGCCAGAACAACTGCCCCTCGGCGGGCAGTTCCGACGCCCGCGTCAGCCGCACGGTCAACGCGATCCCCGCCCAGGACCAGGACGCCAGTAGCGCGAAAACATCCCCCCGGATATCCCCGGCCCCCCGGCTGTCGGGGTTGGCCAGCGCCCATGCCACACCCGTCATCGCCAGCACCAGCCCCAACGCGCGACGCGCCGACAGCGCCTCCCCCGGCAGGGTGAAATGCGCCACCAGCGCCAGCCAGACCGGCATGGCGTAAAAGGTGATCGAGGCGCGCGAGACGCTGGTCAGGTCCAGCGCGAGAAACAGGAAAATGAACTCCACGCTGAACAGCAGACCCAGCAGCAGCCCTGCCCACAGTGTCCGCCGCAGATCGCCGACACGCCGTCCACTGAATCGAATCCACAGCCCCAGACAGGCCAGTGCCAGCACCGACCGCAACCCGGCGGCAAAGATCGGGCCAAAGCCGTCGTTGGTGAACTTGATCGCCACCTGGTTAAAGGCCAGCATCGTGGCGAAAACCACCATGCCGACCGCCCCGGCCAGATCCATCTGTTGCTTGCGTTCCATGGCCCCTTGGACACCCGCAGGACGGCAAGGTCAATCCGTCCCCGTCCCCGCCCTGACGACAATTTCGGCACAGATTCGGCACAGACTTCCCCTGTGCGAAACGCCGTTCTTCTGCCACAGTCGGTCCTGACGCATCACCGGCAAGGAGGAGTAACCAAATGGGTCTCATGGGAACACTGGCCAAGATGGCCATCGGCTATGCCGCCGCACGCGGCGTGGACAGGATGTCCGGCGGACAGGGGATCGGCTCACTGCTGGGCGGTGGCGCGCAAGTGCCCGCCAAGACCCAGGCCGCCTCGCTCCAGGGGCAGATGGGCAAGATGATGGGCGGCCAGATGCCTCAGGGCGGCGGCATGCAAGAGATGATGGAGGCGATGCAAAAGGGCGGCATGGGTGCGATGCCCGGCGCGGCGGCGGGTGCGGACAACCCGATGGCCGACATGATGAAATCGCTGCAATCCGGCGGTATGGACCTGTCGGCTATGATGGGCCGCGCGGGCACCGGCAAGGGCGAGGGCATGCTGTCGCAACTGGGCGCGGGCGGCACCGGCATGGCCGGGATGCTGGCCGCCATGGCCGGCACCACCGCCGACGCACAGGGTCAGGGGGCCTCTGGCCTGCTGAACGCCATGTCGTCTGAAAACGCCCCGCCAGAGGCCGAAGAGGCCGCGGGCCTGATGCTGCGCGCGATGATCCAGGCCGCCAAGAGCGACGGTGACATCGACCGCGCCGAACAGGCCAAGATCCTCGAAACCCTCGGCAACGATGCCGACCCGTCGGACCGCGCCTTCATCCAGGCCCAGCTCAAGGCGCCGGTCGATCCCGACGCCCTCGCCTCTGACACGCCAGAGCCGCAGCGCATGCAGGTCTATTCCGCCTCGCTCATGACGATCCGCGTCGACACGCAGGCAGAGGCGCAATACCTCGACCGGCTCGCCCGCGCGATGCAACTGGATGAGGCCGTGGTGAACATGCTGCACATGCAGATGGGCCTGCAGCCACTCTACGCCTGAGGCCTGCAGCTTGGCCCGCAGCTCTGCCTTCGGCCTCGGCCTCGCTCTGGCCGGGGCGCTTATCCTGACGCCGGATGCGCTGTTGATGCGCGTCTCCGGCATGGACGGCTTTCAGATGCTCGGCTGGCGCGGCCTGTGTATGGGCGTGATCTTCATGACCGCCTGGGGCCTGACCGCCAAAACCCACCGCGCGGATCTGGCCCGCCTTGCAGGCCCGACCGCCGCGATGGTGATCCTGTGCCACGCGCTCAACGCGACGCTGTTTCCGCTGGGCATCGCGGTGTCCCCCGTCGCCCCGGTGCTGCTGGGGGTGGCTACAGTGCCGGTCTGGTCGGCGCTGCTCGCCCGCGTGCTGCACGGCGAATCCACCTCGACCGCCACATGGGTGGCCATCGCACTGGTCATGGCCGGTCTGGCCTATGCCGTCACCGACACCGGCGACGCGGCGCTTGACCCCGCCTCTCTCATCGGCGCCGCCTGCGGGCTGGGGGTCGCCCTCGCCCTGGCGCTGAACTTCGTCACCCTGCGCCACCACCCGGACCTGCCCCTGCTGCCGGTGATCGGCATCGGCGCGCTGATCGCGGGCGCTGCGGGCTGGACCGCCACCGGCCCCGCACAGATGACGCAGGGCCAGCTCTGGGCCATCCTCACCGCCAGCATCGCCGTCCTGCCCCTGTCCTTCTTCGCCCTCAGCCAGGCCTCGCGCTACACCGCCGCCGCCAATGTCAGCCTGCTGCTGCTGCTGGAAACCGTGCTTGCCCCGATCTGGGTCTGGCTTGGCACCGGAGAGGCCCCGTCCCGCCGCATGATCATCGGCGGCACAATTGTCGTGATCACCCTCGCGGTCTACGTCCTGCGCGCCCGACGCGTTCGAGGCTTGGCCTCGCGCGCGCCATTGCCTAATACGACCCCCAGACAAACCACGCCGGACCCATGACAGACAACATCGCCGAACGCTGCGCCGCCAAAGGCCTGCGCATGACAGAACAGCGCCGCACCATCGCCGATGTGCTGGACAACGCCACCGATCACCCCGACGTAGAGGATCTCTACGCGCGGGCCTCGGCGCGTGATCCCAACATCTCGATCGCCACGGTCTACCGCACCGTGAAACTGTTCGAAGAGGCCGGCATCCTCGAACGGGTCGACTTCGGCGATGGCCGCGCCCGCTACGAGGACGCGGAACGCGAACACCACGACCACCTGATCGACCTCAACAGCGGCGAGGTGATCGAATTCGTCGACCCCGAAATCGAGGCGCTGCAGGAAAAAATCGCCGAAAAACTCGGCTACCGGCTCAAGGGCCACCGCATGGAACTCTACGGCGTCCCACTCAAGAAACGCCCCTGAACGCGCGCCAAACCCCACACCCGATCTTCGTTCCGGAGCCATCCCTCGCCGCGCGGGCCGACAGGCGGCCCCTGCTGGCCGGGACAAGCAAAATCGCCGAGGGGCCCCGCATGCGGGGAGACGGCTATTTCGCTTGGCGCGGACCGCGGGGGCTGTCAGGCCAAACGCGGGGCGAGGGATGGGTCAGGGAAGAAGATCTTCGTTCGGGTGACTCCAGAAGCTGACAGCCCGCTCTCACCCGCACATGGTCTGCAAGACACGTCACCCCACACCACACCCGCGCCGCAGGCGCTAAACCTGTGCGCGCACGCGCCCATTTGGATCACGCCAAACACACCGTTTCAACAAGACCCCCCATAAGTCTCCTGAAACGCAAGGTTCATGCACATGGAAAAATGCGCCAGTTGCGCGCACTCCGGGTCGCGGTCAGCGTAGCGCACAATGGCCGTAGCGGCCTCGGTTGCGGTCATGTCGGGCATCAGGCAATAGCCCATTTCCGCCGACAGGGGCATGTAATCGGCCCCGATCAGGCTAAAGGCCCCCAGCACCCCCTCCAGCATGGCCTCACAGGTCGCGCCACCCGCGCGGCCCTGATGCAGGTCACGGCAGCTCTGAAGAAAGGCGGTGGTGTCGACCTCGGCGGCAACAGGCACGGCCGCCGCAAAGCCGCAAAATACCAAGACAAGGCGCATGTCGAAATCCTCCGGTTTGAAATCACTCAATCCCGGCAGGATATCGCGCCGCGCCCGTTCTGCCCAGCCTGCTCGGCCAGCGGCTGCGCCACCTCAAACCAGCGCGATATTTATCCGCCGGTTCTGCTTGCCCTTGTTCTCGATCTTGCCCAGCTTCAGCGCGCCGATCTCTCCGGTGCGCGCCACATGGGTGCCGCCGCAGGGTTGCAGATCCACCTGCTCGGTCCCGGTCCCGATCCGTACCAGACGGATCTGACCGGCGCCGCGCGGCGGTTGCACCGACATGGTCTTGACCAGGTCCGGCCGCGCCTCCAGTTCCGCCTCGGAGATCCAGCCGTCGCTGACCTCCAGATCGCGGTCCACCAGCCGGTTCAGCGCCTGTTCCAGCGCCTCGCGGTCCTGCGGCGGTTCAGGCATCAGAAAATCCAGCCGCCCGGTGCCCGCACCCACCTGCCCGCCGGTCACAGGCAGCGGAACCACCACGCTCAGCAGATGCAGCGCAGTGTGCATACGCATGTGCCTGTGGCGGCGTTCCCAGTCCAGCTCCTGCATGATCTGCGTGCCCACCGGCGGCAGCGATGCTGGCTCTGCCGGAACCAGTAGGGATGCGCCCGCCTCGCCCTTCAGCGTGGTGGCAATGGGCAGGCGCTGCCCGTCCCACTCCAGCCAGCCGCTGTCCCCCGGCTGACCGCCGCCGGTAGGATAAAAGATCGACTGCGACAACACGATGCCGCCCTCTTCGGTCAGCGCCACCACCTCTGCTGGGGCGTCCCGCAGATAGGCATCCTCACGATACAGTTCCATCGTCAGCCCTCATCCTCATCGCCGACCCGCTCATCGCCCAACGTGGCGGTAGACTTGCGCGGCGTGCTGCCGCTTTGCGATTTTTCACGCTCGGCGCTGGCGGCGGTCCATTTGGATTCCACCGCGTCGGCCAGCACATCGGGATTGCGCAGCCAGAGATCGCGTTGCGCAAACGGGATCTCGATGCCTTCTTCAGTAAAGCGTTCAACGATTTGGTGGCGCATCTCGGTCTTGACCCCAAGCCCCGCACCCACGTCCCGCAGGATCGCCCGAATGCGGAAATCCAGAGAATCCGCGCCAAAGCCCATGAAATCCACTGCCGGAGCGGGGTTCATAAGAACCATATCATGCTGGCGTGCGATGTTCAGCAGGATACGCTCCACCTTGCGGGTGTCAGAGCCATAGGCCACCCCCACCTCGATGATGATCCGGCCCAGTGAATTGCCGCGCGTGTAGTTCGACACGGTGCCCGTCACCAGATCGGCGTTGGGAATGATCACATCAAACCGGTCGAACGTCTCGATTCGGGTCGAGCGGACAGAGATGTCCTTGACGATCCCGTGGGTGCCGCCCACCTCGATCCAGTCGCCCTCACCGATGGGCCGTTCGATCAGCAGGATGATGCCAGAGACAAAGTTGGACACGATGTTCTGCAGGCCGAAACCGATACCGACCGACAGCGCACCAGCGACGATGGCCAGCGACGACAGGTCCAGCCCGCCTGCGGTGACGGAGATCACCACCGCCAGGAAGATCCCGACATAGCCGATGCCGGACACGATGGCGTTCTGCGCGCCCTGGTCCATCTTGGTCTTGGGCAGCACAGAGGTGCGCAGCGCCCCCTGCATCAGACGCGTCAGCATGTAGCCCGCCGCAAACACAGCGATCACCACAATGATCGACGTCGGCGAGATCCGCGTATCCCCGAGCGAGATACCCTCCTGCGCGCGCGCCCAGATCTCTGTCAGATCGGCCTCCCGCGCGCCCCAGATCAGCGCTAGAACCGGCAGAGCGACCAACGCCAGAATGAACCCCGCCAGAACCGGCAACAGGCTGTTGGTATGGTCCGGATGCCGACCCGTCACCATCTCGTAGAGGTTGTTGATGAAGCGTTGCAGCACCATGACAAGGCCGACCAGCGCCAGCGTCGCGATGGCGGGATAGACCAGCGCCTCGCCGACCTTGAAATAGCCGATTGCGGCCATGATCGGCCCGGCAACGCCCACAACCTGGATGATCCGCCCCAGCAGCTTGGCAAAGCGCAGGCGGAAATCTCCGGCAGCTTCTTCCAGCGCGGCGGCAGAGCCCACGATCGGCGCGTCATTGCGCAACCGGCCCAGCCGCACCAACAGCAGACCCGACAACAGCAGCACCGGGAACTGCACCACTGTGGCGGTCTCTGTCGGATAGCCGTCAAAGGCAATCAGCGTTGAGACGAAATCTTCCAGCACATAAAGAAACGACAGGGCGTTCGCCAGACGGCGCGCCTTGGGTCGCTCATCGGCGGGCAGCGGCAGCGCCGCCACCTCGTCGTCGTTGTTGAACGCCTGATCCGCCAGCCAGCGAATGCCGAACATCAGCGCTGCCCAGAACGGCAGCTTGCCCAGCAGCACGTTCCATTCGTCAACCGCAAAGCCGGTCGCGTTCAACGCCTGCAGCAGGGCGACAATGCCCAGATAGGGCAGCAGGATCTGGCCCAGTGACACTAGGAAACGAAAGACCCCGGTCCCGCGGCGCGTGCCGCTGCGCAATTTCTCGACAGCGGTGCGCGCCCAGATCGACCCGCGCGTGATCAGCATGACGCCGATGATCAGATACAACAGAACCGCCGGTGCGTTTTGCAGCGCCGCCGACCGCGCCGAGCGTGACCCGACGTTGGCCACGATCTCCTGCCAGAGCGACACAAACGTGGTTTTCAGGTTCTGCAAGGCGCCGGGCCAGTGGATCGGGTTCAGGGGCGAGGGCCCGAACTCCAGCAGCGCGTCGGCCTGGCGTTCCCGGATGATCCGGTCAATCTCGCCAACGATGGCATTGGCGCGCGAATAGGCCGCCTCGGCGCGCAGCACAGGCGCACGCTGATCCGCCAGCTGCGTGCTCAGCAGGTTGCGCTGATCCTTGATCTCAGCGGTTTCCGTGCCGTCCTCGGGTTCCGGCCCCAAGGCCTTGATCTGCGCCTCCAGCGTCTGGATACGCGAGGCATTGACGTCCTGCGCGGCCTGGAACTGCTCACGCCAAGTGGCGACCTGCGCGCGCAGCGTTTCCAGCCGCTCGTCCGAGGCACGCTCGGCGTCGACCATGGCCTCGGCGCGCGTGGCGATGGTTTCCCAGGACGTATAGTCCGGCGATGTCGCCTGTTGCGCCCAAACCGTCGTGGCCCAGAAGAACAGGACAACCAGAAGGGCGGCAGCGGGCCGTAAAACGGTGCGGATGTTCAGGGTCATGCGTCCTCGAATACGCCGGGGATGCTGGACGGGCCGCGCGCCATCCAGGGCGGCGTCGGCAGCCCCTTGTCACGCAGGAAATCCGGGTTGAACAGCTTGGACTGATAGCGCGTGCCGTAGTCGCACAGCACGGTCACGATGGTATGGCCCGGCCCCATCTCGCGCGCCATGTGGATGGCCCCCGCGATGTTGATGCCGGTCGATCCGCCCATGCACAGGCCCTCATCGGCCAGCAGGTCAAACACGATCGGCAGCGCCTCTTCGTCGCTGACCTGGGCCAGGAAATCGGGCTTGAACCCCTCAAGGTTGGCGGTGATGCGCCCCTGCCCGATCCCTTCGGAGATCGAACTGCCCTCGGGTTTGGCCTCCCCTTCGGTATACAGCGTGTAGATCCCCGACCCCATCGGATCGACGATGCCGCATTTCACACCCTTGGGCTGCAGAGCCATGCCAACGCCCGCTGCCGTCCCGCCAGAGCCTACCGCGCAGATGAACCCGTCGACCTTGCCGCCGGTCTGCTCCCAGATCTCGGGGCCAGTCGTTTCGATATGCGCCTGCCGGTTGGCCACGTTGTCGAACTGGTTCGCCCAGATCGCGCCATGCGGTTCCGTCTTGGCCAATTCCTCGGCCAGACGCCCGGAATAGCGTACATAGTTGTTGGGGTTCTTGTAAGGCGCCGCAGGCACCAGCACCAATTCGGCACCGGCCAGCCGCAGCATGTCCTTTTTTTCCTGACTCTGCGTCTCGGGCATGACGATCACCGTCTTGAACCCCATCGAGGCCCCCACCAGCGCAAGCCCGATGCCGGTGTTTCCGGCTGTGCCCTCGACGATGGTGCCGCCCGGCTCCAGCTGGCCTTTGGCGATGGCGTCCTTGATGATGTACAGCGCCGCGCGATCCTTGACCGATTGGCCGGGGTTCATGAACTCTGCCTTGCCCCAAATCTCACAGCCGGTCAGTTCCGACGCCTTGCGAAGCTTGATCAGCGGCGTCTGCCCGACGGCCTGTGCGAGGTCCTGCGAATTGCGCATGACATGTCCTTTCGATCCCGGTTGCCCTTGGTTTAGGGCCCGTGTGGGGGGAACTCAAGCCGATGACGCGCACCACAGGGCCGGCTCCGCCTGTGCGGGTCGGCCCGGGAAACGCGCCATCGCGGTCCCATTGACCGCGTCAACGCGCGAACCCGCTGCCGGGTTGCGACGCCGGGCACATTTTTTCGAAAAATGCATGGGGGGGGCCGCGACAGGGGGCAACCGCGCGGCGTCAGGACCGGCTGAATTCAGCCCAGATTGGGCACCATTTCCGCCCCGCAGGACGACGGAAGCCCATAGCTCAGCCCGCGTCCAATCCTGTGGGCCAGCGCCGACCACGACGCGGCCAGCATCGGCGGCAGTTCCTCGTGCAGAACGCCGTCAAACAGCGACAGCCAAACGGCAAAGTGGTCGCTTTTGACGTTGCCTGCCGCGGCATGCACCTGCATCGGATTGCCGTTGTAACACCGTTCCAGCAACAGGGCGTTGCGCCAGAACCGCACGATCTTGGCCTCATGCGGCGGCCAGTCCTTCACATGGGCGGCGAATACCGGCCCCAGCACCGGGTCGACGCGCACGCGCGCATAGAACCGGGCCACAACCGTTTCAATCTGCGCCACGGTGACGGGGATGCGCGGCGGCATGCTCAAACCACCAGCACCCAGACAACGGTCAGGCTCAGCACAAGGTAGACCAGCGTGTTGACCATCCAGCGCAGCAATCCGGCCTCTCCTTCCGGATCGACGCCCAGTTTTTCGCAGACCTTGGTTCCAGGCCACAGGAAGGCATCCGAGAGTGTCATGAGAATCGCCTTTAATTGGTATTTTCGATGCGCATTATCTAACACTACCAAATGCGCATTTCAAATGCTAAATAAGGCGCCATGCAGCTGGACAAATTCACCGACTACGCCTTGCGGATTCTGATGACATTGGCGGTGCGGTCGCCGGACCGCGTGCCGACATCGCAGATCGCCGCCCTTTATGATCTGTCGGACCATCACCTGTCCAAGGTCGCGACACAGCTTGTGGCAGAGGGCTTTGCCCACTCTGAACGCGGGCGCAACGGCGGGCTGACCCTTGGCCGTGGTGCAGAGCTGATCCGCATCGGCGACGTGGTGCGGGCGATGAAACGCGATGATCCGGTGGCAGAGTGTTTCGGGACCAACAAATCCTGCCTGATCCTGCCCGCCTGCGGGTTGCGGGGTCCATTGGCGCAGGCGCAAGAGGCGTTTTTTGCCACGCTGGACGGATACACACTGGCCGATGTGGTGCGCCCGCACAGCGCGCTTGCGGCGTTGCTGGACGGCTGATCACGCCAGCAGCCGGGGATGGTGGGCCGGGCGATCCAAAAGTTACCGAAACGTAAAACCGTCTCTGTAAACCCTTGATCTATATAGGCCGCTCCGCTGTCCACGCGTGGACAGCTCTTTTAGCCCGACCGCAATTGGCCCCGCCGTGCCGCGACCCAATTGATCAGCATCGCCAGCGGAACCACGTTGATCTCGCCCGTATCGACCAGCTCCAGCGCGTGATCCAAAGACACCACATGGCTGCGGATGTCCTCGTTCTCCTCATCCAGCCCGGCCAGCCCCTTGTCCCGCCCGGACAGGTCACACAGCCCCACATAAGAGTGATAAAACTCGGTCGTATACCCCGGTGAGGCATAGCCCCGGCAGGCCAGACGCAGCTCTTTCACGTCCACATGCGCCTCTTCCACCGCCTCGCGCCGCGCCGCCTCTTCGGGGGTCTCGCCCGCATCGACCACGCCCGCGATCGCCTCCAACACCCAAGGCGCCGGATCACCGCGATGGATCGGACCAAACCGCATCTGTTCGATCAGCAGCACCTTGTCCAGAACAGGATCATAAGGCAGCACCAGCGCCACATCGAAGGCAATGAAACACTCCCGCTCCAGCGCCGCGCTCCATGTCCCATCAAAGCGGCGATAGCGCAGCCGAAAGGGATCGATCCGAAAGAACCCTTTGAAGGGCGTGCCGCGCGCACCCTGATAATCGACGTCTTCCATGCCGCTGGCGCGGCGCAGGGTCTGCGGCGCGCCCTTGGACGCGATCTGCCCCGCCCAGGCGCGGGCGCGGAAAAACGGCAGCATCCCCGCCACCTCACGCGCCTCAAACGACCCGCGCCGGTCCATCACCTCACGCGCGGCCCCCATGGTCACGGTGCCCCAACGCGCCGCCCAGTCGTCCAGCGACCAGTCCGCCCCCGGTCGCCATCGATCCGTCTGCGGAAAATACACCTCTGCCGCATGCGCGCCCTCGTCGGTGTCCACCATCACCGGGCGCAACGCGTAGACAAAGCCGCCTTCGTAGAAATCCAGCGCCGCGCGGTCCGCATCGCTGAGGCCGCGCACCAGCATGCCCTCGGCCATGCCGCCATCGCGTTCGATCACTAGCGGAAAGGCCTGACCCTCGGCCCAGACCACCGCATGCCCCGGCAAGCGGGCAGGCACCATGTCAGGCACCCGGCCCAACACAAGTTCAAGCAGCGGCAGATGCCGCAGCGTGCCGTAGAAAAACAGATTTGACAGGGTTACCTCCAGCGTCTGCCCGCGATCTCGACCACCAGCGCCACCGCGATGGCGCCGCCCAGCAGCGTCAGGATCAACGGCATGTCCCCAAGGATCAGCCCGTAGTCGATGCTTTTCTCAAAGATGGCGGCAATGGCCTCAAGAGGCGTGTCGTAACGGCGCGCAAAGGACAGGCGCACCATCTCATTGGTGCCCTGTACCAGAACCCCCAGAACAACCATGGCAACTGCGCTGGTGATCCCGTTGTTGATCGCCGATGTCAGCCCGTCCCCAGCGCGCCGCCCCAGAAACAACCAGCCCACCAGCGCGCCAAGACCCGCGTTGACGTAGTTGAAATAGCCAAAGTCCACGCTGAACGGCACCAGCGGCCGGATCATGTCCGAAATGATCCAGCCCAGCGCCGCAAGGCCGAGGGCAGCAAGAAGTTTCGCAGCGTTGGGCATATGTCAGGCGGGCTTTGCAATCGTGATCTGGGTCACGTCACAGTTACCGCTGTGAAAGGTCGCGGCGCAAGAGGCGAGGTAGAAATTCCACATGCGCCGGAACCTGTCATCAAACCCCAGCGCCGCGATCTCGTCCCAGCGCGCATTGAAAGTATCGTGCCAGCGGCGCAGCGTCTGGGAATAACTTTCGCCAAATTCCAGACTGTCCACCACCTGAAGCCCCGCACGCTCGATTTCCTGGCGCAACACCACCGGAGAGGGCAGCATCCCACCGGGAAAAATGTATTTCTGGATGAAATCCACCCCGCGCCGGTACACCTCCCACCGCTTGTGCTGCACGGTGATGATTTGCAGCGTCGCGGTTTTTCCGGGTTTGAGCCGCTGGCGGACCGTGTCGAAATAGACCGGCCAGTATTTTTCGCCAACCGCCTCGAACATCTCGATAGAGGCGATGCCGTCATAGATGCCGCGCTCATCGCGGTAGTCCTGCAACTTCAGGTCCACGCGGTCTGACAACCCCGCCCGTGCGATCCGGTCCTGCGCATAGTCAAATTGTTCCCGGCTGATGGTCAGCCCGGTGACCCGCAGCCCCCGCTCGCGCGCCGCGTATTCGGCGAACCCGCCCCAGCCACAGCCGATTTCCAGCACATGGTCGCCGGGCTGCGCCCCCATCTGGTCGATCATGGAGGCGTATTTCAGTTCCTGAGCCTTCTCCAGCCCCTCTTGACCGGTGTCAAACAGCGCCGAGGAATAGGTCATCGTCTCGTCCAGCCAGAGGCCGTAGAACGCGTTGCCCAGATCATAGTGATGGGCGATGTTCTTTTTTGCCTGCCGCTTGCTGTTGGATTGCAACCAGAACCGCAGCCGTTCCCACGCACGCACGACGCCGCCGCCGGGATAGCCGTCAAACATCTCTTCGTTGGCATGAACAAGGTCCAGAAACCCCATCAGATCGGGCGTCGACCACCATTCATCCAGATAAGCCTCGCAAAACCCAAGATCGCCTTCACGGATCAGCCGGGCGAATATGTCATTGTTCAGCAAGTGCAATTCGGCCACCGGCCCGGCCCCATGTCCCTCGGCGCGGAACACGCGCCCGTCCCGCAGCACGAAATCCAGCCGCCCCCGCTGCATCCTGCGGGCCAGGTCGAAAACCCGCGCAAAATAGCGGGGCAGATCCGCTTGGCCATGAGTGTCTGTCAGGTACATAAGGTTCTTTCAAAAGCCTGTTGTTTCACGAAGTTTATGTCCCAACCCCTCCGAGACAAGCATTTGTGCTTTGGATTTTGGCAAACTTGGTGTTTTCTGGAGTCATTCCGGAGCGAAATGTTCCCTCATGCGGGAGATGACAGATGAAAAAGCAATTGGTGGCCGTTTTGATTTGTGCCCTTGCAACCTCTGGCTGCGGCAAGGTGATGAGTTTCGTCGGGGTGGAAAAGGGTGAGAAAACCGCGCCTGCGGCCCGTCCTGCCTTGACGCTTTCGGAACCCGTTCGCGTGGTGCAGCCCAAGGCTGTGGCTGGCGGGTCGTGGGAGCGCAATGTGGCGCGCGATATACCCTACTTCAACATGTCGGCCCTGCCCGTCGCAGTCTACAGCGACGTGGAGTTCACGCAAAAGACCGGCACCCTCGCCCCCGGCGAAGGCGGCTTTATCGAAACCTGCTCGGACGCCAAGCCGGTGTGCAAGATCGCCTCGGCGGGCAACACGGCCGGCTGGGTCAAGATGGATCGCATGGGCGGCGTCAGCAACTGAACCCCGGTTCAGAACGCGCGGTCCTGATAGGCGGACAGTGCCCGTTTGCGGCCTTCGCCGACGTCGACAATCGGCGCGGGATAAGGGTCTGTCGCCGATAGCGCCCAACTGCGGGGGATGGCGTCAAAGTAGCTTTGCGCCGTCTCTGTCGGTGTCTTGCGCCCCTCGGCAATCCAGCGATCCACATAGGCCCGTTTCGGGTCAAACTTGTCTCGCTGGGTGACCGGGTTGAACACACGGAAATAGGGCGTCGCATCCGGCCCCGACCCCGCCGACCACTGCCAGCCCATCGCATTGGCCGCCGGGTCCCAGTCGATCAGGCAGTCCTCGAACCAGCGCATCCCGATCTTCCAGTGGGTCATCAGGTGTTTGGTCAGGTAGGAGGCGACGATCATCCGCGCGCGGTTGTGCATGCGTCCCGTCACATACATCTCACGCATCCCCGCATCGACAAACGGAATGCCCGTGCGCCCCTGTGTCCAGGCAATGACCTCAGGTGTGTTGGCGTCAGTGTTCCACGGGAACGCCTCCCACTCTTCACGCCAGTTGCTGTCCAGCAGGCGCGGGGTGTGCCACATCAGGTGATAGGCGAACTCGCGCCAGACCAGTTCCTTGAGAAATGTCTCGGCCCCCTTGCTGCCCTCTTCCATGGCCCGCCGCCCCGCGTGCCAGCATTGCGCCGGTGAGATCTCTCCCAGGCTGAGGTTCTCGCTCAGGCAGGACGTGCCGTCGGTCCAGGGCAGATTGCGGGTCTCATTATAGTCGGACACCTTGTGCGCGATGAAGGCGCCCAGACGCCCCTGCGCGGCCTGTTCACCCAGCTGGACCCAAGGGCGCACCACATCCGCCCCCCGGCGCATCGCGGACCCAAGCTTCCAGTCGTCAAGGTTTTCGCTATCGGGCCAGTCATCCGGCGCGGGGATGCGCCCCGGTGCAGGCACCGGCTCTACCACATCCCGGTCCCGGACCGCTTTCCAGAACGGCGTGTAAACCTTGTAGTACGCCCCCTGCTGGGTCTCCACCGTCCAGGGTTCGAACATCAGGTGCCCGGCAAAACTTTCCGCCTCCAACCCAGCCTCTTTCAGTGCCGATTTCACATCGGTGTCGCGGGCGACACTGGCCGGGTCATAGGCGCGCATCCAGTAGACGGCCCCTGCTCCGGTTTCCCTGACCAGCGCCTGTATCACCTCAACCGCTTCGCCGGAGCGCAGGATCAACCGCGATCCCGCCTTGGCGTAGCGGTCTGCCAGATGCCCGATGCCCAGACCCAGCCGCCACTTTGACGCGGCCCCCAGATCGTCTACCCCCTTGTCCCGGATCACCACCGGGATCACCGGGCGGCCGGTTTGGCAGGCGGCGCTCAGCGCGGCATGGTCGGTCAGCCGCAGGTCGCGGCGGACCCAGACGAGGATGGGCGATTGGTCAGACAAGGCGGACTCCTTCGAAGTCTTGTCCGTCTGTCAGATAGCGCGGGTCAGCGCGGGACAAGCCCCGCGATCAGATCACCCGGTCGAGCGCGTCGATCAGTTTCGCCACCTCGTCCTCAGTGGTGTAGTGGACAAAGGACAGCCGCAACACGCCCCGCTGCGGATCGACCCCCATGGCCTGCAAGGGACGATGGGCGTAGAAATCGCCGCCCCCCGCCATGATACCGTGGTCGACGAGTTTCGCCGCCGCATCCGCGGCTGATCGCGGCAGGGACAACGCCACGGTTGGCGCGCGGTTCTCTGTGGCCTTCGGTCCCAGCAGGCGCACACCGTTGCGCCCCGCCACCGCATCCAGCAGCGGTTGCAGCAGACGGATCTCATGCGCGCGCATCAGGTCATGCACCTCACCCGCCGCACAGCCGTGGTGCGCAGCCAAAGCGTCGATGTAATCCACCATGCCCGCGCAGGCGGCCACCTGCGCGTGGTCCGGGCCGGCTGGGGTGAATTTCTTGGTCAGGGTCGCGCCATTAAAGACATGCCCCTGGTTGGGCAGCACCTTGGCCAGGGTGCGGCGCACCACCATGATCCCCTGATGCGGGCCATAGGTCTTGTAGCTGGAAAACAGGTAGATATCCGGCCCTAGCCCACCAATGTCGGGAAAGCCGTGCGGCGCATAGCTGACCCCGTCGACACAAACAAAGGCCCCCGCCGCATGGGCCAGCGCCGTGATCTCGACCACTGGGTTGATCTCTCCGACCACGTTCGAGCAATGCGGAAAGCAGACCAGCCGCACATTTTCGTCCAGCAGGTCTTCCAGATCCTCTGGGTTCAATCGGCCGGTGCCGGGGTCGATCTTCCATTCGCGGATCTCGATCCCCTCGGCCTCCAACCGCCGCCACGGGCCAGAGTTGGCCTCATGGTCCTGGTTGGTGACGATGATGGCCTCACCCGGCTGCATGAACTGGCGAAAGGCGCGGGCCAGCACATAGGTGTTCTGCGTGGTCGAGGGGCCAAAGCTCAGCTCATCGGTGTCCACGCCCAGCAGAGCCGACAGGCGGGCGCGGGCCTCATCCATTTCGGCCCCGGCCACCTCACTGGCTGCAAACGGACCATAGGGCTGCACCTTGCGTTCGCGGTAGAACCGCGTCAGCCGGTCGATCACCGGCGCGCAGGTATAAGACCCGCCCGCGTTTTCGAAAAATGCCTGCCCCTGCAAGGACGGCTCGGAAAACGCCGGAAACTGCGCCCGCACAAAATCGACATCCAGCATGATACCCTCCTCCATGTCCCGGAGCCTGAGACAAAGCCCGAGGATCGGGCGGCGTCAACCCACCAGAGCCCCGCAAAAGCAAAGGCCCCGACGTTTCCGCCGGGGCCTCTGTTTCGAGTGTGTGACCTGTGCTGTCCTCAGTGTGACTGACGTTCGGCCACAAGACCCTTCCAGATGGCATAACACATCAGCAACAGGACCAACGTGAACGGCAGACCTGTCGAGATCACCATGGCCTGTAGCGACGTCAGACCACCACCGATCAGCAGCGCGATGGCCACCAACCCCTCAAAGGTACACCAGAACACGCGCTGCGGCACCGGCGCGTCGACCTTGCCGCCTGCGGTGATCGTGTCGATCACCAGCGACCCCGAATCCGACGAGGTCACAAAGAACACGATGACCAGCACGATGCCGATGGTCGAGGTGATCGACGTCAGCGGCAGGCTGTCCAGCATCGCGAACAACGACAGTTCCGGCGCGTAGCTGTCGATCACGTTTGCCTTGACCGCAGACGCATCGGGATTGGCGATCATGTCGTTGATCGCGGCACCGCCGAACACGGCCATCCAGAACACGCAGACAAGGCTGGGGATAATCAACACACAGATGATGAACTCGCGCACGGTGCGGCCACGGCTGACCCGCGCGATGAACATGCCGACAAAAGGCGACCAACTGATCCACCAGGCCCAATAGAAGGCGGTCCAGCCCTCACGATAGCCGTCATCCTCACGTCCGAACGGGTTCGACAGCGGAATAACTTCTTGGAAATAGGCCCCGATCCCCGAAACGAACTCGCCCAGAATGGCGGTTGCACCAGCGGCGAACAGCACAAAGAGCAGTAGGACAATGGCGATCACCATGTTGATTTCCGACAGTACTTTCACACCGCCATCCAGCCCGCGCAGTACCGACACAAGGGCAATCGCGGTGATCCCGATGATCAGGATGACCTGAACCGTGATGTTGTTGGGAATGCCATAGACAAACTCCAGACCGGCGTTGGCCTGTTGCGCACCTAGGCCCAAAGAGGTTGCCAGGCCGAACAGCGTGGCAAAGACCGCCAGTGTGTCGATCGCATGGCCCCACCAGCCCCAGACTCGGTCGCCCAAGATCGGATAAAAGGCAGAGCGGATCGAAAGCGGCAGACCCTTGTTGTAGGAGAACAGCGCCAGCGACAGCGCCACAACTGCGTAGATCGCCCAAGGGTGCAGCGCCCAGTGATAAGACGTGGCGGCCAGCGCCATCCGGCGTGCCTCTTGCACGTTTGCCTCGATCAGGGTTCCGTCTTCGGCAAAGGGCCGGACCACGCCCAGCGGCTCATCCCCCCAAGGGGTGCCAAAATAATAGGCCGGTTCCAGCACGCCAAAGAACATCAGGCCGATACCCATGCCAGCGGCGAACAGCATCGCAAACCATCCGATGTAGCCGTAGTCGGGCTTGGCATCCGCGCCACCCAGCCGAACAGAGCCCATCGGCGTCACGACCAGCAGCAGGCAGAACAGCACAAAAACGTTTGCCGCCATCAGAAAGAACCAGTCAAAGGTCGATGTCAGGAAGGCCCTGAGACCGATGTCACAAAACGCCCCCGGCTCGCAGCCTTCCACGGCGCTGGCATCCACGCCGGAAAAGAAGTTTCCGGCGTGCGTCGGCGCGACCAATGCGTAGATCACGAAGAGAATGACGCTCAGTGCCGAGATCACAAAAACCGGATTGTGGATATCGACCGGAAACGGCCCGACCTGCGTTTCGATATTGTCCTGGCCGATGTCGTAGTCGGTCTTGATGATGTCCGAGGCCCCCTCCGGTTCGGGGATGCCCTGGTTATTTGTTTCATCGGTCATGCCTGACCCCCCTGTTCTTTTGTTTTTTGCCGGTTTTCCGGCCTCCCCGCGATCACGCGCGCACCACCATGACCGAAACCTTGGCGTGGCCTGCAATCGTGCCGCCGTTGGACGGCCAGACATAATCGGTGATGTTCGGGATGTGGCTGGCCATGATCACCAGATCCGCCCCGGTCTCTCCCACCGCCTTCAACAGCGTCGGGTCCAGGTCGGTCGATGGGTCATGGCTTGTCATGGCGTGCGCCTCGGCGGTGACGTCGCTTTGCGCGGCCCTTGCCTTGGCAAAGGCTGTCAGCTTGGCTGCAAATTCCGCCGGCGTATGCGCCACTGAACTCGGTGTCGCCGCCGCGACGCCGACATACACGACGGTTGCCCCGTAGTGTTGTGCCAGGTCCTCTGCCACGCCCAACGCCTTTTCCAGGCGTTCGGCATGAGCAAGATCGACCGGCACCATGATCCGTTTGAACACGTCCCTCTCCTTTCTTGTTTTTTTCGGACCGGCGCGCCGGATGCACTCCGGTCCCGACTGACAACAAACCGGAGCGACTTTGGTTCCCCGGTAAATTCAAGGCTAGAGCCATTCGGCGGAAAGGCGCAGACCGATGGGTCTCTTTTTGGCACGAAAACGACACGGATTGGCGCCATCCGCTGCCAAACAAACAACACCCCGGGCGCGCGTCCCGGCCCCGGATGCCATCGCTGCGCCGGTTGAGATCAGCTCAGAGCCGCGCGCAACTTGTCTGCAATGTCCCCGATCCGCGCCATGTCACCCGGTTGACCGGCCGGGCGCAGGGACACGCCCGACCAGCGCGGCAGGATGTGGACATGAAGGTGAAAGACTTCCTGCCCGCCCGGTCCCTCGTTGAACTGCTGCACCGTTATGCCATCCGCCTGCAACGCCGCCATCGCGGCGTTGGCCACCTTTTGCGCGGTCGCCATGACCGCAGTCATTTGCGCAGGAGAGGCGTCCAACAGGTTGCGGCAGGGCGTCTTGGGGATCACAAGACAATGCCCGTCCGCGCGCGGGAATATGTCCATGAAACACAGCGTGTCGTCGTCTTCATAGATGCGGGTCGAGGGGATCTCTGCGCGCAGGATCTTGGCGAAAATGTTCTGGTCGTCATAGCTCATGCGTTGCTCCCCACGCCCGCGGCCCCGGTGACAGGAACCTGCCCGTGTCCCGGTTTCAGCCTGTGATGATCCTCTTGCGCCTTTGGCGCGTAGCCTCTCCATTGCGCCTTATCCGCGCGCCCGCCGGTCTGCCGCCCTGATGCGCCGTCGCAGAAAACCACCGGAGCGATGTCCTGAACAATGGCAAGGGTGCTGCCACTATCCTTGTCCGTTTCGACAATCGATGGCTTGAACATGGGTCTCTCCTTTGGTTCGAAACACAGAAATTCGCGGGTCCGAGGGACGGTGGGCGGGGCGCCTTTCGCCGCCAGGCGAAACAGCGTCCGTCCCACGTCCCGTTGTCCTACAACCACGGCCCCTCCGGCGGCATGAACGCCAGATCGCTGACCGGGGCCTTGGCCCCGGCGGCCGTCAGCATGGCGTGGATCTGTCCGCGATGATGGGTCTGGTGGTTGAACATATGCACCACGCACAGCGCCTTGGGTTTGGACACCTCGCGCCCGACGGCACCGGAATACCAACTCAGATCCCCGGTCAGGTCGACCGTCCGCAGCCGCTCTGACCAGATCAGGATCTCCGCATCCGCGCGGAACCGCGCGATCTCCCATTCCTCACGCGTTGCGGTCAATGTCGGGGTGTCCTTGATCCCGCCCGCAGGCGGCTGTGACCCGGTGAACCGGGACATCCACATCAGATCCCCCCAAAGCAGGTGGTTCACCGTCCCCAAAAGCGATCCGAAAAACGCCTTGCGGTCCTGTTTAAGCGCCGTGGGGTCCAGCGCTTCGAAACAGGCCTTCACCTGCCGGTTCTGCCATGCATTGTAGCGCGCCATGGTCAGGCAATAGTCCGGCGAGATCATCATTTCCCCGGTCCTTTCCAGTCGATCGCACAAATCTCACCCGACTTGCCCGAAAAATCCCAAACCCGGCCATAGTCCCGCACTTTGCTTTTCAGCCCCTTGGCCACAATCACGTCCGGGCCCATCCAGTATTTGGTGTTCTTGATCACGATGGGTTCTGCGGGAGAGGCCCCCTGCACCATCTCGATCTCACCCTGAATCTTGCGCCCGATATACAGACCGCGTTTTGTGCCCTCACGGACAATCTCTACCTTTTCGCGTTCGTGTCCGATGATCTGCGACACCAGCAGGGTGAACAGCCCGGTGGTGCCGCCCGCCTCGCCTGACAGGAAATTGAGCAGACCGTTGTAGGCGGCGGGCGTGGCGCGTTCGTCGATGTAGACCGCCACCTTCCAGTCGCCCTCGGCCATCTTGCCGGGGATCTCGACCATCAGGCCGACGTTTGTGCCGGTCGGGTCCTCGCCCTCGAAGTGGCCCTCGTCGTCGATGGCAATCGCCATCCAGGCCTTGCAGGTGCCTTCTGTCGGGTCGTGTTGGCCTAGGCTGACAACACAGGGGCAGAATACCGTACAGGAGCAGTTCAGGAACAGCTCGCCCCGGATCGCCCAGTCGGTCGGGCGCATCTGTCGGCACTTGGGGTTCGGCATCCGTTGGTCGATGCGTTGGCTGACCGGCAGTCGGTCCGAGTCAGGGCGTCGGTTCAGACCCATGTCGTCTCCTTCTGAACAGGCGGGTCGGCAGGAGCCAACCCCGAAAGTACCAGATACCTGCACGCGAACAGTCGCAAGATGCGTCAGAGCGTGGACACACACACCCGGAGGGTCGCAGAGGCCCTGCCCAAGAGCAAACTGAATTGTCCTCTTTCCGTGATCGGGGCATCGCTGTCGCGGCACCGTGTCGGGAAACCACCCGCCACAGGATACGCCACGACACCCGTTTTACCGCCATCGCGCCGATGTGCTGCGATTTCAGGCAGGCGACTCACGTCCGGCGAAACGGGCGAGCCATGGTCCGTTTGGCAGATCCCACAACCCTGACATGTTTTATGACGCGCGCTTTCACCAATAGCACCACTTGAAATCGCCCACACACGAACCGGGTCATGCCCGCCACCTGCCGCCGACGGCCTTGCTATCCAATAACATTCCAAATTTCTGATGTTAATTGATCTTTATCAATGTGTCCTCCCCGGGATTGGCAAAGGCTTGAGCTATACGCACCGGGTTTTCGGGGTTTGGCAAAGGTTCAGACCGTATCCAAAGGCCGGGTGTCGAACGCATTGCCGTGGGGGAGACGTCATGCAGACAATTCGAAAACACTTAGCCCGCAATATTCACCGGCGGTCCGTGTGCGGTGTGATTTCGGGGCGCGGTCGGGTTTCTTGACCTTGCGTGTGGCAGGAAGGGCGATCACGCTGCCGACGTTCGCGTCATACGTGTGGGTGGATGTGTTCGCGGCGCTTTCGGGCGAACGCGGTGATGCATCCGCACACGGCGTTGAACGCCACCGGGATCGGTGGCGACGGTCGGGAAGCGCGGTCATACAGGCGGTTCGGATCAGGGGCCGGCCCAATGCATCCTGATGATTGTCGGCCATAGCATAGACCAGAAAGGCGCGGCGCTGCT